>DIUZ01000003.1 GCA_002423205.1 Micavibrio sp. UBA6145 | reverse complement strand
CGTCCCTGCAGGGCATTGGTCTTAACCATCTTCCCATGGTAAAATAAACCTTATGACTGGCAAGACCACATTTGACTGGCAAGACCCCCTGCTCCTGGAACTCGACCTGACGGACGAGGAAAGGATGATTCAGAAAACCGCCCGTGATTTTGCGACTGATCGTCTTCTGCCCAATGTCATCGAATGCAACCGTGCCGAACATTTCAATCGCACCCTGATGCAGGAAATGGGCGCACTGGGTTTGCTGGGTGCCACGCTCGAAGGTTACGGCGCGGGCGTATCGGACACCGCCTACGGCCTGATCGCGCGCGAAATTGAGCGGGTGGACTCGTCCTACCGCTCCGCACTTTCGGTTCAGTCATCACTGGTCATGTACCCGATCTACACATTCGGCTCCGAAGACCAGAAACAGAAATACCTGCCCGGCCTCGCCAAGGGTGACCTCATCGGCTGTTTCGGCCTGACCGAACCGGACGGCGGGTCCGACCCGTCAGGCATGAAAACCCGCGCCAAAAAAATATCCGGCGGCTGGTCACTCACCGGCGCGAAACAATGGATCACCAATTCACCGATTGCCGATGTTTTTATCGTCTGGGCAAAGACCGATGACGGCGCGATCAAGGGTTTTATCCTTGAAAAGGGTATGAAGGGCCTGGAAGCGCCGAAGATCGAAGGCAAGTTCTCGCTTCGCATTTCCTGCACCGGCGGCATCGTCATGGACAATGTGTTCGTGCCTGAAGACCAGGTGCTGCACGGATCGCTCGGCGTTAAATCGCCGTTCATGTGCCTGAACAAGGCACGCTTCGGCATCGCATGGGGCGTAATGGGCGCGGCTGAAGATTGCTGGCACCGCGCACGCCAGTACACGCTGGACCGCACGATATTCGACAAACCGCTGGCCGGTATGCAACTGATCCAGAAAAAACTCGCCGACATGCAGACCGAAATCACGCTGGGCCTCGCCGGCGCGCATCGCCTCGGCCGCCTGATGGAACAGGGCAAAGCCGCACCGGAAGCCATCTCGCTGATGAAACGCAACAACTGCGGCAAGGCACTTGCCATCGCGCGCGAAGCCCGCGACATGCACGGCGGCAACGGCATATCGGACGAATACCACGTCATCCGCCACATGATGAATCTGGAAGCCGTGAACACGTATGAGGGCACGCACGACATCCACGCCCTGATCCTCGGCCGCTCACAGACCGGCCTGCCCGCATTCAGCTAAGAAACCGGGGCCAAAACCTCTTGGGAAAATATAATTAATTAATTGACATAACCCAAAGAAATAGCATATCTTAGCCTCTGAAAAATAACAAAAAATCAGAGTGTGTGTGAAATGACCAATACCCCGGCTTTGCCTGAAATCTCTGACGATCACGTCGCCCAGATTCTCACCCACGCCTTCGACTACAAACACCAAAACGAAGGCCGCACGGTTGTGGTCAAGGCCAGCGGCAAAATCATCGACGATGAAGCCATCCGCACCAGCTTCGCCCAGCAGGTGACGGTCATGCGCCGCGACCTCGGCCTCAAGGTCATCGTCGTTCACGGCGCGGGCAACCGCATCGACAAGGCCCTCGCCGCCGCCGGCAAGGTATCAACCAAACGCAACGGCCTGCGCGTCAGCGAAGCCGACCATATCGAAATCATCGATGCCGCTACGCGTGAAGCAAACGCGCTTCTGTGCCAGACATTCAACCAGTTCGCCGGCACGCATATCGCGCCGCTGGGCCTTTCGGGTCATGACATCAACCTGAACATGACATCCGCCGCGATGGACGCACACAACAACAATTACTCGGGCGAAAACGTCATCGACTTCAACAAATGGTATCTCAAGCACTTGCTGGATGACGGCAAGTCGATCCCGATCATCACCAACATGTGCGCCAACATCAATGGCGGCCAGGTCAGCAAGATCAACGTCAACGCAGACGGCGTTGCGGCAAAGCTTGCTTCCGGCATGGAAGCATACCGCCTGCTGATGTGCTCGGACGTGCCGGGCGTTCTGGATCAGGACAAGAGAATTATCCCCGAAATCAAACAGAACGAAGTCGATACGCTCGTTAAAGACGGCACCATCGGCGGTGGTATGCTGGTCAAGGTTCAGGAAGCATTTGCGACCGCATCGCGCATGGCACCGGAATCCGCCGTCATCATCATGGACGAGAAATTCCTGCTCGAACTTCTGACGCCCAAAGGCCACGGCACCATGTTCCGCGCCCCGGCTTATACGGCCTAAGGCACCACAGAAGCATTAAACCAGTACTCAGTACCGCCGTCACGGCGCAGTCATTTCATGCGTTGATATTTTCAGTATCTGATTACCACGCGGCGCTGTTCCAGCGTTACCGCGAGACAGCTTACCTGTATCGATATTTAAAACATTCGGCGAACGATCCCCAAAGCTGGATTCAACAGTCTCCCTGACAATCGCTCTAAACTTTCCGACCTCGCCTTCACCGAAAAATGATGGATTATCCTGCATCTCCACAGTCACCACACCTGCACGGCGGCGCAATTCATCATCCAGTCCGCCGCCCCGCCCTGCACGAGGCTTATCTGTTGATCCGTGTCCCATGCCGTATACAACGATCGATTTCTGCCCGCCTGCAACGGATGCAATATAATCGGCAACCTGATCATCGTATTGTTGGCGCGCCGCAAGAACCACCGATCCTCCAAAATCCGTCTTGTCAGCCCCTACGATGCGTATGCCACACCGGCTGGCATCCTCGATCCCCGCGCTTAATGCGTTCAGGTATTTTATCTTTCCGGCCCTGTCTTCAACGAGAGCAAACTCCCCCAGATCAGCAAAAATTGTCTCAGAATATTTTACGTCGGCTCTCTCGACGATGGAAAAAAGGGTGATTTCCGCGCCCAGCTGACTCATAAAATCTTCATGCGTGATTTTACCAGACGCACGGCCGTCTATTAGCGGCTGATGCTCACGCGCCAATTCCAGGAATATGTTCTTCACGCCTTTGGATTGCGCCAGAGCCAATGCATCCCGCTGTAATGGATAAAGTGGCATATCGCGGTTCATATGATTGCTGTCATACATCAGCAAAAACTGCGCACCCTCACCCTGCGCGACATCCAGTATCTGGTTGAACCCTTGAAAACGCCTTGATACATCACTTTGGGCCAGCGCCGGCGTCCCTACCGCGGCCATCCCCGCCGCAGCAAACGCACCCCGCAAAAAACCACGCCTGTTCAATGGCATGGCGTTATTTTACGACAAAAACCCTAATTTTTTTATAATTGTAAAGTTACGCCTGTTTCGCGTCGATAATGGCCCGGCGTACGGCGCGGGTACGGGTGAATACGTCCTGAAGCATCTGGCCGTCGCCAGTACGGATCGCTTTCTGCATCTGGATCAGGTCTTCGTTAAAACGTGCCAGAATGTCGAGCACGGCATCGCGGTTGTTCAGGAACACATCACGCCACATCACCGGGTCGGACGCGGCAATGCGCGTGAAGTCACGGAAACCGGATGCCGAAAACTTGATGACTTCGCTTTGCAGGTCATTCTCAAGCTGCGTCGCCGTATCCACAATCGTATACGCAATCAGATGCGGCAGATGCGATGTGATCGCCAGCGTCTGGTCGTGATGGCTGGCTTCCATCTCTTCGATATTCGACCCGAACTGTTTCCACAGCGCGGCCAGCCTGTCGACCGCACCGCGATCCGCATTTTTCGGTGGCGTCATGATGTACCAGCGGCCAACAAACAATTCGGCGAAACCCGCTTCCGGGCCGGAATGCTCCGTGCCTGCAATCGGGTGACCGGGAATGCCATGCACGCCCGCAGGCAGATGCTTTTTAAATACACCTTCGACTAAACCTTTGACCGAACCGACATCACTGACAATCGTGCCGGTTTTCAGGTTCGGCGCAATACTGGCCACTACGGGTTCAATAGCACCCATCGGCACGCAGACGAAAACAAGATCGGCATCCTTCACGGACCCGGCAATATCCGTCGTCGTAACATCGGCAATCCCAAGGCGCCGCACCGTCGCACACACATCGTCCGACATGTCCGCGCAGACAATGTGCTCTGCCGCACCGTGCTTTTTCAGCGCCCGCGCAATGGACGACCCGATCAGGCCAAAGCCGATAATGGTAACGGTATTAAAGCTCATGTTTAACTTTCCTGAACGGCGCGGCTGACGCGGCCTCGCCCCACACTAAAACGGGTTTTGATACTTTTTGCGGCTTCCCGCGAATGGGGGAATACAGACGCTTGGACGCCTCCGCAACGATGGCCCCGCAAAGCGGCGCACACATCGGTGCCAGCGCCTCGATCACGGGTGACACTTTTTCAACCAGCATCGCCTTGCGCCACGGTGGTGCCAGTAATGCGCCGGTCATGCGTTCAAGCGAAAAATTATGATCGCGCAAAAGATCATGCAACTGCGTATGCGTAAACGGCCGGCCATGACCGAAGGGTGTTTTCTCCGCCCGCGCCCACAACCCCGTGCGGTTGGGCACCACGATAATCAGGCGGCCCTCGGGTTTAAGCGTGCGCCACGCTTCTTCCATCATATCACCGGCATCGACTGCGTATTCCAGCGCATGCACCATCACGATGTAATCAACGCTTGCAGGCGGTAGCGGCCACGCATGCGGCTCAGACAACATACAACGCTGCCGTCCGCTGTTGGGCCAGACCAGTGCGCCCATTTCACCGGGCAGCAACGCGTATAGACCTCTGGGACCGGCGCAGCGTTCAAGATACGGCAGGGCGTAACCCGCGCCGATCATTGTGTCGCCGTCCAGTTCCCTGTCCGGCCACCACGCGCCAAAACGTTTGAGCAAAAGGTTCAAAACCCCCTGCCCCTGCGGCGTTGCGTAATATTCCTTAAGGTCGTAGGCGCTCGGTAACATCAGCTGCCAAGATATTCGAACAATATGGGCACCAGCGGCACATCCGCCGGCGGCATCGCATAATTTTTAAGATCGCCGCGTGCAACCCATGCAAGCTGCTGCCCTTCCAGCCCCTTGGGCTCATACCGCCATTTGCGAATGGCAAAGACAGGCATCAACAGATGAAAATCATCATAGGCATGCGACGCAAATGTCACCGGTTGCAGGCAATCCGTACAGGTAACGACGCCCAGCTCATCCTTCAGTTCGCGCACCAGCGCGTATTCCGGCGTCTCGCCGGTTTCAATCTTGCCACCCGGAAATTCCCACAGGCCGGCCAACGCCTTGCCCGGCGGGCGCTGGGCCAGCAGCACGCGGTTCTGGTCATCAATAAGAATGCCCGCGACGACAGTGACGACGCGGGCATTCGGAAATTCGGGTAAATCGTAAGGAAGCGGTTCGCCGCAGCAGCCAATATCGTCTACGGCGTGCGAACCACTCATGATGCTTATTCCGCTGCCGGTGCGGCAGCAGGTGTTTCTTCCGTAGCAGCCGGGGCCGGCGTTTCCGCAGGCGTGATCGCTTCCGGAACCGGTGCGGATTCAGCCGCAGGTGCCGCGTCAACCGGGGTTGCTTCCACTGCCGGCGGGGCCGGCGGCGTCATGATTTTGACATCCGCTTCTTCGCGCAGTTCTTTCAGTTTCGCATCCAGAATGACCTGGCGTGCTTCCTGTTCCAATGCGGGTTTGGCTTCTTCATAGGACGGCTTCACGCGGGTGCGCTTGTCCAGAACCTGAAGAATATGCCAGCCGAATTGCGTTTTAACCGGCGCGGACGAGACTTCGCCTTTGCTCATGTCGAATGCAGCAGTGCCGAATTCCGGTACCATCTCAGCCTTGGTGAAATAACCCAGGTCGCCGCCGCGAGCTGCGGACGGGTCTTTGGAATTTTCAGATGCCAGTTTTTCAAAATTGGCACCGCCCTTGATCTGGGTCAGCAGCGCATCGGCCTTGTCCTTGCTATCAACCAGGATATGGCGTGCATGCACTTCCGTCGGCAGCGGGGCGTCTTCGTACTTGGCCTTGTAAGCCGCTTTCAGTGTGTCTTCCGTGATCTGTCCCTCGAACAGGCTGTTCAGGTAGGCAGCACGCAGGATCTGCTCCTGGCTGTTGGCCAGTTGCGTGCGCACTTGCGGATCTTTCAGCACGTCGGTCTTGGTCGCGGCCTTGTTGATCAGCTGGAGGTTGATGTACTGCTCGGTGAAGGCCGGCAGGATCTGGTCGACAGCCGCCGGGGGCACGTTGGCACCCAGTTCCTTGATGGTCTGCGCCACGTCCGATTTGCGAACGTCCTTGCCGTCGATTTCGGCAATAACGGTATCTTCGCCCACGACCAGAGCCTCGGCATCAGCCTTGGGCTTCTCGATCAGGACAGCGCCCTTTTGGGCGTTTGAATGCTGGACAAAACCATACCCAAGCCCGGCAATGGCCAGAACGATGGACGCCGCCGTGACGAGGTTGCGTGCGTTGCCGCAGCAGCTGATTTTGCACTGTTTGCCTTCGGTGGCGTTATGACCGCCGCAGCAGCCGTCTTTATGGTCATGTGTCATTGTTTTTCCTACAGTTTGTGGCCGGCCATGGCCGGTATGAGAACGCGGATTATATTGAAGCCCCGGGGGGTCCTTGGCAAGCCCCGCCACAGGAATGCCACGACTTTCCATACCTTTCTATAGATTGACGTTTTGGCCCCTGATCCTTATACGTTTGAAGCCCTTATCTATTTAGGAAAGTACAGTTTTTCATGGTTCTGAATTTCGCCGCCAAGCTGTTTGGCTCTGCCAATGAACGTGTCCTCAAGCGCTTTGCCAAGCCTGTGGCCCAGATCAACGCCCTGGAAGACAAATTCGTCGCCCTGTCCGACGACCAGTTGCGGGCCAAAACCGCCGAATTCAAGGACCGCCTGGCCAAGGGCGAGCACCTCGACTCCATCCTGCCCGAAGCCTTCGCCACCGTCCGCGAAGCGGCCAAGCGCACTTTGGGCCAGCGCCACTACGACGTTCAGCTGATTGGCGGCCTGGCCCTCCATAACGGCCTGATCGCCG
>DIUZ01000015.1:16406-18404 GCA_002423205.1 Micavibrio sp. UBA6145 | reverse complement strand
GACCGATGCCGCCGCAGGTGGGGCATCCGCGTTCAATGGTGAAGAAACCCTGTTGCGCGCGCACGCGGCCACCGCCCTTACAGGTGGGGCAGGTTTCCGGTTTGGTGCCCGGTTTGGCACCTGTCCCGGTGCAGACTTCGCATGCCGAGAAAGTCGGGACGCGGATGGTTTTTTCGGTGCCTTTGAACGCGTCATCCAGTGAGATTTCAACGCCGTATTGCAGGTCGGAGCCGCGGGTCGCGCCCGGCTTGCCGCCGTAGCCGCGTTGTTGTCCGCCGCGCTGCTGGCCCATGATGTCGCCGAACATTTCTTCGAAGATGTCGGAGAAGCCGCCACCCTGTCCGAAATTGAATTCGAAGCCGCCACCGGGGCCGCCCTGGCCGAAGGGGTTACCGCCGCCGGGGCCGCGGCCCATGGAGCCATCGAATGCGCCAGCGCCGTAGCGGTCATAGGCGGCACGTTTTTCTGAGTCTTTCAGGATGTCGTAGGCGTGATTGATGTCTTTGAACTTGGCCTCGGCCTTTTTGTCGCCGGGGTTCTTGTCGGGGTGATATTGCATGGCAAGTTTGCGGAAGGCCGCCTTGATCTCGGCGTCCGAAGCGGTCTTGGCAACACCCAGTGTTGCGTAGAAATCATTACTGTCAGCCATACTTCCCCAAGCGTACTAAAAAATCTTATCTGGCGTTCCGGTTGATGGGCCAGAACACGGTCTCGATTGCTTTAAGCCATGCCCGCGCCTTCGTGGCAAGCGGAACATTGTCATTGGTGACCTCGAACTCGCGGCGGCGGTGCGGCTGCGCGGCCAGTGCCTGGTCATAGGCGCGGCGGACGTCGGCCGTGCGAATCTTGTTATAGGCGTCCATGATGGCCTGAAAGCGCAGTGTGGCCTCGCCGCGGCGGTAGGCCGGCACGCGGTCGGGGTGCCATGCCAGGGCCAGATGGCGCAGGGCGGCGTGAACGTCCTTTTGCGGGGCATTCCGGTCGATGCCCAGAATATCATATGCACTTACGGTGGTCAGGCTTTCGGTCATTTTGTCTCTTCCTCTATCGTCTGCAAACCACCCCCGCCCGGTGAGCGGGCGAGGGAGGCCTAAAGCAGGGTATAAAGGTTAATTGCAAGGATTATGCCAATCGCTCACGACTGGCACAGCCAGATTAATGCTTGGTGTCTTTGTCCTTGCCGTCGCCAAGGTCGGTGTAGTCGGCATCGACCACATCGTCAGAAGACGCCTTGGTCTCGCCAGCGGCGTTGCCGTCGGCCTGACCTTCCGGCGCGGATGCGCCGGCGGCTTCTTCCTGGGCTTTGCGGTAGGCCATTTCACCAAGTTTCATCGACGCCTGAGCGAGTGTCTGGGTCTTGGTTTTGACGGCTTCCACATCGCCCGCCTGGAGCGAGGATTTAAGATCGGCAATGGAGTCTTCGATACCCTTCTTGGTTTCGTCGTCAACCTTGCCTTCGAAATCCTTCAGGGATTTTTCCGTTGCGTGGATCAGGCTTTCAGCGCTGTTTTTCGCTTCGACCTCTTCCTTGCGTTTTTTGTCTTCCTCGGCGTGCGAGGCGGCTTCCTTGACCATTTTCTCGACTTCGGCGTCGGACAGACCGCCTGAGGCCTGAATGCGGATCGATTGTTCCTTATTCGTCGCCTTGTCTTTGGCAAGGACGTTCACGATACCGTTCGCGTCAATGTCAAAGGTGACTTCGATCTGCGGAACACCGCGCGGTGCCGGCGGAATGCCCACCAGGTCGAACTGGCCCAGCATCTTGTTGTCGGCAGCCATTTCACGCTCACCCTGGAACACGCGCAGTGTCACAGCGTTTTGCGAGTCTTCGGCGGTCGAGAACACCTGCGATTTCTTGGTCGGGATGGTCGTGTTGCGTTCGATCAGGCGGGTGAAAACACCACCCAGCGTTTCGATGCCCAGCGAAAGCGGGGTCACATCGAGCAGCAGGACGTCTTTAACATCACCACGCAGAACGCCGCCCTGAATGGCCGCGCC
>DIUZ01000015.1:0-16264 GCA_002423205.1 Micavibrio sp. UBA6145 | reverse complement strand
GCCGTGATGAACGGCAGGTTGACTTCGGTCTGCACAGCGCTCGACAATTCAATCTTGGCTTTTTCAGCGGCTTCTTTCAGGCGCTGCAGAGCCATCTTGTCATTGCGCAGGTCGATGCCTTGCTCACGTTTGAATTCCTCAGCCAGGAAATCGATGATGCGGTTGTCGAAGTCTTCGCCACCAAGGAACGTATCGCCGTTGGTTGCCTTGACTTCAAACACGCCGTCGCCGATTTCGAGGATCGACACGTCGAACGTACCGCCACCGAGGTCATAGACCGCGATGACGCCGTGGCCCTTTTTATCGAGGCCGTAGGCGAGGGCGGCAGCCGTCGGTTCGTTGATGATGCGCAGGACGTCGAGGCCGGCGATTTTACCGGCGTCCTTGGTTGCCTGACGCTGGGAGTCGTTGAAGTAAGCCGGGACCGTGATGACGGCCTTGTCGACTTTTTCGCCGAGATGCGCCTCGGCAGTTTCTTTCATTTTCTTCAATACCATTGCAGAGATCTGCGACGGGGCCATTTTCTCGCCATTGACTTCAACCCATGCGTCGCCGTTGTCGCCACGGACAATCGGGAACGGGGCAAGTTTTGCCATCTTCTGGACTTCGGCGTCGTCGAAACGACGGCCAAGAAGACGCTTGATACCGTAGAGGGTTTTATCGGGGTTGGTGACAGCCTGGCGTTTTGCGGGCTGGCCGACGAGGCGTTCGCCGTCCTTGGTGAAGGCGATGATCGAAGGGGTGGTGCGCACGCCTTCCGCGTTTTCGATGACTTTGGGCTTGTCGCCTTCCATGATGGCAACGCACGAGTTCGTGGTGCCGAGGTCGATGCCGATGATTTTACCTGACATGTTTTAGTCTCCTTTTTCGCAATATCCGCGGACCCGAAATCGGCGCCCTATGAACGGAAATCCGAGCTTCTGTTGACGTCGTGTAACGACCCTTTGATGTAGGCATCGTTACCGTAAACGTCAATAGAATCAGTGGATCAGTATATAGGAATTATTACCTAAAACGGGGTATTCGTCAAGACTGATATTTTAATTTGTGGCTAGCCGCGGAATAAGCGTTAAATAGTACGCAGAATGACGAAATCCACCGACCTTGCCATCGCCACCCAGACCCGCCTGCCGACCGCGCATGGCGATTTTGTCATTGTCGGTTTTACCGATTTTGTCGATGGGGCGGAGCATGTCGCGCTGGTGCGCGGGGATGTGCGCGGGGCAAAAGATGTTCTGACGCGCATTCATTCGGAATGCCTGACCGGCGATGTTTTCGGGTCCAAGCGCTGTGATTGCGGCGACCAGTTGTCCATGGCGATGCAGAAAATCGTGGATAACGGTTCGGGCGTGATTTTGTATCTGCGCCAGGAAGGCCGCGGTATCGGCCTTGGCAACAAATTGCGCGCTTATGCGTTGCAGGAACAGGGTATGGATACGGTTGAAGCCAATCGTGCGCTGGGCTTTGCCGATGATGCGCGGTCATTTGCACCGGCGGTGCATATGCTTCAGGCGCTTGGCGTTGAAAGCGTGCACCTGCTGACGAATAATCCGCGTAAAGTGAGTGCACTGGAAGATCGCGGTATGATCGTCACGCAGCGTATACCGCTGCTGTCATGTACGGGTGTTGATAGCGCCGCCTATATGCAGACCAAGGCCGACAAGCTGGGCCATATACTGCCGCAGGTTAAGAAGACCGCTTAACGTAGCTGCGCCACGTATCGGTTGAGATCTGTTCTTCCGATACCGGCGTGAAATTGGTCAGGACGGGCAGGGGAATGCCTTCACCCAAAACCACTTGGGTTGCTTCAATCAAAATCAGTTCATCGATCAGGCCGTAGGTATTGAGCGATTGCGCCAGACGCGCGCCGCCTTCGCAGATGATGGTGCCGACATCAAGTTTTGCAAGCGCGGCGTCAAGGTCGATATGACCATCCAGTGCGGGCGCGGTGATGACGTGCACGCCCAGTGCCTCAAGCGCGGGCGCATTATCTTTTACCGTTATAACCCATGTCGGAATATCGCGTGCGGTTTGCGCCATGCGTGATGCGGGATCAAGCCGCGCATGGGTGTCGATCACAATGCGCACCGGGTCGCGGCCAGCGCCGTGAGATGTCAGACCGGGATTGTCGGTGTTGGCGGTTTCAATGCCGATCATGACGGCGTCGGCTTTCGCACGATCCGCATAGACACGTTTCCAGCCAGCGTCGCTGGTCATGGGCGTGCGTATGCCTTTACGGCCGATGAAGCCGTCAGCGGAATGCGCCATCTGGAGGATGAGTTTACCAGCCAAAATCTTTGGTGGCGCGAAGCAGGAAGCGCGAACCGCATTCTTCGGTGCATTCGTTGTCGTCGAGGTCGGTATCGGCGTATTCCAGCGCGAAGTCGACATCATACGGGGCGTAGTTGTAATTCACACCCGCACCCCAATCCATCGTGTCGGATGAAATGTAGCGGTTTTCGTCATCCACAAACTGGAAGCCGAGATGGCCCTTGAGCGCGAAATCGGTGCCCATCGGCACCGTAAGGTCGCCGCCGTAATACAGGGACATGCCGGAGCCGTTGATGTAATCAGGGCTGAATGCCCAGGTCAGCGCACCGTAGAACGGGCCGAAATCGTAGCCGCCGCGTGCGGTGAATTCCCAGTAATCCATATCGTCATTGTCGCCGCCGGGATAACCGTTCCATGCGATCTTGCCGTCATAATCAATGCCTGCGTACTGGCCCTTGTAGCCGCCGTAGAGAACGGTTTCGACGAAGGCGTCATCATCGATGTTCATATCCACGTTCGTGGCCTGCGCACCGGCGTGAAGGCCGAGCGGGTGGTTGAGCTGGATGCGGCCCTGCGCGGCGGGACCGTCGGAGCGCGAAATGCCGCGCACGATATAGTCGGTCATGACACCGCCTTCACCGGTGACAGACGCGTTGGTCATGCGCAGCGGGTCTTCAGCATATGCAAAAGAAGTCGTGGCCAGCAGAAGAGCGGCGGACAGGGCGAAACGTTTCATAAATAAACCTCCGGACGGAGAAGATGAGTACCGTCTTCAAGTCTTAGAAGATTCGTCGATTTTTTACGACTTTTTAGACCGATTCGTGTCTGAGATGCCCCTCAGACGCCGGGCGTCGGGCTGCGCCCTCCTTGGCTTCGCGCGGGTTAGCCGCGCGGCTCGCCAGTCGGCTCGCTAATATTGATTAGACGCTTTCATCCAAGGTGCGGCTGTTCGGGACGTTCGGATCGCCTTTGGCGACGCCGACGCGGGCCGGGCGCAGGAGGCGTTCGTGGATCATGTAACCGGGTTCGATCAATTGAATGATCTCGCCGTGTTTCTTGCCCGGGACGTCGGCTTCGAACATGGCCTCGTGGTGATTGGGGTCAAACTGGCCGGTGGTCGGGGCGATTTTACGGATGCCGTTACGCTCAAGGGTGGAGAGCATGACACGTTCCGTCGCTTCGATGCCCTGAAGCAGATTGGCGATGGTTTCGTCTTCACGCTTGGATTCCGGGATGGCTTCGATGGCGCGGCGCAGATTGTCGGAAACATCCAGCATGTCGCGCGCAAAACCGGCGACGGCAAATTTGGTGGAGTCGATCTGCATACGCTCGGCACGTTTGCGGGCGTTATCGGCATCGGCCAGCGCGCGGAGCATTTTGTCTTTGGTTTCGGTCAGTTCGGCCTGAAGGGCGGCGACCTGCGTGTTATCGGCAGGGGCGGCAGTCTGGGTTTCGGCGGGAGCCTCGGGCTCAAGATGGTCGTTTTTTGCAGCTTCGGTCATGGGAGTAATATGTAGGGGGTTCGTCCTAACCAATCAAGCGTCGCTTTTTAGGGGCGACCATGGCGTAAGAGCGTTCAACCAGGGTTTTGACCTCATTCCAGTCGCTGGCGTCATCCAGCCACATGCCGACCCAGCCTTTATGCCCGAAATAGGGTGGGCGGAAGAAAACCTCCGGCGCGGCCTCGATCAAAATCTGCTGGCTGCCCGGGGGCGCTTTGAACCAGATGTTTTTGCGGGCGTCTTCGCGCTGCTGCATGCAGAAGATTTTACCCTTCAGCGTACGAAAGGTGGGTTCGCCCCATGTTTCGATTTCATAGGTGTCGGGCAGGGCGAGGCAGATTTTGCGCAGCTTAACCGTTGGATTTGCCGCCATGGGTCAGCCCAGCAGTTTGGCGATGACTTGTGACGTATAATCGACGATGGGGACCACGCGGCCATAGTTCAGGCGGGTGGGGCCGATCACGCCGATGGCACCGACGACCGACTGGTCACGGCCACGGGCGGGGGCCACGACCATGGATAGACCCGCGTGACGGAAGAGGCGGTTTTCTGAGCCGATGTAAATGCGCACGCCCTGGCCGGTTTCGGCGGCTTCGAGCAGGCGGGCCATGGTTTCCTGCTGGTCGAGAAGATCGATGAGTTTCTGGATGGATTCAAGGTCTTCGATGGCCTTCACATCTTCCAGCAGTTTGGCTGCGCCGCGCACAAAAAACTGGCCGGTTTCCTGATCTGCAATGGCAAGACCCTGTTCGACAACGGACGCGGAAAGCGTATCAAGCTCAGTGCGGTTGGTTTTGATATCTTCAAGAATGGTTTTACGCGCATGCGATAAAGTATGGCCCGCAAGGCGTGCGTTGAGATAATTGCCGGCGGAGACCAGCGATGCCGGCGGCAGGTCAGCGGGCAATTGCATCATGCGGTTTTCAACACTGCCGTCCGCGAAGACGAGAATGGCGAGCGTGCGGCCCTCGCCAATCGCGACAAACTGAATCTGGCGCACGGCGCGGTCGAGTTTCGGGGTGGCGATGATGGCCGCGCCGCCGGACAGGCCAGCGACCAGTTTCCCGGTTTCGGCAAACAGCGTGTCGATGTTGGATGAATTTTTCAGATTTTCAATGCTGTGTTTTTCAGATGCCTGAAGCGTGTTCACTTCCATGAGTGCATCGACAAAAAAACGCAAGCCGGTTTCAGTAGGCAGGCGGCCCGCCGAAGTGTGCGGCGCGTAAAGCAGACCCATGTCTTCGAGGTCGGCCATGACATTGCGGATGGATGCGGGCGAAAGGGACGAAACCTGGCCCTGGCCCAGCAGTTTGGACAGGGTGCGCGAGCCCACGGGTTCGCCGGTCGTCAGATAGGAATCGACAACAAGGCGGAATATTTCCTGGGCGCGGTCATTAATGTCCGAAAGCATGGCCCTTAAAATAGCGCGGGGTTGCCGGGGTGGCAAATGAAGGTTAAAACCGGGGCTCAACCTATGCAGGACAGATACTTATGACCCGCCCATCAGGCCGCAGCGCCGACCAGCTTCGTACCGTTGAACTTGTGACCGGCGTTTCGCGCCATGCGGAAGGCAGCTGTCTTGTTAAATTCGGCGATACGCATGTGCTGTGCACGGCGTCGGTGGACGAGAAGGCGCCGGGCTGGCTTAAAGGTACCGGCAAGGGCTGGGTGACAGCGGAATACGGCATGCTGCCCCGCGCGACCAACCAGCGTACCGACCGTGAAGCCGCCAAGGGCAAGCAAACGGGCCGTACGCAGGAAATTCAGCGTCTGATCGGCCGCGCGCTTCGCGCCGTTGTTAAACTGGAAGCACTGGGCGAGCGCCAGATCAAAATTGACTGCGATGTTCTGCAGGCCGACGGCGGCACGCGCACGGCGGCGATCACGGGTGCGTATATCGCGCTGGTGCAGGCGGTTGGACATCTTAAGAAAATGAACGTGATTGCGATTGAGCCGATTATCGACAGTGTATCGGCCATTTCCTGCGGCATTTATCAGGGGCAGCCGGTGCTGGACCTTGATTACCCGGAAGATTCAGCGGCGGATACGGATGCGAATTTTGTCATTACAGGATCTGGCGGCATCGTTGAAATTCAGGGAACGGCGGAAAAAACACCCTTCACGGAAGAACAATTGCTGACGCTTTTGTCGCTGGCCAAAAAAGGCTGCAGCGAATTGGCGATCAAGCAAAAAGCGGCTTTGGGTAAATAATGTTCTGGAAGAAGAAATCCAAGACACGCATTTTTGACGGCGGCACGTTGCTGGTGGCTACGCATAACACGGGCAAGCTGGAAGAATTTCGTGTCATGCTGGGCGGGCGGGTTGAGAAACTTCTGTCGTCCGGAGAACTGGATTTGCCTGAGCCGGTGGAAGACGGCGCGACGTTTCTGGACAATGCCAAGATCAAGGCGCAGGCAGCGGCAAAGGCTTCGGGCCTGCCTTGCCTTGCGGATGACAGCGGGCTTTGTGTTGACGCGCTGGGCGGTAATCCCGGTATTTATTCGGCGCGGTGGGGCGGGGCAGAGAAGGACTTCAACAAGGCCATGACGCTGGTGCATGACCGCATGCAACTGGGCGGCACCGACAACACGGATGCGCATTTTATGGCGGTGCTGGTGCTGGCATGGCCGGACGGACATATGGAATGGGCGGAGGGCAAGGTGGATGGTAATATCGTCTGGCCGCCGCGTGGTAACCAAGGTCACGGATATGACCCGATTTTTATGCCGAAAGGCGAAAGCCGCACCTATGCCGAGATGAGCATGAGCGAGAAAAACGCGTTTTCACACCGCGGGCGGGCGGTCGAAGAATTAATCAAAAAAGCGTTTTAGCGTTAGTGAAAACGCATCTGGTGCGTGCTCTGGCGCGCACGCCGGCGGTCAACGCGGTGGGCCACCGCGCGGTCCTTTTTATTCGGGCGGTTCTGACGCTCCGTCCATGCCAGCGTTTCCGCGCGCGGATTGTGCGCAAGGCTTTGTGTTTCGTAGAGCACTTTGAGCATTTCGGCGGCTGCCATCGGCTCATCCGTAATGTCGATGACGGGCAGGGCGACATGCTGGAATTCACGGCGCAGTGACGCGCTTTCAATATTGAATGTGAATTCAGAGGCGAGGCGGTTCTTCTTGTCCCATTTGATGTTGAAGTTGCCTTCCAGCACGGTGTAGCGGCCTTCGAAGGCGCGCTTGGCCTGGAATGTCAGGCGGAATCTTTCGGTGTCGGGATTGATGTCGATTTTTACGGTCTTGAAAAGATGGCCCGACTGGCGCTGGAATTCCGATTTCAGGCGCTTTGCCGCTTCGTGGATGAATTTTTCACGCTTGGTCCACAGGCGGCGGTAGTGGCTTTTCTCGGCATTGGTCGCGGTCTTTTCTGGCATGACGCTTGCGCTGGAAACCGTTTCAAAGCCAAACATTTCAGGAAAATCAGGGTCGATATCATAGGCGATATCGAGGGGAAGATAATTCGGGATACCATCATATTCGATAAAGCCGCTTTCCTTCACGGCTTCAAAAATCTTGCGCGCCATGCGCGGGGCGGTTTCATTCGTGGTTTTGAACATGTCGTCCACGTGATAACGCGCAAACGCGGGACGGGCGATCGTCATGCCACGGAGGCCAAACACATGTTTGGCACCGTTATGCGATTGGACGACGGGAAACATTTTAACAACGGCTTCGGTTGCGAAGTTGCCGTCATCCAGTTTGCGCAGCAGGCTGATTTCAACAACCGCGCGGTCGTCATGTGTCGTGATGGGGCCTTCGGGAAACATGTACTCAACGCTGATGCTGCGGTCCCGGCCGAGATGTTTGTAGAGACCTTCGATGGTGCGTTTGATCTGGCGGCTGATGCGGCGCGCGCGCTTTAAATCATAGGCTGTCTGGAATACCGGCTCAGTTGTATGTCCCATATCAAGAATCCCTGTGAAATTTTATGTTTTTTGCATATAAGCAAGACATACCAAGGAATGCAATTTTTACGATCATGACGACGCCGATTACCCCCATGGCTCTGTATGTGCACTGGCCGTTTTGCAAGGCAAAGTGCCCATATTGCGACTTTAATTCCCATGTCCGGGAAGGGGTTAACGATGCGCAGTGGAAAGAGGCGCTGCTGGCGGAAATGCGCCATGTCGCGGCGCTGACGGGGCCGCGCCTGATCACGTCCGTGTTTTTCGGGGGCGGTACGCCCAGCCTGATGGCGGCGGATACGGTGGGCGCTGTGTTGAACGAGGCGGAGCGCCAGTGGGGGCTGGATGAGAGGTGCGAAATCACGCTGGAGGCCAACCCGACCTCGGTCGAGGCCGGCAAATTCAGGGATTTTCGTGCGGCGGGCATTAACCGTGTGTCCATCGGGGTGCAGTCGCTGCGTGGCACGGATTTAAAGGCTTTGGGGCGCATGCACAGCGTGGGTGAGGCCAAGGAGGCTGTGAAGCTGGCGGAGCGCATTTTCGACCGCTATTCCTTCGACCTGATCTATGCAAGGTCAGGGCAGACCAGCGAGGCATGGGCGGAAGAACTGGCTGAGGCCATCCTCATGGCCGGGGATCATATGTCGGTCTACCAGCTGACGATTGAGCCGGGGACCCAATTCCATACGCTTTACCATTCAAAACGTCTTCAGATACCGGATGAGGATACATCTACAAGTCTTTATGAAATAACACAAAGTATGCTTAATGATGCCGGTATGCCGGCTTATGAGGTTTCCAACCATGCGCGGCCCGGGCAAGAAAGCCGTCATAACCTGACTTACTGGCGGTACGGCGAATATGCGGGTATCGGGCCGGGTGCCCATGGCCGGTTGGTCCTGAATGGCCAGGTGCAGGCCACCCGCACGCACCGCGCGCCGGAAGAATGGCTGGCGCGGGTGGAGCGTGACGGCCACGGCTATCATTCCTTTGAAGCCATCGACGTGCGCGCGCAGTTTGATGAACGGTTGATGATGGGGCTGCGCCTGCGCGAGGGGGTGGCGATGGAGGGGTTAAACCCGGACTGGCTCAACCTCGACAAGATCGCGATGCTCAAGGCCGAAGGGCTGCTGGAAAAAAGCGACAGCCGCCTGACCCCGACACATGCGGGGCGGATGGTCTTAACGTCGCTTAACGGCGCTATCCTGATTTAATTATTTTTTCGGCGGTGCGACGATGACCGGCGCGAGGGGGCCTTGCGCCTTTGCGCCATTGGCTGCCTGTTGCAGTGTTGATGCAATAGCCGTCAGGTCATTGCCGTTGAGAATGATGCGGCCATCGTCCTTGAGCACCAGATCATATGTGCGGATGTCGCGGCCCTGCGCATCTTTTGCGCCCTGACCGGTCAGTTGTACCACGGCGAGCAGCGGAACAAGATTGGTAACCGCGCCGCCGCCAAGGCCGAGAGCGTGCGCCCCCTGCGGCGAATTGAGATGGGCGATCAACTGGTCAATGCCGCGCACTTCCAGATGGTATTTGCCGACACCCAGTTTGCTTTTGGCGCTGACATCGGCGTTCATGGACATGTGATAGGCGGGTGCTTCCATCACGCTGTTTTCAAAAACAACGCGGGTTTTGGCGTCATTAAAGGCGCTTTCCATGGCGGTGCGGTCGGCAGCCGCGAAAAAACCCGCGACCGGGAAGCGTTCTATGGTGCCGTTAAAATTGGCGCGCGTCGGGGTAAACTGAACCTGTTGCGGGTCTGATGTGGCGATGCCCTCAACAGTGACGTTCATCTTGCCATCGGCAAGACCGGATTTGATTTTGGCAAGGCTGGCGCGCGCGGTCAGTGTCTTGAACGTGCGCTCGGCAGTCGTGCCATCAGCATTGGTGGTCTTGTATCTGACGTCCTGTTCGTCGAGGAAAATATCAGCACGGTCGATGGCCTTGGTGAAATAGGCGATCATGGCGGCATTGATATTTGCGGCGTCGCCACCGGCCACGGCTTTCTTGGCATCGTTGGCGATTTTCAAATCGACGTCATGGAGCATGATGCGCGCGCGGATAGTGGCGGCGGACCATGAGAGCTTGGGTTCGGTGCGGGACATGCCGGTGAACACCATTTCCAGCGGGCCGGAATAAAGCGCGCCATTGGGCGTGAGTTTTGTGTCGATGGTCAGTTCCGGCACGGTGGTGAGCGCGTTGCGCGTCTGGTCGTTCTGACGGATGTTTTTGTAATCGGCGTCGAGTTGCAGGAAGGCAAGTGCCGCCAGATTCCAGATACCGTTCATCGACTGGGTGCCGATTTCGAGCGCGCCGACAGTTTTGCCGTCCTTGGTGTCGATCATCGGGGTTGGCAGGGCGACGGCGACCTTGAAGACATCGGCATTGTCGGTGGGGATGGCGTTGATGGCCACCATGCCGACGGTGCGGGTGACACCGTTGGGCAGGGTCAGCGTGATATTGGGGGTCGTGACCGCGTAATAGTCGCCGGCGGGTTCAACCAGCAAGGTGCCGGTCTGCTGCATCGTGATGCCGCTTTGGGAGAAGGATGCGGCCACGGAAGCAAGGGAATCAGCGACCCGGGGCTTCAGGGCGTCGGCACCGGCCTGGTCGATTTTGGCGGCGGCAAAAGCCGGGGCGCAGGCAAACAAAGCGATGGCAAAGATGAAGTGTCGGATCATGAGGTATCTCCCGTTGCATATACATAGCATTTTTAGCGCGTCCGCCCAAGGCAATCTGCTGAAAATCCGCCGTTTCCGGGTTGCACCCGGCCTTACAGGTGCATATAGTCTGGGCCGATGACCGACTCTATTCCCACTGCGCCGCAGCCCGCATCGACGGGGCGTTATTCGCTCGCTGACGATGGCCAAATTCTGTTCCAGCCTGATGCCACCAATCCGCTTCCGGGTTCTGCCGTCGGCAAGATTGTAAAAGGCGAGGCGATGCTTGCGCCGACGACCGATTACGACGCTGCCAAAGACTGGCTTGCCATTCATATCCGCACGGTGCTTGAGCCGCTGTTCCTGTTGAAGCAGGAAGCCGGCGAGGGGGCGTTGCCGGAAGGCGCGCCGCGCGAAATTGGCGCGCAGCTTTACGAACATCTGGGTGTCATGCACCGGGCCGATCTGGAAGACCAGATTGCCAAGC
Source organism: Micavibrio sp. UBA6145 (assembly GCA_002423205.1). GTDB lineage: Bacteria > Pseudomonadota > Alphaproteobacteria > Micavibrionales > UBA1664 > UBA6145. The sequence continues at coordinate 5,434 of DIUZ01000015.1, read as the reverse complement.
TTGATCCCGAGACACGCAAAACCCTTCGGTCCAAAGGCGTGCGCCTGGGACCGATTTTGGCATTCCTGCCTGCGCTGGTGAAACCGGCGGCGATTAAAATGCGCGCGTTGTTGTGGGCCGTATGGAACGACAAGGCATTGCCGGTCGCAAGACCCGCCGATGGCCGCGTGTCCGAAGTCGTCGACCCGGCCACGATTGACCGCAATTTCTACCGCATGATCGGATACCCGGTATTTGGCCCGCGTGCCATCCGCATCGACATGCTGGACCGCGTGATCACCGATATTTACGACAGCGCCGACAAGGGCGTGTTCGAAGCGCGGCACAAATATGCCGAGTGGCTGGGCACGAATCTTGAAGGTCTGTACGCCATTCTGGAGGCGATGGGTCACCGTCGCCTGAAGGATGAGATACCGGTTGAGGCAACACCGGAAACGGTCACAACGGTTGAAGCACTGGCAGAAGCGCCTGCACTGGAAGCAGCGCCTGCGGCTGAAGTTGTTGCGGCCGAAGTTGCGGCCATGATCCAGGAACCGGCCAAACCGGCTGTCGTGAGCGTCAAGTTCATGCTCAAGCGCGGGAAGATGTCCGATCGTCCGCAGCGCCGCGAGAAAAAAGAACAAGGCAAGCAACGCGTGCGTGCGCCGAAAAAGGCGTTCGACCCGAACAAGCCGGTTATGCTCAGCGACGAAGACCGCGAGCGTATCAAGCAGCGCGAAGAAGAACGCCAGAAGGAACGCGATTCCCGTCCGAAAGGCGGCGACCGTGATCGTGACCGCAAACGTGGCCGCGACGATGATAAGGTGGCGTACCGTCCGAAAGATGGCCGCAACGCCCGCACCCAAAGCAATGAGGGCCGCGTCTATACCTTCGAAAGCACGAAGAAAGACGGCGACGATGACGGCAACCCGTTCGCCATTCTCAAGAATCTGAAGAAGTGATTTGTACTTTGGGACAACTAATGCAGGCAGAGTGGCAAGCATGGGCCACTCTTGCCACGGGTGCCTTTGCGTTTTTTGGTGTTTGGTTAGGTATACGTGCCCAAGGCAGATTGTATTCAAATAGCAAAAGACACGAACATTTGCTTCAGGGGCATAACTATCTTTGTGAAATGCTTAGTCGGATAGATGATTTTGCAAGAATTTCAGATCCTAAAAATCCTGAATTAAATGCTCACGAAATGTTTCAAAAGCACGAAAATCTTATTTTGATTTTGTATAAGACTATGGGCTGTTTGGCGCTAATGAAAGAAACTGATGATCTGAAGAATGTTATCAAAACATTGGATAAAATGGCCGACCACTTGAACAAGCAGCAACTCAACGAGGCGCGACATCTTCAATTTAAAATACTTCAGCAGTATGCAGGTTATGCTAGAAGTGAAATTCAAAAAATATATTTAAGTAACGGTCGTCTTTTCTGAGACGCGTTTAAATTATGAATGAATATGATAAGAAAAGGCCCCGATCAGGGGCCTTTTCTTATGCCGCTTTGGCGTTTTCGATCAGGTGGGATTCCACTGCGCGTTGCTGGTCGATGGCGTGGCGCGCGGCGTCTTCGGGTATGCCGATATTCATCAGCAATTCCTGTGCGACGTGGAGCGAGCCTTCGATCACGTCCGGGATCGTGACGGTGGCACCCATGCGGTACAGCTCGGCCGCGTGTTGCGCGTCGCGGGCGCGGGCGACCACGGGCAGATGCGGGGCCATTTTCTTGACGGCGGCCATGACGCGTTTTGCCTGGTAGGCGTCATCAATCAGAATCGCGACGGCAATAGCGCGGTGAATACCGGCGCGGATCAGCACGTCTTCATCGGCAGCGTCACCATGCAGAACCGGCACGCCACGAACGGCACCACCGCCCGCGTTGGGATCGGCGTCGATACCGACGGCAGGAATCTGGGAGCGGTTAAGAATATCGCTGAGCAGGCGGCCCATGCGGCCACAGCCCGCCATGACGACATGGTTGTCGATGCTGTCGACCTCCGCCGCGCCGGCACCGTGCAGGGAGACATCGTCACCGTCGATTTTAATGCGCAGGCGGTAACCGAGATTGGCGACAAGGGGGGTGAGCATCATCGACAGAGATGTAACGATAAGCATGAACTGTGCGACGTCACGGTTGATCATGCTCATCGATGTGGCCATGGCCAGCACGACGAAGGCGAATTCACCGCCCTGGCCCAGAAGCAGGCCGAGTTCGATCGCCTTGCCGCGTTTAAGACCGAAGCGGCGGGCGGCGGGGTAAAGCGTTGCCGCCTTGATCAGGAACAGACCGATGACGGAAGCCGGGATCAGGATGGGATTTTCAAGGATGGACCCGATATTGATGTCCATGCCGACCGACATGAAGAACAGGCCGAGAAGCAGGCCCTTGAATGGTTCGATCGTGATTTCGATATCGTGGCGGTATTCGGTTTCCGCAAGCAACAGGCCCGCCAGAAACGCTCCGAGGGCCAGTGACATGCCGGCCCATTGTGTGAATGCGGCGATGGAAATGACGGCCAGCAGGGTGGCGGCCATGAACAATTCCTTGTTCTGGCTTTTACCGACCATTTTAAAAATCGGGCGCAGGGCCAGGCGGCCAAGAACGATGATGACACCGATGGCAAGCGCGGCGGAGCCAAGGGCCTTGGCAAGATAGACGACCAGCGATGTATCGCTGTTGGCGCTGGCCCCCATGAAGCCGAGGATGAAGAGCAGCAGGACGACGCTTAAATCCTGAAACAGAAGGATGGCAAAGCTTTTGCGGCCAACGGTGGAGCCGAGGCGTTTTTGTTCGGTCATGAGCTGCATGACGATGGCGGTGGACGACAGGGCAAAGCCAAGGCCCAGAATGACGGCGGTTTCCGGTCCGTTGCCAAAAGCCCAGGCGATCAGGCCGATCACGGCGGCGGCACCCAGAACCTGCATGCTGCCCAGGCCGAAGACGGTCTTGCGCATGGATGACAGACGCTCGAACGAGAGTTCGAGGCCGATCATGAAGAGCAGGAAGACGATGCCCATTTCAGCGAGGGCGTGGATGCCTTCGTTGTCGGTGATGACGATGTTGCTGATCGGCGGCCAAAATTCGCCCAACTGGCCCGCGCCGTGGGGACCCAGCAGGAAGCCTGCGAAGAGGAAGCCCAGGATCGACGAAATTTTAAAGCGCTGAAACAACGGCACCAGAATGCCGGCAGCCGTCAGGAAGATAAGAATTTCGCGAAGATGTGGGATTGATCCGTGTTCCATGAATATGATTCTACCAAAGATGTTAAAGGATTGTCGTTAGGCTTTTTGTCGCTTCTGCCCTGCGTATGCTTTCAGAATTGCTTCGATCATTGTCGCGTATTTTCCCTTGAGTTCGCCGCAGCGTATGCGGTTGCGCATTTCGACACCGACACGTTCAGACCGAATAAGACCAGCCTCGCGCAAGATACGGAAATGCTGGGACAATGTGGATTTGGGCATTTTTTTGTTACCCAGTTTTGCAAAGGCGGTGCAGTTCTGTTCGCATTCGGCGTTCATAAGCTGGCTTAAGATTGCCACGCGTGCGGGGTCGGCCAGGGCATAGAGAATGCCCTCGACCGTAATCTCGGATACCGGCGGGTGATAAAGGGGACGCATGAATTTATTATAGCGCCCCGCGACCAATAATTCAATAGTTCATACTTACTGAACTATTAAACAGATTGGGCGCAGGTTTAAATAAAAAAGCCCGGATCGCTCCGGGCTTTTTTAATGTTATGGGCGTAACGCTTACGCGCTTTCGGCCTTTTTGCTCATGCGCTTGCGCATGTTCTGGTCGAGGTATTTTTTGCGCAGGCGGATCGATTTCGGGGTCACTTCGACCAGTTCATCGTCGTTGATGTAGGCGATGGCACGCTCCAACGTCATTTGAATGGGCGGGGTCAGACGGACAGCTTCGTCGGTACCGGAGGCGCGCATGTTGGTCAGCTTTTTACCTTCCAGCACGTTGACGTCGAGGTCGTTGTCTTTCGAGTTCTGGCCGATGATCATGCCGGTATAGACGGGCACGCCCGGCTGGATCAGCATCGGACCGCGGTCTTCCAGTTTCCACATCGCATACGCCACCGATTCACCGTTGCCGGTCGAAATCAACACGCCGGTGTGGCGGGTCGGGATCGGGCCTTTGTGCGGGGCGTAGGAGTGGAAGATACGGTTCATGATACCCGTGCCGCGCGTGCTTGAGAGGAACTCTGATTGGTAACCAATCAGGCCACGTGAGGGGGCGAGGAACTTGATACGGATCTTGCCGGCGCCCATCGGACGCATGTCGGTCATTTCGCCTTTACGTTCGGAGATTTTGTTGACGACGGCGCCCGAGAATTCCTCGTCCACGTCGACCTGAACTTCTTCGATCGGTTCCATTTTCTGGCCGTCGACGTCCTTGAACAGAACGCGGGGACGGGAAATGGTCAGTTCGTAACCTTCGCGGCGCATCTGTTCGATCAGAACGCCGAGCTGGAGTTCACCGCGGCCTGCGACTTCGCAGGCGTCTTTGGCGTCGGTTTCACGGACGCGGATGGCGACGTTGCCTTCGGCTTCGGCAAAAAGGCGGTCGCGGATGGCGCGGCCCGTCACTTTGGAGCCTTCGGTGCCGGCGAGCGGCGAGTCATTGACCGAGAAGGTGATGGCGATGGTCGGCGGATCGATCGGGTTGGCCGGGATCGGCTCCATGACAGACGGATCGCACAGCGTGTCTGCGACGGTGGCCTTGGTCATGCCGGCGATGGAGATAATATCGCCTGCGACGGCTTCGTCGGTCGGGACGCGTTCCAGACCACGGAAGGTCAGGATTTTGGTGATGCGGCCCTGTTCGATGATTTTGCCGTCGCGGTCCATGGCTTTGAACGGCGCGTTGGTTTTGATTTTACCGGTTTGCACGCGGCCCGTCAGAACACGGCCCAGCCACGGGTCGGACGACAGGATGGTGGCGAGCAGGGAGAACGGCGCGTTCTCGTCGACTTTGGGTTGCGGCACGTGGCTGACGATCAGTTCGAACAGCGGGGTCAGGTCTTTGCGTTCGTCTTCCAGGTCCTTAACGGCCCAGCCGCTACGGCCTGAGGCAAAGAGCATCGGGAAGTCGAGTTGTTCCGGCGTCGCGTCGAGGGCGGCGAACAGGTCGAAAATTTCGTCGTGCACGGTGTGCGGACGGGCGTCGGGACGGTCAACCTTGTTGACGACGACGATCGGGCGCAGACCCTTGGCAAGGGCCTTGCCCAGAACGAATTTGGTTTGCGGCAGAACGGATTCAGCGGAGTCGACCAGCAGGACGACGCCGTCGACCATGCCCATGATGCGCTCAACCTCACCGCCGAAGTCGGCGTGGCCGGGTGTGTCCACGATGTTGATGTGCGTTCCCTGCCAGCTCACGGCACAGTTCTTGGCCAAAATCGTGATACCACGCTCTTTTTCGATGGCGTTGTTGTCCA
>DIUZ01000006.1 GCA_002423205.1 Micavibrio sp. UBA6145 | reverse complement strand
GATTCCGACCTCGGCTTCGCCTGCCTGGCCGAATGCCGCCTGCACAACGTTGATTTCACGAACTCAACCTTTGCGAGCACTGTTTTGACCGGGGCAACCGTCTCGGAATGCGTGTTTTCCTGCCCTACCGCCCTGTCCCTGCCCTTTGGTGAACTGGCCTCCATTGGCTGCAACACGTATTTTCACGACAACACCACCCCTTACGTGTTTGCGGCGGCCCCGGTGGTTATAACCGGGCTTCCCCGTAAGATTGTCGTGCTGGACGATGTGGTCCTGATTGGTAATCGCGTGGCCAAACGCCCCAAAACCATACTGTCTTCGGTGGAAGACTTGTGCCGGGCTTACGGCTGATTTATCGTCGGGGCACTTCGCGCCCCCGTGGCGAAATTGGTAGACGCACACGACTTAAAATCGTGAGTTCTAACGGACGTGCCGGTTCAAGTCCGGCCGGGGGCACCATCGGTCTTTTTACTTGGGCGCAGGCGGTTCCGGTTCGTCCATCTTGCCGATCTTTTGAGGATGGGGCAAAGGCACATCACGCGCAGGCTCGTCACGGCGATCATCTTTCGGCGGCATTCCCGCATCAAAATCCACGACATGTTCCATTTTAAAAGGATCCCGAGGCGCTACTTCATGCTGGATAACGGCATCACGCCTTGCTTGAATGACGACCGCTTCTTTCCGCTCTGCCGCCATGTTTTGTCCTTCTATATCCATGGGCTTATGATTCACCATCATGCCAATATCCGGCACATCAGGCGTATCACCATCTGCTTGCGCAGGCTGTGTACCCATTTCATTCTGGGCACTTACAATCGCCGCTTCCATCTCGCCCGCTATGGCCCATGCCTGTTCACCGACACCTGTCGCCCCTGATCCATCATCCGTACCCAAAAGGGTCGTGGCCGGGAAACCAAGCGCCACAGCCTCCGGCGGTGCCGTGAAAATATACGACACGCCGTCTTCCGATGGTTGCGCGGTAACATAAGCCGGCAGCGCCGACGGCTGCACCACGCCGCGCTGGGCCATGTCAATCGCACCACCCGGCACGGGTTCATCGTTATTGACCGTTTCATTCGAAGGCTCGGCAGACATAGCAGGTTGTCCACCATCCACTGAAGCTGCGACAGCCATCGCATGGGCCGGGCTGATCTCTTTATTCTGGCGGGCTTCCTCTTCTTCTTCCGAGTCCGGATTCGGTCGCGGCCGGGCCGCGGCAACACGCGCCGCATCTTCCGGCGATGGTGTAGCGGCACGGCTTACCTGTGCCGGGCGTACGGCATCGCCACCCGGCGTGACATCCCTGGATTTCACGACCTCGCCCCCGGCGATACGCGCGCCCTGCGGCGGCGCGGAAGGCGTTGAACGTGCTGGCGCCGGTCGCGGCGCGTTATTCAGTGATTCAGTCGCATGCAGTGCCGCCGCCGCTGCCTGTAGCGGGCTTTGGTCAAAATACTCTGTGCGTCGTGCGGCCGCCTGTTTCGGGGCTTCCGGTGCGCCCTGCGCAACCCGCACCTGTTCCGGTGCATCGCGGCGGCCTTCCGGTCCTGCATTTTCAATCGCGTCATTCCGCGCGCGCGTTTCTTCCGCGCTTTCATTGGCATGTTTCAGATTGTCGAAATGTGCCTCATTGGCTGCATCTTGCTGGCGTCTGTAAATTTCTGCGCCCTGATGCTCGCGCCCCAGCCACCGCTGGCCGTCTTCAACACGCTGCGCCTGTGACGCCAGACCTTCTGCACGCTCTTCACGCTGCAATGCCCATGCGGCCTGTTGTTCGACCGCTGCTGTCGGTAAACCTTTAGCGCGCAGCTCGGCAATCTTGCCCTGCAGTTTGGTGTAACGCTGGCGGGCAATATTTGCATCGCCTGTTGAGCGCAGATGCTCGTGGTGCGCGTCCAGCGCCTGCGCCATATCGCCTTCTGAATCGGGGGTATGGTCGCCTTCATGCGTGCCATATTCTAACGGGCCGGATTCCATTTCCACGCCTTCGAACGGTGTTTCTGCCGGGTCGCCCGCGGCCTCTTCCGAATAGAACAACGAACGCTCGGTATAATCTTCATAGGCAGGCGCATCATAAACGGCGCTTTCACCCATATTGGCGACAAGGTCCGGTTTCTCGCGGCGCAGCGTATCCATACGCTCCTGCGCGGCCTTGCTTTCGGTCAGGGGGGCATCCATCGCTTGTTGGACCGGATATACGGCAGAAGGTGCCGCGCCGTTATGAACCGATCGTTCCTGTTCCTGATACCCAAAACTTGCATCCATGTGACGCTTTTCTTCGGCCATGTGGTATTGCGCCTGCGGCGTGTTGGGCGCGCGGGCGGCAAGGGCCTGGTGTTCCTGCGCGATACGGCGTTGCTGAACCGCGCCGACGGCGGCGGCACCCGCCAGCGCGGCCATGGCCGGGTCTAAACCATCCTTGGCCGGACGTTCACGCGTGGCATTGGGGTCGGACTCAGCAGGCAACGCATCCGTATCCGGCGGCAGATAACTGCCCTTCGATTCGTCAAACGTGAACGCACGGCCCGCAAACCCTTCCGGGGTCACTGGATAATGGTGCGAACCATCAGGGTTCTTTTCATCCGATAGCTGCGGGGTCTCCCGCATTTTGCGAAGGCGTGTCTGACTGACCATGGGGTTGTCTCCTTACGAAGACGAACGCGGGGTCCCACCATGCCGTTCCATTAAATCTGCGACTTCATTGGCCGCTTTCTCAACATCCGCCAAAACCACACCGCAAATGACGATAACCGTCGACGGCTTCATGCCGGGGGTGAATTTGGGATAAGACCCGACCGAAATACCGGAATATGCGTTTTCAATCGCTTCCAGCCCCTGCGCCAGCGCACTTTCCGGCAGATCCGCAGACACGGACCGCGCATGCACGACATCCCCGCCCTCCAGCGTCGGAAGGATGAACTCCATCATCCCCTTCATGATTTTGGGCACGCCCGCCATCACGTGTACATTGTCCATCCTGAAACCCGGTGCCACCGATACAGGGTTGTCGATCAGAACCGCACCCACCGGTATCTCCGCCATCTTGGCGCGGCCCGCGTTCATATTGGCCTCACCCTCGTAATGGATCACCAGCCGCTGCCACGCATCTGCATTGCGCTCCAGCGTGGTGCCGAACGCTTTTGCCATCGCCTCGGCGGTTTTGTCGTCATGCGTGGGGCCGATTCCGCCGGTCGTAAACACGTAATCATACTGGCGGCGGATGGTATTCACCGTATCCACAATCGTTTCGATCACATCGGGAATGACCCGCACTTCACGGATGACGATACCCTTGACCCCCAGCATCTGCGCGATGGTCTGGGTGTTCGTATCCTGCGTGCGGCCCGATAGAATTTCGTCGCCGATGATTAAAAGTGCTGCCGTCTTGCTGCCAGTCATGGACAGCACGCTAATACCTTGTTTAGCTTACGTCCATGACCTTTGTGCTGCTGGGCGATGACACCGTCCTTGAACCGGAATTCATTGTTGCTGCGCACACATCCGCCGATGTGCCGGGCGCGCTTGCGCGCCTGCAGGCCGCGCTTGACGACGGGTATTACGCCGCCGGGTTTTTCGCATATGAACTTGGATACGTGCTGGAACCAAAGCTGGCGGCGCGTCTGCCGAAAAACCAAACTTTGTCCCTGCTCTGGTTTGCGGTTTCCCGCGACCTGACCACAAAACCTATACCGGGCGGTCCGTATACGCTTGGCCCCGCCGCCGCCGTCACGGATGAAGCCGCCTATCTTCCCCGATGCCGCACGGTGCTGGACGCCATCAACGCCGGTGAAATCTATCAGGCAAACCTGACCATCCGCGCCCGTATGCCGTTTACCGGCGACCCTGCCGGCCTGTACGCCGATCTGCGCCGCCGCCAGCCCGGACCTTACGGCGGTATGATCCAGACACCGGAATTCTCGGTTCTATCCCTCTCGCCCGAATTATTCGTTCAGGTTACAGGCAATGATATCCTGACCAAACCGATGAAGGGCACGGCCCCGCGCGGCATAACGCCCGCACTGGACGAAGCCCAAAAAACATATCTTCAGACCGACACCAAGCAACGCGCCGAAAATCTGATGATCGTTGACCTGATGCGCAACGACCTGGGCCGCATCGGCACCAATATACGCGTGCCCGAATTATTCGCGGTCGAAACCCATCGTACATTGCACCAGATGACCAGCGACGTGCGCGCCACGCTGAAAACCGACCGCATCGACGACATGCTGCGCGCGATATTCCCCGCCGGGTCCATTACCGGCGCGCCCAAGATCCGCGCGATGGAAATCATATCCGACCTGGAAGACACGCCGCGCGGCGTGTATTGCGGCGCATTCGGCCTGCTGCATAAAGGCACATCATGGCTCAATGTCGCCATCCGCACCCTGACCATTCAGGACGGTATGGCGGAAATCGGCATCGGCTCCGGCGTCGTCGCGGATTCAGACCCAGCATCCGAATATGCGGAATGCCTACTGAAAATGAAATTCCTGAACGCGCAGGACAAGGACTTCGCCCTGATCGAAACCTTCAGATTCGACAATGGCTACACGCTGATGGATGAGCACATGGCACGCCTGCGCCATTCATGCGACCTGCTCGGATTTCCCGCACCCGCCATCACCTTCCCTACCCCGGATGCGCCTTGCGTCGTGCGCCTGCAATACGAAGTGGACGGCACATATACATTCACCACCCGCGCCTTGCCGGAAAACAAAACCCTGCGCTATGCCATCGCTGACGCGCGCCTCGATCCTGATCAACCGCTGCTCTTCCACAAAACCACGCGCCGCGATTTATACGACCGTCCCAACCCCGAGGGCGTGGATGAAATGCTCTACTGCAACACGCGCGGGGAATTATGCGAGGGTGCCCGCACCAATATCTTCATCGACGACGGCACCGGCACCCTGCTGACCCCTGCCTTGTCCTGCGGCCTGCTGCCCGGCACGCTGCGGGCGCGGCTTCTGGCCGATGGCAAAGCGCGGGAGGCTGTTTTGACCGTGGAATCGCTGAAATCCGCCCGCCGCGTCTATCTTGGCAATGCCGTTCGCGGACTTGTTTTGGCGGCTTCGTCTTGCTAACTTGGAAGCATCATGAAAGACACACAGAAGCGTTCCCGCGACGGTATTCCCATCCACGGCCCCCAGGCCTTTGAAGCCATGCGCAAGGCCGGGCATCTGGCGGCGGAAACGCTCGACTTCATCACCCCCTACATCGTCCCCGGCGCGGTCACGCAAGACCTCGACCGCCTGATGCATGACTACATCACCAAACGCGGTGCGATTCCGGCCCCCCTTAATTACAAGGGCTTCCCCAAATCCACCTGCATCTCGATCAACGAAGTCGTCTGCCACGGCATTCCTGATTCACGCGCGCTCAAAGACGGCGATATCCTCAACGTCGACGTCACCGTCATTCTTGACGGCTGGTACGGCGACACGTCGCGCATGTACTGGGCGGGCGAACCGGCCATCAAGGCCAAACGCCTGACCGACATCACCTACCGTTCCATGATGGCGGGCATCAATGTCGTACGGCCCGGCGCTACGCTCGGCGATATCGGCTTCGCTATCCAGCGGCTGGCCGAGGGTGAACATTGCTCCGTCGTGCGCGATTTCTGCGGCCACGGCCTGGGCCAGGTCTTCCACGATACGCCGTCCATTCTGCATTACGGCGACCCCGGCACCGGTGCCGTGCTTGAACCCGGCATGATTTTCACCATTGAGCCGATGATCAATCTCGGCGGCTGGCAGACCAAGGTCAAATCCGACGGCTGGACGGCCGTGACGCGCGACCGTTCCCTCTCGGCACAGTTTGAACATTCCATCGGCGTGACCGAAACCGGTTTTGAGATTTTTACGCTTTCGCCAAGCGGCCAGCATTTCCCGCCGTATGAAGCAAAGTAACGAAAAGCCGCACCACACCGGCCACCGCGACCGCCTCCGGTCGCGCTTCATCGACAACGGCGCATCGGCGCTGGCCGATTACGAATTGCTTGAACTGTTGCTGTTCATGGCCATCCCGCGCCGCGACGTCAAACCGCTGGCCAAGGACCTGATCAAGCGTTTCCACGGCATTGAAAACGTCTTCGCCGCATCGGTCACCGAGCTCACATCCGTCAAAGGCGTATCCGACACCACCGCCATCGCCCTGAAAAGTGTCGAGGCCGCCGCCAAGCGCATGCTCCAGGCCGGGGTCGAAAACAAACCCGTCCTCTCCAGCTGGTCCCGCCTGATTGATTACTGCACGGCCCAGATGGCGCGGGAAAAGGTCGAACAATTCCGAGTCCTCTACCTCAACCGCAAAAACGTCCTGATCGCGGATGAGGTGCACCAGCGCGGCACGGTGGACCAGTCCGCCGTCTTCCCGCGGGAGATACTGGCACGCGCCCTCACCCACGGCGCCACCGCCGTCATCCTCGTCCACAACCACCCCAGCGGCGACCCAACCCCGTCGGACACCGACATCACGCTCACGCATGACGTCATCCGCGCGATGCAGCCGCTGGACATCACCGTGCATGACCACCTGATCATCGCCAAAACCGGGCATACCAGCTTCAAAAAGCTCGGCCTCATCTGAAATATTGACCCCTTATGAAAAGGGGCATATGGTCCGCCCCTCGTAACAAGGGATCACCATGCGCCACACACTCACCACCCCGAAGGCCCAGAAACACTGGTTCGACGCTGTCCTGCAGGCCAGCGTCGTCGAAGCCAAAAAGGGCAAGACCGTCACCGGCAAAATCACGACCATCAAATTCTCCGACGGCAATGTCGAAAGCCATATCACCGGCGAAGGCCATGACAGCGCCGCCATGATGCACGACATCTTCACCAAGGTCGCCGACAGCCAGACACGCGGCCTGCACCTCGTCGTGCGCAGCCGCGACCGCGTCACCGTCTGCCCGCAGCAGATGACCATCACCCCCTGGGTGCGCCCGGCCCGCCCCGCCGCTTAAAATCGGTCCAGAACCATGCAAAACCGCGCTGCGGGCAGCCTTGCCCCCGCGGTTTTTCTCATTTAAATTCAGGGCACAAATTTAACGAAGGTTACCGCACGATGATCCCCCGCTATTCACGCCCCGACATGACCAAAATCTGGGAACCGGAAAACCGCTTCAACATCTGGCTGGATATTGAAATCTACGCGGCGCAGGCGATGGAAAATCTGGGCATCATCCCCAAGGGCGTCGCCGCCCACACGCGCAAGACCGCCAAATTTAATGTGGAGCGCATTGACGAGATCGAACGCGAAGTCAAACACGACGTCATCGCCTTCCTGACCAACATCGCCGAAAGCGTCGGCCCCGACAGCCGCTTTATCCACCAGGGCATGACATCCTCCGACGTCGTCGACACGTGCTTTTCCGTGCAACTGACGCAAGCATCCGACATCCTCCTCACCGACATCGACCGCGTCCTCGCCGCACTCAAAAAACGCGCGATCGAACACAAGAAAACAATCACCGTCGGCCGCTCCCACGGCATTCATGCCGAACCCACCACGTTTGGTTTGAAACTCGCCGGCCACTACGCCGCGTTCAAACGCTGCCGTGACCGTCTGGTCGCCGCGCGCGCGGATGTCGCCGTGTGCATGATCTCCGGCCCCGTCGGCACCCACGCCTCCGCCCCGCCCGCCATTCAGGCGCATGTCGCCAAGAAAATGGGCCTCACGGCCGAACCGGTATCGACGCAAGTCATCCCGCGCGACCGTTACGCGCATTTCTTCAACACGCTCGGCGTCATCGCCAGCTGCATGGAAAACCTCGCGACGGAAATCCGCCACCTCCAGCGCACCGAAGTGCGCGAGGCGCAGGAATATTTCAGCAAGGGCCAAAAGGGCTCCAGCGCCATGCCCCATAAAAAGAACCCGATCCTCTCGGAAAACATCACCGGCCTCGCCCGCCTCGTGCGCGGCTACGCCGTACCCGCGATGGAAAACGTCGCCCTGTGGCACGAACGCGATATCAGCCACTCCTCGGTCGAGCGCGTCATCGGCCCGGACGCCACCATTGCCCTCGACTTCGCCCTCAATCGCCTCGCCGGTCTGGTCGAACAGCTGATCATCTATCCCGAACGTATGAAGGCCAATCTCGACTCCATGGGCGGCCTGGTCTTCAGCCAGCGCGTCCTCCTCGCCCTCACACAGGCCGGCATCGCCCGCGAAGACGCCTACCGCATCGTGCAAAAGAACGCGATGGCCGTCTGGGATTCAGACGGCAAAAAATCCTTCGCCAAACTCCTGAAAGCCGACAAAATCGTCAGCAAGAAACTCACCGCCAAAAAGATCGACGCGATCTTCGATACGGATTTTTATACGGCGCAGGTTGATAAGATTTTTAAGGGTGTGTTTGGCTAAACGCCTAGAAGCAACCTTACATAGCCATACAAAAGTATCCCCCCCGCACCAAAGCCGGGAAGAACCGTTAGTATAAGAATTACATACCACCAGCGAGCAAAGCGTAATTGTTGCTTTTGCTCATGAAACCGAAGCTTCTCTAGTTCTGAAAAAAATTGCATGGGCGGTTGCTGCAAATTTAGAAGTGGCACAATTCTTCTATTGTAAGAACTATAAAAGATCATTTTTGCCACCTCCCAACTACAAAAGAACACCAAAGAGATCGCCAAAAGTATTACCGATAAAATTACAGAACTTCTCGAAAGAAAATCCTTGGTAATAGACAGCAAGGTAAAAACACCAGCATATCCACCCAGAATTATAACATTGGTGTATGCCATTGATTTTTCAAACATGGCGGACTGCATTTTTATCATAAATTTGATTTTTTCATGCATTTGTTTCTGCTCATCCGCATGACGAGCAGCTTCAATTGCGTCATCTAAAAAATCATGCAGAGACAAAATTAGCTCCTTCGGCACCAAAGCCAGTTAACTAAAGATGAGTTTTTCTAGTTCCAGATATGCGGCAGAGTTTTTAGGAAAATTCTTTACCAACATTATTTTAAATTGCTTGATATCTTTCTCGCCGCACAAATTTTTGATGTTGTTCATTTGTGCTTTTACATCATCATTGACGATATCAGTCACAATTTTATCATAGTCACTCTTATGAATTTTCGGATAACTTGCGCTCAAAACATCAAAATCAAACAAATAATTTTCAAATTCTCTACGGTTCAATTTAATTTTTATAATTTTACTATCTTTTGGAATGACCGCATTCGCAGCCTCATCATCTCTATCTAAAACAAGCTTAAGAGTTACCCCATCTGACCGCAAATACACATCTAAAAGAATATCTATATCTTCAAAAATAATTTGAACTGATTGATAGTTATAGCGGGGCTCTCTTTTAAGCGAATGATATTCGTATCCTTTTGCACCCTGACTTCCAATTTGCTCATACGCCGAGCTGTGAAAAATCATTGCGTCTAATACGCTACTTTTTCCGCACCCGTTTGGCCCCACAAGAGCAATAACTCTCTTCGGGCTATCGCCTAACTGAATGGTAAGGTCATGAAATCTTTTATAATCAGACAATCGAAGTGTTTTAATTTTCATTATCCCCTCAACATTCAATGTTGGTTAAATGATCAGCATTAAGCTACCTCAACTGACACACAATCAAGAATTGTAATTTCTTGCCAATTTGCGGCCAAAGACAAAAAACCCGGCATCTCTGCCGGGTTTTTCAAATCTCTCTTCGAGAAAGCGCTTAAGATTAAGCGGCTTCTTTCAGGTTCGTTGCGGAGGTTTTGCCGCGTTCCGTTGCCAGATCGTACGAAACTTTCTGACCTTCGTTCAGGCCACGCAGACCGGCGCGCTCAACAGCGGAGATGTGAACGAAAACGTCGCCCGAACCGTCTTCCGGTTGAATGAAGCCGAAGCCTTTTTGAGCGTTAAACCACTTAACTGTACCTTGTGCCATGATGGCCTCCTAAGTAAAAAAACACCTTCCGGTGTATCGGGCGCCCCGCACGATTGCGAAGTTACCCGTATCCGAAAGGTCTGCGATGTCTTGGAAACCATGTAGGCGTAGCAAGGAAGGCGTAGTGTCTCGAATAAAGCCACCATACATGCCTTTGCCCTGAATAGCCACTAAATAAGAAAACCCTCGGCTTTTGGCCATTTCATGCCTTATGGCGCATGAATTACGTATCTTCGCGTATCACCCGCACCGCGCGGCCGCGGTCGACATCGAACACGACGGGCACGTCATTGGACGGTGTGCCTTTGTGTCCCCACGCACCTTTGTTGAACGGATATTTTTTACCGTCATCTGCGGTGATGACACCGGCGTTGACCGCCTCGCTATAAGCCTTGATCTGACCCTTCATGTGAAAAACCTTTCAAATGACATCTTTTCTGCATGTTGCCACCGCATGAAAACGGTGGTGTATCCCTGGGATCGCAGGGCGATCGAATGTTCGGATAAACGCAAACCTGTAACATTCGCGCAAAACCCGCAACCCATTTCAATTCCTGCTGACAAAAATCATACATTTGTACCCACTTAAACCATCTGGCAAGGCAACACCTTGCATTTTAGGATTAAATTCCTTAAACTCCTTCAATGAAGGATGATACCTCCCTCCCCGCCGCCGCATCGCCCTGCGGCCACACACACCCTACCCATCCCGCCGGGATGGCCCGCACCGCGCTGTGTCTGGAAAACATATCCCGGCCCTTCGCCGATATTGGCGCGCATGACGATATCGTCGCCGCTCTTGAAAACGCGCATGCCGCCGACGCGTCATGCGAAGACCTGCTGTTTGCGCAGGCGCATCTGCTCGACGCGCTGTTCAAACGCCTTGTTTACCGCGACATCCATTCACCGTGGAAATACCCGGACGGCACGCCGAAACTGGATGAAGACAAACTCACCCTCGCCCTCCGGTCCCAGCAACTTGCGCGCACCACCATCAACGCGTTGTCCCTTGTCCGCGCACGCAAACGAAAACATGATCATACGAACTAAAGCACCCGCAAAAATCCGTGCTGGTTCAACCGGCTGGACACAGGAACGCCGCGCCGCCGCGTCTGCGCGCATGCATGCCGCGCGTCCGTGGCGTCATGCCTGCGGCCCGCGCACGGCTGTGGGTAAGGGCGCATCATCCCGGAACGCTTTGAAACATGGCCGCCGCACGGCCGCCACCCTTGCCCGAAAACGCCGCATTTCCGCGGTTTTACGCAATTGCGCCCGCCTTGTCCGCGCCATATTGATAGGCGATGATTTTTACCGGAACCCCCTGTTAAACCCTATAAATTCCGCTAATCTTACTTCCACCATTCAACATACAAGGACATATCATGCTCCGCACCCTCGCCCTTACCCTGCTCGGCACCACGCTGCTGGCCACTGCCGCTTTCGCGCAGGCGCCTGACAAGGCCAATCTGATTTACATGGATACGACCAAGGGCCGCGTGATGATTGAGCTCAAACCCAACCTCGCCCCGAACCACGTCGAACGCATCAAGACGCTGACCAGGCAGGGCTTCTATGACGGCATCGTGTTCCACCGCGTGATCGAAGGCTTCATGGCCCAGACCGGCGACCCGACGGGCACCGGCACCGGCGGCTCGACACTGCCTGATCTCAAGGCTGAATTTTCCAACGCCAATTTCGGCCGCGGCACGCTCGGCATGGCCCGCGCCAATGACCCGAACTCCGCGAACAGCCAGTTCTTCATCTGCTTTGAAGACTGCGCCTTCCTCAACGGCCAGTACACCATCTTCGGCCAGGTCATCGACGGCATGAGCAATGTCGACAAGATCAACCGCGGCGAACCGCCTTCGACCCCGGATAAAATCATCAAAATGCAAATCGCAACCGACGTGAAAGAAGCCCAATAATGTCCGACGAATTCCTGAACATCGAAACCTCGAAGGGCAAAGTCGTCATCAAGCTGCGCCCCGACCTTGCGCCCAAGCATGTCGAGCGCGTGAAAAAACTGGCGACCGAAGGATTCTACGACGGCATCATTTTCCACCGCGTCATTGACGGTTTCATGGCGCAGACGGGTGATCCGACGGGCACCGGCACCGGTGGTTCGGAATACGAAGACCTCAAGGCCGAATTCACGGATGAAAATTTCGGCCGCGGCACGGTCGGTATGGCACGCTCGTCATACCCGCACAGCGCCAACAGCCAGTTTTTCATCTGCTTTGAAGACGCATCGTTCCTGAACAGCCAGTATACGGTCTGGGGCGAAGTGGTCGAAGGCATGGAAGCCGTGGACGCCATCAACAAGGGCGAGCCGCCGTCCAATCCCGATAAAATGATCAAAGTGTCGGTGAAAAACGCCGCCTGATTAAGGAACAAAAAGCGCCTCTCGGCGCTTTTTTACTAAAGAGACACCATGACCGATCAAACAACGCCGCACACGACACCGCAATCCGACACACACTGGTGGAAAGGCGCGGTGATCTATCAGGTCTACCCGCGCAGCTTCCAGGACAGCAACGACGACGGCATCGGCGACCTGCCCGGTTTGATCCAGCGCCTGCCCTATATCGCATCGCTGGGCGTCGACGCCATCTGGGTCTCCCCCTTCTTCAAAAGCCCGCAGCGCGATTTCGGCTACGACGTATCCGATTACCGCGACGTCGACCCGATGTTCGGCACGCTGGCCGATTGCGACATCCTGATCTCCGAGGCGCACCGCCTTGGCCTGAAAATCATCTTTGATGTCGTCCTGTCCCACACATCCGATCTGCACCCATGGTTTCAGGATTCCAGGCGGCGGCTGAACGGCAAGGATGACTGGTATGTCTGGGCCGACCCGAAACCCGATGGTTCCCCGCCCACCAACTGGGTATCGCTGTTCGGCGGCCCGGCATGGAGTTTCGATCCGCTGCGTGGTCAGTACTACCTGCACAATTTCCTGAAAGAACAACCGGACCTGAATTTTCACAACCCCGCCGTGCAGGACGCGATGTTATCCGTCGTGCGCTTCTGGCTCGACCGCGGCGTCGACGGCTTCCGTCTTGATGTCGTGAATTTCTATTTCCACGACGACGAACTGCGCGACAACCCCCCGCGCCCGCGCGAACTCGGCTACGCCCTGCAATACGACCATCCCGACCCGTATTCGATGCAGCGGCATTTATACGATAAATCCCAGCCCGAAAACCTCGCCTTCATCGAACGCCTGCGCGCGCTTACCGATGAATACA
This sequence comes from Micavibrio sp. UBA6145, assembly GCA_002423205.1. Taxonomy (GTDB): domain Bacteria; phylum Pseudomonadota; class Alphaproteobacteria; order Micavibrionales; family UBA1664; genus UBA6145. Next base: position 23,627 of record DIUZ01000006.1, on the reverse strand, counting down.
ACGACCGCGTGCTGATGGGCGAAATCGGTGACGATTACCAGATCCTGCGCATGGCCGAATACACCCACGGCAATAACCGCCTGCACACGGCCTATTCATTCGCCCTGCTCGCCGGCACCACCGCCGAACTCACACCGCTTTATATCCGCCGCGCGGTGGAGGAAGAGCTGGGTGCCGCCGGCGCATTAAGCTGGCCGACATGGGCGTTTTCAAACCACGACGTGCCGCGCGCGCCGTCCCGCTTTGGCCAGCGTTTCATCACCAACCCCGCATGGGCCAAGATGATTCTGGCGCTGCAACTCTCTATCCGCGGCACGATCTGCCTGTATCAGGGTGAAGAGCTGGGCCTGCCCGAAGCCAATGTACCCGGTGAGAAATTACAGGACCCGTGGGGCAAGCGCGTCTGGCCTGTATGGCAGGGCCGCGACGGTTGCCGCACGCCGATGCCGTGGAACGACGCCCTGCCCCATTACGGGTTTTCAGCACACGACCCGTGGCTGCCCGCCGCGCCGGAACATCAGGGTCATTCGGTGGCATTGCAGGAGGAGAAAAATGACTCCACGCTCCACTTCGTGCGTGACTTTATCGCCACGCGCAAATCGCGTCCTGAATTCATGTGCGGGGATATCAGCTTCATCGACACGCCCCCGGGCATCCTTGCCTTCACGCGCGGCGGCAAATACCTGTGCGTCTTCAATATGACGGATCAGGCCGTGGCGGCGGGTGCGGTGTCCGGCGTGGGTTCGCTCGACGCGTTCGGCTTCACGATCATGGAAGCGCCGCCGTCCAGTTCCTTGGCAATCCCGAAAAGTCTCTGGCACAAGGCGTTAAGGGCTCTCGGGTCTTTAAGGGGTGCCGCCGTGCGCCACAAAAGAAACGCCTGAGTACCATCCGCGATCAGCAGCGGCTGGTCCGCGGGTCCCGCTGAATCAAGATACGCCTTCAGCGCCTTGGTCCGCGTCTCGGTCATCCAGTTAGCCATACCGTAAACATCGTCTGTTTCGCGCAGGGCCCAGTCGATGCCCGGCGCATTATAAACATGCGGCAGGCTCATATCGCTCATGCTCATCGGCTTCAGGCGCTTACCCACCAGCATCATCGCCTTGGGTGCCTCGTTCAGGAAAATTTCGATATGGCTGTATACATTTGTGGTGCGGCGGCTCGGCACCGGTTCACTGACCACATACATATTGATGCGCCGCCCGTGCAGCACGCCGCTCACGGCCAGCGGGTCCATGAATTTCAGCTTGGGCTGTTTGGTCAGCTTGTATTTATCGGCGAAATCGCTCCACGCCTTGTTCTGGGCCAGCGTGATATTGATCGTCCATCCCAGCACGCTGAAAACGGCCAGGGCGAAAACGACCCATAAAATGACCCATACATAGACCATGGACGTAATTGTCCCAGATTTGCCCGGTCAGGACCAGTGGTTAAGGAACACCAACCACCGGTTTCGCAGGGGCCGGTCTTGTCGGGGCGGGCGGGGCAGGCGTATTGACGCCCTGACTGTCCACCAGGGCATTCAGAATCGCCTCACGCTGCGCCACCGCCGCATCATCACGGCGAGTAATGGCCGCCTCCTTGGGCTCTGCCTGCTTGGGGTCTTCCTTTTTGCCGGCAAAGGCATTGATGACGCCAATACTGGTCTCAACAATCGTGGACGAAACATCGCCAAGCCCCGCCTTGATGATTTCGTTGAATGTTTTTCCAAGCCCGGACCGGACCGCGCCACTCACTTCCGTGGTTTTATTACTGTCGGAAGGCAGTTCTTTGGCTTCTGCATTATCAGACGGACCGGCAACCCCCATACCAACCGCCAGCACCACTGTGGCCAGCGCCGTGGTCGGCAATTTGAAAAACTTTTGCGCGGCTTTATTGAACTTGCCGACGGCGCGGTTGGTTTTCTGAAACACACCGCGTATGCCCGGCTTTACCGGACCCGCAAATTCATCTTCTTCGCTCGGCTTGATGACAAAGGTCACGGCCGGAAAATCCTTCATCGGCATACCCGCATCGCGCCAGCCAAGGGCCGCCTGCTTCATCTGGTTGCGAATGGAATTCGGATCATTATCGACAGGTGCCTCGGCAGGCAGATTGCCCGCATCGCGCGGATCGCGTCCCCGGTTGCGCCGCCCGCCTCTATACGCCTGTGACACACCGACTTGTTGTCTGCCAGAAACCCGCGGTTGCGATGCCATTGAAAAACCCTCTTATATTACGATTATGTAAAATATAAGAGAGTTTTTAAGATTTGGTTAAACGCCCAAAAAACGACGGATTACCGCCGTTTCAAATCACGCGCGTTTGCGTGATTTCGGCGGCGTGCCGATACCGCCCGGCAGGCCGAGGTCGAGCGCTTCGAGCTTGTGGATCTCGTCGCGTATGGCTGCGGCCTTTTCAAACTCAAGATCCGCCGCTGCCTGCCGCATCTGGCTTTCAAGCTGCTTGATATGTTTCTGCAACTCAGCCGGCGTCATCGCCAGTTCGTTCTCACCCGACCGCGTGATGGTCAGGCGGTCGCCCTTCTCGTAAACGGAATTGAGAACGTCCGAGATGTTCTTCTTGATGGATGTCGGGGTGATATTGTTCGCCTTGTTCCACTCAAGCTGTTTTTCACGGCGGCGCGATGTCTCGCTGATGGCCTGCTCCATCGACTTGGTCATCTTGTCCGCATACAGCACAGCCTTGCCGTCAACGTTACGCGCGGCGCGGCCAATCGTCTGGATCAGCGACGTACGTGAGCGCAAATAACCTTCTTTATCGGCATCCAGAATCGCCACCAGCCCGCACTCCGGAATATCCAGACCCTCGCGCAGCAGGTTGATACCGATCAATACGTCATACATACCAAGGCGCAGATCACGGATAATCTCAATCCGCTCCAGCGTGTCGACATCGCTATGCAGGTAACGCACTTTCATACCCTGCTCGGTCAGATACTCCGTTAGATCTTCTGCCATACGCTTGGTCAGCGTGGTGACCAGCGCGCGCTGCCCGCGTTCGATCACGATTTTGCACTCTTCCATCAGATCGTCGACCTGGTGCTTGGTCGGTTTGATAATGACCGGCGGGTCGATCAGGCCGGTCGGGCGCACAACCTGTTCGGAAAACACACCCTTGGTCTGTTCCAGTTCCCACGGCCCCGGCGTCGCGGACACGAATATGGTTTGAGGACGGAATGCATTCCATTCCTCGAATTTCAACGGCCGGTTATCAAGACATGACGGCAGGCGGAAACCATATTCCGACAGCGTGCGTTTGCGCGATTGGTCACCGCCATACATGCCGGTGATCTGCGGCACCATGACGTGGCTTTCATCCAGGATCATCAGCGCATCTTCGGGCAGATATTCAATCAGCGTCGGCGGCGGCGAACCGGGTGCCCTGCCCGTCAGGTAGCGCGAATAGTTTTCAATACCCTGGCATACGCCCGTGGCAGCCAGCATTTCAAGGTCATAGGTCGTACGCTGGTTAATGCGCTGTTCTTCCAGAAGCTTGTTCTGGCTGTGCAGTTCTTCAATCCGGCTTTTCAGCTCGATCTTGATACCTTTGATCGCCTGCTGCATCGTCGGACCCGGTGTGACGTAGTGTGAATTCGCGTAAATGCGCACGCCTTCCATCCTGGCCGAAATCTCACCAGTCAGCGGGTCGAATTCCGAAATCGCCTCGATCTCGTCGCCGAAGAACGAAAAACGCCATGCCCTGTCTTCAAAGTGCGCCGGAAACAATTCAACCGTATCGCCGCGCGCGCGGAACGTGCCGCGCGAAAAATCAATATCATTGCGGCTGTAATGCAGTTTGATGAACTGGCGGATCAGCTCTTCCCGGCTGATCGCCTGCCCCTTGCCGATATCCAGGATCATCGCCTGGTAATCTTCCTTGGACCCGATGCCGTAAATACATGACACCGACGCCACGATGATAACGTCGCGGCGTTCGAACAGCGCCCGCGTGGCCGAGTGGCGCAGACGGTCGATCTGTTCATTAATCGATGAATCTTTTTCGATATACGTATCCGTGCGTGGCACATACGCCTCGGGCTGATAATAATCGTAATACGACACGAAATATTCGACCGCGTTATTCGGGAAGAATGTTTTCATCTCGGAATAAAGCTGTGCCGCCAGCGTCTTGTTCGGCGCCATGATCAGGGTCGGACGCTGCAATGTCTGGATGACATGGGCAATGGTGAATGTCTTGCCCGAACCGGTGACGCCCAGAAGAACCTGGTCCTTCTCCCCGGCACGAATACCTTCGACCAGTTCCTTGATCGCCGTCGGCTGGTCGCCGGCGGGCACGTAATCGGACACCAGCTCAAACGGGTGACTGGCATCGTGATAGACCGGTTTGGCGGGTTGCGGTTCAAGCAATGGTGCGGACATGGAATAGGAATATAGTCGCGATACACCCTTTCGCAAGATCCGTTTGCATATACGCCCGCCTCCCTTATCTTTGGGGTATGTCCGACCTGATTTATGCCCGCAAGAACCCCCAGCTGATCCAGACGCTTTTGCGCCGCCGGTCGGTCCCCATCAAGCTTTTGGGCGATCCCGGCCCGACGGCGGACGAACTCAAGACCATCCTGTCCATCGGCACACGCACGCCCGACCACGGCAAACTGTTCCCGTGGTGGTTCATCACATTCGAAGGCGAAAAACGCGCCCGGTTCGGCGACGCCCTCGCCGTCGCATGGCAGAAACGCGACCCACAGGCTACGCCGGAGAAACTCGACGATGAACGCAAGCGCCTGATGCGCGTGCCGCTGGTCATCGCCGTCATATCGTCCCCCCGCGAAAGCACCATCCCGGTCTGGGAACAGGAATTATCCGCCGGTGCCGTGTGCCAGAATATCCTGCTGGCCGCCAATGCGCTGGGCTACGGCGCAAACTGGCTGACCAACTGGTATAGTTTTGATGACAACATCCGCGCCCTCATGAATCTGCGCGACCACGAAAAGATTGCCGGTTTTATTTACATCGGCACCCCCCTGACCGCACCGGATGAACGCGACCGCCCGGACCTGGCCAAGTTGATAAATTCCGACTTTACCGACGCCCAAAACCGGGGAAATGCATACGCCAAGGAAGGCCTTGGTTTCGTTAACAAAAAATAACTTCTCAAAGCGAAACACGCTCAGCTACATTGCGCCCGCCTGTTAAAGAAAGCGCAAAAGGCCCATCCAACCGCATCTAAGGAACACCATGGCCGAAGTCCCATTCAGCAAATCGCACGCCGACCAAATCGCCAGCCTGTTTTTCGACCTACAAGAAGTGAAATCATCTACGGCCTTTGGCATGGCCATGAAACTGATTTTCAAAACCCGCACCCATGTCAAAACATCCACCCGCCATTTATCACTGTACGAAGCCAAAGGACGTATGATGGCGCAGGGCTACACATTTACGCAGGCGAAAAACGCCGGCCTGTTCCTGACAACCCATGTCATGACCATCGCGTTCAAAGCCCTGATGGCCCAGCAAGCCCTCGAAACAGGCCAGATGGTCATGAACAAAAACGTCGACTGGAATGATCGCCATTATCTTGGTGTCAGAGGCATGGCCCCGGACGTCGATTTTCGTGAGCAGCAGGCATTTCTTGTGCCGTACAAAGCGTTGTTTATCGATCTGATCCTGCAAAACCTGAATCCCGGCCCACGCCAGTATCAGCACGGCCCGACATCAACCAACATTCATCGCATTTAATTTTAAGACAGGCCTGAGATAAAGCCGTCTGTATCAAGCCCGATATGCTCAGCCGCCGGGACTGGCGGCAAACCAGGCATGGTGTTGATCGCGCCGCACAAGGCTACGATAAACCCGGCCCCCGCCGACAGGCGCAGATCACGCACGGTTAAAGTGTGGCCGCTCGGCGCACCAAGAAGTTTGGCATCCGCGCTAAAGCTTTCCTGCGTCTTGGCCATGCATACCGGCAAATGCCCAAAACCCATGGCGGTGAAATGCGCCATGCTCTCCGCTGCCTTATCTGACAACACAATACCTTCCGCGCCATAAATTGTCTTGGCCACGGCCTCGATCTTCGCATCCAGCGTCAGCGTATCCTCGTAAACAAAATGCGCCTTTGTCGGCGTCGCAATCTCCACCACGATGTCGGCAAGCTCAAGCGCGCCCGCCCCGCCATGCGCCCAGTGTTTGCATACCGCCGCACGCACATTCTCACCCGCAATCAGGTCCAGCAGTGTCTGGATTTCTGCGTCCGTATCCGTCACAAAATGATTGATCGCCACCGCCACGGGCATGCCAAAGCCGCGCATGTTTCGGATATGGCGCTGCAGATTGGCAAATCCGCCTTTTAGCGCAGAGATATTCTCATGCCCCAGATCGCCCTTGGCGACACCGCCATGCATCTTGAGCGCACGGACCGTCGCAACGATGACTGCAGCATCCGGCCACAAACCGGTTTTGCGGCATTTGATATCCAAAAATTTCTCTGCGCCCAGATCCGCGCCGAAACCGGCTTCGGTAACGGTAAAATCAGCCAGCGCCATGGACAGGCGCGTGGCCACAACCGAATTACACCCATGCGCAATATTCGCAAACGGTCCGCCATGCACAAATGCCGGCGTCCCTTCCAGCGTCTGCACCATGTTCGGCGCAAGCGCGTCTTTCAAAAGCACGGCCATGGACCCTACGGCCTTCAGCATGGCCGCAGTCACCGCTTTGCCGGACCGGTCATACGCCACGATGATGCGGCCAAGACGTTCCTGCAGATCGGCAAGGTTTTCCGACAGGCAGAAAATCGCCATGACTTCGGATGCAACGGTGATGTCAAAAAACGACGCATGGCGCGTGCCTTGTTTGACGTTGCCGATCTCGATATTGCGAAGCGCGCGGTCGGTCACATCGATGACACGGCCGAACACAATCCGCGCCGGGTCGATGTCCAGCGTATTGCCCTGAAAAATATGATTGTCCAGCATCGCCGCCAGCAGGTTATGCGCGGACGTAATGGCATGAAAATCGCCGGTGAAATGTAAATTGATCTCTTCCATCGGCACGATCTGGGCATAACCGCCGCCCGTTGCCCCGCCCTTGCGGCCAAAACACGGGCCCAGCGACGGCTCACGCAATGCAATCATCGCATTATGCCCGCGCTGACGCAGGGCGTCGGCCAGACCGATGGTGGTCGTGGTCTTGCCCTCACCCGCAGGGGTCGGGTTGATGGCCGTCATCAGAATCAGTTTTCCGGGTTTACGCGATGCAATCAGGTGCTGCGCCGTCGGCAGATCGATTTTTGCCTTGGTGCGGCCATACGGTATCAACGCATCATGCGGCACGCCGGCCTTTTCCGCCACCGCATCAATCGGCAGAAGCTTCGCCGCGCGGGCGATAAGAAGATCGCTGCTCATGCTTATTTATACAGCGACAATTTGCCGGTAATACCGCGCAATTTCATCGTGTCGCCAAACAAGGCCAGCGCAATGTACTGCACCGCCTCGCCCGACTTACCGGCCAGCGATTCCAACTGCTCTTTCGTTTTACCGATCGTCATGTCATCCGTGAAATCGACGCATGCAATGCCGCCCGCCACCGCTTCTGCGCGAACCTTGGCAATCTGGTTGGAATTCTTGGCCTTCAGCACGATGACCGGGTAATGCGAGATGGACGGATGCACGCCCTTGTCCGCGTCTTCATAATTGATGAAGGAAAGCCCCTCACCCTGCGCGGCGCTGCCCGCAAGGCCCGCCATCGCATGACCGGCGGCATTCAGGACACGGCCCATGTTTTCTTCTTTTTCGTTGATGACGATGATGAAACGTTTGGCGGTTTCATCAAGGGTCTGCCAGTCGGCACTGGCCGCCGGAACGGAAGCTGGCTTCGCAGCAAAAGAACGCGATGCGTTCTCGTAATTGCTGCCGCGCTCTTCCGCCTTTTTGATAGGTTTAAGTGTCGGGAAGTTGATGACATCGCGGATATTCGCGCTGCCCGTCAGGATGATGCACAAACGGTCAACGCCCATACCCCAGCCACCCGTCGGCGGCAGGCCGTATTCCAGCGCGGTGACGTAATCTTCGTCGTACATCGCGGCTTCGTCGTTACCCGCTTCGCGGGCTTTGACCTGTTCTTCAAAACGCGCGCGCTGGTCGGCGGGGTCGTTCAGTTCGGTGAACATGTTGGCGATTTCCCAGCCACGCATGAAGCTTTCCGAACGTTCCGTCAGACGCGGGTTGTTCCGGTGCGGCTTTGCAAGCGGTGAGATATCAAGCGGAAATTCCGTGACATGCGTCGGCTGCACCAGTGTCTCTTCAACTTTTTCTTCAAACACCGCCGCCACGCATTCACCCCATTTGGCGTTCGGCTCGACATGCACGCCGATTTTCTTGACCGCCGCGCGTGCTTCGCCCGCATCGGTGATCGCCATGAAGTCGATACCGGTGGCATCTTTGACCAGTTCACACATCGGCTTGCGCGCCCATTTGCCTGTGACATTGACGGTGTGACCGCCGGATACGAATTCGTCCTTGTTGAACACCGTCTTGGCAACGTACTGCACCAGGCCTTCGGTCAGGTCCATCATGTCGCTGACATCGGTGAAGGTCTTGTACAATTCGACCATCGTGAATTCAGGATTGTGGCGCGGTGAAATCCCCTCGTTGCGGAAGTTGCGGTTGATTTCGAACACGCAATCGGCAAAACCACCGACAATCAGGCGCTTCAGATACAATTCCGGCGCGATGCGCAGGTAGAAATTGGAATCCAGCGTGTTGTGATGCGTGATGAACGGCTTGGCCGCCGCACCGCCAACCAGCGGGTGCAGCATCGGCGTTTCCACCTCAACCCCGCCCCATGTGTTTTGCAGGTATGTGCGGATGGCCGCGACGATTTCGGAACGCTTGCGCAATGTCTCGCGCGATTCTTCATTGACGATCAGGTCGACATAACGCTGACGGTACCGTTGCTCGATATCCGTGAGGCCGTGATATTTTTCCGGCAGCGGCTGTAGCGATTTGGTCAGCATCTCAACCATCGAGGCACGCACCGACAATTCACCGCGCGGCGTGCGGCGGATCGTGCCCTTGGCACCGATAATGTCGCCAAGGTCAAAATTCCCGAGCTTGGCCAGCTCGCTTTCCGGCATCGTGTCCTTGTGACAGAACACCTGAACCTTGCCCGACGGGTCCATCAGATCGATAAACATGCCGTCATTGCGAAACGCCATGATGCGGCCCGCGACGGTGACGGTATCTTGCGTCTCCGTACCCGGTGCCAGATCGGCATACTTGGCTTGAAGATCGCCCGCCCGCGCGTCGCGTGCAAACGTATAGGCATACGGATTGCCGCCCTGCGCGATGACACCCTTAAGCTTGACCTTGCGTGCCTCAAACGGATTGGTCGCGGTGGCGGCTGGCTGTTTGGCTTGTGTGTCGGTCATGGGTATATCCGGTTAAATGGGGGTAAGATGTTCTATAATAAAGGAAAAGCCCCGTCCAGACTTACCGTTTGCGGGGTCTTAGTGGCGGCTCAGCGCCAGCTTGGCCGCAAGGGCCACGAACAACCCGCCGCAGGTCCGGTCAATCCAAACTGAAACCTTGGCAAAACGGGCCCGGATAACGGGACGTGTCATGACCAGCGACACCGCCGTAAACCACAGCCACGCCATGACGGACAACATGACGCCGTAGCTGAACTGAACGCCCAGCGGCGTATGCGGGTCAATCACCTGTGTGAACAGGGCCAGGAAAAACAACGTCGCTTTCGGGTTCAACGCATTGGTCAAAAACCCCTGCATGATGGCTTTGCGCGGCGTCAACGCCGGGGCGGTATCCGCCTGAATGTCGGTATCCTTCCATCCCTTGGACCGGAATGACTGATACGCCAGATACAGCAAATACGCCGCACCCAGCATTTTGATCACGCTGAACAGCACCACCGACGATGCGATGACAACCGCCAGACCCACCATGCAATAAGCGACATGGACATACAGACCCAGCGCGATACCAATGGACGTGTAAGCGCCGGTTTTAAACCCATGCCCCAGCGCATTGCGCAGAACGCACAAGAAATCCGGCCCCGGCGAAATCATCGCAACGAAACCAAGGGACAACACGGCAAGAGTGGGCAGCAATTCCATCTATATATCCCTTACCACACGCGCCACCGCCAAAACATCCACTGATTTCGCCCCAGCCGCCAAAAGCGCGTCGGCGCAGGCGTTGAGGGTCGCACCCGTGGTAAACACATCGTCGATCAAAAGCACGGTTTTGCCCGTAACATCCCCTTTGACGGCAAAGGCGTCTTTGACATTGGCGATGCGCTGGTCCTTTTTCAGATACCCCTGCGGCGGGGTGGATTTGATGCGTTTCAGCGTCGAAAACGCCGTCGGCTTTTGGGCCAAAACCCCCAGATTTTTGGCCAGCAATGCCGACTGGTTATACCGCCGTGACAGCAACCGCCACCGGTGCAGCGGCACCGGCATGATCACATCGCATTCAGCCAGCAATTCGGCCCCGGCCTCCGCCAGCCATGGGACCAGCGTGCGCACGGCCTGTAACTGGTCGCCGTGCTTGAACCGTAAAATCAGCTTGCGGCTGGCGTCGTCATAGATCAGGGCCGCCCGCCCCCGGTTGAACCGCGGCGGGTTGTCGAGACAGGCCGCACACAGCATCCCTTCGCCCATATCATGCGGAAAAGGCATGCTGCACTGCCCACAAAACGGGCGGCGTATAAACCGCAGGGAAGCCCAGTAATCCGCCGCCACCGTGCCATGGACGTCCACATCCTGCCCCGTCGCCGGGCATACGGGCGGCAACAGCCAGTCAAGGGCACGTGACAAGGATTTGGAAAGAACCCGGCTCATGGTCTATATCCATACCATGTCCGAAACCGATTCCAACCTGGCATCATTGCCCCACGACGTGGTGCTGCGTGCGAAACATATTGTTTCGCACCTGCTGCTGCCCGAAGGATCGGTCGTCATTGACCTGGAATGTGAAACCGGCTCGCTGACCGCCGCCATGGCGCTGCTGCAACCCCGCCTGGTGTTTCAGGGCATTGATAAAAACAGACAAATGATCATGCGCGCCCGCGCCCGTTTCAAGAATATCCCGAACCTGACCTTCGAGACCGGTGACGCCGCCAGCCCCCGCCGCGCCGAAGACTCGGTCGACGCCATCACCGCGTCCAGCGTCATGGGCGATATTTTCAGCCGCGCCAATTACGATGACACCAAGTTACAGGAAACACTGGCGCGGTATTTCCGCCTGCTGAAAAACGACGGCATCATGGTGATCTATGATTACGCCATGCCGCACGATCACGAATACGTGCAGATCGAATTCCCCGTCCCTAACCGCAGCAAGGATGTCTTCCGCCTGTCGTCAACGCCGCTGGGCGAAACCCAGGGCGAACGCGAAATCGCGCTGCTGCAATGGTTTTCGCAAAACGCCCGCGCCCGCGATACGGTCAAGGGGTTCTATCTCGAAGAACTAAGCCCCCACGTCCCGTTCACGCGCCTGTTCCGTCTTCCATCCAAATGGGCATATGAATTTCTGATCCGTAAAACACTGGGCCGCAAATTCAAAAACCATATCGGCCACCAATACACCTGCCTGACCGAAAACGATTTCGACCGCATCCTGAGCCGCAGCATCGGCGCGCGCGTGCTGTACACCGCACCGTGGCGCAACGCGCATATCATCCGCACGCATTACGAAGGCTCCTTCCGGCTATATACCGATGACGGCAAGACCCGCGGCTACATGCCACCGGCCCATATTGTCGTCGCGCAAAAAGTCTCGCTCGGCCGCGCATTGAAGGTGCAGGAACTGCGCCCCAGCGCCGACGCGTCGCAAACCCTGTCCATCCAGGCCGTGCGCGATGACCGTACCGGCGAAATCACCGACGTCGTAAGCCGCGATGTGCCCACGGTCGATATCATCCCGTATTTCCTGACACCCGATGGCCGCGTGAAGATCATGCTGCGCGGTGACGCCAGCAAGGGTCTGGCCAATCTGTCGCCGCGTTCCCGCCGCAATATCGACGGCAAACGCTGGTCCGGATACATGGTCACGGCCCCCGCCCTCACCGTGCACGACCTTGAAGGTTTCGACCACGCATCCGCCGGTGCCGTCGCGCGTTTGATGGTACAAAAATTCGGCCTCACACCCGCACACGGCAAGATGTTCGAAACCGGCCCCAAAGGTTTCCCGTCCCCCGCCATGATCGATGAACGGCTGGAAACGCTGTACATCAACATTACCAAGCCCGAAGCCGGGTCCTTGCGCGTCGCCACCGCACGCGATGCCCTGCGCCTCAAATGCTACGACGCTGAAGACGTGCTGCGCGCCACCGGCGCTGGATTAATTCCCAGCGCATGGCTCGACATTCAGGTTCAGGAACTGATGCGCAAAAACGGCATCAAGCGCACGCCGTGGCTGCATGAAGGCATCCCGCTCGCCTATGATCCGCCACCGTCTGACCAGATGCTGATCGCCAAAAAAGTGCTTAAAAGCAAACCGCGCAAAGACAAACCCGCGGGCCCCTTGCACACACTCGGCAAGAACGGTACCAAATGGCCGCTGACATCCGGTGCATTCCGCCCCATCCGCGGCAAGGCCGGACAGATCACCACGCTGCGGTCATCCTTCGTTGAACAGGGCCGTATCGACGGCGTCTTGCGCGGTATGTCCGCACACGACATGGACTTTGCCGTGCCGCAGACCGACCTGCTCAACATCGCCGCCATCATGCCCCTGACGGAAGATTTACAGGGCAATACGCTGGTCGGTTTCGAATACAAGGAATTGCCCGTCCCCTCCCGCTTCGGCCAGGAAGAGGCGATGATGAACCTGCCCACCCTGCCGCTGCCGTCGCACATCACCGATATTGACGAGGCGCGCGCCTATATCGCTGAACAATTCGACGTCGAACTCGCCCGCGTGGCACCCATGGGTGAAAGTTTCTTCACGCTTGTCGACATGATGCCCCAGCGCGTTTTCCCGTTCATGCTCACGCGCTATCCGCGCCGCCGTAATTTGCGCATGCGCTACATGGCCACGACCGATCTTCTGGATTTGACCGATACCGACTTCGCCGACTCGATCCTGTGGAAATGGGGCTTCGCCAACGCCCAGCTATGCATGGGCAGCCAGCAGGTCCAGGGCTGGGACTCCAGCTACCGGCAGGAGGCGCAAAAGCGCCTTTTCGGGCAAAATGCCCCCAAACATCACTCGGCATCGGCCAGTTTTGCCGAAACCCGCAAACCCGCGCCCAAACCACCCGAGCGCCGCAACAAAATCGTTTAATTACAATACATTAAACACCTATACCAAGGTATTAGAACCCTTGCTGAATGGTATTATTATGACAATCATCTATCCTGAATATATGAGGATCTTTTCCAGCCAGTCCATACAAACGCTCAACGCAGACGACCGTAAAATTGTGTGGGATTTGGTGAACGGCATGATGGCCGTGCAAAAGACGCTTTGCCGCCCCGACCCCTTCTATTTCGAGTACCGCAACATCACCATGATGTTCGCCCCTGAAAGCGATTTCCTCTTCGAAATTCCGGACATGCCCCTGCCGTCTATCGGCGGCGATGTACCCGGTGCCATGATTTTGGCGGCCTACCCGGCCGTCAATGACCGCCTTCCGTCCCATATGGAAGAATCCCTGCTTTGACCCTGACCTGACCTTTGCAGGGGCAAGCGACTTAAACGTCACTTGCCCCTCTTTTTTTGTCTAAGCTTCCTTATGATTCTTTCCGCCGCAACCTCACTGGCCATTCAGGCCGGACGCTGGGCCGCGCTCACCGCTGATGGTGAAGTGCTGGACGGCGCGTTGCCGGACATCCAAAGCCTGCCGACGGACAAACCGGTTCTGATCTGCCACCTACCCTATATTGCCAGCCGCGCAGCCCTGCCCGGCGGCGTGCTCGACATTCTTGAACTCTTCGCCTTCGTGCGCCCCGCCGTGTTCTGCGTCCCCACCATCGGCGGTGTGGCCAGCGCATTGAAACTGCCCATGCCGCAAAACCCGGAAGACGCGGCGATGACGCTTGTGAAATGCGCGGACGAATTGCTGCGCGAACTCGGCGATAAGCCTGATCTGAAACTGGCCGAGCTTGCCCGCGCGATGGGCCAGCAGGGCCATGGCTGGGGCTGGACGCCGTTTGTGCTGCACGCCATGAACCAGCCATATAATCCCGCTGAACCAACCCGCTCGCGCGAGGCATTGTCTGTCTGGCGCACCTTGCCTGAATGGGGCGAGGACGCGCCCGTGCCGCCGCCGTCATCCAACCCCATCACCGGCGAAGCGGCCCGCAGTCATCTGCATGATCTGATCGTCCGCCGCAAAGGTGCCGGCCGCGAAGGGTCGGTGCGCGTGGCACAGGAAAATTACACCACGCGCGTCGTCGCCGCCTTCGCCCCGCGCGAACGTGAAAACGAACCGCACGTGGTCACGGCGGAGGCCGGCACCGGCGTCGGCAAAACACTGGGCTATCTGGCACCCGCGCAATTATGGGCCGAAGAAAACGAAGGCGCGGTATGGATTTCCACCTACACCCGCAACCTGCAACGCCAGATCGACGCCGAACTGGAAACGCTTTACCCCGACGCCGATGAAAGAAACCGCAAGGCTGTTATCCGGAAAGGCCGCGAAAACTATCTCTGCCTTCTCAACTACGAAGACCTGACCGGCGCGGCGCAGACGGCACGCGACCCGCGCACCGTTGTCGCCGCCGGGCTGATGGCGCGCTGGATATCGGCCACGCGTGAGGGCGATCTGTCCGGCAATGACTTTCCCGGCTGGCTGCCCGGCATTCTGGGCTTTGAAAATTCCACCGGCCTGTCCGACCGCCGCGGTGAATGCATTTATGCAGCATGCGACCATTATCACCGCTGTTTCATCGAACGCGCACAGCGCCGCGCCAAGCGCGCGCGCCTTGTCATCGGCAACCACGCACTTGCCATGATCACGCTGGCGCTCAGCAACGATAACGAAGCATTGCCCACGCGCTTCATCTTCGACGAAGGCCATCATCTGTTCGATGCCGCCGACAGCACATTCGCAAGCCACCTCACCGGTGCCGAAGGCCACGACTTCCGCCGCTGGATTCTGGGTCCTGAAGACGAAGGCGCATCGCAGCGCCGCCAGCGCCGCGCCAAGGGCCTGCGCAAACGCCTCGAAGGGCTGGTCGGTGATGACAGTCCCGCCATCAAACATCTGGAAGATGCGCTTCAGGCCGCCCGCGCCTTGCCCAGCCCCAACTGGCGCAAAAATGTCGGCAGCCATCAGCCCAAGGGCCCGCTCGAAGCCTTCCTTGCCGCCATCCGCGATCAGGTCAAGGCAAGATCGACCGATGCCACAAGCCCATGGTCGGTTGAATGCGATGTCCACCCGCTGGAACCGCATGTCATGACCACCGGGGCCGAGGCGATTGCCGCGCTACGCGCCCTGCACCGCCCGCTGCTGGCACTCTCCGTCGTTCTGCGTGAAAAACTGGAACGCGAATATGAAGACCTGACCGCCGATTTCCGGGGCCGGCTTGATGCGCTCTCGCGCGGGCTGGAACGCCGCGCCACCACCGTGGTCGCCGCATGGATCACCATGATCGAGGAACTGCGCCAGCCTGCCACCAGCTACCGCGCCCCCGCATCCCTGCATGGCATGGCCGACCTGACGCCCGCTGTCGTGGACGGCGGCGACGGTTTTGGCACCCCGCCCGCCAATATGGGCGGCTATGTCGACTGGTTTGAAATCACGCGCATCGACGGCAAGGATTACGACGTCGGCTTCTTCCGCCATCACCGCGACCCGGCCTTGCCCTTTGCCCATGAACTGAGGCCCCACGCCCACGGCGTGCTGGTGACATCCGCCACATTGAAGTCATCCCGCGCCGACGACGAAACCGCGTGGATGGAAACCGACCGCATGACCGGCACGGGTGCCATGGCACCCTTAAGCCCGGTGCGCGTGGGCATTCCCAGCCCCTTTAATTACAAGGACACGACCCGCGTCATCATCGTCCGCGACGTCCCCAAAAACGACACGGCTCTTCTGGCCAAGGCGTATGAGGCGCTGTTCACCGCATC
The DNA here is from genome assembly GCA_002423205.1 of Micavibrio sp. UBA6145. GTDB lineage: Bacteria > Pseudomonadota > Alphaproteobacteria > Micavibrionales > UBA1664 > UBA6145. Next base: position 7,570 of record DIUZ01000006.1, on the reverse strand, counting down.
CGGCGGCGGGGCGCTTGGCCTGTTTACCGCCATTCACCGCCTGCGTGCCGTACAGGCACGCCTTGGGCCCGCGCTGGAGAGCCGTAACATCCCCTTGTATGCCCAGCATGTCGACAACGTCGATATCGGCACGCTGGTCGATATTTTCCGGGTTGAGGAAGATTCCTGTCTTCTCGGCACCGACGCCGTCCGCGACGGCGTTGACGTGCCGGGCCGGTCTTTGCGCCTGATTGCCTTTGACCGGGTCCCGTGGCCCCGCCCGACCATCCTGCACCGCGAGCGGCGCAAGCTTCTGGGTGCCAAGGGCTATGACGAGAGTTTGACCCGCATGAAGCTGCGCCAGGCCTATGGACGCCTTGTCCGCGCGCCCGCCGACCGCGGCGTGTTCGTCATGCTCGACTCTTCCTTCCCGACCCGGCTGGAAGATTCGTTTCCAGCCGACGTCGCCATCACCCGCGCCAGCCTTGATGAAGCCGTCGCCATGGTGAAAGCGTTTTTCCGCGCGGGATAAAAGCCCGGAAAACATTCCCTTTTTGGCAACTTGGTTTCGTCAACGCCCAAAGCCGCGGGCCGGGCCGAAAATTTTTTGCCCAAGTTGAGAAAAAACCCTTGTCAGCCAGCCTCACGATTCCATACTTGTCTTATGCGCGTTCGGGATCAACCCGGGGCCGGTTGAACAGGGTTTACGCTTATGGACACACTTGCCGTGCGGGCCGCGCTTGCGACCGCCTTAACCCCTAATATCGATGCCATGGACCCCGGGCTGCCCCAGGCGCCCGTCATCGACGTTACAAAACTCTCGGTCGATGTGAACACCACACAGGAAAAGACCGTCATTCTGGGCCCGCGTAATGCGAGCCTTTTTCATGTCAATTTGCTGAAGCGTATCGCCCTGTCAGACGCCGCCCTCTGGCGCAACCCGTCCCGCGTAAAGACCTCCCAATGGAGCCGGCGGGAGATGATGCACGTCTTCAACGGCTGGTTCCGCCAGTCGATTACCGACTACGAGAAGTACGAAACCTTCGGGCGCTGCTACACCAGCCCGGATCCGTTCCGCAACGACGACCCGCCCTGGGTTGCCTGTTTTTGCCGCTGATTCTACAAATACATCGTAAAACACGGCACTTCCTGCACGCCGCGCCCGGCGGCAATCATGTCCAAAAAAAGACATTTGTCTCTGCCTGTTGATAGTTGGAAAAGCCGGCGTAATTTTTTCTTTACACGGAGCAAATAGTAATTGTATCAACTGCCCCATTGGCTCATGATGAGAGTCGACACGTACGTGCCCCTGGCCTGAAATAGTGGTTTATGTAACGGCGTAAAACTTGGATTGTTTTGGGTGCCAAGACCCACAACGGTTTTAATTAAGGTTTTATGTAGCATGAACACTTACACTTCCGCCTGGGGACACACCCCCCCAATAGTACAAAAAACGGGTTCCACCTTTTTGACGCGCCAACGCGCCTAATCGCGTTTTCGCCTGCCGACGGTTTGTCTGCGGGCAAAAGTTCGATTTTGAAGGAGGACTCATATGTCTAATTCCATCCCCCAGAACACCGCTGCGCCGCGCGTCAACAAGACGCCGATCGTCCAGATGTATCACGGCGAAGTCGTCGACGTGGTCCGCTCGATCGCGCCGGAACGCCCGCTCTACCTCACCTGGCCGGAACGCCTTGCGGACAACGCACGCCAGTTCCTCACCCAGTTCCCGGGCGAAACCGTATACGCGACCAAGTGCAACGCGGATAAAACCGTGATCCAGACCCTGTACAAGGCCGGCATCCGCGCATTTGACGTGGCGTCGATCGACGAAGTGCGCCTGGTCCGCAAGGTCGCCCCGCGCGCCAAGCTGTACTTCATGCACACCATCAAATCGCCGGAAGCGATCACCGAGGCCTACAAGGTCCACGGCGTGCGCGCTTTCGTGCTCGATTCCATGGACGAACTGTACAAGATCATGCGTGCGACCGAACTCGCACAGGATCTGGAACTGTTCGTGCGCCTGGCCCTGCCGAAAAACAGCAAAGCCGCGATCGACTTCTCGTCGAAATTCGGTGCGCTGCCCTATGACGCTTCAGAACTGCTCAAGGCTTGCCGCCCGGTTGCGACACGCCTGGGCCTGTGCCTGCACGTCGGCACCCAGACCAGCGACCCGGCCGCCTACAAGCGCGCCGTCAAGGTTGCCAACCGCGTCATCCGCGCATCCAAAGTGACCCTCGATGTCCTCGACATCGGCGGCGGCTTCCCGGTTCAATACCCGGGCCAAGCCATCCCGCCCTTTGCCGACTATGTCGACACGATCATGACGGCGCTGCGTACCGAAAAACTCGACCACCTGCCGCTGATGTGCGAGCCGGGCCGCGCCCTCGTGGCGACCGCCGGATCGCTTGTCGTGCGCGTGGAAGCCCGCAAAGGCGACCTGCTGCACATCAACGACGGCACCTATGGCGGTCTGTTTGACGCCGGTTCCACGATCAGGGGCCGCTTTGCGACCCGCGCCATCGCGGGCCCCGCAAACCAGACCCGCAAGGGCGAGGAAATGGGCTTCCGTTTTGCCGGTCCGACATGCGATTCCATCGACATGATGAAGGGTCCGTTCATGCTGCCGAACGACGTTGTCGCCGGCGACTGGATCGAGATCCAGTCCATGGGTGCCTACTCGGCCGCCATGCGCTCGGACTTTAACGGCTTCGGCGCATCGCTGCGCGCCCTGATGGCCGGGAAGTAACCGCCCCTTAAAACCATAAGTATTCCGCGGAAATTTGTTGAATTTCCGCGGGATTTGCTTAGTTTACAAACCGAAATCGAACAATTTGGAGACCTACCATGAGCGCGAACCCGCAACGCAAAGTGACCAGCAATAAGAAAGCCGAACTGCTTTCCAAAGTGGTCGAACATATCGACATCAAATCCTTCGACGCCCGCCCGATTATCGAGGCCATGGGCAAAATGTCGTTCACCTCGCGCGACACCGCGCGTGCGACCGACATCTACAAGATGATGCTGCACGACAAAGACTGCGCGATCTTCCTGACGCTGGCGGGCTCGACCTCGGCTGCCGGCTGCATGGACATCTACGCCGACCTGATCAAGAACAACATGATCGACGGTATCGTCGCCACCGGCGCATCCATCGTCGACATGGACTTCTTTGAAGGCCTGGGCTTCAAACACTATCAGGGCGACGCCTCCGGCACCGACGACAACACCCTGCGCGACCTCTACATCGACCGTATCTACGATACGTATATCGATGAAGAAGACCTGCAGGCTGTCGACCACACGATCTATGACATCGCGCAAACCTGCGAAAAACGCCCGTACTCGTCCCGCGAATTCATCCGCGAAATGGGCAAGTACCTGGTCAAGCACGGCAAGAAAGAAAACTCGCTTGTCAAACTGGCCTACGAACACGACGTGCCGATCTTCTGCCCGGCATTCTCGGATTCCTCGGCTGGCTTCGGTCTGGTTAAACACCAGGTCGAAAACCCGGGCCATGGCAACCACATGTCCATCGACTCTGTGGCTGACTTCCGCGAACTGACCGACCTGAAAATCCATGCCGGTACCACCGGTATCTTCATGGTTGGCGGCGGCGTGCCGAAAAACTTCCTGCAGGACACCGTCGTCTGCGCCGAAATCCTCGGCCATGAAGACGTCGCCATGCACAAATACGCGGTCCAGATCACGGTCGCCGACGTGCGCGATGGCGCCTGCTCGTCCTCGACGCTCAAGGAAGCCGCATCGTGGGGTAAAGTCGACACCACGTATGAACAAATGGTCTTCGCTGAAGGCACCAGCGTCATTCCGCTGATGATGTCGGCCGCGTACCACGACGGCGCATGGAAAACGCGCAAGAAATGGGCGCTCGCAAAACAGTTTAAAGACGACAAATAAGACACTGAAAACCCCGGCGAAAGCCGGGGTGCTTCCTTCTGGAGAATACACATGACCGCCCTGCCGAAAGAGTTAAAGCATCACCTGAACATTCTGCCCGTTCCCGCTGAATGGGCAGAACAGGCGCGTCTTTACACGGCCTTCCCGTCGCATGGCGATCTCTGGCTCGATAACCTTGCGCCTGCACAGGCCGAAGTCGCCGCCATGATCCGCCATCTGGTCGAAGGCGGCACGCCCGTCACCGTCCTGGCCATGGGCACCGACGCCATTGCTACCGCCACCCAGCTGGTCGGCGACGTCGCCACGGTCATTCCCGGCAATTTCGGTGACATCTGGCTGCGCGATACCGGCCCGATATTCATCAAGACATCCGAAGGCACCCGCGCCGCCCGTTTCCAGACCAATGGCTGGGGCGGCAAGTATGATCTTGAGCATGACGACACGGTGGGCGACGAAGTCGCCGCCGCCGCCGGCACGCCCATTCTGCGCAACGACTTCATCGTCGAAGGCGGCGCGCTGGAACATGACGGCCAGGGCACGATCCTGACCACCCGCCAGTGCGTCCTGAACAAAAACCGCAATGGCTGGTCGCAAGCTGAGGCGGAAATCGCCCTGAAGGCGGCCCTGGGCGCAAATCGCGTCCTGTGGCTCGACGACGGCATGATGAACGACCACACCGACGGCCATATCGACAACATCGCCCGCTTCGTCGCGCCCGGTATCGTCGCCTGCCAGGAAGCCTTCGGCGAAGACGACCCCAACCGCGACGTCTTCGACAAGATCGCCGCCGACCTCGCGTCATTCGGCCTGAAGGTTGAACGCATCCCCTCGCCCGGCCGGTACGAGAACGAAGACGGCGATGTCGTCCCGGCGTCGCATATGAACTTCATCATCGGCAACAAGGTTGTTGTCGTGCCGACCTACGGCACCGCCAGCGCGGATGCGGCCGTTGCCGCAATCCAGAAACTTTTCCCGAACCGCAAAGTTGTGGGTTCACCGTCCAATGCCGTCCTGTCCGGCGGCGGGTCATTCCACTGCATCACCCAACAGGAGCCGAAATAATGACACGTAAAGTCACTGTCGCCGCCCTTCAGGCCAATTACGGCACCGACATGGATGCCAATATCAAAAAGACCGAAAAACTGGTCCGCGAAGCCGCATCGAAAGGTGCACAGATCATCCTGCCCAGCGAACTGTTCCAGAACATCTATTTCTGCAACTCGCAGGACAGTCGCTGGTTCGCGCACGCCTTCCCCGCCGACACGCACCCCGCCGTGGTCGCAATGCAGAAACTCGCCAAGGAACTGAACGTCGTCATCCCGACCTCCATCTACGAACGGGCGGGCCAGGAATATTACAACTCCATCGTCATCATCGATGCCGATGGCACCAACATGGGTACGTACCGTAAGACGCATATTCCTGACGGAACCGGCTACATGGAAAAATACTATTTCCGCTACGGCGATAACGGATTCAAAGTCTGGGATACGAAATTTGCGCGCATCGGCGTCGGCATCTGCTGGGATCAATGGTACCCGGAAGTCGCCCGCGCCATGATGCTTAAGGGCGCTGAGCTGCTGTTCTACCCCACCGCTATCGGCGACGAACCTCACAAACCGGAACTGGATACATCAAAACAATGGCAACGCGCCATGCAGGGTCACGCCGTATCCAACATCGTGCCCGTGATCGCCAGCAACCGTGTCGGCCCTGAAACCAACCCGTTCATCGGCGACGCCGCCAAGGCCAAAAACAATTACTATGGTTGCAGCTTCATCGCCGACCACACCGGTGAACTGGTGCAGGTGATGGACCGCAAGGCCGAAGGCGTGATCGTTCACACCATCGACCTTGATTTCCTTGATCGCCACCGCGCGGAATGGGGGTTCTTCCGCGACCGCCGTACCGATCTGTACAAAGACGTAATCTGTTAAAACAGATTACGCACGCAGGCGCTGAACAGTGGATTTCGCTTTCGGCGTCGTATCACCTTTGACGCCCGCCCAGATGTGATCATCATAACCGCGACGGGAATTCGCCGTGATGTTCAGGTATTTTTCAAACACGTCGGCAACCGTCATCTCCTTGGTCAGCTGAACAGCCTGGAAACCGGCGGCGCGGGCATCTGCCACGTAACCCGGGGCGCTATCGACAACCAGAACATCTGCCGGGTTGTGGTCGCGCGTAATATAGCCAATGGCCTTCGCCCCGGATTCAAAACGGTTGATTGGCGTCCCGCCGTTTAGATTGCGGATAATTTCAGATCCGGCAACGCCGCTCATAAATCGGGCAAGACCGATGGCCTGCAGCGTCACGCGCTGGCCCCATTCGCCTGAACCTGACGTGATGGCGTAATGTTTGATACCCCTGAAGCCTGAATTTCTGTCTTCTTCTTTCGATTTATCGAACAGATTGATCCAGTGCTGGTTGCCGCGGGCAAACACGCCCTGCGACGGCCATACATCATTACGGGCGACCAGATTGTACATATGCGCCGTCAGCTCACCTTCATGCAGGTGGTAAGCGGCGGCCACTTCCTTGCACGGCATGCCGTGTCTGTTGAAAGCGGCCTTGGCCATGCCCTGAATTTTAGTGGCGTCGACAAGCGTACCCGGCGGCACCATCTGGGCAACAGCCTCTGCCGTACGCACCGGAATGACATTGATGATATGTTTCGGAAGATCAAGGAGCGTGCCCTCAATGCCCCATACAACAGCTTTAACCATGATGTTTTCTTTTCCCTCAGTTACACTTTGGATATACCCCGAACGACAGGGCAAAAGCCAGTTTTAAAGCGTCATAAAAAAGACGTTTTCACACACTCGCGATATGCTGAAAACCGCACGATAAAGATCACGCCAACACCGCAGACGGCCTCGGTTTCAGGGGCATTCAGCCGGATTTTTACATCGATTCCGAAACAATATGTCCTTGGAGAATCTCAACCGCATGCGCTCACTGCATGGGTGACATGTCGTCCAAAAAGGGCCGTTTACATGCGTAACCCGCGCTGAAAACCACCGATAGTCTTGCGTTTCCTACGCGGGAACGCCGTGACGTTATCGTTGTCTGCAACGACAGCCAGATCACGGGGTGTCCATACCGGGCCTGCCGGCACTTCGTTCTGCATGAAACGGCTGACATAGTGCGGAATACGCGGATGATCTGCCGTGCCGTAAAAACAGACCAGACGCTCCATGGACTCGCGCATGGGTTCACTTGTCAGGCTGGTTTCCCCCTTAAGCAGGCTGATCTTCGCCTCGATCGCAAACAGGCGCGGCACGGCGGTGCGGTTCAATTCAATATGTTCGGCCAGCGCCTCTTCCAGAAGCATGATTGCCCTGTCCGTGTTGCCACGCAGGCCATGCAGGTCACCCTCAACCACTTTAAGGGCCGCACGCTCATAATCGGCATCCGGAAGAGTGCGAACCATTATTGTCGAGAGATTAATCACCTTGGACGCATCATCCGCCCACGCCGCCGCAAAACCTGAACGCGGATTTACACGCGCCATGTTGAGCAGCGTTTTGGCCCGCTCGTAATTCAACTGAAAACGCAATTCATGCGATTGGTCGTACGGTACGTCGATCAATATGCGCGAGGCGCGATCATAAAAATCTATGGCTTCGGTGTAATTGCCAAGGCCGCCTGCGCGGTAATACAGACGTCC
>DIUZ01000020.1:11289-107503 GCA_002423205.1 Micavibrio sp. UBA6145 | reverse complement strand
GACTTCATCGAAGACAAGAACGCGACCAACCCGCTTGAGTCTGCCATCCACTCGAACCTGAAAGAAACCACGACCCGTATACTCGCCACGCTCACGCCGCGCGAAGAACGTGTCCTTCGTATGCGTTTTGGTATCGNNAAGGCGCTGCGCAAGCTCAAGCACCCGTCACGTTCCAAGAAACTGCGTTCGTTCCTCGACACGTAATCCGCCATGGATGTCTGGGTTCTTGTCGAACGTGGATTGACCGGCACGGAAAACCAGTGCCTTGGCGTGTGCGATGCGTTGCGCGTCACGCCCACAATCAAACGCTTTACCCTGAAGCAGCCGTGGAAAACGGTTTCACCCTATCTCAATCTGGGTATCAAACATGGCTATGACGGCGACGCCCTGAACGGCCCTTGGCCGGATGTGCTGATTGCCGGCGGCCGCAAGGCAGCGGGTCTCGCGCTCTGGGTCAAACGGGCATCAAAGGGCAAGACCATGGTCGTCTGCCTGCAGGACCCGCGCGCACGACGCCGCGCATTCGATCTGATCGCCGTTCCGGCGCACGACCCGGCCCGCGGCAAAAACGTGGTTGTCACCACCGCCGCACCCAACCGCATCACGCCCGAGCGCATGTACATCGCCAAAAAGAACTGGGAGCCCCGGCTCGGCCATCTGCGCCGCCCGCGCATCGCCGTGCTGGTGGGTGGTAATTCAAAGGCATACACATTGTCCGGCACCATCGCCGGCGGCCTTGGCGAGTCACTCAAAAAACTGGCCACTGACGGCGCGGGCATGATGGTTACCGCATCGCGCCGCACAGGGTCGGATAATCTTACGATTTTACAGGCATGGCTCAAAGACACCGGTGCCTATGTCTGGGACGGTAAAGGCGACAACCCGTATGAAGGCTTTCTGGCGTTGGCAGATGTCATTCTGGTCACGGCTGACAGTGTCTCGATGATGTCCGAAGCCGCATCAACGGGTAAACCGGTCTACCGCATCAACCTGGAAGGCGGCAGCCCGCGCCTGAACAAATTCCACGCCAAGCTTGAACTTGACGGTATTGCGCGCCCGTTTCTGGGATCGATTGAAAACTGGAATTATACGCCGCTGCGCGATTCCGAAATTGTCGCCGCGGCCATCCGCGACCGCCGCAAGGCTTAAGGCGTATACCCGATGTGATGCCGCCACGCGGTAAAGATGCAGTACACCGCAAGGGTCACGGCCATGGGTAAAACCATCATATATGAGCGCCATGGCCTGTTGCCCTTCAAAATCCACGATCCGGCCAATAATACGACAATACCGCCCACAAGCATCTCGACCAGAAACACGCCGATAAACAGGATGTCGGCAATGCTCCGGAACGAGCGGAAGGTCGAAAACCAGATCGATGCCGGATAGATCAGCGCAAACAGGAAAAAGAACAACAGCGTCAGGAGCAGGGCACCCATATAAGGTCTGCCCGTATACCGCGACAGCGGCATGTGCCCGGCGCTGAACAGACAGAAACCCACCGTCACCAGAAACGGCAAAACGATCAGGTCCGTAAACGGCGCATAGCCCAGGCCAAGAATGAAATAAACGAATAAAAGTTCGCGCATTTACAAAGGGTAATGGATTGTCCGGCGCGTGAATTCGGTTTTTGCCTGTTTTCCCCAGACATCTTACCCGCAGGGCTTGTTTGTCAGATTTTTTTGTTCTCAACTGTCACTTTCCAAGCACCGGATACGTATAGGGTAGTATGAGCGAAACCATTGAAACCAAAGTCCTGATTATCGGCTCCGGCCCTGCCGGTTACACCGCTGCCATTTACGCTGCGCGCGCCAATCTCCAACCCGTGCTGGTACAGGGGCGCGACCCTGGCGGCCAGTTGATGGTCACGACCGATGTCGAAAACTATCCCGGCTTCAAGGACGCCATCCAGGGTCCGTGGCTGATGGAACAGATGAAGGCGCAGGCCGAACATGTCGGCACCAAGATGCTGTGGGATTACATCACTGATATCGACATGTCCAAACGCCCCTTCGTCGCCAAGGGCGAGAATGGCGATACCTATATCGCGCAGACCGTCATCATCGCCACCGGCGCACAGGCCAAATGGCTGAACATCCCGGCGGAAGAAAAATTCCGTGGCCTCGGCGTGTCCGCATGCGCCACCTGCGACGGGTTCTTTTTCAAAGGGCAGGACGTTGCCGTCATCGGCGGCGGTAACTCCGCCGTCGAAGAGGCGCTGTACCTTTCGGGTATCGCCAAATCCGTGACTGTCATTCACCGCCGCGACAGCTTCCGCGCCGAACGCATTCTGCAGGACCGCCTGTTCGCCAAACCGAACATCAAGGTCATGTGGGATCACGCCGTCGAAGACGTACAGGGTGTCGAACGCGGCAAGGGCGACAATCCGGGCATGACCGGACTGGTCGTCAGAAATGTGAAGACCGGCGAAACACAGACACTGCCGCTGACCGGCATGTTCGTCGCCATCGGCCACAGCCCGTCGACCGAACTGTTCAAAGGCAAACTGAAAATGGACGCCAACGGCTACCTGATCACCGCGCCGGACTCAACGGCAACGGAAGTGCCGGGCGTGTTTGCAGCGGGCGACGTGAAGGATCACGTCTACCGTCAGGCCGTGACCGCCGCCGGCATGGGTTGCATGGCCGCGCTTGAGGCTGACCGATTCCTGCTCGCCAACGGCGTGGCACAAAACGCAAAAGCCGCATGACCGATCCATTCGCCAACGCGGATGAATTTTACAAGGTCCAGAAAGACCTGGCTGATCGCTTCCACGCGATGAAACCCGAACTGGAAGTCACGGTGCGCGACCCCGACATGGGCGTCGAAGGCTACGCCGTGGTCTGGAACACCAAAATCGCACGCGGCGGCCCGCTCGACAATAATGGCCGCGGCATGGGCAAGGGTGGTACGCGCACCATTCCCAATGTTACGCTTGATGATATTAAAATGTTGGCACGCGGCATGGCGGAAAAAAACGCGGCTGCCGGTCTGCCCATGGGCGGAGCAAAATCCGGCGCGCGCCTCGACAATACGCAACCCGATTACGAAACCAAATACCGCCGCTTTATCCGCCTGCTCAAAGACGCAGGCATTTTTTATGAAGACGGCGGTACATTCGGCGGGCTCGGCTACGACGTCGGCTGCCTGCCGCCCAATAATGCCATCTGGGCCGTGGATGAACTGGGCACGCAGACATGCCACACCGGCAAACCGCTCGACCTCGGCGGCACGGATTACGACCGCGAGGGTATTGCGGGTTTAGGTGTGGCCGTTGCCGGTAAAGTCCTGACAACCTCACGCAAAATTTCAAAACCATCATTTGCCGTACAGGGCGCGGGGGCCATGGGCGCTGCCGTCATCCGCTACTTCGAAGGCACGCTCAAAGCCGTGGGCGACCCGAAATACGGCGGCACATGGCTGCTGGATCATCCATCCACCGATCTGGTTCATGCGCTGGCCTATCAGAATACGGATAAGGCCAAAGAGCTGCTGGCGGTTGAAGGCAAGCATATCTCACCTGATGCCACCGACGTTCTGTATCAGGACGCCGACATTATATTCCCCTGCGCTTTGCAGGACGTGATTACGGCGGACAATGCCGGGCGTATCCGGGCAAAGCTGATATGCGAAGGGGCCAACCACCCGACCACGGATGACGCCCATGTCATGCTTCATAAGATGGGGGTCGTGACCATCCCGGATATCATCGCCAATGTCGGCGGCATCGTCGCCGCTTATGTCGAACTGACCTCCGACCGGCAGGGCGCGGAAAAGGCGAAGGCCGCGAAGGACTTCACCATATCCAAGGTTGGGGAGAACGCCGCCGAACTGATGCGCATCGTCGATACCTACGGGGTACAGCCGGACAAGGTTGGCGACTACATGGCCCACCGGAATATTTTCTACGGTATTTAAAACGTCAGTGCGCGGCGCAGTTTGCGCGCCAGTGTCCGGGGCGCTTCGCATCCGACAGAGATACGGATAGTCCCGGGATAAATACCCATTTTGGCCAGTTCGTCTTTGGAATACTGGCGGTGCGTGCTTGATGCCGGGTGGGAAATCGCCGTGTTCTGCTGTCCCAGGGCGACCGCATGCGCGAATTGTTGCGCATTGATAAAGCTGGCCGCTGCCGCAAAACCATCTTTCAGGTCAACCAGAATGACAAAATGATTTTTGCCCAGGTATTTCTGGGTGCACGCATCGTTGACGTCGTTCGTCTTGTAACCGGCCAGTTGAACGCTGTTCACCTTTTCATGCCCGTCCAGAATCTCGGCCAGCATGCGCGCATTTTCACACATGTTAGCCACACGGTCGCCCATGCCGGGCAGGCTGCGGGCGATAGACAGGGCGGATTGCGGTGCAATCACACCGCTGCCTTCATGCAGGCTGATCTTCGATGCCAATGCGCCAAACGGGCTGGACGGAAGGACGACGGTGCCGGCCGCATCTGAAAAATACTCTTTGAATTCAGGAAAACGCGCGGCCTTGTCTTCCCATGCAAAATTGTTGCCGACAAGAATGGCACCGCCTGTATGAAGGTTCTGACCGCCGCCAGCCTGTTTGGTCAGCGATATCGTCAGGACATCAGCGTATTTCAGGCCGTCGAAATACGGCATGCCCGCCGCAAGCGTGGCGTCAACGGCCAGCATGATGCCACGCTCCCGCGCGGCATGGCTCAGCGATTCAAAGTCCGGGACGCGGCCTGCCGGGTTTGAAATGGCTTCCAGAAACCATGTCGTGGTTGCCAGGGTCGTGTTGTCGATGAAAGCCTGTGTATCGCCGGGGTCCACCCAGGCGATTTTACCGCCCGTGCGCTCGAATGTTTTTTTCAGATCGACTTTGGTCGTGCCGAACAAATGCGACGAAGAAACAAGGTCACCGCCATGAATGGCTTTGAAGACCACATGGTTGGCGGCCTGACCGCTTGAAACTATGGCGACGCTTAAAGGGTCTGTGTTGCGATGATTGCCCAGATGCGCCTGGCAGGCGCGTTCCAGAATTTGCGTGGCCGATGTACCCCCGCCGCGCGCATAGGGCGGCTTGATGCCCTGAAAGCTTTTGATCCCGTCTTCAAAAAGACCCATGTCCGGCGCAACAAGGGGAAGGGGTGTGTTCTGGTCCATAAGCAATCCATCGGCAAGTTATGAATAATAGCCATTAAACCTGTGCTGCTATTCTGTCAATTTTGAAAGCGCCCAAAGAATGCCGAAATAATCTGGTTTACTGAAGGAAAGACGGGGGAAACCCATTTTAGGAATGTTGCGCAAACCAAAGAATGTTCTATTCTGCCCCGATCAAGGCCCCAGTGGTGAAATGGTAGACGCGCCTGACTCAAAATCAGGTATCGAAAGGTGTGGGGGTTCAAGTCCCTCCTGGGGCACCAATTTATTTTTATATGGCACGGAAAGAGAGTTCACATGGCAGGCAGCGTAAACAAGGTAATGCTCATCGGTAATCTGGGTCGCGACCCGGAAATCAAGACGATGCAAAACGGATCGAAAGTGTGCAACCTCTCCGTCGCGACATCCGAAACCTGGAAAGACAAGACATCGGGCGAGCGCAAAGAAAAAACCGAATGGCACCGCGTCGTCGTGTTCAATGAGAACATCATCAATGTCTGCGAAAACTACCTTAAAAAAGGTGCCAAAGTATTCGTCGAAGGCCAGCTTGAAACCCGCAAATGGACCGACCAGTCCGGTGCAGAAAAATACTCGACCGAAGTCGTCCTGCGCCAGTTCCGCGGCGAACTGACCATGCTCGACACCAAAGGCGGTGCCGGTCAAAGCAACGACAATGGCGGTAATTACGACCAGCGTCCGCAACAACAGGCCGCCGGTGGCGCGCAGGGCGGCGGTAACTGGCAATCATCCAACAAAGGAAACGACTTTGAAGACGACATTCCGTTCTAAGCTTCTGATCGCGGCATTGTTTTGCGGTATCACCGGCGCGGCCATCGCCGCCCCGACCGCAGATCCTGTGGCAACCGCCCCGGCCATTCCGGTCGTGGCCAACGCAACCGCGCCTGACCACATCGCCCTGGCCAAGGCTTACATCGACATCGTTCCCATTGAAGACGACGTCAAAGCGGCTGTGGAGCAGATGGCCCAGCGCGTTAAACAGGACCAGCGCGTCCTGTTCCGTTCACTGGCCGACAGCACTATTGACTATGCCAAGCTGAAAAACGCGGCGGTGACGCAGGTCGCAAACCAGTTCACGGATGATGAAATCAAGGCCATGACCAAATTTTTCGGTTCGGCCGAAGGCAAGTCCATCCGCAAGAAACTGCCGACTTACGAAGCCAGCATGCAACCCGCCATGTTTGAGGCGTTGCAGGGTTTCGTCATGAAACTGAAAGAAAACAATATCAGTGTCGATCTGGGCCAATAAGCCCTGACTTTGACCCAACCAAAGCCCCGGTGCCTGAAAATGGACCGGGGCTTTCACTTTCCTGAAAAAGCTGGATTTTTACCCGCTCCGCACCATATAAAATCACTATGAAATCCATCACCGTCAGAGGGGCGCGCGAGCACAACCTCAAGAACATCACCGTCGACATGCCGCGCGATTCGCTGGTGGTTATCACCGGGCTCTCGGGCTCGGGCAAATCGTCCCTTGCCTTTGACACCATCTATGCCGAAGGCCAGCGTCGCTACGTTGAAAGCCTGTCGGCCTATGCGCGCCAGTTCCTCGAGATGATGCAAAAGCCGGATGTCGATTCCATCGACGGTCTTTCGCCAGCCATTTCCATCGAACAAAAAACCACGTCCCGCAACCCGCGTTCCACCGTCGGCACGGTGACCGAGATTTACGATTACATGCGTCTGCTCTGGGCGCGTATTGGCGTGCCCTATTCACCGGCCACCGGCCTGCCCATTGAAAGCCAGACCGTATCCATGATGGTCGACGCCATCATGAAAATGGACGAGGGGACCAAGCTCTACGTCATGGCCCCCATCGTGCGCGGCCGTAAAGGCGAATATAAAAAGGAATTGCAGGAACTGCGCGCCAAGGGTTTCCAGCGTGCCAAGATCGACGGCAAGATCATCGAACTTGATACGATCCCAAACCTCGACAAAAAATATAAACACGACATTTCCATCGTGGTCGACCGTCTGGTTTTGAAACCGGACATGGGCAACCGTCTTGCGGACTCACTTGAAACCGCCGTGCGCCTGGCCGAAGGTCTTGTGATTGTCGAAGATGCAACCACTGGCAAGGAAACGCTGTTCAGCGAAAAATTCGCATGTCCCGTCTCCGGCTTCACGATTGCCGAGATTGAACCGCGCCTGTTTTCATTTAACTCACCCCACGGCGCATGCCCGGCATGCGATGGCCTTGGCGAACAGATGACCTTCACCCCGGAACTGGTCGTCCCGCACCCCGAATTCACGCTGGCCAAGGGCGCGATCGCTCCATGGTCCAAAACCCAGTCCCGCTATTACATGCAGACGATTGAGGCTTTGGCCAAGAAATACAAATTCCCCATGAACGCCGCATGGAAAGACCTGAAAGACCAGGCAAAGAACATCATCCTGTTCGGCAGCGGCGACGAAGACGTGACGTTTGTCTACGAAGACGGTGCACGCACTTACAAAACCACCAAACCATTCGAAGGCGTCATTCCCAATCTGCAACGCCGACTGCTGGAAACCGATTCCGATCAGGTCCGCGAAGAACTGGGCCGTTTCCAGATGTCCGTGCCATGCCCGCATTGTAAGGGCGCGCGTCTGAAGCCGGAGGCGCTGGCCGTCAAAATCAATAACTTCCACATTTCGCAGGCGGCAGAAATGTCGATTGAAGATGCCTGCACATGGTTCGGCAAACTCGACAAAAAGCTCAGCGCCAAGCACCGCGAGATCGCCGCGCGCGTGCTGAAAGAAATCAACGAGCGCCTGACCTTCCTGATGAATGTCGGCCTTGATTACCTGACCCTGATGCGTGCATCCGGCACGTTATCCGGCGGTGAATCGCAACGTATCCGTCTGGCCAGCCAGATTGGTTCTGGCCTGACCGGTGTTCTCTACGTACTGGATGAACCGTCCATCGGTCTGCACCAGCGTGACAATGACCGCCTGCTGACCACGCTGCGCCGTCTGCGCGACCTCGGTAACACCGTGCTGGTTGTCGAACACGACGAAGACGCCATTCGGGCAGCCGATTACCTGATCGATATGGGCCCGGGTGCCGGCGTTCATGGTGGGCATGTCGTCGCCGCCGGCACGCCGCAGCAGGTGTTTGATAACAAAAAATCCCTGACCGCCGATTACATGATGGGGCGTAAATCCATTCCGGTCCCGACCACGCGCCGCAAGGGCAAGCCCAAGCAATTCCTGAGCGTGAAGGGTGCCACCGGGAACAACCTCAAAAATGTTTCCATCGATATTCCGCTCGGTACGTTCACCTGCGTCACCGGCGTATCCGGTTCAGGTAAATCGACGCTTGTGATCGATACGCTGTTCAACGGCATCGTCCGTGAATGGGATCAGGCCGGCGACATGCCGTCGCCGTACAAGGAAATCCGTGGACTAAGTTTTGTCGACAACATCATCGACATCGACCAGTCCCCCATCGGCCGCACGCCGCGTTCCAACCCCGCCACGTATACGGGCGCGTTTACACCGATCCGCGACTGGTTTGCGGGCATGCCGGAATCCAAGGCGCGCGGTTACGATGCGGGTCGTTTCAGCTTCAACGTCAAAGGCGGGCGGTGCGAAGCATGCCAGGGCGACGGTGTTATCAAGATTGAAATGCACTTCCTGCCCGACGTGTATGTCACATGCGATGCATGTCATGGCAAACGCTATAACCGCGAAACACTGGAAGTAAAATACCGCGATAAATCCATCAGTGATGTTCTCGACATGACGATCGAAGATGCCGCCGAATTCTTCAAGGCGGTGCCCTCCATCCGCAACAAGATGGAAACGATGAAGGAAGTCGGCCTCGGTTACATCCAGGTCGGCCAGGCCGCCACGACTTTGTCGGGCGGTGAGGCGCAGCGCGTAAAACTGTCCAAGGAATTGTCCAAACGCGGCACCGGCCAGACGTTATATATTCTGGACGAACCCACCACCGGCCTGCATTTCGACGACGTGCGCAAGCTCCTTGATGTTCTGCACACGCTGGTGGAGCAGGGAAATACCGTGCTGGTCATCGAACATAATCTGGACGTCATCAAAACGGCAGACTGGATCATCGACATGGGGCCTGAGGGCGGCAACAAAGGCGGGCAATTGCTGGTCGCCGGCACCCCCGAAGACGTGGCCGCGCATAAAGGGTCATATACAGGCGAATACTTAAAGCCGCTGTTGAATAAACCCAAGGCCCGCAAATCCGCCTGATAAGGCGCATTTGACCACAAAATTGCCGTTTGTTTTCTGACCCTTGGCCAGTGTAGGATACCCACGAAACAAGGGATATTTACGATGCGTTTGACAATCTTTGGTTCCGGTTATGTGGGTCTGGTAACGGGGGCGTGTCTCGCCGATATCGGTCACAACGTCATGTGCGTTGACCGCGACGCGGACAAGATCAAGGCGCTTCAGCACGGGCAGGTGCCGATTTACGAACCCGGCCTCGACAAAAAAATCGAAACAAATGCCAAGGCTGGCCGCCTGTCATTCACCACCGACGCGCAAAAAGGCGTCGACCACGGCAAAGTCATCTTTATCGCCGTCGGCACACCCGCCGACGAAGACGGCTCGGCTGACATCAGCGCCGTTCTGTCCGTTGCCAAAACCATCGCGACTTTCATGACCGAGCCGCGCGTCGTCGTGACCAAATCGACCGTACCCGTGGGCAGCGCCGACCAGGTGCGTGATATCATGGCCCAGTCGCTGCATGCGCAAGGCAAGGCATTCACATTCGACGTGGCGTCCAACCCCGAGTTTTTGAAAGAGGGTAACGCCATCGAGGATTTTGAAAAGCCCGACCGCATCGTCGTCGGCGTCAATAACAAGGAAACCGCGGAAATCCTCCGCGAAATTTATGCGCCCTTCAACCGCCGTTCTAACCGCATGGTTGAAATGGATGTGCGCTCAAGCGAACTGACCAAATATGCCGCCAACGCCATGCTGGCGACCAAGATCAGTTTTATGAACGAACTGTCCAACATCGCTGACGCCGTCGGCGCGGATATTGAACAGGTGCGCATGGGGATCGGGTCTGATGCGCGTATCGGTTACCACTTCATCTATCCGGGCGCCGGCTATGGCGGTTCGTGCTTCCCGAAAGACGTAAAGGCGCTTGCCGCCATGGCGCGCCGCAAGAAAGTGCCGGCAAAACTGGTTGAAGCCGTGGAAGACGTGAATGACCGCCAGAAACTGGTGCTTGTCAGCAAGATCGATGAGCATTTCAAGGGCGATGTGAAGGGTAAAATCTTTGCAATCTGGGGATTGGCGTTCAAACCGCAGACCGACGACATGCGCGATGCACCCGCCCGCGCGATCATGGAAGAATTGTGGAAACGCGGCGCAAGCGTACGCGCCTATGATCCCAAGGCGATGCATGAATGCAAACGCATCTACGGCGACCGTGATGATCTGGTGCTGTGCGACAGCGCCATGGAGACACTGAACGGCGCAGACGGCCTGATCGTTGTGACCGAATGGAAGGAATTCCAGGCGCTTGATGTCGATGACATGAAGGCGCGCATGCGCACGGTCGTCTTGTTTGATGGTCGTAACATCTACGATCCCAAGCGTAAAAAGACGCAAGGCGTGCCGTATTACGGCATCGGTCGCGGCGCGGTATAACTTGGCACACGCCTGTCACACAGGCGTTTTATTTCCGTAACGAAGACAATCTATTCTAAAGATAGACTGCTGAAATGGGGTCGAGTCACATACACTTGTATGTGACATCCCATCATAGGTTTAGGAGAAGCTATTGTTTAGCAAAGAAAAAACGCATGCGTTGAACACGCTGCGCGCCATTGGTCACTCTCTGGCCGCCATTGAATTCACGCCGGACGGCACGATCCTGACGGCAAACGAAAATTTTCTAAGCGCCATGGGCTACACGCTCGATGAAGTGCGCGGCAAACATCACAGAATGTTTGTCGACCCGGCCTATGCCCAGTCAGCCGAATATGCCGATTTCTGGAAAAATCTGGCCGCCGGAAATTTCGATTCTGCCGAATACAAACGCTTTGGCAAAGGCCAGCGCGAAATCTGGATCCAGGCAACCTACAATCCGGTCAAAGACAAAAACGGCAAGACATACAAGGTCGTAAAATTTGCGACCGACATCACGGCCCGAAAACTTGAAGCCGCTGACGCCGAGGGTCAATTATCCGCCATCGACAAGGCGCAGGCCGTAATCCATTTCAATCTCGACGGAACGATCATCACCGCCAATCCCAACTTCCTGAACGCCGTCGGCTACACGCTGGATGAAGTACAGGGCCAGCACCATTCCATGTTTGTAGACCCGGTCTATGCACGCTCACCCGAATACGCCGAATTCTGGCGCAAGCTTGCCAGTGGAAAATATGACGCCGGCCAATACAAGCGCATAGGCAAAGGCGGCAAGGTGATCTGGATCGAGGCATCGTATAACCCGATCATGGATATGAATGGCAAACCCTTCAAAGTCGTCAAATATGCCACCGACATCACCAAACAGATTGAATTGCTGGAGAATGTCCAGAAACTGATCGACAGCAACATTGGTGAAATCGATCTTGCCGTTACAGACACGGATCGTCAGGCATCAAACGCGGCACATGCCGCCCAGCAAAGCGCCAGCAACATGCAGGCCATCGCAACCGGCGCGGAGGAAATGACCGCATCCGTGCAGGAGATTTCGTCCAGCATGGTCAAGTCACTGGAAGCCGTGAAAAGCGCGATGATCGAGACGGCCCGGGCCGATCAGTCGACACAAAAACTCGACGCCGCCGCCGTATCCATGGGCGGTATCATCACCCTCATTCAAAACATTGCGGGACAGATTAACCTTCTTGCGCTCAATGCCACGATTGAGGCAGCGCGTGCGGGCGACGCTGGCAAAGGATTTGCCGTCGTTGCCGACGAGGTTAAAAACCTGGCCAAGCAGGCAGCCGATGCCACGGAACAGATTTCGCGTGAAATCGAAGGCATTCAGAAAGTATCTGAAGGCGTCGTCAATGCGCTCAACGAAATCAAGAAAAGCATCGAATCCGTCGAAAGTTACGTCAGCGGCACCGCAAGCGCAGTGGAAGAGCAATCAGCCGTGACACGCGAAATTTCTTCCAACATGCAGCACGCATCAGATGCCGTAACGTCCATCAGCGAGAATGTGGTCAATATCGCCGAGGCGGTGCAACGCTCATCGTCGGCTGTGCATACCACGAAGGAAGCGGCAAAAACGCTCGCGCGTTAACCGCACTTCACTTCCAGCACCTTATCGGTGCCGGGCTCAAGAATGATGTTCAGGCGCTGATCGCTGTAATCCATCGTCACCGGCTGGTTCGGATAAATTGTCCGGATCACGCCGGTGATTTTGCTTAAGTCGATGGATTTTAGCGGCTGCCCTACCCATGACTGATCCGCCCCGCATGTGCTTGCGGGTGAGCCAGCCTGCGCCGTTGCCTGCGCAACGGTTGGCGCAGGCGTGTTTTGCATGGCGGGTGAGCTGCTGGACACGGGCGTGTTCACCATCGCGCCGCCAACGACGCCTGATTGCGCCTGCGGTGTTGCTTGCGCCGGTGTCGATGCGCCTGAAACAGACGGGACTTCAACGGCCTCATTGGCATTGGTCGCGCGCTCGCGGGCCTCCTGCGGGTTTTGGTCACAGGCGCTTAAAGCCAGAACGGCCGCGGCAATCATCAAAAGTTTTTTCATGTCATCTCCGATACGTTCAAAATCTTTTTATCCCGCAACAGGGTGATTGCGGCCAGACCGAGCGGATCATGGTCTGGCTGGGCCGAGGCCAGTAACAGGTTTGATATACCCATGCCCAGCGCGTTGACAAGCGAGCGCGACGACGGAAGCCGTGCGCAACCTATACGCGGATCGAGCAATGTCATACCCATGCGTCGCGTAATGATGCCAAGCCGTGTCAGCGGGTCGATGGGAAAACGGTATTTGCCGGTATCCGTGCCGCGCGTGCGGTAATCTTCGGGTGTGATGCCCGGCGGCAATGCCTCGAACACCAGAAGCCCGCGCGGACTGCCGTCGCGTTCTTTAACAAACGCCAGCGTCCATGCTTCGCGCGTGCCAAGACGGTTTTTAAATGTCTGCATAGCACTTTCCAGCGTCATGCCGTCCGCAATATCAAAAAATTCAATTGCCGTAGATGCGGGGCGAGTGGTTGCCTGCTGGTCCAAAATCGGCGTAACCGTGCCCGCCTTGCGGTTGACTTCAAAAACACTGATGCCCGCCTTTTCAGCGATCAGCATGGACATGGTTTTGAATTCGTCGCCATTCCGCGCGATGAAGTCTTTCTGAAAGCCTTTATGGTCGATATAGATGGCGCGCACGCCGGCCTCGGCCATGTTCTTGGCGCAGTTGGGACAGAACGGATCGGTCACGCAGACATGCGCACCGCGTAAATTGCCGCCGAATTTCAAAAGCGCGGCAAGCTCCGCATGAATAAACTGGCTGGACGCACCGATGCGGGCATCCCAGGCAAAGTGACCTTTCAGGCAATCCGGGCGGGCGCTGACCGTGGCGACGGCGGGAATCTCGGGTTGTTCCGGGTGGAAAGCACAGGCGGAAACCTTGCTGTCGGCATGTTCGCCCGTCAGGACGACGTCAACGGCCTGTTGCATGTATTGAAGGATGAGTGCGGTATCTGCTAAAGCCATGCGTGAACAGGAGACAAACCAATGACATATCAATCCCACGAAGTGTATATGCGCCGCGCCTACGAACAAGCCCTGAAAGGCTATAACGAGGGCGGATGCCCCATTGGCGGCGTCATCGTTGACAATGAAACCGGCGAAATCCTGGGTGAGGGGCACAACGCCCTGGTCCAGGAGGGTAACCCCATCATCCACGGCGAAATGGCCGCCATGCGCGCCGCAGGCCGTATGAAAAGCCGCCGCAATACCACCATGTACACGACCTTAAGCCCCTGCATGATGTGCACGGGCACGATCCTGCAGTTCAAGATTCAACGAGTCGTCGTCGGCGACACCACCAATTCCAGCGGGAACGAGGTGCTTTTGCGCGAACGCGGCGTCGAAGTGATTGAAGTGAACGACCCGGACTGCATTGCGCTTTGTCGCAAGTTTATCGACGAAAAGCCTGATTTATGGCTTGAAGACTGGGGTGGGGCCTAAGTCAAATTGGTCTTTTCCCAACCGTTAAAACCCCCTGTGAGTAAGGGGTCTTGGCGGACTCGCAAGCGGCTGAAAAACAGGGTAAAAAACTTCAAAAGCAGATTTTGACAAGAGCTGCATAAATTTTCTATAACCAGTTTGCATAACTACTGGCTCATGGGAAACAGGGACGTGACGGGACAAAGAATACTGACTGGCGCCACCGCAGAACAGGTGGCCGCAAAAATCCAGCTTCTTCTCCGACCCGTGGAGGCAATCTGCCGCGGGGATAAACCGACCGAATATCCCAAAGAACTTATCCCTCTCCTTTCCCGAATGTGGAATGACGGGTTCCTGACCGAAGCGCCTGCGTCGTATGTTTATCTCCCAGGTGAAGACCCGTCCGACACAGCGCTCGCGCGATATAAGGGCAAGACATGGGTTCATCCGATTTCGCAGGAACTGACCCAACGCCGACAAGTTCTCGATAGCGCCGCCAGCAATGACGGCGTTTTTAATTACAAGGTCCTTGGCCTCGATCCATATTTCCGCAATCTCTCGCGCACCGGCAATTTCGACACAAGCGATCCGCTTGAACAATGCGAAGACGCAGGCGCCCTGATCCTTACGCGTGGCGACATGCACAGCCTGCGTCAGGCGCTGCACATCCTCTATGCAAAACTTACAAACGATGGACGCGCAAAAGATACCGCACTGATCATCCAGAATACGCATAACGGTTTCTGGAATCCTTTGCTGGACGCCATTGGCATAAGCGCGAACGATCCGCTTCTGGCAGCGTACGGCGTTCACATCACCCATTATCCTGGTGGCAATGAAACCGCCGATGAAGGCACGTCATCGACGCTTCAGGTTCTCAAAAACCTGCCAGATAGACACACCCCCCCAGGCTGTGACCGAATGGATGCCAGCATCATGCCCGGGGACACGATTTACGTGGCATCAGGTTCGCCGCACAAATCCAAGGAAATCAGCGCGGCCTTTGCCACGCTGCGCGCGCGCGTCAACGTTTACTCGCTTAACTCGGTC
The DNA here is from genome assembly GCA_002423205.1 of Micavibrio sp. UBA6145. GTDB lineage: Bacteria > Pseudomonadota > Alphaproteobacteria > Micavibrionales > UBA1664 > UBA6145. The sequence goes on along the minus strand of DIUZ01000020.1, from coordinate 92,208 downwards.
ATTGATGTAAAACCCCGCGAAGCAGACGAAACCAGTTGCAGCCTTGAGGGCAACAACATGGAAAAGCTGCAATCCGTTGTCGACCGTATCCGCGATGAAGGCTACGACAAAGTGGCCGCGGCCCTGTGCACGAATGGCAAGCGCCCTGAAAATGTCTGGCTGATGTTTGATGATCGCGGTCTTGAATTCCTCGACTACCGCATCATGGATGCGCGCGCGTTTGATCCCATCCGCCCATTGCTCAACCCGTATCTGCTGAAACCGGGTCCCGGGGCCGAACTGGCAGGCATCCTTAAAACCGTGTCGCGCACCCGTCTGTTTGAAGACATGCTTGCCGGCGCAGTCACGGAAATTGAAAGCAAAGAAAACGCCAAAGCTGCAGACCTTACAGTCAATGACACCGCCTGCCACATTGCGGTGCGCCTTGACTGGCTGAAAGAGCAGAACCTGCGTTACATCGCAACCATGGCAAAGGTGCAATCAACGGCACGCACCCACCCATCGCCGACCCTTGATGCGCGCGGCAAGCGAATTCAGGCTTTCCAGACGGACCATTATCTAGTGCCGACGGCTTTCGACGGCCACTTACCACCGAAACAGCGCCGCACAAAGGCTGAAATCGATGGCTACATCGAAACGCACTCCGAAGTGGTCGGTTCAATCCGCGCGCTCAGCGACGTAACCGGCGTGAGCGAGCACAGCAAAAATCTTTCGAATTTCAATCTGGAATTCAATGCCGCCGCAAGCGGTAAGCAAAACTACCGTATCGCAAGTCTTCACACCCTGTTTGCAGACATTTACGGCCACGGCAATCGTCGTATGCATCGCATTGTTACCGGTGCATTTAAAATGATGTCCGGCAACGGCAGCCGTTTCAGCATGGCTGAATTCCGCAACAAAGGCCCCCTGTTGCGTGACACAACCCGCACTGGCGACACGCATCGCCAGAAGGCCGAAAGCGTTCTGAATCGCTTGCGCGCCTTGTATAAAGAAGCCGACGGTTTCCTGCTGACCGAGGACAGCCACAAACTCTATAATTTCTCAGGTATTAAATGGCTTAAGACACTTCTGTATTACTCTCTCGTGGTGGGAAAACAGGTCGATGACCGCGCGATCAAGGCTAAATTCTTTGGCCATCTGACAGGCAATACATCATGGGCGGCCCAGGAAAATATCTTCCACCATCTGGCGCAGACGCCGCTGCTCAATAATCGCCAGGATGACATCATGGGCGTGTATACATCAGGCACCGCGCTGCGCAGGGGCCTAAAAAAATTCAACACCAGTTATATCCGCCCGAAAATCACGGAAAAGGGCATCGTTGAAAAAGACGACGGCATCGAAATGCCCGCGGATCTGTATCGCGTGACCGTCTACTGCTCCGCCTCGCTGGGCAAGGAAACCGACGCGTGCAAAAACGCGCATGCTTTTGCCTATAGCCTCGCGCAGAACGGTTTTTCGCTGATCAATGGTGGCGGTAAAGAAGGCCTGATGGTCGCCACATCCGAAGGCGTCCACCAGGCGCGCCGCGACTGGCGTCGCGATCGCCGCGAAGAAATGCCCCGCAACCATGTCACGTCCTATCAGTGCCACGACACGTTTGAACGCGAAGGCGGCTGGCACAAGGACAATGACGACGCGCGCATTTTCGAAGTGATCGAACAGCGCATGGCGCACCTGATGAACACGGATGCCGAAATCCTGATGGCCGGCGGTGCCGGTTCCATCCAGGAAATCGCCGCATCCATCCTGATGCGCCAATGGGGCATCATGCCGGTGTCCAATCGCCCGCTCGTCATCGTGAATGAACAGATTGACGGTATCCGCGTCTTTGATCCGCTTATAAATATGATGAGCAATGACGAAATGATTCGCCTCAACGTCCATGTCGTTGACAGACAGGAACAGGCGCTGGATATTCTTATGAAATCACGCGCCGCCATGCAAAAGGCGCTCAAACCCGGCGAAATCTATATTCCTGCCAACGCCCCCTGGACAGAACCGCGCAAAGCCCCGGACAAAAAACGGGCCCTGCGCCTCGCGTAAACCCCCGTTTCAGGGCCTTGTGAAAAGGGGCCTGATCCGCTAATTCTTTGGGCGTCCTGTTCAATTGTGCCCCAAGGAATCCCATGTCCGAAAAATCCTATGATGTCATCGTAATCGGTTCCGGCCCCGGCGGTTATGTCTGCGCCATCCGTTGTGCCCAGCTGGGCATGAAAACCGCGATCGTTGAAAAGCGCGCCACGCTCGGCGGCACATGTCTGAATGTCGGCTGCATACCGTCCAAGGCGCTGCTGTCATCATCTGAAAAATTCGAAGGTGCCGGTCATCACTACGCCGATTTCGGCATCAAGATCGGTTCGCTGAAACTCGATCTAGCCGCCATGATGGCGTTCAAGTCCAAGGTCGTTGCGGACAACACCAAGGGCATCGAATTCCTGATGAAGAAAAACAAGATCGACTGGCTGAAGGGTGAGGGATCAATCCCTGCCGCCGGTCAGGTCAAGGTCGGCGACGAAACATACGCCGCCAAACACATTGTCATTGCCACCGGCTCCGACGTAACGCCGCTGCCGGGCATTACGATCGACGAAAAACAAATCGTGTCCTCCACCGGCGCATTGACGCTGGAAAAAGTGCCGGACGAAATGATCGTCATCGGTGCGGGTGTCATCGGTCTCGAACTCGGCACCGTCTGGCGTCGTCTGGGTGCCAAGGTCACCGTGATTGAATATCTCGACCGCATCCTGCCCGGCATGGACCTCGAAACCGCCAAGCAGGCGCAACGCGTCCTTGAAAAACAGGGCATCGTATTTAAGCTGTCCAGCAAATGCACCGGTGCCGAAACCGGCAAGAAGGGCGTCGCCCTGACCGTCGAGCCCGCCGCCGGCGGCAAGGCGGAAACGCTGAACGCCGATGTCGTCCTTGTGGCTGTCGGCCGCAAAGCGCACACAGCAACGCTGGGCCTTGATAAAGTCGGCGTCACGCTCGACAATCGTGGCCGCGTGGATGTGAACGATCACTTCGAAACCAGCGTGCCTGGCATCTACGCCATCGGTGACGTGATCAGGGGCGCGATGCTCGCGCATAAGGCCGAAGACGAGGGCGTCGTTCTGGCTGAAATGCTGGCGGGTCAATCCGGCCACATCGATTACGATGCTATCCCGGGTGTTGTGTACACATGGCCTGAAATCGCATCGGTCGGCAAAACCGAAGAACAGTTGAAAGAATCCGGCACCGCCTACAAGGTCGGCAAATTCCCGTTCACGGCCAACGGCCGCGCACGTGCCATCGGCTCGACCGACGGGTTCGTCAAAATTCTGGCGGATGCCACGACCGACCGCGTTCTGGGCGCGCATATCCTCGGCCCCGAAGCGGGTACGCTGATTGCGGAAATCGTCACGATCATGGAGTTCGGCGGTTCGGCGGAAGACATCGCACGCATCTGCCACGCACACCCGACACTGAACGAAGCGGTCAAGGAAGCGGCACTCGCCGTCGACGGCCGCCCGATTCATATCTAAGGTCCTGCAAGCATGGGCGGTATTCTGCTGATCATCCTGGGCTAAAAGTTCTCCATAAAAACCGCCCCGAGTCATGTTAGACTCTGATTTGTTGAACTTCTTACACGTACCGAATCCTCATGATGACTGACACGAAAACGCCCAAGGACTCCCTGAACGAAAAGGACATTCTGGCCTGGCTCAAAGCCAATCCGAATTTCATCCAGCGTCACCCGGACATTCTTGAGCACCTGACACCGCCCAAGGAAAACATGGGCAAGGGCGTTGCTGATTTTCAGCATTACATGGTTCAGCGCCTGAAAAAGGACCGCGACACCATCACCGAAACTACCCGCGACCTGATCGAAGTCAGCCGCATGAACATGAATAGCGTCACCCGTATTCAGGAAGCGACGCTCAAACTGCTCGAAGCCCGCAACTTCGTACAATTCATTCAGGCCATCACCATGGACCTGAGCACCATTCTCGATGTCGACATGTCCGTACTGGTTGTCGAGGCCAGCACCGGCGACATTCCCAATATGCACGCCAGCGGCATCAAGGTCGTTCCGGCCGGCACCATTGCCCAGTGGATGCAGGGCGAAACCGTTCTTCTGCAAGCCGACATCCAGGGTAGCGAAGCCATTTACGGCGGCGGCGCACGCCTTGTCCGGTCACAGGCCGTGCTTCGCGTCGATATTTCCATGCAGACACCACCCGCAGTATTGTGCTTTGGTTCACGCGACCCGGAAATGTTCCGCGACGGCGCTGGCACTGAACTCGTGGCGCATCTTGCCCGTGTTGTTGAACGTATGTTCCGTCTATGGCTGGACGTCCCGGCGTAAATCCCCTTGAAGGTATGTGCCAGCCTGACCTGCTTCAGGCTGTTTCCACGTGGCTGGCCACTTTAAGTGGTGAGCGCCGCGTCTCGCGCCACACCCTTCGTGCATATGATTCCGATATCCGCCAGTTTCTGGGATACATGAACAATCACCTTGGCGCGCCCGTCGGTCTCAAGGATATTTCCGACGCGGCCTTGCGCGACTTTCGCGGCTATCTCTCAAAAAAGGCATTAAAGGGCAATTCATCGACAACACGCGCACGCGCATTGTCATCTCTTCGCACTTTTTTCAAATGGATGGATTTCAACGGCATCCTGCATAACGCCGCACTGAAACTGATGACCACGCCAAAAGTGCCGCACAAAGTACCGCGCCCGCTGGAAGCGCCGCGCATTTTTGAAATGCTGGATACGATGGAAGGCGGCGACTGGACCGATCTGCGCGACATGGCATTGTTCGGTCTGCTCTACGGCTCTGGCTTACGTATCAGCGAGGGCCTCTCGCTCAACATCAGGAACATTGATGAAGCAACCGACATGATCCGTATCACCGGTAAAGGCAACAAACAGCGCGAAGTCCCGCTGCTGCCACAGTCCGTCAGTCTTATCCGCGCTTACCGTGAAGCCTGTCCTGAAGTTGAAACCGATGACCGGCCATTATTCATTGGCGTGCGCGGCGACCGCCTCAACCCCGGCATGGTACAAAAACGCATGCGCGCACTGCGCGTGCGCATGGGGTTGGGTGAAACCGCAACACCGCACGCCCTGCGCCATTCCTACGCCACGCATCTGCTGGGCGAGGGGATGAATTTGCGCGAAATCCAGGAACTCCTCGGCCACTCATCCCTGACCACGACGCAGCGTTATACGGAAGTCGATTACACCCAGCTGCTGGAAACCTTCAAGAAGGCGCACCCCCGCGCCTGAGCTTTTTCCAAGGCTTGGACGCACCCAAATTGAGAAAACCAAAAGGTTTTCATATAAATTGCAAAACTTATGGGTGGGGCGTATTTTCCCATCATGAAAAACACATTCAATCACCTCGCTGCATCCGTCGGCAAACTGGTTTCCCCCACATTCAAGGTTCTCGCCGGCACGGCGCTTGCCCTTTCAGATGCCCATCCGATCATTTCAATCGGTGGCGGCTTCATGGCTGCCGGCGCATTGATGGAAGCATTCAGCGTCGTGCGCAAAAAACAAATACCGCTTGGCGGACGTCTGGAAATTATCGGCAACGCGGGCGCAACTTTTGGTGCTGCCATGGTGGCCGGTATTGGTGCCGGCATTGCCGACCCTGCATATTTTGTCGGTGGCGTGCTGATGGCCGCAAGCCAGGGCACAATCCTGACCGCGAACATCAAGCGCCGCTACAACGACATCGCCAGCAGCACACATACAGGCCTGTCGATGGCGGGCGGCCTGTCGCTTCTGGGTTCGGGGGTCGTGCTGAATGATCCCGTCATGATGGGCGCAGGCGCATGCATGACCAGCGAAGCCATCATTCGGGCCACCCGGTCCACCGCACCAGCGATCCCCGTCATCTAAATATTCGTTATGGCAATATATTAGGCCTTTCCGACAAGGCCTCAGTCACCTATTCTCAGTGACCATGAAAAAAGTCTCTGTCGGATCGACTACATTTGCCAATAACGCCCCTATTTCCCTGATGGCCGGACCCTGCGTCCTTGAAAGCCGTCAGCATGCCTTCGATATGGCAGGGGCCATCAAGGAAACCTGCGACAAGCTTGGGATCGGCGTCATTTACAAGACGTCCTTCGACAAGGCAAATCGCTCATCCATCGGCTCCGCACGCGGTCCGGGCCTGGACGAGGCGCTGACCATTTTCGCCGACATCAAGCAACAATTCGGTATGCCGGTCATGACCGATGTGCATGAACCCTGGCAATGCGCCGAAGTGGCCAAGGCCGCCGACATTCTGCAGATCCCGGCCTTCCTGTGCCGCCAGACTGACCTACTGATCGCCGCCGGTAAAACCGGCAAGGCCATCAACGTCAAAAAGGGCCAGTTCCTGGCCCCGTGGGACATGAAACACGTCGCGGCCAAAATCGCATCGACAGGCAACGAAAACATCATGCTCTGCGAACGCGGCGCATCGTTTGGTTACAACACGCTCGTATCCGACATGCGCAGCCTGCCGATCATGGCTGAAACCGGATACCCGGTTATTTTCGATGCTACGCATTCGGTTCAGCAGCCGGGCGGCAATGGCACGACATCCGGCGGTGACCGCCGCATGGTGCCGGTGCTGGCACGCGCCGCCGTTGCTGTCGGCGTTGCCGGCCTGTTCATGGAAACCCATCAGGACCCGGACAATGCACCGTCCGACGGCCCGAACATGATCAAACTCACCGACTTCCCCGGCGTTCTCGAAACGCTTCTCGAAATTGACCAACTCATTAAAAAGAAGGCCTAAAGCATGAGCGAAATTATCGACATCCGCGCCCGCGAAATTCTGGACTCCCGTGGCAATCCGACAGTCGAAGTCGAAGTCATGCTGGAAACCGGTGCCGAAGGCCGCGCCGCCGTGCCGTCAGGCGCATCGACCGGCGCACACGAAGCCGTTGAACTGCGCGACGGCGACAAGAAGCGCTACGGTGGCAAGGGCGTGCTCAAGGCCGTCAGCAACATCAATGATGTCATTTCAGAAGAACTCATGGGCTTCGAAGGTCTCGACCAGCTGACCCTGGACAGGGCGCTGATCGAACTCGACGGCACCGAAAACAAAAGCAACCTCGGCGCCAACGCTATTCTCGGTGTGTCGATGGCCGTGGCACGTGCGGCCGCTGACGAACAGGGCATGCCGCTCTACCGCTATCTCGGCGGCGTATCCGCCCACGTCATGCCTGTACCGCTGATGAACATCATCAACGGCGGGGCGCATGCCGATAACGGCATCGACTTCCAGGAATTCATGATTATGCCGATCGGCGCGAAAACATTCGCCGAAGCCGTGCGCATGGGTGCCGAAACATTCCATTCCCTGAAAAAACTGCTCAGCGACGCCGGTCATTCCACCAATGTGGGCGACGAAGGCGGCTTTGCGCCGAACCTGAAATCCTCGACCGAGGCGCTCGGCTTTATCATGAAGGCGATTGAAAAAGCCGGTTACAAGCCGGGGCAGGATATCGCCCTCGCGCTCGACGTTGCATCGACCGAATTCTACAAGGGCAAGAAATACCATTTGAAGGGCGAGGGGCTGACCCTGTCTTCGGACGAAATGATCAGCTATTACCGCAAGCTGCTCGACAATTACCCGATCGTATCTATCGAAGACGGCCTTGCCGAAGACGACTGGGACGGTTGGGTCGCCATGACCAAGGAACTGGGCAACGGCACACAACTGGTCGGCGACGACCTGTTCGTCACCAACGTCAAGCGCGTGCGCGTGGGCATCAAATCGGGTGCGGCCAACGCGGTGCTGGTCAAGGTCAACCAGATCGGCACGATCACTGAAACGCTGGAAACCATTGAACTGGCAAAACGCCACGGCTTTGGCATTGTTCTCTCGCACCGCTCCGGTGAAACCGAAGACACGACCATTGCCGACATCGCTGTCGCGGTAAACGCGGGTCAGATCAAAACCGGCTCGCTCTCGCGCTCAGACCGTATCGCAAAATACAACCAGCTGATCCGCATCGAGGAATATCTGGACGACACCGCCGTTTATGCAGGTGCCAGCATCCTGCGCGCGTAATAAGCGCCAAGTACGATGGCGACGATCCCGCCCGCAAGGGCCGGGGCTGTCCATTCGCCGGTTATAACACGCGCCACGATCAGCGCCACGCACACAACCGCGCCCATGATTGGGATGATACGGTGAATTTCAAATTCACCGACGTCTTCGCCTTCGCGGCGCTGTAAAATCACCAGCGATATGTTCATGACCGCAAACACGGTCAAAAGCAGCAGCACAGACGCCGCCGCCAGCTGACTGATCGTACCGAAAATCGCAAACGGCAAAAACAGGACGAACAATGTCGCCACCGCCATATGCGGTGTGCGGCGCTTGCCATGCACCTTGCTTAAGAACGCGGGCAGAAGTTTCTGGGTGGACATGCCGTACAGAAGGCGCGACGCCGTGATGAAATTCACCAAAATGGTATTGGTCACGGCAAACAGCGCAATGGTCGTAAACAACGCAGGCGGAATATTGGGGGCCGTAACGCGAATAACTTCCGTAAGCGGGCTTTTCGCATCACCCAGTGTCTGCCACGGTATGACCGACACCGCCGTTACCGCCACGCCGATATACAAAAACGCCACAATGCCCATGGCTGTCAGCAAGCCGATAGGCAAGGTGCGCTTCGGGTTCTTGCATTCTTCCGCGACGTTGAGCGTGTCTTCAAATCCGATAAATGCAAAGAACGTCAGAACTGTACTGCTCATCACAGCTACGATAATCGGCGACAGGTCAGGCAGAAGGGCGGATGTGTTGGCGGGTACTTCAAAGTAATCGACGCTGCCCCAATGCGTGAATCCGGTGACGATGACAATCAGAAGTCCCAGCGCCTCGATGCAGCAGCACAGAATATTCAGCCACATGGATTCCTGAATGCCGCGGAAGATGATGCCGCCCAGCAGTGCGAGAAAGCCGATCGACACGACCGGGATCATGGCGTCGCTTATCTGAAAGATATCGGCAAAGTTGCGTGCAAACACCTGCGCCATGGTCGGAATGCCGATCAGCGCGGACGCGGCCAGCATCAGGCCAAGCGCATAACCGGCCGCGGGTGATCTGAAGGCGCGCTCTACAATAAACGCGGTGCCGCCCGCACGCGGATAGCGCGACCCAAGCGATGCATATGAAAGACCGGTGAGCAGGGCGGCCACAAGCGCGACCATGAACGACAGCCACACGGCATTGCCGGACAGCCCGGCCGCCTGGCCGATTAATCCATATATCCCGGCACCCAGCATGGACCCGGTGGCATAGAAAATCATCTGCTTAAGGCCGATGGTCTGGGGCAGTTGTGTGGGTGCTTCGCTGGTCATGCAGCCACTCTATTGCAAACAAATATAGAACGAAACGGGCCATAGGCCGCAGGCGTGAATCTGTTAAAATAAAAGAAGTGAATCTTTTGAATCACTTAGCAAAACGCGCGAATCAAACCCTTTGACGGCCGCGAATCGCATGTGATTCAATCAATCTATGAAGCGGTTTATGAAGTTTCGCCACGACATCTTGTCGGCCCTGCCGGTCATCATTTCCACGTTCGTCTGTGCGTGGTGCGGGTTTTATCTGTTGTTCGGATCAAACTCCATCTTCAGCATGCGGGCACTGGAAGTGCAGGAGGCGCAGCTATCTAGCCATCTAAACGCGGTGCACACGCAACGCGCCGGCATCGAGGACCGTGTCGTGCGCATGCGCCCGGGTTCCCTGGATTGGGACCTGGTTGAGCAACAGGCGCAAAGCCTGCTCGGCCCCCGCGGTGCCGATACCAAATCTCTGAAAATGTAATATTGCCGTCTTGGTGAAAGTTTAGCCGGGTGTAAACGCCTTGTGCGTGCGGCCATTACCGGGAAGTGAATTGCAGAAACGGTGCGCGAGGCGATCCAGATCGTGCAGGTTTTGCGCAAACACGGCATAATCCAGATATTTGCGTACCAGACGGTCCAGACCTTCGGTCGCCAGTTTCATGGCAGTGCGGTCGTCGCCGGGAATGGTTGAGCGTTGCATGCGGCGGGCAATGACTTCGCGCAAGGCCTGCTGGGCCAGCGGGGCATCTTCACTGAATGTGCCCGCATAAAAAGGCCCAACCTGTTCAAGGCTGAGCTTATCCTTCAGCAGGAACATGATCTGTCCGTAAGTCTGTAACGCGCAGGCATCGCGGCGCATATCGTCGGTAATATCAGAGGCACGGCCAACCACCCCCATTTCGACGAATGTGGTGGTAATGAAGTCCTCCGGCGACTTGATATAAGTCGCAGGCAGGTGAAGGGCTGAAATGGGCTTCATAATCATCTGGGGCACTTCTTATCGCAAATATAGGTATTATGCAAATAAAACGTGTGAGAATGTCGCGGTTTGTATGCGATGCCGCTTTTTTCTAATTATATCAAAATATTGCGCTGCACAAACCGTTCTTTTTCGCTGGCCAGAGGAATGCAAATTAGGTATTTCTCTGCCCACACGTTTCATAGCAGGAGATTATCTGTGGCATCAGTTAAAAAAGCCAAGTCCGACGCCTCCAGCGCCATCTCGAATACCAGCAAAATCCCCGAGGCGGCCGAGCTCAAACAACTCTACCGCAACATGCTTCTGATCCGCCGCTTTGAAGAGAAAGCCGGACAGCTTTACGGCATGGGCCTGATCGGTGGTTTCTGCCACCTCTATATCGGCCAGGAAGCCATCGTTACGGGCATCCAGTCGGTACAGGAACCGCAGGATACCGTCATCACCACTTACCGCGACCACGGCCACATGCTGGCCTGCGGCATGGATGCCAAGGGCGTCATGGCCGAACTGACGGGCCGCGAAGGCGGCTATTCGCGCGGCAAGGGCGGCTCGATGCACATGTTCTCAAGCGAGGCCAAATTCTACGGCGGTCACGGTATCGTCGGCGCATCGGCGTCACTCGGTACCGGTCTTGCCTTCGCGCACCAGTATCAGGGCGATAAGGGTGTGGCGGTTGTCTATTCCGGCGACGGCGCATCCAACCAGGGCCAGTTCTTTGAATGCATGAACATGGCGGCACTGTGGAAACTGCCCGTTCTCTACATCATTGAAAACAACCAGTACGGCATGGGCACATCGACCAAGCGTCACGCCGCCGGTGAATTTTACCAGCGCGGCGCATCGTTCGGTATCCCGGGCGAGAAGGTTGACGGCTCCGACGTGCTGACCGTTCAGAACGTCGCGCGTCAGGCGCTCGATTACGTGCGCTCCGGCAACGGTCCGTATGTGCTGGAAATGAGCACCTACCGTTTCCGCGGCCACTCCATGTCCGACCCCGGCAAATACCGGTCGAAGGAAGAACTGGAAAAGGCCAAGGCCGAACGCGACCCGATTGAAAAACTGAAGGCACTGATGATGAAGGAACTCGGCATGTCCGAAGAGGACTTCAATCCCTTCGAAAAAGAGATCAAGGCAATCGTCAACGAGTCCGCCGAATTCGCACAGCAATCCCCTGAACCGCACCCGGATGAACTCTGGACTGACATCCTGAAACCGGTGGAGGCATAATCACCATGGCTACACAAATTCTCATGCCCGCACTGTCCCCGACCATGACGGAAGGCAAGCTTTCCAAATGGACCAAGAACGAGGGCGACAAGGTAAAACCGGGTGAAGTCATCGCCGAAATCGAAACCGACAAGGCGACGATGGAAGTTGAAGCCGTCGACGCTGGCGTCATCGGTAAAATCCTGGTACCTGCCGGCACTGAAGGCGTTCAGGTGAACACCCCGATCGCTGTTCTGCTGGAAGACGGCGAACAGGCTGCTGACATCCCGAACGCATTATTCGCCTGCGGACGTCCTGGCCTTTCGGCTGATGCGCCCAAGGAAGCAGCCCCAGTGCAAACCACGGCAACCGCATCTGCCGGTTCCGCCGGTGCGCACATCACCAACCGCGATATCCTGTATGCGCAAGGAAAAGTCATCGAACCGCCTGTATTCGATGAAAATTCCTATACGCAAAACACCGTAACCATGACCGTGCGCGAAGCACTCCGTGCCGGTATGTCCGAAGAAATGCGCAAAGACGAATCCGTCTACCTGATGGGCGAGGAAGTCGCGCAGTACCAGGGCGCGTACAAAATCTCGCAGGGCATGCTGGACGAATTCGGTCCCAAGCGTGTCATCGACACACCGATCACCGAACACGGCTTTGCCGGCCTTGCTGTCGGCTCTGCCTTCCGTGGCCTAAAACCGATTGTCGAATTCATGACCATGAACTTCGCAATGCAGGCCATCGACCACATCATCAACTCCGCTGCCAAGACGTTGTATATGGCTGGGGGCCAGCTGGGTTGCCCCATTGTGTTCCGTGGTCCCAACGGTGCCGCTGCCCGCGTAGGTGCTCAGCACTCTCAGTGCTATGCCTCGTGGTATGGCCACATCCCGGGCCTCAAAGTGGTTGCACCGTGGTCTGCGGCTGACGCCAAGGGCCTGATGAAGGCCGCGATCAAGGACCCGAACCCGGTCGTCTTTCTTGAAAACGAAATCATGTACGGCCAGTCGTTTGAATGCCCGTCCAACGACGACTTCGTGGTTCCCATCGGCCGCGCCCGCGTGGAACGTGAAGGCACCGATGTCACGCTCGTGGCATTCTCCATCATGGTCGGCAAGGCGATGCAGGCGGCTGAAAAACTGGCTGAGGCCGGCATCAGCGCCGAAGTCATCAACCTGCGTTCCATCCGCCCGCTCGACACATGGACAATTCTGGAGTCGGTCAAGAAGACAAACCGCATTGTTTCAGTGGAAGAGGGGTGGCTCTACGCCGGTATCGGCGCAGAGATCGCCGCGCTGGTGAACGAACACGCGTTTGACTACCTCGATGCGCCGGTTGCACGCGTCGGCGCAAAAGACGTGCCGCTGCCCTACGCCAACAATCTTGAAAAACTCGCACTGCCGCAGGTTGATGACATCGTCAACAAGGCACGCGAACTGGTGAACAAATAAAACAACAAGCCCCGCAGATGGTGCGGGGCTTGTTGCCAACTTGGTAAAACCGAAATTTTCTGTCTCTTTAGCTGGAGTTTGACGAATGCCCATTTCCATCCTTATGCCCGCCCTGAGCCCGACGATGACGGAAGGCAAACTGGCCAAATGGACCAAAAAGGAAGGCGACAAGATCAAGCCCGGCGAAGTCATCGCCGAGATTGAAACCGACAAGGCGACGATGGAAGTCGAAGCCGTCGACAGCGGTAAAATCGGTAAAATCCTGGTGCCCGCGGGGACGGAAGGCGTACCCGTCAACAAACTGATCGCCGTCCTTCTGGAAGACGGTGAAGATGCCAGCACCATCGACGCGTATCTGGCCAACGACAATGGCAAGAAACCGGCCACGGCCTCAACGGCACAGGCTGAAACCAAAACCACCGCCGCTGCTCCTGCTGCTGCACCGGTTGCACAGGCTTCCGGCGCACGCGTATTCGCAACACCGCTGGCACGTCGTATAGCTAAAGACAAAGGCATCAATCTTTCGAACATCCGTGGTTCCGGCCCACATGGACGTATCGTGAAATCCGACGTTGAGAACGCCAAACCTGGTGCGGCGTCTGCACCTCGTGCAGGCAATGTCCCGTCCGGCCCCGGCGCAAGACAACTATCCGACCTTCTGGGTATGTCGTATGACGCGCAACCCGTATCCGGCATGCGCAAAACCATTGCGGCGCGCCTGTCTGAATCGAAACAGACCATTCCGCATTTCTACCTGACCACCGATTGCCGCATCGACGCGCTGCTCAAGGCACGCGCGGCGCTGAACGATGCGGCGGGCGGCAAGTACAAGCTTTCGGTCAACGACTTCGTCATTAAGGCCGTCGCGGCCGCCCTCATGAAAATCCCGGCTGCCAACATGGCATGGGCTGAGACCGAAGTGCTTCAGTACAAAAACGCCGATATCTCTGTCGCCGTCGCTACGCCCAACGGTCTGATTACGCCGATCATCAAGGAAGCGCAGAACAAAACACTGCCCCAGATCTCCAGCGAAATGAAGGACCTGGCAGCACGTGCGCGTGACGGTAAACTCAAACCGTCCGAATATCAGGGTGGTACATTCTCCATCTCCAACCTTGGCATGTACGGCGTCAAAGACTTCGCCGCCATCATCAACCCGCCGCAGGCATGCATCCTCGCCGTCGGCGCAGGCGTTGAACAGCCGGTTGTTGAAAACGGCCAGATCGTCGTCGGCACCGTCATGTCGGTCACGCTGTCGGTCGACCACCGTGTTGTCGACGGAGCTGTCGGCGCCGAGTATCTGAAAGCGTTCAAGGATTGCATTGAAAACCCCATTCTGATGCTGGTGTAAGCCATGCATGTAAGCTGGCAGACATTCGAACACGCCGGCCAGATTGTGGAGGCGCAGTTCTTCGCCCCCCATACCAAATCAGACCGTCTGATCCTGATGTGCTCCGGCTTTCCCGGTCTGGGTGCAACGCGATTTGAACAACGCCATGCCGCCGCAATCGTGGAATATGGCGCTACGCTTGGCGTTATCAAGCACGCTGGCACGCGCCTCGATTCACCTGATGCGCCGTTCACAGTCAACAATGCCGCCCGCCTGATGAAGGCGCGCCAAAAAGGTGAGACTCATCTTGGCGGTGGTCCATCAACCATGGCGGCGTGGCTGAAAGAACCGCAGATTGTTCTGGATGCCCTGCGCAATGCCTTCGCCCGTATCGACATCATCGGTAATTCATTCGGCGCGGTTGCCGCCCTGTGGTCGCTGACGCAGGAAGATGCGCCCCTCGATAAAATCCAATCGCTTCTTTTGTATGCCGGCGCGCAAGGCGTAGACACCGACCCGATGCAGGGCATCATGCGCGTCTGGAACCCCATGTTCCTGGCCGCCCCCGCGATTGCGGAGCGCATTGAAATAGATGCGCCAATGACCGCCAGCATGACCATGAAAGACGCCTACGCGCACATCGCTGCAAAATCCGGCGATCTGCCCGCGCATATCAACCTGAAATACCTGGTCGTTACCGCCGACGAAATTCTCAAAGTGTCCGACAGCGAAGATTTCCGCGACACCGTCATGAAGGGCAGGGGGGAGATTATTCTCAACACCACCTGCCGCGCCTACCCCGCGCACGGCCTGCTCGCGCACGACACACCCGATTATCCCACCGAAAAACTGATGGAGTTGCTGCAATGACCGCTGAAACCTCTTTTGACATCGTTGTAATCGGTGCCGGTCCCGGCGGTTATGTCGCCGCCATCCGTGCCGCGCAACTGGGCATGAAGGTCGCCGTGGTCGAAGGCAGCCATCTCGGCGGCATCTGCCTCAACTGGGGCTGCATCCCGACCAAGGCCTTGCTGAAATCATCTGAGATCAACCACCTTCTGCACAATCTCGACCAGTACGGATTCAAGGCCGAGAAAGTCACCTTCGATTTCAAGAAAATCGTTGAACGCTCACGCGCCGTATCCAAACAACTTACGGGCGGCATCGGCCACCTGATGAAGAAAAACAAGATCACCGTGCTCATGGGCCTCGCAAAATTGCAGGGCAAGGGCAAGATTGAAGTCAGCCCGTCCAAATGGCTGGAAGGCGTGAAGGGTGTCGAGAAAACCGAAATCATCACCGCCAAGCACATTATCATCGCAACCGGCGCACGCGCCCGTGTCATCCCGGGCTTTGAGCCGGACAAAAAACTGGTCTGGACCTACCGCGAAGCGATGGTGCCGACTGAAATGCCGAAATCCCTGATCGTCGTCGGCTCCGGCGCGATCGGTATCGAATTTGCATCCTTCTACCGCAACATGGGTGCGGACGTAACGGTGATCGAAGCCGTTGACCGCATCATGCCGGTGGAAGACGAAGAGATTTCTGCCATCGCCCGCAAGCAGCTGGAAAAGGGCGGTATGAAAATCCTGACCGGTGCCAAGCTGCAAAAACTTGATAAGGGCGCGAACAACGTCACCGCGCATGTCGAAGTCGGCGGCAAAGTTGAAAAACTGACCGCGGACCGCATCATCATGGCCGTTGGCGTTGTCGCCAACACCGAAAACCTCGGCCTTGAAAACACCAAGGTCAAAGTCGACCGCGGCTTCATCGTTACGGACCAGTATCTGCAAACCGGTGAACCTGGCGTCTATGCCATCGGCGACGTTGCCGGTGCGCCGATGCTGGCGCATAAGGCGTCACACGAAGGCATCATCTGCGTTGAGAAAATCGCAGGCCTCAAAGACGTTCATCCGATGAAAAAAGAAAACATCCCCGGCTGCACCTATTGTACACCGCAGGTGGCATCGGTCGGCCTGACGGAAAAGGCCGCGAAGGAAAAAGGCTACACCGTCAAAGTCGGTAAATTCCCGTTCATCGGCAATGGCAAGGCGATTGCACTCGGCGAACCGGAAGGTCTGATCAAAACCGTGTTCGATGCCAAGACCGGCGAATTGCTGGGCGCGCATCTGGTCGGTGCAGAAGTCACCGAACTTATCCAGGGTTACGTGCTTGGTAAGACCAACGAACTGACCGAAGCCGAATTCATGCACACTGTCTATGCCCACCCGACACTGTCGGAAAT
Organism: Micavibrio sp. UBA6145; assembly: GCA_002423205.1. Classification (GTDB taxonomy): domain Bacteria; phylum Pseudomonadota; class Alphaproteobacteria; order Micavibrionales; family UBA1664; genus UBA6145. The sequence goes on along the minus strand of DIUZ01000020.1, from coordinate 75,646 downwards.
GATGCATGAAAGCGTGTTGTCAGCCTATGGCCGCGCCATTCACTTCTAAGGTCAGATTTTTGGGCTGTGGGCGATCTGGGCCAGAGAGTTGGTCAGGCGCTTGCTCATGTCACTGAACACTTCAGTGGGGCCGATTGTCGACACACGCAGTATCATGGCTTCACCGTTACGCGACGGACCAAAATGCGTAACCGCAACGCCTGCCATGTGAAATACACAGCCCAGCAAATGACCCACGGTACGAATAGTGAAGGTCTTGGTGGGGGCAGCCACAACGCGGTCAAGAAGCGGGGCCCGGGGAAGCTCGATCAGGCAGGATGTGTTATCTTCCGCCACCACGCCAAAACGGGACACATCACCAAAAGCCGAACGCAGGGTCGGTTCGATGCGGTCAAAGTCATTTTTAAGGACAGCACCGTTAAATTCGTGGTTGTCAGGCAAATTAAAGGACATAAGGGCTCATACGTATTTATGCAGAAACATTACATAATCGTAGCCATGCGCTTTGGCAACATGTCTTTGCTGCGACTGCGAAATAGATGCTTTTTTTGCCCATTCCAAAAAGAAAATGTTAGGGTCCGGCCATGACTTATAACCCTGACTTGCTGGACCCGGCCAAGCGCCATCCTGAAAAGCAAAAGAACCCTGACCGTCCTGCCGGCAAAAAGCCGGACTGGATCCGCGTCAAGGCGCCCACCAGCAAGGGGTACGAAGAAACCCGCGACATCGTCCGCAAACTGCACCTGACCACTGTGTGCGAGGAAGCCGGTTGCCCCAATATCGGCGAATGCTGGCAGAAGAAACACGCGACCTTCATGATCATGGGCGAGGTGTGCACGCGCGCCTGCGCCTTCTGCAACGTCGCCACCGGCAAACCTGATGCACTGAACCCGTTTGAACCGGCCAAGGTTGCCATAGGCGTCCAGAAAATGGGCCTCAAACATGTCGTCGTCACATCCGTTGACCGCGATGATCTGGCCGACGGCGGTGCTGAGCACTTCGTCAAAACCATCAATGAAATCCGCCGTCTTTCACCTGAAACGACGGTTGAAATTCTGACCCCTGATTTCAAAAACAAGGCGGGCGCAGTTGAAACCGTCGCGCGCGCACGCCCTGATGTGTTCAACCACAACCTTGAAACCGTGCCGCGCCTGTATCCGTCGGTGCGCCCCGGTGCGCGTTACTTCATCTCGCTCAAACTTTTGCAGGATGCAAAAGCCGTTGACCCGTCCATCTTCACCAAGTCCGGCATCATGGTCGGCCTGGGCGAAACCAAGGAAGAGGTAGGCCAGGTCATGGACGACCTGCGCGCCGCTGATGTCGATTTCATCACCATCGGCCAGTATCTCCAGCCCACGCCCAAGCACCACCCGGTGATGGATTTCGTGACACCGGAACAGTTCGCGGAATATGAGCGCATGGCCAAGAACAAGGGTTTTTTAATGGTGTCCGCAACGCCGCTGACCCGCTCCAGCCATCATGCAGGTGAAGATTTCGTAAAGCTGACCGCTATACGCAAGGCTAGGCTGAATTCTCCCGCCAAATAAGTTACGCTTATAGGGATGGATACAAAAGCGCCCGAAAAAGCCTTTAAGTTCAAACGCCTTGAAGCGGGCGACCCGGCACCGTGGTTCCGCCAGCGCAGCAGCTCAAACGAAGATTACAACTTCGACACCGCCGCCGGCCGTTACATTGTCATGTGTTTTTTCCTGTCCGCGGGCCAGCCTGCGGGGCAGAACATGCTCAAAATCCTGAGCGAGTACCGCGAACTATTCAACGACGACAAAATCGCATTCTTCGGCGTAACGCATGATGCGAACGACGAAAAAGAAAAGCGCGTCGCCGAACAAATGCCCGGTATCCGTTATTTCTGGGACATCGACGGCAAAATCGGCAAACTCTACGGATCAACCCCCACCGAAATGCCGGAAGGCGCAGACAAGATTACACTGCGCCCGGTCTGGTTTGTCATCGATCCCACCATGCGCGTGCGCAAAGTCTTCGCGGTCAAACCCGATGGCAGCGAACGTCACGACGTCGCCGCGTATCTGAAGACGCTACCCGATGTGAATAAATATCCCGGCTTTGAAGTGCAGGCTCCGGTCTTCATTCTTCCAAACGTTTTCGAATCCGAATTCTGCCAGCATCTGATCGATCTGTACCTGGCTGACGGCGGCACGGATTCCGGTTTCATGCGTGAAAAAGACGGCAAGACCATCAGCGTCACCGATTACGGACATAAACGCCGGTCTGACTTTGAAATTCAGGACGAAGCCCTGAAAACCGTCATTCAGCAAAAAGTCATCCGCCGCATCGTGCCGGAAATTTTAAAGGTCCATCAATACGAAGTGACCCGCATGGAACGCTACCTTGTCGGATGTTACGATAGCGCGACCAAGGGGCATTTCCGCGCGCACCGCGACAACACAACGAAGGGCACGGCACATCGCCGTTTTGCCGTATCCATCAACCTGAATGCAGAATTCGACGGCGGCGAAGTTTCTTTCCCGGAATATGGCATGAAATCCTTTAAACCACCGGTTGGGGGTGCCTGCGTGTTCTCATGCTCGCTCCTGCATGAGGTTTCCCGCGTCACATCAGGCAAAAGATACGCCTTTTTACCCTTCCTGTACGACGACGCAGCCGCCAAAATCCGCGAACAGAACGTGGGTTTCCTCGAAAGCGGTCAATATAAGTATTCCTGAAATTGTAAAACCCGTCTGACTTCGCTAAACCTTTGCGCATGCCTACCCATGCCGAGATCAGGACCCTGCCACACACGCCCGAACAGATGTTTGATCTGGTCGCCGATATTGAAAGCTACCCGGAATTCCTGCCGTGGTGCCTTGAGGCCAAAATCTGGAAACGCGAAGGCAATGTCGTCTACGCCGATCTGGTCATCGGCTACAAGATGTTCCGTGAACGATTCACGTCCAAGGTCACACTGACCAAACCGGGCCACATCCATGTCGAATACCTGAAAGGGCCATTGAAATATCTATCCAATCACTGGCGCTTCCTGCCCAGCAATCCGGATGCCTGCGTCATCGACTTCTTCGTCGATTTCGAATTCAAGAATCCGGTCTTTCAAAAAGTAATGGGCGTATTTTTTAATGAAGCCGTCAAACGGATGGTGACCGCTTTTGAACAACACGGCCGCGCGCTTTACGGTGACCGTTAAAGGGGACTGCGTTAGGGGCGTCATATCCGTACTGGCCCTCAAAATCCCTGCAAAATGCCTGCGCCTTATGCCAGTCATCCCGCGCAAAGCCATACGTTATCGACATGGACCGTCTGTCGCTTTGTATGCGACTGGAAACCGGGGACAATTCAGCCTTGTCCATGGCGTCATAAACAAAATTCTGAATATCGCTCTGCTGGTTTAAAGAAACGACTTTGAAATAGACATTCAAACCCTGTCCGTCCCAATGGGCCAGAAGATAAAGGCCTTTCAAAACCGCGTCATTCCCAGATTTTGGCATCAGCCGCCATCCGCGTAGCGCAGAGACATCGGATGCGTTGCGCCGTCGGTAAAAAGCACATCTGTGACAATGCTTTTATCCGCGCGCATTGCATCAAGCCCGGTCAGGTGCAGGATGCCGATAGGCTGGTGCGGCAGGTTGGGCTCAACAAACGCGCGACGCGACGGATCAAACATCGGCGTGGTATCGCACAGCCAGTTGCATACCGATGGCAGACGTTCCGTCGGATATTGGTCGACATACGCCATAACGCCCATAGTCAGTTGCTCGGCCGTAAAAATATTGGCACGCGGTTTTTCCAAAACCTGTTTGATCAACTCCTGCCAGCGCGCCCAGTGCGGCGCCTTGCCGGCCATGGCGAACACGCCGGCATTGATGGTGGGGAAGGGGAATAGTTTACGCGCCATCTTGCCGCCAAGGCTTTTACGCGCGTTGGAATAATAAAAGCTGCGCGGGCGGTATGGGATGGGACCAAACCACGAAATGCGCATGGTCTTGCCATAGGCCCGGTCCACCTGCGGCACCACGGCCATGCCGGATTTTTGTGCGCCCGCAACCAGCAGATCAATAGCACTCCAGTCCTGCACCCATGTATCGGCATCCATCCAGACATAAACGTCATGACCGGGAAACAGCGCAGGGATAAACGGTCGCGATACGCAAGCCTTTAAAAATTCACGCCCCGCAATGCGCTTGTCCGATAATTCCACCGGCCAGATACCGTTCGCCACGGTATAGCCCTTGTCCATAAGGGTTTTGTTCTGCTCCGCCGTAAGCCCGGCATCGATAATACAGATGGCCGCCAGATCCCGCGCCTGACGATGACGCATGATCGACGCCAGAAGCTCGGACAAAAGTGGAAAGTATTTGGCATCTGCCGAAGTGACAATCGCAACACGCATCAAATCAAAGCCTCAAGTACATGGTTGAGTGCGGCCTGCGTCGCCTGCGCGCGCACGGCATCGCGGTCACCTTCGAAAACATGTTTGAATGTAAGGGAGGAATCCCACGTTGAAATGCCGATATAAACAAGGCCGACAGGCTTCTTGTCAGACCCGCCGCCCGGACCGGCGATACCGGTGACCGACACTGTGATCTTGGCGCTGCTGGCCTTCAATGCGCCCTGTGCCATGGCTTCGGCCACCTGCGCCGATACGGCACCATATTCATCAATCAGTGCGCTTGGTACCGACAGCATATCCATCTTGGCCTGATTGGAATAAGTCACGAACCCGCGGTCAAGATAAAGCGAACTGCCCGGAACAGCCGTCAGTTTTGATGCAATCATCCCACCCGTGCAGGATTCCGCCGTGGCAATCATCCAGTTGCGGGCCTGTAGTTTTTCAAAAATCTTTAAAATCAATACATCCATAAACCATACCCATACACAATGATGCCCGCGGCCAGACCAGCGGCAAGGTCGTCGGCCATCACGCCCCAAGCGCCGCTGACATTTTTATCCAGCCATCCAATAAGGCCCGGCTTCATGATGTCGAGTGCGCGGAAAAGTACAAATGCCAGAATGGCCTGATCCAGAAACGAGGCAAAAAGCATGGCCAGCCACATGCCAGCCCATTCATCAATCACGATCATATTGCTGTCATGGCTATGACTTTGATCTTCGAAATGCTTTGCAGCCCATAAGCCGCCGATACATGCCAGTATGAAAGCAAAAATCAAAACCGGTTTGGATACCACGAAGGCAACAATCCATGCAGCCATCGACCCCCACGTACCGGGCATCGGATACATACGGCCAGAACCAAAACCGGTCGCAATCAGCGTCGCCGGATTTTTCATGGAAAGACCTGCTGGCAGGGGTTTGTAATCTAGCTTCATCGTTTGATCCTTACGGTGACAATCGCCTGCACGGCCAGTCCTTCGCCGCGCCCGATCGCACCCAGTTTTTCGGTTGTTGTCGCCTTTAGTCCAATCGCATCCGCCGGCAGATGCAAGATGTCACAAAGTCGCGCAATGATTTGATCGCGGTGCGGGCCGATACGCGGAAACTCGCTCATCAGCATGATATCCGCATGTGCAAGAATGCCGCCTTTGGCGTGCAGCAGTGCCAGCGCCTTTTCAACGATCACCGCACTGTCCATACCCTTACACTGCGGATCGGACGGCGGAAACAATACGCCGATATCCCCCGCGCCAATGGTGCCAAGAATGGCATCGGCAATCGCATGCAAACCCGCATCGGCATCCGAATGACCAATCAGCGATTTGGAGGACGGGATATCAACGCCAAACAGGCGCACCTTATCGCCGGGACCGAAGGTATGAATATCAAAGCCAAGCCCGGTGCGGGTATCGGCATAAGCCGCATAGATCATTTTTTCTGCCCAGGCCAGCTCATCCCGTGTCGTGATTTTAAAATTATCGGGGCATCCCGGGACGAATTGCGTGGCAATGCCACGCTCGCCAAACACCAGTGACGTATCGTCGGTATATTCCCTGGTCGCGCTCGCATGCGCATCTTTCAAAATCGCATAATCGAAAGCCTGCGGCGTCTGGATGGCCTGAACGCCGTTACGGTCCACAACTTCGGTCCCGCGCATCAGCGTGTCAGCAACCGGTACCGCCAGCGTGGCCGATGCCGCACCCGCCTCAACCGTCTTTTTCAACTGCTCAACACAGGCCAGCGGCACCAGCGGGCGGGCCGCATCATGGATAAGAATGTATTGGGGCGGGTTGTCATTGAAGGCCGAAAGACCCGCCATGACGCTTTCGCGCCTTGTCTTGCCACCGGGAATAATCCGGATATGGGGGTAGGCTTTCAGGACCGGGGCATACAGTTTTTCATGGGCCGGATCGACCACAAGGACCGCAGGCTGTTGATTTGCAAGGGTTTCAAGGCACCAGGCCACCACCGGGCGACCGGCAAGGGTGGCGTATTGCTTCGGGACCCCGCCGCCAAAGCGCGTCCCGCTACCCCCGGCCACGATGATTGTGCCCCAGCTCGACACCACGCAATCCTTTGTTTTTTCGTTCAAATCGCGCTAAACATAACCTCCCGATACCATGAGCACAAGCACCACCACAGCCGTTGATATGCGCCGCCTGCTTTTGCGCCGGGCGGCCCTTTTTGCTGCCTGGACGGAACGCCATGCTCTAGGCAACCCACTGACATTGCTTCTGGTCATTCTGGCGGTCGTTATGGGGGGGCTGACCTACACGGCCATGACGGCGCATTCACCCTTGTCGGGTGACACCAATAAACTGATCCTGCTGCTCAACATTGACCTCGTGGTTCTGCTGGCGCTTGTTGTCGCCATTGCGCGGCGTGTTGTTGCCCTGTGGACCGGCAGCCGCCGCGGCGTCGCGGGCTCCGCCCTTCAGGTTCGCCTTGTCGGGCTATTTTCACTTCTGGTCGCCATTCCCGCCATTTTGACGACAGTGTTTTCCGTCGGTCTGTTTTATTACGGTCTTCATGGCTGGTTCGACACGCGCGTGCGCACGGCCGTCAATGAATCGCTCGCTGTCGCACAGGCCTATCTGAACGAGCACCAGCAGGTGATCCGCGCGGACATTACCGCCATGGCCGCCGACCTTGACCGCGATGCCTATGCGCTCAGCATCAACCCCAAGGCGCTTGAGAAAATGGTCTCAACCCAAAGCTTCCTGCGCAATTTTGCCGAAGCCGTCATTTTTGATCAAGACCACCACGTTCTGGCGCAAAGCGGCATCGCACTGAGCATGATCTTCGACCCCATCCCGGATGCCCTGACCGATCAGGCCCGGGCGGGTAATGTGGCGGTCGCCACCGCCGAAGATGACAGCCGCATTCGCGCACTCGTCCGCCTGCGCGGATTTGGTGAGGAAACATATCTCTACGTAGGCAGAAGCGTCGACCCGCAGGTGATCACACACCTTGACACCACCAAGGCCGCCGTCACCCAGTATCAGGAAATGGCCAGCAAATCCGGCCGTATTCAGTTCACGATCACGGTGCTCTACGTGATCGTTGTCCTGTTGCTGATGGCGATTGCCGTCTGGTTCGGTCTGGCACTGGCCCGACGCATGGTCGACCCGATCAGCGCGGTTATCACCGCATCCGAACGGCTGCGCGCCGGTGACATGACCGCACGCGTCGGCGAAACCAAGGGCCTGCAGGAATTCGTCATGCTGGGCCGCGCGTTCAACCGCATGACCACGGAAATAGAACGGCAACGTAACGAGCTGATCGAAGCTAACAAGACCCTTGATTACCGCCGCCGTTTCACCGAAACGGTTCTGGGCGGTGTATCCACCGGTATCATGGGCATGGACGAAGACGGCATCATCACGCTGGCTAATCCCGCCGCTGGTAAACTTCTGGGCACATCCAACGAAAAACTGATCGGCCAAAAACTTTCCGACGTGCTGCCGGGCGCTGAACTGGGTGCATCGCGCGAACATGAAGTATCCGCCATGCGCCGCGACGGCGCCCCGCGCAGTTTCCTTGTCCGTGCATCCACCGAACTGGTTGGCGAAACCGGTCACGGCACCATTCTGGCATTCGACGACATCACCGATCTTGCCGCGGCACAAAAATCCGCCGCATGGGCGGATGTCGCCCGCCGCATCGCGCATGAAATCAAAAACCCGCTGACCCCCATCCAGCTATCGGCCGAACGGATCAAACGTAAATTCCTCGATCACCTGACCGATCCGGCAGAACGCGAAATACTGGAAAAATGCACCGACACCATCGTGCGTCATGTCGATGACATCAAAACAATGGTGAATGCGTTCGCAGATTTTGCAAAAATGCCCGACCCCGTCATGGCTCCGGTTGATATAGCCGCACTGGTAAGCGAGGTGTCCATCCTTCAGTCATCCGCCAACGCATCTGTCAGATTTGACCTTATCCAGTCGGAAGGACCGTGGACATTACGCGCGGACCAGCAGCAGATCCGGCAGGCACTGACAAACCTGGTTCAGAACGCCGTCGACGCCGTCGCTGACCAGCCCGTCAAAAAAATCGCGCTGATACTGGATCGCCAGGATAACGGTATATGGCTGGGCGTACTCGATTCCGGTCCCGGCATTCCGGCAAACCGTAGACATGCGGTGCTTGAGCCCTATGTGACGACCAAGGCAAAGGGGACAGGGCTGGGCCTTGCCATCGTTAAAAAAATTATCGAAGACCATGACGGCCGCATCGTCATGGAAGACCCGGTACCGGCACCGCCTGGATACGACGGCGCGCATTTCTGGCTCTTTATTCCGGAAGGACAGGCATGACAAGCAAGGGTAAAATCCTCATCGTTGACGATGAAAAAGACATCCGTTTTCTGCTCAGCGAAATTCTGGGCGACGAAGGCTACACCGTGGCCGAAGCACCGCATTCCGAAGCTGCTTTCGCTGAAATCACCGCGCATGGCATGCCCGATCTTGTTATCCTGGATATCTGGCTCGAAAATTCCGACCGTGACGGCATGGAAATTCTGGCCGATCTGAAAAAGAAATCGCGCACGCTGCCCGTGCTCATGATCTCAGGTCACGGCAATATTGAAATGGCGGTCAAGGCGATCAAACTTGGGGCCTATGATTTCATCGAAAAGCCCTTCAATACCGATCGTCTGCTCAATCTGGTGCGCCGCGCCCTTGAATCCGGTTCACTGCGCCGCAACGCACCGGCAGGCGGCGCGCATCTGGTCACCATATCCCCGGAAATGCAGACTGTGCAAAAGGCGGCGCTCAAGGCCGCCAGCGGCGAAGCACGCATTCTCATCACCGGCCCGTGGGGTGCCGGTCGCACGCATCTGGCCCGCTGGATGCATCAGGAATCGCCGCGCTCTGCCAAACCGTTTATCTCGGTAAGCTGCGCCGGGCTGGATACCAACACCCTCAATGACGCCTTTACCCGCGCGGGTGAGGGTACGCTTGTGCTACAGGATGTCCACCTGATGCCCGCCGAGATGCAGGCCTTTGTGCTCGCGCGGCTAAACGCAAAACTTGATGCCCGCATCATGGCGACATCCACACCAAACGCCAAAGTCATGCCCGACCTGTTTGAACGCCTGGCGGTGGCATCCATCATCCTGCCGCCGCTTGAAGAACGCCGCGGCGATATCGGCGAACTGGCCTTAAGCATTCTCGGCGACGGCTACACGGTCGGGGACGAAGCGCTGACAAATCTGCGCCATCGCAACTGGCCCGGACACGTGGCCGAACTCCGCGCCCTGATGGCCATGGCCGCCGTACGCATGGCGCTGGAAAACACGCACGAACTAAAAACCCATCATCTGGCCAGTGAAGCCAGCGCAAACCAGAACCAGGGCACGCCTGTACCATCCGACTGGCTGGCAACCGACCTGCGTACCGCGCGCGAAAGCTTTGAACGCTGGTATTTTGAACACCTCATGGAACGTTTCGACGGCAATGTCAGCCAGGTTGCATCCTTCGCCGGCATGGACCGCACTGCCCTGCACCGCAAGCTTAAATCCCTGAAAGACGGCGAGGGCGCAGAGCGCATGGCGTCATGAGCAATCTTCCCTCCGCCATCCTGTTCGACTGGGACAATACGCTGGTCGACACATTTCCCATGATATTCGAGGCGCATAACGAAGTCCGCCGCGCCCTTGGTCACACTCTGTGGACCGAAGACGATGCCCGCCGCAACATTCGCCTGGCCATGAAAGACATCTTCCCCAAATGGTACGGTGACCGCGCCCGGGACGCCGAAAAAATCTACCTGGACCATGTCCGCGCCAACCACCTGAGCATGATGACTATCATCGACGGTACGGCGGACCTTATGGACCACATCAAAGGCCGGAACATCCCCATGGGTGTGGTATCCAACAAGCGCGGCGAATTCCTGCGCAAGGAAGTCACGCAGGCCGGCTGGGACCATTATTTCAAGGTCATCGTCGGTGCGGATGAAATCAACGGTCCCGGCAAACCGGCCCCGGATGGAATTCTTCAGGCCCTCGGCGCGTTAGGCATTAAACCGGCGGGCACATGGTACGTCGGTGATACGGAAATTGATATTCAGGCCGCCCATGGGGCAGGGGCCGTATCGGTCTTCGTCGAGAACCTAACCATGACCCCTTTAGCGGAAATTGAGGCGCTATCCCCCGCAATGACCTTTAAAAATCCAAGGGAATGCCTTGCTTATCTAAAAGGTCTGGTCTAAAACCAAACGCAAAATATTATAATAAAAACGACATCAGGATTTGAAACAAATGAGCGAAAAAGGCCAAAACGTTCAGGACGTCTTTCTGAACGCCCTGCGTAAGCAGAAAGTCCCCGTCACCATCTTCCTCGTCAACGGCGTAAAATTGCAGGGCGTCGTTACCTGGTTTGATAATTTCTCGATGCTCCTGCGCCGCGACGCCAGCCCCCAGCTGGTGTACAAGCACGCCATTTCGACCATCATGCCGGGTGGCCCGATCAAGCTGCACGATGATGAAGCAACCAATCCCGAAGGCGACGTTGCGTAAACAGCCGCACGCCCTAGATCGAATCCATGCGTAAGAAAAAATCAGGACTGACGTGCATCGTCGTCCACCCAGTGCTCAAAGGCGCGGGCACCACATCGCGTGACCCCGAAGCACAACTGGAAGAGGCCGTAGGCCTTGCCGCTGCCATTGAAATGGAAGTGGCGGAAGCCATGATCGTAAACGTGGCCACGCCGAGCCCGGCAACGCTCATTTCAAAGGGCGGCGTCGACAAGGCCGCCATCGCGATTGAAGAACACAAACCGACCGTCGTCATCGTCAACGGCACGCTGTCACCCGTTCAGCAACGCAACCTTGAAAAAGCCTGGAATGCCAAGGTTGTCGACCGCACCGGTCTTATCCTTGAGATTTTCGGGGCAAGGGCGGTCACCAAGGAAGGTAAACTTCAGGTCGAACTCGCGTCACTGAGCTATCAGCGCTCCCGCCTGGTTCGTTCATGGACCCACCTTGAACGCCAACGCGCCACGGGAAAAACCGGCGGTCCCGGCGAAACCCAGATCGAACTGGATCGCCGTATCATCGCCGACAAAATTGCCCAGATCAAAAAGCAGCTCGAACATGTCCGCAACACCCGCGACCTGCAACGTAAGGCGCGTGAAAAGGTGCCGTTCCCGCTGGTCGCCATCGTCGGCTACACCAACGCCGGCAAGTCCACCCTGTTCAACAAACTGACCAAGGCGGATGTTCTGGTGAAGGATATGCTCTTCGCCACGCTGGATACCACCACCCGCGCCATCACGCTGCCGGGCGGCCGCAAGATTGTCCTGTCCGATACAGTCGGATTCATCACCGACCTGCCCACCCAACTTGTTGCGGCTTTCCGTGCCACGCTGGAACAGGTGACACAGGCTGAAATCATCCTCCACGTGCAGGATATCAGCGACCCCGAACATGTCCTGCGCCGTAACGACGTTCTGGAAATTTTGGAACAGCTGGGCGTCGATCCGGACGCTGAAAACATTCTGGACGTCTACAACAAGGTCGATCGTCTACCCGCCAAGGAAGCCAAGGAATGGCGTCGCAACACCAAGGGCGTGGCTGTCTCGGCCGTTGAGGGCACCGGGCTTGAAGAACTGATGGATCACATCAAGACTTATCTGGATAAAGACCGTACCGAATACGCGATCAAGCTGCCCATCAGCGACGGCAAATGGCTGTCATGGCTGCACCGCCACGGCGAGATCAAATCCGACCGGACACGCGGTGCCATACGGTACCTGAAAGTGATGCTCGGGGACGCCGATTACGCCCGTTTCAACATCAGCCGTAAGGCCGAAGGCTAACGCCTGGAAACTACCCCCCTCACGCATATCTAAAAGCCGCAAAACCGAGGCGAGGGGCGGGTTTGCGGGCGATAGGGGCACCCGCGGATCATGACCCTTTATGCGGCGCTTTTTTCGTCTTTTTTGACGGTATTCCAGTGCGCATCCATGTCTTCAAGGCTGGCCTTGCCCAATTCCTGAGAATTCGCCTTAAGAAGATCTTCTACACCATTGAAACGACGTATAAATTTATTATTGGCTGAGCGCAGCGCCGTTTCAGCGTCCACACCCAGATGTTCGGCCAGTACACAGCTTACAAACAGGATGTCCCCAAGCTCTTCCTCAATGTGTTTTGCATCACCTTGCACCGCCGCTTCACGCAATTCCGCCACTTCTTCGTCCAGCTTGGCGAAAACATCGTCCACCCTGGGCCAGTCAAACCCGACTTTAGCCACCTTGCGATGAATTTTCTGCGCACGCATAAGGGCAGGGAGCCCGCGTGTGATTGCATCCAGCAGATGCGTGGTTTTGTCTTTCTTTTCCTTGTCCTTCTGCGCGTTCCAGATATCCATGACCGCCGCAGAATCCTTGGCGCTCTGGTCGCCAAATACATGCGGATGGCGGCTGACCAGTTTGTCGGCCTCGGCGCGCGCGACCGCGTCAAAATCAAAAATACCTTGTTCGTTCGCGATCTGACTTTGGAATACGACTTGGAGCAACAGATCACCAAGCTCTTCCTTGAAGTCTTTCATGTCACCGCGCTCAACCGCGTCGGCCACTTCATAGGCTTCTTCGATCGTATACGGCGTGATGGTTTCAAACGTCTGCTCAAGATCCCACGGGCAACCGCCGTCAGGATTACGCAAACGCGCCATGACGTTGAGAAGGGACTGGATACCGGATTTCGGATCAATAGGGGTGTCGGTCATGGTGTTAGACTAGCATGCCGGCGGAACATAAAAAGCCCCACCTGCGTTGGCTGTATATGAGCACATTTGAACGATCCTATACCTATAAACTCGGCTTCTACATCATGGTCCTGGCTTTGCCCATGCTGATCATGGCCGTGGTCGAAACCCTGGCAGCCGGCAGCGCCATTTCCGTATCCGGCGGCAATCCATCACGTTTCCTGGCATTCCTGATCTATTTCCTGCCGGGCCTGATTATCACCAAAAACACCACGGATAGCTGGCGGCGTACGCTGGGTATCGGCATCGCTTACGCGCTGATTTCACCAGCATATTATATCGGCGCGGTCGAATTATCCTGCAAACTCGGCGCAAACTGCGTATCCGTATAAGAAAACCGGGGCTGCAAAAAGCCCCGGTTTTAATTCCTATGGATATTCCTATCAGTGATGCGCGTGAATGGCTGGCGCGCTGCCCATCGGCTCACCGGCAAACAAAACCTTCACAGCGCCCGCATTTTTGAAATGCAGCGTGGCTTCGAACTCATCCTCCGCCGTAACGGCTTTATCCAGGTCCATGAACATCACGTGATTGCCCGACGGCGACAGCTTTGTTTCCTGGCCAGCCGGAATTGTTAACGTCTCAAGCTTGCGCATTTTCATGACGCCGCCGTCCATGGTCATGGAATGGATCTCGGTGCGCTTGGTTAAGCCCGGCGTATCGATGCCCAGAAGCACATCATCAGCGCTGCCATTATTTTTGATCGTGAAATAGCCGACAGCGACCTTGGCACCGGACGGCGTCGCATTGATGGCCGGATGCGCGATGAACAGATCGCCAGCCTTATATTCGTGCGCATCCGCAAACGACGCGAATGACATTGATGCGGACACCGCCAGAACCAGAAAACCAAAACGCATGAAGAAAGACTCCTGATAGAATTGATATCGTGGTTTTAGGCTGTGATTGCGTCGGCGCAAAGGCAAAAGCGCGAGATAACGCCGGAGAACCGGCTGTTACAGGATGGACACACCCCCTGACAAACCTAATCCATTATTTCCCATAATATACATTATCACTCTTTTATTAGGTGGGAATGAACGGTCTTCGAAATCGGTCCCAAGTACCCCTTTGTGCCTCAGAACAACCACTCTTCAAGCTCGAAACGCTGTGCCAGATCCGGCGAGAATGTCAGCATGTAATCGGTCTGCACGTAACCGCCCGCGGGTGATACCGCATTGACTATTACATTGCTGCCAAAATTGGACGGTGTCGTCGATGTACCGGGCGTGGCCGCATGATTGGCGCTGAAATTCTGCGAGGTGCGGACAATCGTATCCGGCAATCCACCGCCCGTAATATTACGGATTCTGGCCAGGATGCTGTCTGGATCACTGATTGTATAAATGAAGCCACTGCCGCTGCCCGAAAGCCCGGCGCAGCTTGCGCCATATGTACAGCTAAATGCCTGAAAACCGTAAGCCAAACCACCATTGACGTTTTTCTGCGCCGATGTGCTGTACACCAGCCAGCGCCCCGCCCCGCCAAATACGCCTGCGCCGGCATTGTTTACAAAGGCGTCTTTAGCGTAAACGGTTGTGCCGGTGGCACTGCTCAGCGTAGCGCCCGCGTCCAGCGTCAGCGTGCGGTAAGCCTCAAGCAATATCGTCGACGATGAAGACAGGCTGACCGGAATGGTTACGTCACGGAAGCCCTTGATCTCAACCTCGGAATATCCTGCACCGGCATTCTTGATAAAGTTGCTGCTGCCCAGATCCAGGTCAACGCGGTTGCCGCTGGAATCCAAACCGCTCCGGAATGTCAACTCTCCGCTGCCGCCGTAATACAGCGTCCCATCAACACGGATAACGCCTTGCGCGTTTACATCACTATTGGCCGCGGTAAGCTTGGTCGTCGTACCTGCCCGGACCGTCGTGCCGCTGGCAATCGTAACGTTACGGTCGGCCTTCAGGTAAACATGACTGGTTGCCGTGATATCACGTGCAATTGTGATGTCACGGAAACCAGCCAGATAGAAAGCGGAAATATTCGCATTCGGCGTAACGTAGCGGCCGCCATTGTCCCAGATGAAGTCACTGTACAATCCGCCTGCATCCTTACCCGACGAAAGACTGATAGAACCGGTACCGCCCATCACGAGTGTGCCGTTATTGATGAACTGACCACGGTTCTGCGTTACGTTATTGGCAGCGGCAGCGGTAAAATTCCAATTTCCCACTACATTATACATGACCCCGGAATCAATGATCACGTCACGCTGCGCCGTAATGTCGGAATGACCAGTAGCAGAAATATTTGCACTGAATATGGCGTCGCGGAAACCCTTTACTGTTACGCCGCCCGATAGGCTGGAATTCAGCATACTGTAACGCACGCCGTCCCACACAAAGTCTGCACCGGCATCCAGTGAATTGGCACCGGATTGCGCAAACAGGGCACCGACCACACGCACAGTGCCGTTATTCGTCAGGATACCTGCATTCACTCCATCCGTGCCACCGGCTGCCAAAATCATGCTGCCTGTACCGCCGCTGGACAGCGTAACGCCATTGCCAATCGTCAGATTACGGTCGGCAACAACGTTTATTGTGCTGGCGGAGTTATAATTAGTGTTCAGCGTGACATCACGGAAACCAGAGATGGCAAGCCCCCCCGCAGTGGCACCCCGCATCGCAAAATTGCTGCTGTTAAGCACAAGATCTGCGCCGCGCGTCAGACCGGAATTATCAAAACCGCTGCCAAGCGTAAATGTACCGCCGCTGCCAAAAATGATTTTTCCGTCCAGGGTCAATGTACCGATATTTACGGAGTTTTCGCCCCCTGCACGCAAAAGGAAGCCCTGGGTCGGCCCGCCCGTAAGTGTGACGCCGCTGTTTACCGTCAGGTTACGCTCGGCTATCACGCTTATAATGTTACCGAACGTAAAATCGGATGCAAAAGTAATATCCCTGTATCCCGTGACGGTCAGACGGCCGATATCGGACCCCGTCATCACATAACGGGCACTGTCCAGCACAAGGTCTTGGGTACGCGCACCGGTGGAATCCGTGCCCGTTGCTAGCGTAAGCGTGCCCGCCGTGCCAGCCGTCAGAACGCCGTCAATGTTGATCGCGCCCTCGTTTACGGACGTTGCACCCCCTGCCCGCAGGGACATGGTGATATTGGTGCCGCCATAGGTAAGGTTTACGCCGCCATTGACATTGACGTTGCGCTCCGCAACCACACTCAGTGTACCATTAAACATTATATTCCTGGCGAAAGTCACATCACGGAAACCAGAAATACTCAGCGCGTTCATATTCGCGCCACTTAGAGTGAAATTGCTGTTGCTGAGCGTAAGATCATTACGCGTACCATCGGCATTCAGACCGCTCACAAGCGTGATCGAGGCCGCACCGGTAGTGATATTGCCATCAATTGTAAGGGCGCCAATATTGTTAGTGTTATTGCCCGCCGCCCGCAAAACCAGTGTATTGATGTTCGTTGTCAAAGTGGCACCGGTCACCACATTCAGATTGCGCTCTGCGGTAATGGTGCTGGATCCGCCGATGGTGATATCACGCGCAAGATTGATGTCGCGGAACCCGCTCAGACTCAAAGCAGCCATATTGGCCCCCTGAAAGGTCAGGTTGCTGTTATCCAATGTAAGATCCGTACGATTGCCTGATTCATCCATACCGCTGACCAGGGTGAGCGCCCCCGTGCCCACGCTGATCGTGGCGCCAGATAACACAAGCGTTCCTGTATTGGTAGATAGGCCGCCAGCCGCCCTGAATGTGAATGTGCCGGTTGTCGTCGCCGTAAGGCTGACGCCGGGATTAATAGTCAGGTTGCGTTCGGCCGTGATATTCGTGGTGCTTGATGTAAGATTACGCGCAACCGTGACATCGCGGAAACCGGTAACCGTAAGCGCCCCCTGCACAGCGCCCTGGTAAGTCATCGTCGCGTCGCTGAGAGTGAAGTCGGCTGTACGGTTCCCCGACAAATCAAGCCCGCTGAGAAGTGTTGTGGTGCCGGTGCTGGCATTGATCGTACCATTGATCGTCAGAACGCCCTGGTTTGTAAGGACAGCATTCGCGGCACGGATAGTGGTCGCTCCGATCAATCCGGATTTAATGACAGCCCCGCTATTAATCGTTAGATGGCGGCCTGCCAAAAAGGCTATATCGGCTGTAGATGTTGAATTCGTAAGCGTCTGGCTTGCGCCAATGACAAGATCCCTGCCCGCAGTATAAGTCAGATTTGATGTAGTGGATGATGTGATCGGTCCATTTACATTTAGATCACGCAACGATGTCAATGTTACGGAGCCGGTAGAATTGAAGGCGCGATCAATTGTAAGATCACGGAATCCCGAGATATTTATCGAGCCCACAGTTGCATTCTGCGTGGTCAACAACGCATTGTTGATAAGAAGATCAGTCGTCGCGTTGCCGGTAGTATCAAGCCCCGTCAAAAGCACCAAGGTGCTGCTGCCCGTGCTGATAGGCGCATTTAAGGTCAGAACCCCTTGATTGGTGACAAGTGCCCCGGCTGCACGCAGATGCAGAGCACCGGTGAGCGATGTTGTCACCGCCGAATTGACTGTCAGGTTACGCTCTGCCGTCAGGTTAACGCTGCCTGCGGACAGGATATCCGTATTAAGGGTGATATCGCGGAATCCTACCGCTGTGAAAGAGCCGAAATTTGCGCCTTGCCTGGTTACAAATCCATTATTCAGCACAAGATCCTGCCTGCCGCCAGAACCGTCCGCCCCTGCTGAAATGGTAAGCGTCCCCGTTCCAACAGAAAGCGTGCCATTATTTGTCCAGGTACCAACATTCGCAACCGACGATGTCGCCGCCCGAAACGAAAGAGCGCCCGCAGCGCCTGTAGTCACCACCGCATTATTCGTGATACTGCCTTCCGCCGCAATCGTGATGCTGCCTGTGGACGTGATATCGCGGTTGACCACAACATCACCAAAACCCGTGATGGTAACACCAGTGAAGCTCGCCCCCTGGAAAACAAGATCGGATGTATTGTTCAGGTTTAAATTAACGCGGTTGCCCAGAGAATCCCGGCCTGACTGCAAAGCAAGCGAGGCGCTTCCGGCAGTAATCGTTCCCGTATTGCTCCATAAACCAATATTGGCAACAGACGAACTTGCCGCTCTCAGAAGCATGCTGCTTGCAGCGCCAGAAGTCAGGTTAGCGTTGTTGGTAAAATGACGCTCTGCCGACATGGTGATACTGCCGGTAGTCGTAAAATCACGATTAACCGTGATATCGCGGAAGCCGGTGAGGCTTATACCCGTATGGCTGGCACCCTGTGAAACCCATGTGGCGTTATTCAGATTTAGATCAACGCGCTCACCCAGTGTATCCAGGCCTGACAGAAGCACAAAAGTTCCGGTTCCTGTCGATACTGTTCCATTATTGTTCAGAACGCCCGTGCCACCAATGCCGGCGGTCGTCGATGCGCGAAGCGTCATGCCGCCCGCAGCGCCAGTGGCGACGGTAATCCCCGATCCAATCGTCAGGTTTCTCTCGGCGCTGATGTTGACAGAAAGAGCACTGATAAGATTGCGATTGACTGTGACGTCACGGAAACCCGTTATCACTGTAGTGCCCACATTCGCACCGATAATTGAGGTGTTCGTGCCATTAAGCACAAGATCAGCGCGATTCCCCAGCGTATCCAGGCCGGATTGCAGGTTCAGTGTCCCCGTCCCAAGCGTGAGCGAACCATTTAATGTCAGGACCCCGGCATTCGCGATACTGGTGGCGGCGGCCTTCAGCAGCATGGAACCCGCGGTGCCGGCTGTCAGTGCCGTACCGGTATTGATCGTAAGATCGCGTTCGGCCGATATTGTGATACTGCCCGTAGATGTAAAATTGCGTGCGACCGTGATGTCGCGGAAACCTGTAACGCCTACACCGGTAACAGTAGCACCGGTGGAATAAAGACTGCTGTTCAGAACAAGATCCGGGCGGTTCCCTGAACCATCGACACCGGACGCAAGCGTAAAAGAGCCCGTGCCGGCTGAAACGGTACCTGAATTACTAAGATAGCCAAGTCCGTTGATGCCGGCAGTGTTTGATGCTTTAAGGTTTATATTGCCGGTAGACGTCGTAGAAAGCGTGACGCCGCTATTGATCGTCAGGTGACGCTCGGCCTGGATAGTCAGACTACCTGTCGCTGAAAAATTACGCCCGATGGTCACATCACGAAAACCTGTTACGCCTGTCGACCCTGTTGTCGCGCCCGTATAAAGAAGGTTCACTCCATCCAAGGAGATATCTGCACGTTCACCAAGCGTATCTAAACCTGAAATGAGCGAAAGCGTGCCAGTCCCGACAGAGATAATACCGTTATTCGTCAGCACGCCTGTATTCGTGATAACCCCACCTGCTGCACGAAGAATGGTGCCACCACTGCTGGCACTGCGCACCGTTACACCGTTGCCGACCGTCACGTTGCGTTGGGCGATAGCCGAAAGCGAGCCCGAACCATTGGCGCTAACATTGGCGTTAAACAGGATATCGCGCGCGGCCGTCATGGTGAAGCCGCCATTACCCGCGGTCCAGGCCGCGCTCGCGTTGAACACGATGTCCCGGTCCGCATTCAGCGTCAGCGTGCGGCTGGTCGTCGTGAACGCAACTGAGTTAGCAAACGTAATATCGCCGTTCCCGCCCGTGCCGCCCGCCGTGCTGATCGTGACGTTGGCCGCCGTGATCTGGGATTGCAGCGTTGCGGTGTTGATCACCGATGCGCCCGCCGACGCCGTGTAGGTGCCGCTCGTGAATGAACCACCCGTATCACCACCCGATGAGATGATGATATCGCTCGGATCCAGCAGCAGGTTGCCGAAGTCATAACCCTCATTCGCCGAGAGATCGACATGGCCCTGGTATTCCAGATGGTCCTTACCCGACACTTCGACGAAGCCGCCGTCGCCGCCATTCGCACCGCCCGTGCCCGATATGCCACCGGCGAAGTACGTCACCAGGTCGGACCACAGCACCGTCTCGCCGCCGTCGCCAAGATCGAGCGCATTGTTGGCGATGTACGAACCCTGCTCAACGGTTAAGGTTTTTGCATTAGGGGTCGCCCCCTGCCCGTGCCTGTCGCCGCCGACCTTGATCGTGCCGCCGCCGGTGAGACCCGAGGCGTTCAGATTGGCGGTGGGTTTGAGCGCGATGTGGTCGGCCGTAACCGTGATCTTGCCGCCCTTGCCCGTGGCGCTTGATGCGTCGACGCTGCCCGCAATGTTAACCTTGGATTTGCCGTTCTTCTTCGCGCCGATGACGATCTCGCCGTTATGAACGCCCACGCTCTGCGCGCGGATCGTGCCTTGCGCGTTGATGATGCTGGTCACCACCTCGCCGCCGGCAGATGCGCTCAATGCGATCTTGCCGCCGTCGGCAATAATCGTGCCGGTCTGGTTCAGGATCTGGTTCTGCAGGCTGTCGCTGGCCTCAACCTCCATCAGCCCGTCGCCGTAAAAATCTACGGTGGCTTTATCGCCGGTCGCCAGATGCACGCGGCCCAGATTGGCGGTGATGACACCGTGGTTCTCGACATGCGGCGCAACGAAGCCGACCAGGCCCGCGTCATGCGCGGTGATCGTCCCGTGATTGACGATGGCGGCGTTGACATTACCCGGCTGCGTAAAGCGCACCGGCGCGTTGGTCATGAACGCCGTGTTGTCCAGGTCGCTGGTCGACACCACAAGCCCGTGCACGTCAACGACAGCGCCCGCGCCGAACACAAGACCGTTCTGGTTGATGATGATGACATTGCCGTTGGCGTTCAGGCGACCGTCGATCTGCGATGCCTGGCTCGAATGCACGCGGTTGACGATGATCGAACTCGAAGACGGCTGGTAAAAGTTAGTGGTCTCGTCATGCGCGATGTCAAATCCGCGCCAGTCGATGATCGCCTTGTCCGAATGCTGCGTGATGTCCAGCGTCTTGCCGTTCGACGCAATGTCCGCGGAACCAGCGCTCACTACACCGTCGATCGGGTTCGCATGCGCGTGCGGCATGAATGCACTTGCAACCATGACCGACAATGCGCTGGTAGTGAGTAACTGGCGACGCAGTTCCATGAAGATAAGTTTACGCTGGATTGGTAAAGCTGAAATTAATTTTGAAAATCATGCACTTAGGACCTAAACTTTAGTATGGGTTTTGAGCAAATTTTGAGCTTAAAAAGGAAACAGAAAGCCCCCTTAAATTCACCCGAAAACCCCATATTTCGCGCTTTACGTCACCACAGGCACAAAATCCGGGCCAAAAACCTACAAAGGTATGGCCAGATCATTATTTCAGATTCGTAATAAAATGCAGAAAATATAAGGGCTTAGCCTGACTATGGCTTAAAGACCGGTTAGAAAATCCGGTTAACCTGAACATACATACGGGGTCCGTCTTCACCGCTGCCGTAGACCGGCGCACTGATGGTGCGGGTCAGCGGGTAAGCCAGCCCCAGATTATAGTTGGTTTTGGTCAGGACACTGCCCCGAACGCCGAGACCGGCCGATGCGCCAGATGCCGTTTCCGGCTGTCCTGCATCTTCGTTCCACACACGGCCGACATCGTAAAACACATACGGGTTGACCTGAAAGACATCACCCACATCAAGGCCGTTATACTGAAGCTCCGCCGCCGCCGCGATACCATGATCGCCCGTAATTTCCGATGAATCATACGCACGGCCAAAACTTTGCCCGCCATATCCGAATTCTTCTGACGCATACATGGGGCCTGATGCCACTTGCCCCGCGCCAGATACTGACAGAACCAGATCATGCCCCATGTCGTGCAGATGCGTGATCCGCGCCTCAAGCTTGCTGAAATCAGGTTCAGCTTCCGGGCGCGATACATCGGGATCATTCTCGCGGCTTGCTCCCATAATCGGAAGACCACGACTCATCGTCACTTCCGCAAAATCATATCCGCTGAAATAATTCTGGCCGTCATAACGCACGGCCGCACGCGCGGCGCGGACCCGGTCTTTTGAAAACGGCGTTTCAAGCAATTCGGTTTCGGTGTTCCGGCGCTCAAGCGTGAAAGACAACACGACATTGCGGTCGCGCTGGCGCACCGGCTGCCACTCGACGGCGGCGCTTACATCACTGGAATCGCCCCTGATATCAAGGTTTTTTAAACGATAACCCGACGTCGAACGCGTGATGTTTCCGGCCACTTTTACGCGCACATCCGGCGCAACAAGAACGGAATGCTCGGCCGTAAAATACCGAAGTTCATCCGCAGGTGCGGACACAAGCGCCGATACGGATGTCTGGCTCATAGGCAACAGGCTTTTGGAATAAAAGACTGACAATTCATTAGGACCAAGATAGCGCGAACCGAAATTGTCAAAACTGACCTGCCCGCGACCTTTTTCTTTAGATGGGACCAGCACAAGTTTGACCGCCCCCGGCGCAGCATCCGGCAACGGTGAAAGCACCGCGCGGAAATCATAACCCGGGACATCATTCAGGCGCAGAAGAAAACTTTCGACTTCATCCGACTTCACCGGCAGGCGTGATTGTATCCAGGCAACATAGCGCGAAAGAACACCGCCCTGCGGCGCGTTTCCCTGCATTTCCACCTCTGAAATGCGCCCCTCAACCACGGCAATGCGCACGATGCCGCCGCCAATTTTCTGGTCAGGCACATACGCCATCGACAGGAAATACCCACGCTCGCGGTACATTTTCGTCAGGCGTCCTGCGATGCCATACACCTTGTCGAGCGTGATGTCTTTGCCCAGATACTCCGCATAAAGCGGTCGAAGCTCACTAGCGGTGAACGCATTTACATTTTCGAAAACGACATCGTTCAATGTCAGGTGAATTTGATCTGCACCTTCCGGCATTTCCGTGCCTGGCAGGTTTTGATCCTGCAACGTCATCTTGCTGTCCTGTGGCGGCAGGCGGCGCTCAGGTTGCGGCGAAATGCGGTTGGCGTCCGCCGGACCAGGCAAAGTTTCAGGCACCACTTGCGCATAGGCATGGGGCACCATTCCCGGCATGAAAGCCGTCTGAAGAATGATCTGCATAAGAGCGAGCCGGACCAGAACGGGCCAGCGGCGGGAAAAGATGTGTCCCATCAGCGCAATGGTCCCATAAGCGTGCGTTTTCCACAATTGTTGACTGCGACATTTCTGCCCAAAGCAACAGCTTATGGCAACTCACCATTCAGGAAAAAGCACTAGAAATAAACGTTATGACTAATAAATGCGCTAAACCAGCCGTGACTGGTCCAAAGCTGCGCGGATAAACGACACGAACAGCGGGTGCGGATCCAGCGGGCGGGATTTCAGTTCGGGGTGGAACTGCACGCCGACAAACCACGGATGATCCGGGTATTCGACGATTTCCGGCAGGCGCTGGTCCGGGCTCATCCCGGAAAATACCATGCCCTTGGCTTCAAGGCCGGCTTTGTAATTGGTGTTCACTTCATAACGATGGCGATGACGCTCGCTGATATCGATTGAACCGTAAGCCTGCGCCGCGCGGCTGCCCTTAATAAGCTTGGCCGGGAACGCACCCAGACGCATCGTGCCGCCGAGATCGCCGGCCGCTTTGCGTTCTTCAATCTCGTTGCCCTTCATCCATTCGGTCATCAGGCCAACAACCGGTTCCGATGTTTCACCGAATTCGGTGGAACTGGCATTCTTGATACCGCACAGATTGCGGACACCTTCAATGACGGCCATCTGCATGCCAAAGCAAATACCGTAATACGGAATCTTGCGCGTGCGTGCGAATTCAACCGCCTTGATCATGCCTTCTGTGCCGCGCTGGCCGAAGCCGCCGGGCACCAGAATGCCGTTTACATTTTCCAGCGCGTTGATCGCATCGGTTTCTTTTTCAAATTTCTCGGCCTCGATGAACACAAGGTCGACCGAAACATTATTGGCAACACCGCCATGCGTCAGCGCTTCGTTCAGCGACTTATAGCTGTCGGTCAGTTCGGTGTATTTACCGACGATACCGATGCGCACATGACCTTCAGGGTTCTGAATGCGGTGATTGATGTTTTCCCAGACACTAAGATCCGGTTTCTTCGCGTCCATATTGAAGCAGCGCAGGATCTGGGTATCCAGACCTTCGCGGCCATAGGACAGCGGCACCTCATAGATGGATTTAACGTCAAGCGCCGGGATCACGCATTGCGGATCGATGTTACAGAACAGGGCGATTTTACGCTGTTCATCTTCCGGGATTTCGCGGTCTGCACGGCACAGCAGGATACGCGGACGAATACCGACCGACAGCAATTCCTTGACCGAGTGTTGCGTCGGTTTGGTTTTCAGCTCACCCGCGGCCGCAATATACGGCAGCAGGGTGGTATGAATGAACAGCGCACGCGCCTCACCCACTTCGTTGCCGAACTGGCGAATGGCTTCGAGGAACGGCAGGGATTCAATGTCACCGACCGTGCCGCCGATTTCGACCAGCACAAAGTCGGCGGAGCCGTCTTTTTCGCGGATGAATGTTTTAATCTCGTCCGTGATATGCGGAATGACCTGAATAGTCGCGCCAAGATAATCGCCGCGGCGCTCGCGTTGCAGGACGTTCATGAAAATACGGCCAGCGGAAATGGAATCGTTCTTGTTGGCGGAACGACCCGTGAAGCGTTCGTAATGGCCAAGATCCAGATCGGTCTCGGCACCGTCGTCAGTGACGAATACTTCGCCATGCTGAAACGGCGACATCGTACCCGGATCGACATTCAGGTACGGATCCATCTTGGCAAGGCGGACAGTGAAGCCGCGCGCCTGTAAAAGCGCACCAATAGCGGAGGCGGCGAGGCCCTTCCCTAAGGAAGAAACAACCCCGCCTGTTATGAATATATATCGCGTCATTTTTTAGAGATCGGAGGTTCAGGTGTCTTGGCAGCCGGTGGCGTCGCAGGCTCAGTAATTGTGTCGGCCGGTGAACCGGGCATGGCCGGGGCGCTGACAGCAGGCGCATCAATATTGGAAAGCAGGCCGGAATTGGCGGTACCCTTGCCCATATAGGCCAGGAGCAGCGAGGTTCCGAAAAAGCAAAAGGCGCAAATCGTGGTCGCCTTGGTCAGTGCATTGGCCGCGCCGCGCGCAGTGGCGAAATCGCCCAGACCGCCGGAGCTGCCACCGATGCCAAGACCACCCCCGGAAGAGCGTTGGATCAGCACCATGACGATGATCGACAGGGCCAGAATCAAATGAATGACGAGGATGACTTCTTGCATTGGGCGTACTTATACCTTCACTGCGCGGATAATTTCAACAAAGCTTTCGGCCTTAAGGGATGCACCACCCACCAAGGCCCCGTCCACATCGTCCAAACCAAGGATTTCTGCGGCGTTGTCGGCTTTCACCGAACCGCCGTATATAATGCGTAAAATACCCCCGTCCGCAAGCCGCTTTTCAAGCAGTCCACGGATTTGTGCGTGCACCTGCGCAATCTGGTCGATGCTGGCCACCAGCCCGGTGCCAATGGCCCAGACGGGTTCGTAAGCGATAACGATGTTCTGCCCCGTGGCCCCGGCTGGGACGGACCCGGCAATCTGGGTCTCAATAACGGCCTCAGTAAGGCCCGCTTCGCGCTCGGCCTTGGTTTCACCCACACAGATGATCGGAATAAGCCCGGCTTCCATGGCCTTGGCAGCCTTGGCCGAGACAAGGGCATCGGTCTCCCGGTGGTACTGGCGGCGCTCGGAATGGCCGACAATCACGTATCTACAGCCCATATCGGCAAGCATTTTGGCGGAAACATCACCCGTAAAGGCACCGTCATCACGATCGGACACGTCCTGAGCGCCGATGGCACAGGTCCCGACAATCGCCGAAATATGCAAAAAGGGCGGGCAGAGGACGACATCGACCCCCGCCTGCGGCTTGATCGCGGCAGACAGCTTGGCCGCCTGTTCGCGCGTGCCGTTCATCTTCCAGTTGCCAGCGATAAAGGGGGTTCTTTTCATAGCCATGTCGGGTATTTATAGTGCCGGAATCATTTTTACAAGCCGTCGGACCCATAATCCGACAAACATGAAGGCGTGCTGAAAACAATGCTCAATACCTTTCGCGAAGGCCACGGTGCCAAGGCTATCAAGTACATCGCACTCAGTTTCGTCATGCTGGCATCCCTCGGGATGGTCTTCATGGACGTCAACGGCGTTTTCCGGAATGGCTTCACCGACACCACACTGGCAAAAATCGGCAAGGTAAAAATCGACCAGCAAACATTCGAACGCCAGGCGACACCGTCCCTGCAGGCCCAGAACATGAACATGCAGGAAGCTTACAAATTCGGCCTGCTGCGCAACCTGCTGGATGAAATGGTGACGCGCGAAGCCCTGCGCCAGGAAGCCGTCAGCGAAGGCCTTATGCTGAGCCGCGCCGACCTCGCCACCCGCGTCCACGACATGATCAAATTGCAGATCCAGCCGGGTGAAAAACCACAGGACACGCTCAATCGCCTGCTCCGCACCCAGAACATGAACGAAGCGCAATTGATGCAATCTATGCGCCAGGACATCACCTCCGGCATTATCAACGCCTCGCTCAAAGGCGCTGTGAACTACACGCCGCAACTGGCGCAGGACGCCATGGGCCGTTACAACGGCGAACGCCGCGACATCATGTTTTTCACCCTGACGCCGGAACTGGCCGTCGCAAAGGCGAACGCCGAAGCGGACGAAGACACACTGAAAGCCTATTACGAAACACTGAAAGACCAGTACCAGATCCCCGAAGAGCGCACATTCAAAGCCATCGTCTTCTCGACCGATGACGTTAAATCATCCGCCACCATCAGCGCCGCTGATGTAAAAACCGCGTATGAAGAACGCAAAGAACAATTCCGCATCGGCGAACGCCGCAAGATCGAACAGATCGTCCTGACCGACGAAGCAAAAGCAAAAGCGGCATCAGAATCTGCGCGCAAGGGCACGTCGCTGAAATCCATAGCACCGCAGGCCTACCGCGCCGCCACCGATGTTGAGCAGAACGGCCTGCCGCCTGAACTGTCGGGCCCGATCTTCAGCGCAAAATCCGGCACGGTTCTAAACCCCATCAAAACGCCGCTGGGGTGGCACGTTATTCGCGTTGCCTCCGTCATGCCCGCGCGCCTGCAATCGCTGGCCGACGTGCAGTCAGACCTGCGCAAGGAACTTGAATCCGACGCCATGCATAGCGAAATGCAGGCCCGCATCACCAAGGTTGATGAAGCCCTCGGTTCAGGCCAGACGCTGGACCAGATTGCCGCCGATATGGGTGTACAGATCCGCACCATCGGTCCCATTGATGCGCAGGGCAATTTCCAGGCTGCCGATGCTGATCCGCTTCTGACCGCCCTGTCACAAAACAAGGACGTGCTTTCGTCCCTGTTTGAACTGATGGAAGGTGAAACCGGCGATCTGGGTCAGATTAATGACACCACATACGCCGCCTTCTCGATCGACAGCGTTCGCCCGACACGCGACCGTGATTTCGCCGAAATACGCGACGACATAGCCAAAAAATATTACGAGGAACAAAGCCGCACCGCCATGAACACCGCCGTCGACGCATTGACGACGCAATTGTCCAAGGGTGAAAAAGACTTTGCGCAGGCAGCCAAGGAATCCGGCGCGGTCCTGAAAACCGCACGCGATGTCAGCCGCCAGTCGAAAGTGGCCGGCCTCAACGATCCCATCGCATTGACGCGGCTGTTCGATGAAACCGATTTGAACGCCGTCGTGAAAGTCCCGACCGAAGGCGGCGTCATCCTGGCGCAGGTGCTGGATGCACGCATTCCTGAATCCGGCACGGCTAAACTCGACGCCAGCGAACGCGCCCAGATCGAACAGCAGATGCAGCAGGCGGTCGCCGCGCTGTACTACGCCGATCTGCGCGAACGTCACGATGTCCTGATCAAGCGCGACAGGCTCGAAAAAATGTATGGTCCGGAAAGCCAGAATGTCCAACCATGAGCAGCCACTGGGAACCATCTGGCCGTCACGTGATGCATTCCGCAAAAACCGGGATGCCGGCAAGACACAGCTGATCACGCTTGCGCTGATTGCTGATACCCTTACGCCTGTTTCCGCCTATCTGCGCCTGACAAAGGCCGCCAAATATTCACTCCTGCTGGAATCCGTGACCGGCGGCGAAGTGCTGGGGCGTTATTCCGCCATCGGCATGGACCCCGACATTGTCTGGACTTCGTCCGGTGACAAACCCATCGACGAACTGAAAAAACTGGTCGCGCAAAGCCGCATCGACGTGGTGCCCGAAGATGCGCCGCCAATGCTTGCATCCGGCATGTTCGGATATATGGGCTATGGCATGATCCATCATGTCGAACCCACCGTACCCGACACCAAACCAGATAATATCAACATCCCGGACTCGGTCATGATGCGACCCAGCCTGATGGCCGTGTTCGACAATATCCGCCAGATCGTCCATCTGGCCGTGCCGGTACGCGATGTAACGGGTGATGCCGATGCGGCATATGACGCCGCCGTTCAACGCCTGAACGACGCAAAAAACACGCTACTGCGCGGCGACATGCCGTTACCTGAAAAGGGCTCGACTGTTGCAACGCCACTGCCCATCAAGGCACACACAACCGAATCCGATTACAAAAGCATGGTGCTAAGCGCCAAGGAAGACATCGTCGCAGGTGAGATTTTCCAGGTCGTCCTCTCGCAACGCTTTTCTGCGCCGTTCGATCTTCCGGCTGTTGAACTTTACCGCTCACTGCGCCGCCTGAACCCGTCACCGTTTCTGGTACTGATGACGCTGGACGGTTTCTCGCTCATAGCATCATCACCCGAAATCATGGTCCGCGTCCGCAAGGGCGACGTTACCATCCGCCCCATCGCCGGCACACGCAAACGCGGGATCGACAAGGCGGAAGACATGGCACTGGCAAACGAACTTCTGGCCGACCCCAAGGAACGCGCCGAACACCTGATGCTGCTCGACCTTGGCCGCAATGATGTCGGCCGCGTCGCTGAAACCGGCACCGTCAAGGTGACGGAACAGTTCAACGTCGAAAAATATTCGCATGTCATGCACATCGTCTCCAACGTCGAAGGCCGTCTGAAAGACGGTATTCACCCGCTGGATGCCCTGTTCGCGGGCTTCCCCGCCGGTACGGTGTCGGGTGCGCCCAAGGTCCGTGCGATGCAGATCATCGACCGCCTTGAATCCGAACGCCGCTCTTTCTATGCGGGTTGCATGGGCTATCTGGATGGTAACGGCGATGTCGATACATGCATCGCCCTGCGCACCGCACTGCTGAAAGACAACACACTCTATGTTCAGGCAGGCGCAGGCATCGTGGCCGACAGCGTACCGGAGTCCGAACACCAGGAATGCGTCAACAAAGCCCGCGCCTTACTGCGCGCCGCGCAGGACGCGATTGATCTTTCAAAGGTGCAGTCATGATCATCCTCATCGACAATTACGACAGCTTCACCTTCAACCTTGTCCAGTATCTGGGCGATCTGGGTGCGGACGTCGAAGTCCACCGCAATGACCAGATCACGGTCGATGCCGTTCTGGCCAAAAAGCCGCAGGGTGTTGTGATATCGCCAGGGCCCTCTGATCCGGACCACGCCGGTATCTGCCTCGACACTATCAAGGCATGCGCTGCCGCTAAAATGCCGCTGCTGGGCGTCTGTCTTGGCCATCAGGCCATTGGTCAGGCCTTCGGTGGCAAGGTTATCCGCGCGCCGCACCCCGTGCACGGCAAGACATCGATGATTACACATGGCGGCGCATCCGTGTTTGCCGGCCTGCCATCACCCATCGAGGTGACGCGTTACCACTCACTGGCAGTTGAACGCGAAACCCTGCCCAAGGATCTGCATGTCACCGCGCAAAGCGATGACGGCGTTATCATGGGCCTGCATCATGCGACGCTGCCGATCCACGGCGTACAATTCCACCCCGAAAGCATCATGACCAAACACGGCCACAGCATGCTCAAAAACTTCCTGGATATGCTGTGAACACAGAAACCGCCATTAACGCCATGCTCGGCGGCGAAATGTCCGAAGCAGCAATGACCCAGTATCTGAACGAACTCGCCGACCGCGGTGAAACCGTTGACGATCTGGTTGGCGCTGCCCGCGCCATGCGTCGCCACGTCACCGGTCTAGTTGCCCCGGCTGATGCGATTGACTGCTGCGGCACCGGTGGCGGCGGACGTCATACGCTCAACATCTCTACCGCGGTCGCCCTTGTCGTCGCCGCCTGCGGCGTGCCCGTCGCCAAGCACGGCAACCGTTCGCACTCATCCCCGTCCGGCGCAGCCGATGTGCTGGAAGCCCTGGGCATTCCGCTTCAGGTTGGTTTTGAAAAACTGGAAGATGCGCTGGATGAACTGGGCTTCTGCTTCCTGATGGCCCCCATGCACCACCGCGCCATGGCGCATGTTGCGCCGGTGCGCAAAACCATTGGCCGCCGCACGATTTTCAATCTGCTCGGCCCTCTTGCCAACCCGGCGGGCGTGCGCAAACAACTGATCGGTGTATTTGATGTAGCGTATCTGGTCCCGATGGCGCAGGCATTGCAAAAACTTGGATCCGACAACGCATGGATCGTGAACAGCGACGGCGTCGATGAAGTCACACTGGCAGCGCCCACAAGGGTCGCCGCACTCTCGCACGGCACGATCGAAGAATTCACAATCACACCGGATGATTTCGGTCTGAACGCGTGCACATACGAAGACATCAAAGGCGGCGATGCGCAATATAACGCCAACGCCCTGACCCATCTTCTGGATGGCGGCGACGGCGCTTATTGCGATACCGTGTGCGCCAATGCCTCCGCCGCACTGGTCATGGCCAGCGCCGCACAGGATTTAAAGTCCGGCGTCGCCATGGCACGCGATGCGCTGACATCCGGCAAGGCCAAAGACATTCTCAATCGTTACCGGGATTACGTATCATGAGCGATGTACTCGCGAAAATCTGCGCCGACAAACGCAAGCATGTTGATTCCGTCAAGCGCAAACTCGATCTTACCAACCTGTCGCCCGTGCGCGGATTCAAAAAATCACTGACATCCGGCGGCACATCCATCATCGCCGAAATTAAAAAGGCTTCGCCGTCCAAGGGCATTCTGCGCGAAAATTTCGACCCCGCCCTGCACGCACAGCAATATCAATCTGCTGGCGCGGCATGCCTGTCGGTGCTCACGGATGAACCCTATTTCAAAGGTCAGGACGGCGACCTTGTGTCCGCACGCGGCGCATGCCTGCTGCCCGTGCTGCGTAAGGATTTCATGATTGATACATGGCAGGTCAGTGAAGCCCGCATGCTGGGCGCCGATTGCATCCTGATAATCATGGCTGCTGTCGGCGACCAGACGGCACAGGAACTTTACGACGCCGCCCGCAGCTTCGACATGGACGTGCTGATCGAGGTCCACAACAAGGACGAACTGATGCGCGCCCTGAACCTGCGCGCCGATGATGCCATTCTGGGTATCAACAACCGTGATCTTAAAACCCTGAACATCACGCTCCAGACCTCGCTGGACCTGATTCGTCATGTCCCCGCCGGGCGGACCATCATTTCGGAGTCCGGCATCCATTCGTCCGAAGACCTCAAAATGCTCAAAAAAGCGGGATTTCACGGCTTTCTGATCGGTGAAGCCTTCATGACCAAACCCGACCCCGGCGCGGCCCTGTTGACTTTCTAAAGGAACAGAGCTAGAACATATAGAGAATATATCAGGATTTACTAAGGGGATTACCTATGCTCACCAAGAAACAGCGCGATTTGCTGGTTTTCATTCACGAAAAGATGTCCGACGGCGATCTGGCCCCGTCTTTCGATGAAATGAAGGACGCCCTGGACCTAAAATCCAAATCCGGTATTCACCGCCTGATTGAGGCACTGGTCGAACGCGGTTTTCTCGAACGCCTTCCCAACCGCGCCCGCGCCCTTCATGTCCGCCGCCTGCCCGAAGGCTACACGCCCAAGGCCGCCGACCATTCCGAAGTCGCGCAAAAGGCACGCATTGTCACCGACCTGTCGTCCTATCGTGCGCAGCAGGACCGACAGCTTATTTCATCCATCCCCCTGCTCGGCAAAATCGCCGCCGGCACACCGATCGAGGCGATCCGCCACGACGGCCAGAATATCGACATGCCCTCAAGCATGCTCGGCAAGGGTGATTTCTACGCCCTGATTGTCGATGGCGATTCCATGACCGGTGCCGGCATCCTGGACCAGGACGTCGCCGTGATTAAAAAGGTTAACACCGCGCATGATGGCGATATCGTTGTGGCACTGGTTGACGACCAGGAAGTGACGCTCAAACGCCTGCGCCGCCGCGGCGGTCACATCGACCTGATCCCTGAAAACCCGGACTACGAAATCCGCACCTTCGAAGGCGGCCGCGTACAGGTGCAGGGCATTTTATCCGGCATTTATCGCCAGTATCATTAAGCATTACTGCTTACGCAGCGTCCACGGCCTGCGTTCCTCGCGCGGCGTAAACCCCTGCGCGCGCCATGTATCATCCGGCATGTGATAAAACGCCATACCGCCGGCATTCTCTATATCCCACGCACTGACCATCTGCGCCGCGCAATTTTCCTGCCGTGCGTCTTTCACGGCCTTGTCCAGCACGACGACCATACCGGCCCAGTTGCATTCCTCGTTCATGACCGTCGCGCTGCGCACGACGCTCAGGCCCATGCCGTTTGCCGGTGCAATGCGGCATGCCCAGTCATCGCAAGCGACGCTGACATTGCCTGACTGCCATAATGGGTCTTTCACGGCCTTGCCGTTATTCACCTCCACGCCGCCCCACACGGACATCCAGTTATCTTTTTCAAACTTGCTGGGTGCCTTGCCGAAATAGGCGATCTGGTCGCCGCCCTTAACACCAAGCGCCTTGCCATCATCGACAATCATCGCAACAGGCCTTGCACCCGTGGCAATACCAAGTGCAACAGATGCAATCATCACAGGCACACCGATCCACCGCAAACGCCCCCGCCACAGGCACACAATCAAAAATCCCAGCCACGATGCCATGTACCATCCGGTCGGCACATTGGGCCATGCCGATGTCGCATGCGGCAGATGCGCGACCCATGCTGCGACCTGCAACGTAGCCTCAACGCCCCAGCCGCAAATCTTCAGAAATACACCTTCCAGCCCGAGCGGCATTAGCACCATCGCCGCCATGCCCGCAGGCATCACGACAAAGCTGGTCAACGGAATGGCAATCGCATTGGCGATCACCCCAAATATCTGGAACCGCCCGAAGTGATGCAGGATCGGCGGCAAAGTTGCGAAGCTGACCAGTATTGTCGTGATGAATATGCCCGCAAAATACAGAAACAGTTTGCGTATAAAACTGTCTTCACGGCTGCTGACCGTCCATTTGCGGCCCGCACTGTCATAAAATGCAATCATCGCCAGCATCGCCGCAAACGATAACTGAAACGAAGCCCCGACCAGGCTCTCGGGCTGGATCAGCAAAATGAAAAACGCGGCCAGCGCGATGGTGCGCAGTGACAACGCCGTACGGTCCAGCATCACTGCCAGCAACGCAAGACCGGTCATGAACAACGCCCGCTCCGTCGGCACCGGCATACCCGCAAGCATGGAATAGAAAAATCCGACCGCCAAAGCGGCCGCCGCCGCAATTTTCTTGATCGGCAGATGCAGCGCCATCAACGGCACAAGCGCCATCAGGAAACGCAGAACAAAAAACGTAAACCCGCACACAATGGCCACGTGCAGGCCCGAAATCGACAACAGATGATAAAGCCCGGAATCCCGCAGATCGTTATTGATGCTCTCCGGGATACTTGCGCGTTCCCCCGCCAACAACGCGGTTACCACGGCACTTTCCGGGTGTGGCAGATGCGCAGAAATGCGCGTGGCGATTTTCTGGCGCAATGCGTTGAACCACATATTGCCCGGCGCATCGCCCTTGGCGATTAGCTCAAACTTACCCATCGTGAATCCGGTCGCGCCCAGACCTTCAAAAAACGCCTGCCGCCGGTATGGAAACCCGTTCGGTGCCACCGGCCCCGACGGTGGCATCAGATGCGCCAGCAAAGCGATGCGATCCCCCGGCACCACGCCGTCCGGCACATGATAAGTAGAAAGGCGAATGGATCGTGGCGTCGCCTCCGGTGCCAGCTTTTCAACGATCAGGGAATCCAGCGTCACCTTCTTGGCGCGCTGGCGGCCCGTGTTGGGGTTGATATCGGCGGTGGTGATATCCTGCACCCGGCCTTCGACGCGGGTGAAATTGATTTCCCGGCTCAGCTGCGGCGCATCAGCCATATAGGTGCGCAACTGCGCCGCCCCAAAACCCAGCGCCATCAGCATGGCCGCAAGGGCAACATAACCCCATGCCGGTGCCTTTTGCGTGGCAACCAGCGCAGCAACGGTACACACCCCGAAACAGATGGCACCAGCCACCAAAGACGGCTCAAACATCAGGGTAAAATACAGCCCGATACCAAGGGCCACGAAAACGGGTGCCCAGAGCACCCGGTCCCGCGTGGGACGCCAGTGCTCGCGCCATTCTTCCCTGATTGTGTTCAAAACTTTAAGCATTTATAACACTGATACCTGATACTTAAGCCAAGGCAAGACATGACTGCCCCTGACAAATCAACGGTTACCCGTTTCGCCCCATCCCCCACCGGTTTCCTGCATATTGGCGGTGCACGCACGGCCCTGTTCAACTGGTGCTATGCCAGACATACCGGCGGCAAATTTGTCCTGCGCATTGAAGACACCGACAAGGCCCGTTCCACCCCGGACGCCATCGACGCGATTATCCGCGACCTGAAATGGCTTGGCATCGACTGGGAAGGCGAACCGGTGTTCCAGTCCAAACGCGACGCCCGCCATGCGGAAGTCGCCCATGAACTGGTCAAGGCCGGCAAGGCGTATTTCTGCTACTGCTCCCCCGAAGAACTGGAAACCATGCGCGCTGACGCGCTGGCGAAGGGTGAACAGCCCCGCTACAATCGCTTCTGGCGCGACCGCGACCCCGCGACCGCCCCCGCAGGCGTCAAACCTGTTATCCGTATCAAGGCCCCGATCGAGGGCGACAGCGTCATCAATGACCTGGTCCAGGGCGAAGTCCGCGTCGCCAACAGCCAGCTGGATGACATGATCCTCCTGCGCTCTGACGGCTCCCCAACCTACATGCATGCCGTCGTGGTTGATGACCATGATATGGGCATTACGCATGTGGTGCGCGGCGACGACCATCTGAACAACGCCTTCCGCCAGAAACTGATTTTCGAAGCCATGGGCTGGTCCGTGCCGGAATTTGCGCATGTCCCGCTGATCCATGGTCCGGACGGCGCCAAACTGTCCAAGCGCCACGGCGCACAGGCTGCCGGCGAATTTAAGGAACTGGGATATCTGCCAGAAGCCGTCTGCAATTACCTGCTGCGTCTCGGCTGGTCGCACGGCGATGATGAGATTTTTACGAAGGAACAGGCGTCGGAATGGTTTGAACTGACCAACATCAACGCCGCGCCGTCACGCCTTGATCTCAAAAAACTGGATCACATCAACGCGCATTACATGAAAATTGCCGACGACGCCCGCCTGACTGATTTGGTGCTGGAACGCGTCGGCGCAACTGACGCCGCGCATAAGGACCGCCTGCTCAAAGGCATGCATGACCTGAAGCAACGTGCCGCCACCATTGTTCAGCTGGCGTCCGATGCGCAGCTATATCTGAAGGACACACCCTTCGAGTATGACGAGAAAGCATCGCACACATTGCACGATCACGATGCACATCACGCCATGCATTATATTTACGACGCTCTCGCGCGTCTTGGCGCTGATTTCAAAGATACGGATATCGAAGCAGCCCTGAAAACCATCGCCAACGAAAAATATGAAGGCAAACTGGCCAAGGTGATGATGCCATTCCGCGCCGCGCTCGCCGGCACCATGACATCACCGCCGATTGCCAAGGCTGCCGAAGTGCTGGGCCAGGGCGAAGTGATGAACCGCCTGAAATACGCCCTGCACTGGATGCACGACCACGGCCATCACCACCACTGATTAAAACTAAACCGGTCCGGGCGCGTTATACAGCATGCGCGCACGCACGCGGTCATCGACCGGACGGAATGTGACCGGCGAATGCCGGATCGCGTCCAGAAACGGCGCATGCTGATCGCCTGACTTGAATTCAAACACCATCAGCGCCGTGCTCTGCACATCGCCCGTATACTGGTAATTGAAATAACACATATTGGCATGCGGACGCACGGCGCGCATGAATTCACGCAAAGCCCCTTTCCGTTCCGGGAAGCTGACCTGCAATACCAGCGGGTTGCTGAACAACCGCGCATCGTAATGAATGACATTCGCATCCGGCGCGCCGGTGATATCTTCATAAGCGACGCCGGTGGCCTTAAGACACGACGTAATACTGGCCATCTTCGCATCATCCGCATCAAACACGATCACGGGCCAAGCATTGACGTGATCGACCTTGCCGTATTGAAACCCGATGATGTTCACATCGCTGAAACAGGTTTCGGCAAGTTCAACCAGGCTGCCATTCTGCTCACCGATGGTCAGGCGCATATGACGACGACCTTTGGTGTTCTCGGCTGCGCCGCTGAACAG
The DNA here is from genome assembly GCA_002423205.1 of Micavibrio sp. UBA6145. GTDB lineage: Bacteria > Pseudomonadota > Alphaproteobacteria > Micavibrionales > UBA1664 > UBA6145. Next base: position 38,898 of record DIUZ01000020.1, on the reverse strand, counting down.
ATCGCGCAATTTGTTGAAATCCATATTCGCGCCGGAAATCACCGTCATCATGCGGGCATCGCGCGCCTCTGGGTGCAGCCCGCTCCATTGCAACAACCCTGCAAGCCCCATCGCACCTGATGGTTCCGGGATAGTGCGGGTCGTGTCCCACATCATTTTCATGGCGCTGTGGATATCGCCGTTACTGACGGTAATCACATCGTCCAGCGTTTCGCGGCATACGTCGAAACACAGATCGCCCGGGCGCGTGACAGCAGTGCCGTCGCAAAACCCATCAACCTGATTGAGGGTAACAAGACGGCTGGCGTCAAGCGATGCCTTCATACACGCCTGGCCTTCACCCTCCACGCCGATAAGCCTGATACCGGGATATGCCGCGCGCAGAACGCTGGAAACGCCCGCCGCCATGCCACCGCCGCCGATCTGCAGGAATGCGACATCAAACGGTCCAGCATTGGACGCAACAATTTCAGTCCCCATCGTCGCCTGCCCCGCGATCGTGTGAAGATTATCAAATGCCGGAACGTAGATTTCACCCGTACGCTCCGACTGCGCGTGCGCGGCATCCGCCGCCTGGTTGTAGGTATCGCCCACAAGCTCGACATGAACATTTGTACCGCCATGCATGCGCACAGCCTGTTGTTTGACCATCGGCGTTGAAACCGGCATGTAGATATTCGCCCGCATGCCCAGCATGCGTGCCGCCCATGCCACGCCCTGCGCATGGTTGCCGGCGGATGCCGTCACGACCGGACGGCTGTCGCCACTCTCGGCCAGATGCATCATGCGATTGAACGCCCCGCGCCATTTGTATGAACGCACCGGCGAAATATCTTCGCGCTTCAGGAAAACAGGCAGGGAAAGCCCAGGCAGGCTGACGGCTTCAAAAGGGGTCGGGGCCGGAACAAATCGGGCCAGTCGGGTTTGCGCCTGTTGCACTTCGGCAAGAACGCGCGCAGCACTCATAGTCATAATGTATCGCTCGTATATCTAGGGATTTGCTTCTTTAAGGGTGGGATGCGCGTGTCGCAGCATCCACTTGCGGCGGCAGGAGGTCAGATCCTGCCGTTGGTAATCGAAATAATAATGGCCCGCATGGCTTGAAGCATATCCTTGTATAGCAAAGGCTTATGGCAAGCGTCAAGAACTGTATCAGCACACTAAAACAGCGGTAAACCGCCACAAATTGACACGAATCACCCCCCGGGTATATGGTCGCCGCGATGAAACGTCGCATGGCCGCAACACTCTCCGCCTTCGCCCTCGCCGCCGTACCCTCGGTACTTGCGACGACGTCGGCGCATTCGTCTAATGCCGCGCACCACGCCCCCGCCAATGACACTGACAGCAAACTGGCAGCCGCAGGCATCACGCGCACAGATATTTACCTTTTCGTATCCACAGTGTTCAGCTTTCACAACCTGTCCGAACAGCAAATGATCATGGCGCGCAAAAATGCATCCGACGCCGCCATTGACCTGGCCCTGTCATCCCGGGCTGATTACGATGCCCTGAGCTGCCTGGGCAAGCGCACGCAGAACGGTCTTGTCTATGTCCTGCCCAAGGCCAGCTATCCTGACGCGCGCGTTTTGCTGGTTTCCGGCGATTACCATGCCCGCCTGCAATCTCTGGTAAAACCCACGACTGGACCGGTTGCCGCCTGCCGCCAGATCGCTGGTTACGCCCCGGCGTAAGGCCGATTGCCCAAACCCCTCGACGCACGTAGACTTGTGGATAAGTTTTTCTATCCACCTCACCTATTTCTCATAATAAGAAAGCGCGCGCAATGTCCAAGACATTCACCCTGACCGACGATCAAACCGGCAAACAATACAAACTGCCCGTGGTGGATGGCTCCGCCGGCCCCAACGGTATCGATGTCCGCAAGCTGCTGGCCGAATCCGGCTACATCACGTTTGACCCCAGCTACAACTCGACCGGATCGTGCAAATCCAAGATCACCTTCATCGACGGCGACGAAGGCAAGCTCATGCATCGCGGTTACTCGATTGAAGAACTGACCACCAAATCAAACTTCATCGAAGTGGCATATCTGTTGCTCAACGGCGAACTGCCGACCAAAAAGGAATACGCCGAATTTTCCAAACTTATCACCTATCACACGATGGTGCATGAACAGGTTCACTTCTTCTTCCGCGGTTTCCGTCGCGATGCGCACCCGATGGCGATCATGTGCGGCGTGGTCGGCGGCCTGTCGGCGTTCTATCACGACTCCCTCGACATCAATAACCCGCAGCACCGCGAAATCTCGATCCACCGCCTGATGGCCAAGATCCCGACGCTCGCCGCGATGACCTACAAATACGCGATCGGCCAGCCCTTCATCTACCCGCGCAACGATTTGTCGTTCGTTGAGAACTTTCTGTACATGTGCTTCTCGGTCCCGGCTGAGCCGTACAACATCAACCCGGTCGTGGCCAAGGCGCTGGAAAAAATCTTCATCCTGCACGCCGACCACGAACAGAACGCATCGACATCGACCGTTCGCCTTGCGGGCTCCACAGGTGCAAACCCGTTCGCCTGTATTGCATCTGGCATCACATCCCTGTGGGGTCCCGCACATGGCGGCGCAAACCAGGAAGTGCTGGAAATGCTGGCCGAGATCGGCACCAAGGAACGCATCCCCGAATTCCTGGCCAAGGCCAAGGACAAGAATGATCCGTTCAAGCTCATGGGCTTTGGTCACCGCATCTACAAAAACTACGATCCGCGCGCAGCTGTCCTCAAGGCCGACTGCCATGCCGTTCTGAAAGAACTCGGCGTCAAGGACGACCCGATGCTGGAACTGGCGATGGAACTGGAAAAGATTGCGCTGTCAGATCAGTACTTCATCGACCGCAAGCTGTTCCCGAACGTCGACTTCTACTCGGGCATCATCCTGCGCGCCATGGGCTTCCCGACCGAAATGTTCACCGTGCTGTTCGCACTGGCCCGTACGGTTGGCTGGCTGTCACAATGGAAAGAAATGATCGAAGAACCGGATCAGCGCATCGGCCGCCCGCGTCAATTGTATATCGGCGCAACGGCACGCCCCTACACGGACATCGCCAAGCGCTGATAAGCGTTACAGACCTAAGGAAAATTTCAGACGCGGCCCTTGATTGGCCGCGTTTGTTTTTGTGCAGCTGTCATTCGAAACGTGACGTGTGTGCGCCCATTCCGGCGGCGGCGGAACAACACTGCGTTTGGCGACTTCACGCTCGCGCGTATCGTCGTTGACGATGTCATTCAGGACGGCAATGAGGAAAAGATTGTTCAGATGTCTTTCTGTTTTTTCAGGCGCACCGTAATTCGCCGCCGTCCCGAAGGGTCGTTTGGCATCAATACGTGCACGGGGCCGATGCGTTCTCATGCCCCCAACCTATTACGTAAAGGTAAATATTATCTTAAATTTTACAGATCCGGCCCAAAACAGCTGAAATCAGCCGTTTTGAAGGTAATCCATGATCTGCGGAAAACGGGTAAAACTGGCCTCGCTGTTCAGATGCCCACCCTTGGGAATCACGACCAGCTCCCCGCCAATGGCCTGATGCAGCTTCTCGGCATGGCCGATGGGTACATACGGATCGTCATCCCCATGAATGATAATGATCTGACCCGCATTGCGCTTGATCGCGCCCCAGTCGAACGGGTGGCCATAAAACTCACGGTTCAGTTCGTCATATTCCGGCAGACCAATCGCACCCATGACCGGTGCCACCAGTATCGCCTTGTTCACCTTTTGTGATTCAAGAAGATGCAGAACAAACGTCGCACCGCAGCTATGCCCGATCACAACGTCATCCAGCTTGGGTGCCGCCGCGAACCAGCTTTCAAGGCTTTGCCCGCGCGGTGTCGGCAGCTCGGGCACAATCACATCTGGCAATTGCCATGCCAGCCAGGGAAACCAGTTCGATTGCGGATTGGCCCGCGTGCCATGAAAAATCACGATGCTCATAAATACCCCAAAACAAAAGATGCCGCCTGCTGTGCCGGTGTACCGCCACCTTCACCACGCAGTATATCCGGTAATTGTGCAAATGCCTGGCGTTGTTGCTGGGCCATGCCGTTTTTGTTGATCAGCAGGTCCAGCGCCGTCGACGCCAGATTCCTGCCATTGGCCTGCTTCTGCAGGAATTCCGGCACAACCCGTTCACCCAGCAGGATATTGGCCAGATGCATTGACGGCACCTTCACAAGACGCTTGCCCAGTTGGTATGTCAACGGCGCGAATTTATAGGCAACCGTATGCGGCACGCCAAGCATGGATAGCTCAAGCGCCACCGTGCCCGATGCCGCAATCGCCGCCTGCGACAAGGTGAATGCCTGGAACCTGTCTTCCGGATCAACAGGAATGAACCGCTGGTCCGAACCGATAATGGGCTTAAGAATATCCCACAGATGCGGTGGGCTTGGCACCAGCACGCATAAATTCGGCCATTCACGCAACAGCCTGTATGCCGCCTCAAAAAAGGGCGCACCAAGGCGACGCACTTCGCCCTCCCGGCTGCCAAACAACAGGGTCAGGATCGTCGGCGGATTATTCAGCGACAGATTGTATTTATCAAAAAACTCTTCACGGCTTTGCGTGATATTCTCGCGCAGATTGACAACCGGGTGCCCGACAAATGCGGTCCGCAATCCATGCGGCGTAAAATACTGCGGCTCAAACGGCAAAAGACACATCAGCCCGTCAAACAGGTGCGATATTTTCTCGGCGCGCTCCGGCTTCCATGCCCAGACCTGCGGTGCCACGTAATGCACGAAGCGGGTATGCGGACACAGTTTCTTTAGTTTCTTGACCACACGAAAACAAAACCCCGGGCTGTCGATGGTCACCACGATACGCGGCTGGCGCGCGACAACATCATCGATGGTCTGGCGCATGCGTTGCAAAATTTTCGGCAGGCGCGGCAATACTTCGGCCAGCCCCATCACCGATAAATCACGAATGGGAAACAGCGATGGCACACCCGCCGCCTGCATGGCAGCGCCGCCTACACCGGCAAATGTCAGCGGACGCCCCGATATCTGGCGCAGCGCATGGATAAGCCGCGCCCCCAGAAGGTCGCCCGACATTTCCCCGGCAATGATATAAATGCTGTCGTTCATGATATACCCATCAGGAATATGCCACCCTGATCGGCGCGCGCAATCGTTTCGTCCCGGTTGGCCACAAGGGTCATGCCCGCCTCAACTGCAATACCGGCGTAACCAGACGCCATACAGGCATCAACCGTACCGGGTCCAATACTGGGCATATCCAGCGCCATATCCTGCCCCGGCTTCGATGTCTTGACCAGAACAGCGCCCTGCATCGGGTGTTTGCGGATCATTGCATCCGTACCATCACGGCCTTCGCGTGCGACGATTTGCCCTTCCCACACAACCACGGCCTGACCCCGATCGGCTGCGCCGTGCCTGCGGGCAGCCTCCATGCCGACCTGGATGTCATTCAGATGCCTTGCCTGCGGACGATGTACGCCGAATGGCCCTGCCGGTGCCATCACTTCTTCTACGAACTCCTGAACGCCGTGCAGAGAAAAACCTTTGCCCTCAATCATACGGCGCACGCTTTTCAAAAGCGCGTCGTCACCGCCAAAACACAATGCCCACGCAATCGGCGGCAGAACGCGCAGTGTTTCAAAATCAGGGCGCAGGCTGAGCAGAGACGGGCGGCTCATCCGCCCTATCATCACGATGTCACGGATGTTCTGCGCCCGAAGCGCGGTAAAGATTTTTCCCAGCTGTTCAGGACGCGCGGTAATCCCGTCATAACCGGAAAAATGATCGGATGATCCGTCCAGATGGATGATGAAAACTTTTGTGCCCCGCGCGCTTGCTTTCTGCGCAACAAGGGCGGGAAGCACCCCGCCGCCCGCCACGATTGCAAGGGACGGCAAAACTGTCATTTGCGTTGGGGCTGGCACAAGGGACGGTTGGTTTTCGATGCTGCGAATTCCAGCACGTCACGCGTCAAATTCTGGTTGGCGTATTCGCCGTTTACTTTTTCCAGACGGCTCTGGAATGTACCTTCGCCGTAGAACAATTCCTTGAACGCACGCATCAAGGTGCTGATATCCTCCCGCGGGAAACCGCGGCGCTCAAGACCGACAAGGTTCAGCCCCGCAAGACGCGCGCGCTCACCCATCACAAGGCCGTAAGGAATAACATCATATTCAACGCCCGACATGCCGCCAATCATCGCGTGTGCACCGATGCGCACAAACTGGTGCACGGCAGACAGGCCGCCGATAATCGCGTAATCGCCCACGGTCACGTGACCGGCCAGCGTGGCATTGTTCGCCAGAATAACGTGGTCGCCGATAATGCAGTCATGTGCGACATGGCTGCTGACCATGAACAGGCAATCGCTGCCGACTTTTGTCAATGCGCCGCCGCCCTCAGTACCGGGGTTCATGGTCACGTGTTCACGGATCATGTTGCGGTCGCCGATTTCAAGGCGTGTTACTTCGCCGTGGAACTTCAGATCCTGCGGGCGCGTGCCGATGGATGCGAACGGAAAAATCTTGTTGTCCGAACCAATCGTCGTATGCCCGTCGAGAACGACATGGCTGTGCAGGATGCTGTTGTCGCCCAACTGGACATCGGGGCCGACAACACAGAACGGGCCAATGGAAACGCCCGTGCCAATTTTGGCTTTGGTGTCAACAACGGCGGAGGGGTGGATAAAGGTCGGGCTCATGATGCAAAGTCTAAAGGTCTAAGGGAAAACGTCCAATTCACGGCCCGTTTCAGGCTGTTACGGTTGGCAGGTATCACTTGTTATCCATGATCATGGCGCTGAAGGTCGCCTCGGCGCAAACGGCACCATCAACCTTCGCCTCACCGGTGAATTTCCACACATTGCGGCGCGACTGCGAAATATTCACATGGATATGGACGGAATCGCCCGGCACCACCGGTTTGCGGAATTTGGCACCATCGATAGACATAAAATAAACCAGTTTGCCCTTGGCTTCATCACCCAGGGTTTTAACCACGAGACAGGCCGCCGTCTGAGCCATGGCCTCGACGATCAGGACGCCCGGCATAATGGCGCGGCTTGGGAAATGGCCCTGGAAATGGGGTTCGTTGAACGTAACGTTCTTCAGGCCCACCACCCATTCGCCCAGCTTGTAGTCGATGATACGGTCGACAAGCAGAATGGGATAACGATGCGGGATCATCGTCATAATTTCCTGAACATCGATTACAGGTTGTTTTGTCTCGGTCATGGCCGCTGATTATCCTTCTGAACCGTCATTTGACAAGAGTTTCTTGAGCCGGGCCTGCGCCTTCCAATAGGCGCGGCGCGGCGCGGCGGGAAACCCCACCCATTCCTCGCGCGCAGGGACATCCTTGGTCACCCCGGACTGGGCCGCAATACGCGCCCCCATGCCCACGCGCAGATGCCCGGCAATGCCGACCTGCCCGCCCATGACCACAAAATCTCCAACCACCGTGCTGCCCGAAATACCGACCTGGGCGGCAATAACGCATCCACGGCCCAATTGGACGTTATGGGCGATCTGGACAAGGTTATCGATGACGCAGCCCATACCGATAACCGTATCGGGTCCTGCGCCACGATCGACGCAAGTGTTGGCACCGATGCTGGCAAAATCGCCGATGATGACCCGGCCCAGCTGCGGCACGGGGACATGCCCTTTGGGCCCCATCGCAAAACCAAAACCGTCCTGACCAATGCGCGCACCTGTATGAATACGCACACGCTCGCCCAGCATGCAATGCGTCAGTGTCGCATTGGCACCGATCCAGCAGCCTTTGCCAATCACAACACCGCGGCCGATAAACGCGCCGGGCTCGATAATGCATCCCTCGCCAATCTGTGCGCTTTCATCGATATGCGCCTGCGGCGAAATCACCGCCGCAACCGGCCAGGGATAAAGCAGCGTCGCCGCCAGCGCATAAGACCGGTATGGTTGCTCAGAGACAAGCACGGCGCACCCCTTGGGCGCGAATGGCACCATGGCCGCAGACGCAATAACCGCGCCAGCCTTCGTCACGGTAAAGGCGTCTTTATATTTGGGATTGTCCAGAAACGACAGATCGCCGGCACCCGCGGTAGCAAGCGGCGCGGCATCGGTGATCATCACCTCGCCCTGCGCGCTATCCGCCAAAACGCATTCGCTGGCCGATGCAATCTGGGCCAGCGAATAGGGTCCTGTACGGTCGTGAAACCGTAGGTCAGCCATTGTCTATTGAACCTTTACCGTTACCGACGGCAGTTCGGCGTCAAGGCGTTGCAGAACCTGTTGTGTAATATCCAGGTTCTTGGAAACGATGACGACATCGGTGCGCGCCAGGACGAGGTCCAGATTCTGCTTGGTGCCGATGTCAGCCACATCCTTGACGATTTCGTTACGGAGCTGGCCGATAGCCTCGCCCACGCCTTTATCCAGCTTGGCTTTCTTTTCCTGGATTTTCTTCTGGCTGGCAGCCACGTCTTTTTGGAACGCGGTGATCTTGGCTTTCAGTTCATCTTCTTTCAGCGACGATCTCTGATCGGCAATCGCGCGCTCTTTCGTCTGGAGGCTTTTCTCTTCCGCATCGACTTCCGCCTGGAAGTTTTTGCGGATGGTCGCCAGCTGGGTTTCGATGCTCTTGGCGGCTTTGGAATCTTTCAAAAGCGCCTGAATGTCCACCACGGCAATACGCAGCGACGTCGCCGGGGCCGGATCCGCAGCGCGGACAGGTTGGACAATCGCCATGACGGCAAACGCGGCAATGACAACAAACTTGGTAAATTTACGCATATTAAAAACCTTCTTTCGTGTTTTAGAACCGCGTGCCGAAGCTGAAGCGGAACAATTCTTTCTCGTCGAAATCTTCTTTCATGACCGGCTCAGCAAGATCCATACGGATCGGACCGAACGGCGAACGCCATGAAATACCGACACCTGCGGACACGCGGATCGAGTTTTCGTCGGCAATGCCGGCACCGGTTTCATCCAGGTTCCAGAGCGAACCGAAATCCGAGAACGCATGGCCAAGAACGCCCAGCTCTTCCGGAAGACCGATCGGGAACTGCATTTCTGCCGAACCGCGGTAGAAGTAGTTACCGCCCAGTGCGTCATCCGTCGCCAGATCGCGCGGACCAACGCCCGAGCTGTCAAAGCCGCGCAGCGTATTGCCGCCCAGGAAGAAACGTTCGTTGATTTTGACATCGGAGTCAGACCAGCTGCCGATGGCACCACCCTCACCGAGCAGGCTCAGGATCCATTTTTTGGTGATCGGAACATAATACTGCGATCCGATTTTACCGGAGACGTATTCAGCATCACCGCCAAGACCCGCGAATTCCGTATCGACCCAGCTATACAGGCCCTCGGTCGGGAACATCGTGGAATCGCGGCCGTCATAGGTCAGGCGCTGCGAGACAGCAGACGTGGCGCGCGATCCCTGCTGGTCTTTGATGAAACGCGAAGCGTCGGCATCAATGTTATCAATCTCGTTATTCTCGAGACGGTAACGCAGGGTCTGGCGCACGTTTTCAGACAACGGATATCCAACGCGCAACGCGCCGCCGGTGCGTTTCTGGTCGTAGGACGACTCGTCCTGAAGGTCGCGGGTAATGTGGAAGGCGTCAACGCCCGCCGACAGATCGCGATCCAGGAAGTAAGGCTCGGTAAACGATGCGTCGAATTCCGTACGCTCGCCCGAAATCGCGGCTGTGAGCGACACATCCTGACCTTTCCCGAGGAAGTTGCGTTCACGGATCTGGAAGTCGGCCAACGGACCTTCGGAAGTCGAAAAACCACCGCCGAGCGAGATTTCACCGGTCGATTTTTCTTCAACATCGACATCGACGACGGTCTGGTCAGGGGTTGCGCCCTGAACCGGGCGGACCCTCACGTTATCGAAGAAGTTGAGGTCACGCAGGCTCTGTTCAGCCTTGGCGATTTTGGTTTTATTGAAGGCGTCGCCTTCCGCCAGGTCGAATTCGCGGCGGATGACTTTATCCTGCGTACGAACGTTGCCCTTGATGTCGATGCGTTCGACATAAACCTTGGGCGTATTCGCGGCGCGGAACGTGACGTCAACCGTCTGTGTTTCCGGATGGCGCTGCACGTCGGGCTGCACAGCCACGAACGCATATTGCAGATCGCCGAGGGTATCGGTCATTTTATTGACCGTGTCGTCCATTTCCTGCGCGTTGTACCACTTGCCTTCTTTCAGCTCGACATCCTTCTGGAGCATAGCCGGGTTGGCATCTTTCAGTGCCGATGTGTCGACAGACACTTTCGAAACCTTGTAACGCGGACCTTCATCAACCGTGAAAGTCACAAAGAACGCTTCTTTATCCGGGGTCAGTTCGGCAACGGCCGACGCAACACGGAAATCGACGAAGCCTTCTTTCAGATAGTAACGGCGCAGTAATTCTTCGTCATACGCCAGTCTGTCCGGATCATAGTGATCGCTGGTGGACAGGAAGCGGTACCAGCGGCCTTCTTTCGAAGCCAGAACTTCACGCAGCGCGTCGTCCGAGTATTTTTCATTGCCGACAAACTTAATGCCGCGAATGTTGGACACCGGGCCTTCGTTCACTTCGAACACAAGGTTGACGCGGTTTTGGTCCAGGCGGATGACCTTGGGATCGACGGCGACCGAATAACGGCCCTGGCGGCGGTACAATTCCTGGATGCGCTCAACGTCCGACTGCACGGTGTTGCGGGACAGAACGTTACGCGGGCGCGAGGCGATTTCAGCCATCAACTCGTCGTCTTTAAGCTTCTTGTTGCCTTCGAACGCGATCTGGTTGACCAGCGGGTTTTCAACAACCGCAACGACAAGCACGCCATTCTTCGGCTGGATGCTCACGTCGGCGAACAGGCCGGTGCCGTACAATGCCTTGGCGGATTCAGACAGGCTTTCCTGGCTGTATCCATCGCCCGGTTTGACGGTCATGTAGGACAGAATGGTTTGCGGATCGACACGCTCGGTGCCGTCGACCTGGATGCGGCTGACTGTGCCGATATCCTGTGCGAATACCGGCTGTGTCGGAATGGCGCACGCCGTAACAAGAAGGACGGTAAGAAGTGACCGGAAGCCTTTTTTCATAAGCAAAACTCTCGTCTGGTGAAGGCACAATAGCCTTGGGAATCAATCCCTTCAAGGCTAGGCGGCAAATGCCGCAAATACAATGGCCCGCGTGAAGGTGCAGGCCATTATCCCCTTTATTTCGCCAATTGAACCACGTCGTTCAAATTCGCGAAAAGCATCAATGCAATCAATATCATAAAGCCAAATTGCAGGGCTGCATTCTGGATCTTTTCAGGCACCGGGCCGCCTTTGACCGCCTCGATGGCGTAAAACAGCAGGTGACCGCCATCCAGCATCGGGATGGGCAGAAGGTTGATAAGCCCCAGATTGATCGACAAAAGCGCCGCCAGCGTCAGCAGTGCCAGAACCCCGGCCTGCGCCGCATCACCGGTCACAGCACCAATGCGGATCAGTCCGCCCAGTTCCTGAGGGGAACGTGTGCCGATAATCATCTGCCCAAGCGACTGCAGCGTACCCGTCGATACAAACCATGTTTCATCCAGCGCCTGCTTCACAGCGCCGAAGAGGCCATACTGAACGACCTCTTTCTCAACGCTTTGCGCCAGCACGATGCCACGTTTGACATCACCCGACGCGACCAGCTCCTTGTTCAGGACGCTGTCCAGACGGACATGGATTTCCTGTTCCGGCAAATCGCCCGCCGCCTTCATGCGCAGCGTCGTCACCGGCTTGTCCATGCGGCTCTTGAGCAGCACGACGATATCGCCCTTGCGTCCCTGCACGGCTGTGATGCCTTCCGGCGTAATGCCGGTGCCGGGACCGATAATGCCCAGAAGACCGCGTGAATGCGAAAATCCGAAACGGTCCGTGACCGTATCCAGACGCGGCGTCACCTCTTTGATCGTGATGATTTTGCCATCGCGTTCAATATCCATGGTCAGCGGCTTGGCCAGCGTGACCGCTACCGTGCGCTGAATATCAACGAAACGGCGCACTTTTTCACCGTCGATGGAGACAATACGGTCATTGGGCTTGATGCCCGCCTGTTCAGCGGCAGATCCAACAATAACCGCGCCCGCAACCGGCGGTGTCACCGGCTGGCCCACAGTCAGGTACATACCGGTCAGGACAACGATGGCGAAAAGAAAATTGATGGCGGGACCAGCGAACACAATCGCCGCGCGCTTCCATACCGGCTTCGCAAAGAACGCCTGATCACGCTCCGCCGGGCTCATCTTACGCATTTCTTCGCCTTCTTTGACGCTTTCGGTAAAGCCCGCAGATGCAGGGTCAGTGTCACCGTACATTTTGACGAATCCGCCAAGCGGGAACAGCGCGATCTGCCATTCCGTGCCGTTCTTGTCACGGCGCGACCACAGTTTTTTACCAAAGCCGATGGAAAAGGTTTCAACCTTCACGCCGCACAGACGCGCAACGTAGTAATGGCCAAACTCATGCACGAACACCAGGACGCTGATCACCAGCAGGAACGGCAGGATATACATCGCCGTGTTACCACCGAGCCAGCGTACCCAGTCCAAAATCATATCCATATCAGGCAACCTTCTTTAAAGAATCTTGTGTTGTTCTGCGCACATTGTCGTCGCACGCATACACATCGTCCAGCGAATTAATGGCAGGTTTGTGGCAGGTATCGAGCATTCGGCCCACTGTATCCACAATACCGCCGAAACTTATGTTTTTAGCCAGAAATGCGGCTACGGCCACTTCGTTGGCCGCGTTGAAAATGATGGAATCGGCCGCCACACCGGCCAGCACGTCACGCACCAGCCGCAGCGCGGGGAATTTATGTATATCAGGCGGCGCAAAATCCAGCCGCGACAGGGTAGAAAGATCCAGACGCTGACCCGGACTTGTCATCCGGCGCGGCCACGCCATGCACACAGATATCGGCGTACGCATATCCGCCGGGCCCAGTTGCGCCAGGAACGACCCGTCATCATATTCGACCATGCCATGCACGATGGATTGCGGGTGAAACACCACGTCTATTTTTTCGGACGGCAATGCAAACAGGTGATGCGCCTCGATCACCTCAAGCGCCTTGTTCATCAGGCTGGCGCTGTCGACGGAAATTTTCGGCCCCATCTTCCATGTTGGGTGCGCCAACGCCTGCTCGACGCTTGCACTGGCGATCATGGCCGCGTCCCATTCACGAAAAGGGCCACCCGACGCCGTCAGTACGATCCGCGACACTCCCTGCCCGTCATTCAGTACCTGAAATATCGCGTTGTGTTCTGAATCCACCGGCAGGAATGTCGTGCCGTATTTTTTCACGGCATCCATCATCAATGGTCCGGCAGCAACCAGGCATTCCTTGCTGGCGAACGCGACGGTTTTACCGCGCTTGACCGCCTCCATCGTGGGCGCAAGACCAGCAGTGCCGACAATCGCCGCCATCGTCATGTCGGCATCAGTTTGCCCGGCTTCCAGAACAGTGCAGATTTTAATACCCGGCAACGCGTCTTTCAGGACTGCATGCTTGCTTTCATCCGCAATCGCCACGTATTTGGGTTTGAAGGTTTTTGCCTGTTCGATCAGGGCATCGACGTTATTACCGGCAGCAAGTGCAACAATTTCAAAGCCGCCCTGTGCCGCCACTTCAAGTGTCTGCCGCCCGATGGACCCTGTTGATCCCAATACCGTCAGGCTGCGCATCTTCATCGCGACAACAGGTAATCCAGGTAACGCACGACAATCGCATAGGCGGGCAGCGTGAGAAGAAGCGCATCAATCCGGTCCAGCAATCCGCCATGGCCGGGGATGATGTTGCCCGTGTCTTTCAGGCCAACTTTGCGTTTCAGAACCGAAATGCTTAAGTCACCCAATTGTCCAACCACGGCAAGGAACAAGCCAAGGATGAACTGAAAGAACAGGCTGAAATGTTTAATGACAGCCGAATCCACGTCGTGGTGATCCAGCCACATGTCATACAGCATGACCGCGGCGACAGACGCGACACATCCGCCAAAAAGGCCGGCCCATGTTTTGTTGGGTGAAACCGTCGGTGCCATTTTGGGACCGCCAATGAGGCGGCCCGCGGTATACGCACCCACATCGCACGCCCACACGGCAAAGAACACATAGAGCAGAATATAAAATCCGGCGCTTTCAAATTCCCGCAGCCAGATGCACGACACGAACGCGCACCCCAGATACAGAATGCCGCCGCCCAGCATGCGCGTGCTGATCTTGCCGTCGCGTATTGAAAGCTTCGACCACTCCATAAGTGAAATGACAAAGCAAAGACCGATCAGAATATAAAACGGAATACCGCCGAACCAGATGGCGGCGGTAGCGACCGGCGCCATGACCAGGGCGGACAGGATACGTTTCATCAGACTAGACATGCACGCCTACAACGTTTGCTTGAGAGTGTCCGTTCCATCGTCAACACCGCCAAAACGGCGCTGACGGCAGGCGTATTCGATAACCGCTTGTTCCATATGGTCGCGATTGAAGTCGGGCCACAGGACATCGCTGAAGAAAAATTCGGTGTAAGCGCACTGCCACAGCAGGAAATTGCTGATGCGCTCCTCGCCGCTGGTGCGGATCAACAGATCCGGCTCCGGCATATCGGCAGTCATCAGATGCGCTGAAATCAGGTCTTCGTTGATCTGGTCCGCCGCAATACCCTTGGCGACGATGCGTCTGAGCGCCTCGGCGATATCCTGTCGGCCGCCGTAATCCAGCGCGATGGTCAAAATCAGTTTCGTATTATCAACTGTCAGCTTTTCCGTGTTCTCGATCATCTCGACAATATCGGAATCCAGACGGTCGCGACGGCCAATGACGCGCAGGCGAATGCCATTTTTATGCAGATCGGCCGCTTCCGCGCGCAGATAAACACGCAGCAACCCCATCAGGTCAAAAATCTCTGCCTTCGGGCGCGACCAGTTTTCGTTGGAGAAACCAAAAAGCGTCAGGTATTTGACCCCGATCTCCGCCGCTGCGCGCGTGGCGCGGCGTGCGGCTTCCAGACCCTGCTTGTGACCGGCGGTACGCGGCAATCCCCGCGTCTTCGCCCAACGCCCGTTGCCGTCCATGATGACGGCGACATGTGTCGGCAGGGTTTCCGGATCGATCGTTGCCAAGGCCTAGACTACCATGATGTCTTTTTCTTTATCGGCAAGCGCCTTATCGACCTGGCCAATATGATCGTCGGTGGCTTTTTGCACCTGATCGCTCTTGCCCTTGGCATCATCTTCCGAGATCGATTTGTCACCCTTGATGGCATCCATGCCGTCGCGGCGGATGTTGCGGATGGCAACGCGCGCGGATTCAGCGTATTTGCCGGCAATTTTCTGCAATTCTTTGCGACGGTCTTCCGTCAATTGCGGAATCGGGACACGGATCATGTTGCCATCCGGCTGCGGGTTCAGGCCCAGGCCTGCGTCACGAATGGCTTTTTCAACGGATTTAACCAGACCCGTATCCCACACGGAAACTGTGATCAGGCGCGGTTCCGGGACAGACACCGAACCACACTGGCTCAGCGGCATGCGCGAGCCGTAGGCATCAACAGTAACAGTGTCCAGCAGGCTGGCGCTCGCGCGGCCGGTACGAAGACCGGCGAATTCTTTTTTCAGCGCATCGACCGATGCAGCCATGCGCTTTTTGATATCATCCAGATTGAAGGCCATGTTTAACGCTCCTTATTTAGAATTGGAAACAACGGTGCACTTGCCTTGGCCCTTAAGGACTTTGGCGAAATTCCCCGTTTCACGGATATTGAAGATAACGATAGGCACGTTGTTTTCGCGTGCAAGGCTGATGGCGGTGGCATCCATGACCTTCAGGTCCTTGGTCAGCACATCCATGTACGAAATCCGTTCAAACCGCGTGGCTTTCTTATCCTTGAACGGATCAGCGGTATAAACCCCGTCAACCTTGGTGCCTTTGAAAATCGCATCGCAATCCATTTCAGATGCGCGAAGCGCGCCCGTGGTGTCGGTCGTGAAATACGGGTTGCCGGTCCCGGCCGCGAAAATAACAACGCGGCCCTTTTCCATGTGACGCATGGCCTTGCGGCGGATATACGGCTCGCAGATCGCATCCATGCGGATGGCCGATTGTACGCGCGTCGGGACATCCAGTTGCTCCAGCGCGTTTTGCAGCGCCAGCGCGTTGATGCAGATACCCAGCATGCCCATGTAATCGGCGGTGGTGCGATCCATACCCTGGCTTGCGCCGGACACACCGCGGAAAATATTGCCGGCACCGACAACGACACAGACTTCGATGCCCTTGGTAATGACTTCCTTGATGTCTTTGGCGACACGGGCAACGACGGCGGGGTCGATGCCGAATTCCTTGGTGCCCATCAGCACCTCGCCCGACATTTTCAGCAATACGCGTTTATACGGTAATGCGCGGGTAACGGTGGAGGGTTTCTTTTTGGCGGCGGCGGAGGGCATGTGATCAGGTGCCTTTTCTATGTTCTGCAATGGTTTACCAGTGCGCAGCCTGTCTTGCAACTAGCGCCGCACGCGGCGGATTTCTGCCCCCACCCCGGCGACATCGGCGATGGCGGCCAGTTTCTCGGCCCGGACGGTCACGGCGCTCACGCCGTTCATGGCCAGCGCAAGGCCTGCAACCTGTTCGACAAAGCTTTCCAGCAGGCCGATATGCCCTGCCCCTGCCAAGCCACGGATCTGTTGGCACAATGTGTCGTAGCAGACATAAAAACCCGCCTGAGTTTCCTCAGGCGGATTGGTATCTGCGATAACATTCACCAGCACAGGCTGCTGAACGTTTTTTTCGGACTCGTACACCCCGATGGACATCATCAGCCGCAGGTCGCGGATGATGATACGGGTATACGGCCCTTCCATAGAATTAACCGTTGGCGGCTTTGGCGACTTCGGCTGCGAAGTCCGTCTCTTCTTTCTGGACGCCTTCGCCCAGACCGAAACGAATGAAACCTTTCAGCGTGATCGGCGCACCGGCCTCTTTCGAAGCGGCTTCGACGACTTTCGAAATCTTGGTTTCGCCGTCCATGATGAAGGTTTGTTCGTTCAGAACAATTTCTTCATAGAATTTACGAACGCGGCCATCGACCATTTTCTGGATCATTTCTTCCGGTTTGCCCGAAGCACGTGCCTGATCAGACAGGACGGCGCGCTCACGCTCCAGCGAAGATGCATCAACCGATGCGATGTCCAGGGCTTGCGGGTTGGCGGCGGCAACATGCATCGCCAGCTTTTTGCCAAGTTCCTGCAGCTTGTCGGCAGGGGCCGATGATTCCAGCGCAACCAGAACGCCGATTTTGCCAAGGCCCGGCACAACCGCGCTGTGGACATACGTTGCGACAACACCTTGCGAAACTTCCAGATGCGCCATGCGACGCAGCGTCATGTTTTCGCCGATGCCTGCAATCAGGTCGGTCAGCGTGTCGGCAACGGATTTACCGGACATGGTTTTCTGGGCCAGGTCTTCAACCAGTACGGCGTCTTTCGAAGCAACCGCCGCGACATCGCGGACGAAGTTCTGGAACTGCTCGTTACGGGCGACGAAGTCGGTCTCGGAGTTGACTTCAACAACGACGGCACGCATGCCGCTGGCGTTGGCGGCAACAGCGACCAGACCTTCAGCCGTGGTACGGCCCGATTTTTTAGCAGCCTTGGACAGGCCCTTTTTACGCAGCCAGTCAATGGCAGCGTCCAGATCGCCGTTGTTTTCGTCGAGTGCTTTTTTGCAATCAAGCATGCCAGCGCCGGTGCTTTCGCGCAGGTCTTTAATCATCGATGCAGTAACTTGTGTCATGTGATTTTCCTTTGTTCTGTGAGCCGTACTCCCGGCCTTATCAGTCGGGAGTACATACGCTTGAAACGTCTAAAAAGTTACCGATTAAGCCGTAGCGGCTTTCTTCGTGCGGTCAGCAAGATCCTTGGCGGATGCCGGCTGCTCGGCTTCTTCAACCTTGGCGGTCGGCAGTGCGATTTTCGGGAGATCGACTTTCACGTCGATAGCAGCGCCGGCGTCGTGGCCCGATTTGGCCAGGTCAGCAGCGATACCGTCCAGAACAGCGTCAGAAACCAGTTCGCAGTACAGTTCGATGGCGCGCAAGGCGTCGTCGTTGCCCGGAACCGGGTACAGGATGCCATCCGGGTTCGAGTTCGAGTCGACGATAGCGACGACCGGAATACCGAGAACGTTGGCTTCTTTAATGGCGATGTCTTCTTTGATCGTGTCGATCACGAAGATGATATCCGGTTGACCGCCCATATCCTTGATGCCGCCGATAACCAGGTCCAGACGTGCTTTCTCGCGGGCGCGGTCCAGCAGTTCTTTCTTGGTGAAACCCGATTGGTCCGACGATTCCAGTTCGCGGTAACGTGCGATGGATTGCGACAGCGTTTTCCAGTTGGTGAGCATACCACCCAGCCAGCGGTGATTGACGTAGTACTGACCGCATTTTTTGGCGGCTTCAGCGACTTTCGACTGCGCCTGGCGCTTGGTGCCGACGAACAGAACGCGGCCACCACGGGCGGCGGTGTCGCGCACAGCTTTCAGGGCTGCGTCGAGCATCGGAACGGTCTGTTGCAGGTCGATGATGTGAATGTTGTTACGGACGCCGAAGATGTATTGTTTCATCTTGGGGTTCCAACGACGGGTGTTGTGGCCGAAGTGGATACCAGCTTCGAGCAGCTGGCGCATGGTGAAGGTAGGCATAGGCATAGTATAGGTCCTTGTCGTTAACAGTTGTTTCCTCGGCGGGCCTTGGTCTTGCGACACTGTTAGAAGGAATCCCGCCTGTGAGATGGCGCGTTTATGACCCTTTTATTCAATGATTGCAAGCATTTTGGCTGGCCAACGCAGACGAAAACCCCGGTTTTACGGGGCCACGCTCCTCAAAACACACGCAACACATTGAAAACAAATAATTTTATATCGCAGGGCGGCAATAAATCATTTCGCTCAGACCATGTGGCACATTCTGGGTCGGTTGATACCCCAGTTTCAGGGCCGTCCGCAGGCCATCTTCGCTGACCGGGCGGGTATACATCGGCACACGCCGTCCCTGCACCATTCTGCCCATGACGTGATTGAACGCATCCAGCGTAGCCGCACGATTGAAAAGGTTCTTGTTTGAAACGATGGACCCAAGATAGATGCTGGACGGTGCCTCATCACCCTGCACGACATGTTCAAGCGCAATCTGGGAACCTGTCATCGCGTTGCACGCAAAACGCTGGCTGGCTTCCCGGCCTAACGGCAGGATGGAGAATGCACCTGCATATTCCCGGTATTCGCCGCTCTGCTCCCCAAGCCGCACAGCATGCAGCCAGCTTTGATTGTGATCGCTCAGCGCCTGCATGGTTTCCAGCGGAGTTACCTCTCCCACGATCGAAACAATGAATTCCCGCACATCCGGCAGGTGCCGTCTCGGCACAGGCTCGGTCACATACACAAGATCACGAAATACTTTGCGATAGGAACGTGGGTGCGGGGCGACAGACATGGGTAAACCTAAACCGATATTCAGCCTCAAATCAAATTTTAGGACTCGGCCAGCGCCTGCACACCCGGCAATTTGCGGATCGATGTAATCGCGGCCTGCGACAGTTTCCAGCGGCCCGGCAACACGATCTCGGCCTTTCTGCCATCATTGGCGGGGACTGTCAGCATCATGGTCGAAACACCCTGCCCGTCGGTATTCAGGATAGATTTCAATTGCTCCAGCGCGCTGATATCCCCCATCTGCGCCTGTACCTTGCGCGGTGTGCTCGCCACCGCATCAATAAGTTTATTGGCACCCTGAATGGTAATACGCATCTGGTCGTCGCGCATTTCGCATTCAACCGTCAAAATCAGGGTTTCGCCCGGCGTCAGGTAATTGCGCGTGCGTGCCAGCTCTTCCGAGAACATCATGCCCTCGAACACGCCGCCCGGATCCGACATTTGCAGGAACGCGTATTTGTTGCCGGTCTTGACCGAGACCTTTTCGACTTTTTTAAGAAGCACCCCCGCCATGTACCCTTTGAAATTCGGGCGGTATTGCAAGCGCGATTGCAAATCGGTCGTAAACAACACGCCCATGCGTTTCAGCAACGCACGCTGTGAATCCAGCGGGTGCGCCGACAGGTAGAAACCAACGGCTTCAAACTCATGGCGCAATTTATCAAGATGGTCCCATTCATGCGTCTTGGGCAGCGGCGGGCGGTTCGCCGACATGCCGCCGGCCCCCGCCATGAACAGACCCGCCTGCCCTGACATTTTATCCGCGTTCATATTCTGGCAGTAACGGATAATCATCTCCGCGCTTTCATACGCGCCCGCGCGCGTTAGGCCGAACGCATCGAACGCACCAGCGGTAGACAGCGCCTCCATCGTTTTCTTGTTCAAAGCCTTCGGGTCCAGACGCTCGGCGAAATCAAACACATCCTTGAACGGGCCGTTCTTATCACGCTCCGCCTTGATATCCATGACCGCCTGAATGCCGACACCTTTCAGCGCGGCCAGCGAATAACGGATCGCCTTACCTTCAACCGTGAATTCAAACGAGGACTCGTTTACATCCGGCGGCAGCACGGGAATACCCATGCGCGCGCATTCCTGACGGAAAACGCTTAGTTTGTCTGTGTTGCCCTGATCCAGCGTCATCGACGCCGCCATGAATTCCAGCGGATGATTGGCCTTCAGCCACGCCGTCCAATACGAGATCAGCGCATAACCGGCGGAGTGCGCCTTGTTGAAACCATAGCCCGCAAACTTGTCGATCTTGTCGAAAATGCCGTTCGCCTGCTCAGCGGACACGCCGCTGTGTTCGGCCGCACCCTTCACGAACATGTCGCGCTGCGCATCCATTTCCGACTGGATTTTTTTACCCATCGCGCGGCGCAGAAGGTCCGCACCACCCAGCGTATAACCAGACAGGACCTGCGCGGCCTGCATGACCTGTTCCTGGTAAATCATCACGCCGTATGTATCGCGAAGCACGGGCTCCAGCTTCGGATGCATGAAGTCTCTTTCTTCAAGCCCGTGCAGGCACGCCAGGTACTTCGGAATGTTTTCCATCGGACCCGGCCGGAACAGGGCCACAAGGGCGATGATCTGCTCGAAATTATCGACGCGCATCTTTACGCCCAGATCGCGCATACCCGCGCTTTCAAGCTGGAAAATGCCGACCGTTTCACCCTTCGCAATCAGCCTGAAACTTTTCTCATCCGTCAGCGGCACCGCCAGAATATCCAGCGGTGTGCCCGTATGCGCGGTCACAAGATCCGCCGCCTTCTGAATGACGGTCATGGTCTTGAGGCCGAGGAAGTCGAACTTCACAAGACCCGCAGATTCCACGTATTTCATATTGAATTGCGTCGCCGGCATTTCCGAACCCGGATCGCGGTACAAAGGCGTCAGTTGTTCCAGCGGACGGTCGCCGATCACCACGCCTGCGGCATGGGTCGATGCATGGCGGTATAATCCCTCAAGCTTCAAGGCGATATCGATCAGCTTGGCGGTGGTTTCTTCCTTGCGCAGTTCGCGGCGCAGATCGGGGTCGGCGTCCAGCGCCTCTTCAAGGCTCACCGGGTTGGCCGGGTTCTGCGGGATCATCTTGGCCAGACGGTCGACCTGACCATAAGGCATCTGCAACACGCGCCCCACGTCACGGACCACGGCCCGCGCCTGTAGCTTACCGAATGTGATGATCTGGGCGACGCGGTCCTTGCCGTATCGTTCCTGCACGTAACGGATAACCTCGTCCCGGCGGTCCTGGCAAAAGTCGACATCGAAGTCAGGCATCGACACACGTTCCGGGTTCAGGAAGCGTTCGAACAGCAGGTTGAATTCCAGCGGATCAAGGTCGGTAATGCGCAGCGCCCACGCCACGACAGACCCAGCACCCGACCCCCGTCCCGGCCCCACCGGGATGTTGTGCGCCTTGGCCCATTTGATGAAATCCGACACAATCAGGAAATAACCCGCATAGCCCATGGGCTTGATCGTATTAATTTCAAAATCAAGTCTTTCAGTGTATTTTCTGATGGTTGCAGCACGTTCTTCATCTGACATATAAGGTTTAAGAACGTAGTTTTCAAGGCGCCAGGTCAGACCAGCCCTGGCCTCATCCTCAAGGATCTGGATCTCGTTGCGGCCATCGCCGTAAGAAAACGGCGGCAGAATGGGGTTGATACCCTTGAGCAGATGGCTGCACCGACGGGCAATGACAACCGTATTGGCAATCGCTTCCGGCAGATCGTCGAACAGCGCCTCCATCTCGGCAGCGGACTTGAAGTAATGCTGGCGGCTGACCTTGCGGCGGTCGGTCTCGGTGACATACCGGCCTTCGGCAATACACATCAGGGCGTCATGCGCCTCGTGCATGTCCTCGTCCGCGAAATAGACATCGTTGGTGGCGACCAGCGGCACGTCATGCTTGAACGCCAGATCCACCAGTGATGCCTCCACCGCCTGTTCGTCGCGCTCGCCGTGCCGCTGCAACTCGATATACAGGCGCCCTTCAAAAAGCCCTTTGAGCTTCTTGAGCATTTTTTCCGCGTCTTTGGGCTGGTTATGCAGGAAATACTGCGCAACAGGCCCTTTTACTCCGCCGGTCAGGCAGATGACGCCGGTAGAGCAGATTTCAAGCTCATCCCATGTGCACGATACTTCGCGCGTGTTCTCGGTCTCCATGTAGGCGCGCGACAAAAGACGGCACAGATTTTTGTACCCTTCCTCCGTCTGGGCCAGCAGAACCAGCTGGTGCCGCTCGAACCCCACGGCCATCTGCACGCCGATGATGGGCTGAATCCCGGCCTTGGCCGCTTCGGTTGCAAACTCCAGCGCCCCGAACAGATTATTGGTGTCGGTAATGCCCAGCGCAGGCATGCCTTCCTTGGCGCATTGCTTGACCAGGTTTTTGACCTGAATCGCCCCTTCCGCCAACGAATAGGCGCTATGCGTATGAAGATGGATGAAGCTGGCGGACATGACTTAAGTGATAGCAAAAACCCCCGCCTGAAAGCGAGGGTTCCGTATGCTTTATACGCAGATGCTCTTACGGCATGCGCTGGCCTTGCGTGGACCAGTATTTATAGCAATCAACGCGCATGCGCTGGCCGTTAACGGTAGTAGACGTTTCGTTGTAATTGCGCGCATGGCCACGGGAGCATGTCGCTTCAACAACCGGGCCTGTGCCGGTCAATTCTGGCAGCTTTTCGCTTTTTGTCGGGTGAGTTGCAGCCCAGGCAAGGGTCGCAGCACCGACAGCGCCGGCAAACACCCAGCTCGCACGGTTTAAACGTTTATCGGTGATATCGGAAGATTCGTAGCGGGAATTGGTCATGTTCATTCTCCAATAAGAAAGTTGGCATTTAGGCCCTCACGGGTCTGATGCCGAGAATGTACAAAATCATTATGACAATATCAAGGGCTAAATAATATCTGACTTAAACAATATGCCCGCCCTGCAACCGCAGGGTCCGGTCCATACGCGCGGCCAGTTCCGGGTTATGTGTGGCCATCAGCATGGCAACACCGGTTTTGCGCACCAGCGTCTCCAGCATTTTGAAAACGCCTTCGGCCGTTTCCGGGTCGAGATTGCCAGTGGGTTCGTCGGTCAGAAGCAGTTTGGGACGATTGGCCAATGCCCGCGCAATCGCAACACGCTGCTGCTCACCACCCGACAGACGCGCCGGGCGATGGTCGGTGCGATGACCCAGCCCCAGCGCCTCAAGCATTTTGCCCGCACGCTCAGCCGCCGCCGATTTCGAATGACCCGCTATCATCATCGGCAGGATCACGTTTTCAAGCGCCGTGAATTCCGGCAGCAGATGGTGCGCCTGGTACACAAAACCGATTGTCTCGCGACGCAGCGCCGTGCGCTGGTTTTCATTCAGGTTATTGGCCTTGTTCGCGCCGATGCTGATCGACCCGCTGGTCGGCGTGTCCAGCAACCCCACGCATTGCAACAACGTCGATTTGCCTGAACCCGACTGCCCGACTAGGGCGACCATTTCACCGGCGTTGATATTGAACGACACGCCGTGCAGGACATGCAGTTTATTATCCGCCTGCTCATAAACACGGTGCAGGTTCTCAACCGAAAGGATGACG
The DNA here is from genome assembly GCA_002423205.1 of Micavibrio sp. UBA6145. Classification (GTDB taxonomy): domain Bacteria; phylum Pseudomonadota; class Alphaproteobacteria; order Micavibrionales; family UBA1664; genus UBA6145. The sequence goes on along the minus strand of DIUZ01000020.1, from coordinate 14,790 downwards.
CCTTCATTCATAACGAAGCGCCTCCACCGGGTCGAGTTTGGCCGCGCGCCATGCCGGGTACAGCGTGGCAAGGAACGACAGCGCGAACGCGATACCGATCACCGTAGCAACTTCAGACCAGTCGATCTGCGCCGGCAGCTTGGACAGGAAATAGATCTCCGCGCTGAATAGCTCAGTTCCGGTCATAGCCTGTAAAAATTCGCGGATACGCTCGATATTCACGGCAAACGCAATGCCCACAACCGCGCCGCAAACAGTGCCGACAACACCGATTGTGGCCCCCGTCAGGATAAAGATTTTGAGCATGCTGCGGCGGGTCGCGCCCATTGTCCGCATGATGGCAATGTCCCGCCCCTTGTCTTTGACGAGCATAATCATCGAACTGATGATATTGAACGCCGCCACGATGATGATCAGCGTCAGGATCAGGAACATGACATTACGCTCAACCTGCAGCGCGTTGAAAAAGCTTTTATTGCTGGATTTCCAGTCAACGACTTCAAGATCGGACGTAATAAGCGACGCCACCTGTTGCGCGGTCATATCGGTCCTGGTCGTGTCCTTGGTGAATATCTCAAGCGCGTCCACGCTCTCACCGGTTGCAAAAAATGCCTGCGCGGCTTCCAGCGGCACGAAAATGAAGCTGGCGTTGTATTCGTACATTTCGACGTCGAAAATGATCGCAACGGTAAAGCTGCGCGACCGTGGCATCGTGCCGAACGGCGTGGCCTTACCCTGCGGAGAAATCAGGACCAGCTGGTCACCCAGTTTCAGGTTCAGCTTCTTGGCCATCTCCACGCCGATGGCGGCACCGTCATCCTGAAAACGGGCAAGGCTGCCCTCCCGGATGCCGTTGGATAACACCGGCTTCTTTGAGAATGACAGGGCGGACAGGCCACGCACCATGACACCCGATGATGACCCCTGCGTGGTCAGGAGCGCCTGACGCTCCACCATCGGGAAAACGCCGGTGATCTGCGGGACATTGGCGGCCAGCACATCGGCAAGACGGCCGTAATCAGTGACAAGGCGTTGCTGGCTGACCACATTCAGATGGCCGTTCAGGCCCAGAAGACGGCCCATGAGCTCCCCGCGGAAGCCATTCATGACCGACATGACGATAATAAGGGTCGCCACACCCAGCATAATGCCAAGGAAAGAGAACGCCGCGATGACGGATACGAATCCCTCGGCCTTGCGGGATCGAAGGTAACGCCAGGCCATCATGCGTTCGAAAGGTGAGAACATGCTCGCAGTTGTAGCAATTCCAATAACTTGCGACAAGCTGTCAACCAAGGCTTTTTAGTGGAAATTAACCGCCGGGATGTCAGAATCGTAATGCATGTCTTCTGGTGCCCCGTCAGCCACGCTCGATTCCGGTGCTTTGCCCAACCTGCCGATGCAGGTTCGGGGCCGCACGCTGCTGATCATGATGCTCAGCGTGCCGCTGTGTATTCTGGCGGCGCTGGCCGATACCTACCTGTTTGGCGGGTACATCCACAATTACTCGCTCGAAAACCCGATCCGGGTCGTGTGGTGGGTCGCCATTCTCTCGACCCCGCATATTCTGGCATCCATCGTCACCTTCGCCGACCGCGAATATCTGGCCCATTATAAAAAGCCGCTGCTTAAAGCCACGGCGATTGGCGTGGCGCTCGGCATCGGTCTGCCGCTCATCGCCGGACTGACACTGCTGTCCAGTACGCAGCCTATAACCATGGGCAACATGCTCTCGCACGGCAGCAGCATCTCGCTCATCGCCGCCGCCGCCTACACCACCTATCACAATTTGCAGCAGCAATACGGCATCTCGCTCATGCTCATGCGCGAAAAACCGGATTTCATCCACCATCTGTGGAAATGGATCACCATTATCCCCGCCAGCCTGATTTTCATCGGCATGAATTTCCTGCATCTGGGCGAAAAGTACGAAATCTGGGAACGATGCATGGCGGTCGCCGCCGTCAATCTGTTCCTCGCGGCGCTGATCGCCGCTTATATCATCTGGCGTTACATGAAACGCCCAGACCGCTCCAACATCGGTCTTGCCTATTTCTGCGCCAACGCGGCTATGATTGCCGCATGCTTTTTCCTGGCGATGAACGGATACATCTTATTCGCCATGCTCACCCCGCGCCTTGTCCATGACCTGACCGCCTACTGGATCTACATGGTCCACGATGAAAACCGCAACACCGACAAGATGCGCAACCCGTTTTACGCCCTGCCGCGCAAAATTGGCCTGCGCCCGGTGATTGTGTGCATACCACTCTCATTCATCCTTGGCTTTGCTTTGCTGAAAATGGGCCAGACGGGATTCATAATCAGCTTCTTCGTCGTGATGCTCAACTACATCCACTATTACATCGAAGGCATTATCTGGAAGCGCGGCACCCCGCACCGCCAGCACGTGCCCTTTACATGAAAGGTTTGCCATGACCGCAACAACATCATCCGCACCCACCGATTCCGGCTTTCATCAGGGCCTGCCGATGCAGGTCAAAAACCGCGTCCTGCTCGCCATCCTCATCACCACGCCGGCGGCATTGCTGCTGGCCATTATCGACACATTGTTCTTTGGACAACAGGTCCGCCAGGCCATGGACCTGGAACCCATGCAGATCGCCTACTGGACCGCCGTTCTGACCGTACCGCATATCGTCTCCAGCCTCGTGACGTTTTTCGACCGCGAATATGTCAGCTATTACAAAAAGCCGCTGATCAAGGGCACGTTTATCGCGATTCTGCTCGGTGCCGCCGTGCCTTTGGGCTTCCAGATATTTCTGGGTGAAACATACGGCTTTGCCGCCCTGCTCATCACCATGGCGTTCTACACCATGTATCACAATCTGATGCAGCAATACGGCATCAGCCTGATGATGATGCGCCAGCCGCCGACGCGTGACTTTCAGGTCTGGCGCTGGATGACCATCCTGCCCGCCGGTCTTGCGTATACCGTACTCATGGCATCCTTCCTTCCGGTTGTGCGCATGAATTGGGACCTGCTGATACTGCTGATCGGTATCGCGCTGACCATCGCCACCATCTTCGGTATCCGCTTTCTGATCACCATTCTGCGCAACACTGCGCATACCCGCATCGGCCTGATTTATTTCGTATCCAACATGGGCATGCTGTATGTCTGCTTCGGCCTGATCGTTGCGGGTTACGGCTTTCTCGCCACGCTGGTCCCGCGCATCATCCATGACCTTACGGCCTTCCTGATTTACACTGTCCACGACCAGAACCGCAACGCCGCCGCCGTGCGCAACCCGGTGTATTACATTCCCAAAAAAATCGGCATTCCGCCCGTTTACCTGTGCCTGCCCATCGGTGTCGCCATCAGTTATCTGCTGATGGAAGTCTGGGGTAATATCGGCATCATTGTAACCTTCGTCACCGCACTGAACTTCATGCATTACTACATGGAAGGCCATATGTGGAAACGCGGCACCCCGCACCGCCAGCACGTGCCCTTCGTATGACCACGGCCAAATTGCC
>DIUZ01000020.1:0-11273 GCA_002423205.1 Micavibrio sp. UBA6145 | reverse complement strand
GAAAACCACTTCACGCCGGAACAGATTGTTTACTGGACCGCTATCCTGACCCTGCCGCATATCGTGGCATCGATGATATCCTTCGCCGACCGCGAATATCTTGCATGGTATAAAAAACCGTTGATACGCGGGCTTGGCATTTCACTGTTACTGGCCTTTATCGGCCAGGTCCTGTTTGGCGGATATGCCGCTATCTTCATCATTGCCTGCTACACCATGTATCATAACGTGCAGCAGCAATTCGGTATCACCGCGATGATCCTGCGCATGCCGCAGACCGCGGCCTTTAAAAGCATGAAATGGTTTTTTACCATTCCATCCGCCCTTGGCTATATCGTATTGATGCTGCCCGCCATGGACCCGCTGCAGGCTTATACGCCATATGTCTTACAGTTTATTGGCGCATTACTGGCGGTCGGCACCGTCTTCGCCGCGTATGTGTTCATACGTCTGCAACGGGATGCAGCCACACCGCAAATCGGCCTGCGTTACTTTGTCGGCAACATCATCGCCCTGCATCTCAGCTTTATCATGCTGGTCACGGGGTACGGATTCCTGACCACATTGATTTCACGCCTTATCCACGATCTGACGGCCTATGTCATCTACACGGCGCACGATCACAACCGCTATGCGGCGGCGCCGGTCAACCCCTTCTACGCCCTGCCCGCAAAACTGGGTATGAAACCCGCCTTTGCGTGCGTGCCCATCGCACTTGTTATCAGCGTCATAATTTTAATGTCGGTGAAACACAGCGTTGATACATCCGCCGTGGTTCTGGCGACGCTTAACTTCATGCATTACTACATGGAAGGACACATGTGGAAGCGCGGCACCCCGCACCGCCAGCATGTGCCGTTTGCTTAAAGTTTAGTAGGAACGTCCGACCAGGACCTTTTGGCCCTTGTCCGCATGCGGCAGGCAGCGTGTGGTCACGGCAAAGTCTTTCTTCATCGCATCCATGACGCCGCCATCCTTGACCGCGCTGTAATCAATACGCACAAAGCCGATGTTTTTCTCATCCGCAAAATAGGCACGCATCTCATCAACGCTGGATACGTCCTTGATGTTGCCGTTCTGGAAGTCCAGTGCGCGCTGGTACAGATTGTCATGCACGGCCTTGAGCACGTTCTTCACGTTGCCAAGGAATTCCTCGGTCGTCTCGGTGGTCTTGGACTCTTTGCCGATATCGCGGCGGACATGCGTCAGCTTGCCTTCCGCCACTTCACGCGCACCGATCTCGATACGCAGCGGGATGCCTTTTTTAATGGAATCCCACATTTTGTCGGGTGTGCGCATATTGCGGTCATCAACCTTCACGCGCAGACCCTGCGCCTTCAGCTTGGCAGCCAGATCATTGGCGGCATTCATGACAGCCGGGTCTTCATCGGCCTTGATGACCGGGATAATCACAACCTGCGTCGGGGCAACCATCGGCGGCATGATCATACCGTCATCGTCGCCATGCGTCATGATGATCGCGCCAATCACGCGCGATGAAAACGCCCATGACGTGGTATGCGCAAACTGCTCCTGACCGGTTTCGTCCTGGTATTTGATGTTGCATGACTTGGCGAAATTCTGGCCCAGATCATGCGACGTGGCGGCCTGCAGCGCCTTGCCGTCCTGCATCAGCGATTCAATGGAATATGTCTGGTCGGCACCGGGGAAACGTTCATCCGGCGTCTTGATGCCCTTGATACCCGGAATAGCCAGGTATTCGCGGAAGAATTTCTCATACATATCCTGAATGGTGATGCAGTCTTTTTCTGCGCCTTCATGGTCCTTGAATGCGCAGTGGCCTTCATGCCAGAAAAACTCAGATGTACGCAGGAACATACGCGTGCGCATTTCCCAACGCATGACGCTGCACCACTGATTCAGCTTCATCGGCAGATCACGGTACGACTGGATCCAGCGTGACATGGAATCACCAATGATGGTCTCAGACGTCGGACGCACGACATAGGGCTCTTCCAGCTCGGCACTCGGTGCCGGACGCAGACCACCCTTGCCATCCGCTTCAAGGCGGTGGTGCGTAACGACCGCGCATTCTTTGGCGAAACCTTCAACGTGTTCGGCCTCTTTCGCAAGAAAACTGACCGGTATCAGCAACGGGAATGCGCAGTTCTGGATACCGTAATCTTTCAGCCAGCCGTCGAAAATCTGAACCATGTTCTCCCACAGCGCATAGCCATAGGGTTTGATGGTCATACAACCCCGCACCGGCGAATTTTCAGCCAGGTCAGCCGCCTTGATGACTTCCTGGTACCAGCCCGGAAAATCATCCGCGCGCGTCGGCGTAATTGCCGTCTGGGGTTTCTTTTGCTGCTGCTGTTGTGCGGGGGTGCCCATTATTTAGTATCCGGTGTCGTTGTGGTGGTTGCTACGGGTTTGGCTTGCGGTTGCGCCTGTGCCGGCAGGAACGGCGGCGGCGTTTTCGGTAACGGATTGCCCGCGCAAAATGCGCTGACATTATTGGTCAGGTCACGGCCATTAAACTGAACCTGCCCGCCTTTCATGACCGATACGGTGCCGACATTGGTCGCAAGATCGGGTGTCGGCGACGTAATGGCGCCCACGGATTTCAGGATATCAATATTGACCGGAATATCGACACGGTCAGGAATCTGGAACCCCTGCGTACTGGCATCCGCCGGGGCAACGGCGCGGCCTTCGACGTCAACGCCCGGCTTGTATTCGGCGCTGTCGACCGAATCCATCAACTGCGTGGCCTGGCACAAAAGCGCAGCGGTCTGCTCGTCCGTGATGCGGTTATCGTAATGGCCCAGATTGGGCACGCTGTCCTTGTATCCCGGTGGCGGCAGACGGTCGCGGCTGACCGGCTCAACCGGCACGCTTTGTGCGCATACCGGCATGGCCAATGCGCTTAAAACCAGACCTAAAAGCAGCGTATGTTTCATATCAGCCTCCGAATGGCATGGCGTCACCGGTGGGGCGCAATTGCACCACCTCATGATGGATCATATAGGCAATTATACACCAGATAATGGCGGAAATGAGCGTGGTCGCCAGAAGCTTCTTTTTCATATGCGCCCTCACAGGCGCGCCGCCGACAAAATTATCTGGTTGTTCAGGTTGCTTTACGCCCCACGGCAATACGGCGAACAACACCGTCCACCACACCAGAAGATAGACAACGACACCAGAAACCGGTCCCATATCACACCAGCGATACGTGAACGTTGACGACGGGTTTGATGTCGCGGAAATCGCGGAAGAAACGTTTCGCGGCCGCGCGAACAGCCTCAATGACATTATCTTCATTCAGGCGGTCATGCTTTTTCAGCATCTCGAACTTGTCGGCGCATGCGTCTTCAAGTTCCGTCAGTACACGCGCGTCATTCGGGTCCTTTTCATTCAAAAGACCGGTTGCCGTTGCCTGCGCATCCAGAATTTCTCCGGTTTCGCGGTCCGCCACGATGGTGATGAACACTGCGCCGTTGAAGCTCATTTTCCGGCGTTCAAGGATGGTGATGTTATCAGCCGGTACAACCCGGTCGAAATCAATCGCCTGGAACGTGGCGGTAAATTTGCGAACCGGTGTAATGCCATCGGCATTGATTTTCAAAAGCTCGCCGTTGGACGGTACATGTACGTTTTTAATCTGTTTTTCATGCGCAAGATCGGCATGGGATTCCATCTGCACGCGCTCGCCGTGCACCGGTATGACCGAATTCGGACGCAGCCAGTCCAGCATCTGCGAGATATCCGAACGCACCGGGTGACCGGATACGTGAACCCTCGCCTCGCGGTCGGTGACAATACGCACGCCCATTTCAAGCAGCGCGTTTTTGATTTCATTGATGGCGGTCTCGTTGCCGGGAATGGCACGCGATGAAAACACCATCGTGTCGTCAGGTTTGAGTTTCACCGCCGGGTGCATGCCACGCGCAATACGGCTCAGCGCCGCGCGGGTCTCACCCTGGCTTCCGGTGACGATCAATACAATCTTGCTGTCCGCAACGTCAGCCGCGTCATCGGCGCTTAAAAAGCGCATGCCTTGGTCGATATGGCCGCTTTCGCGTGCGCATTCCACCATGGTTATCAGCGAACGGCCGACAAGGCCGACCTGACGGCCCGCCGCCCGCGCCGCGCGATGAATGGAAATAATGCGCCCCACGTTGGACGCGAACATGGTCACCGCAATCTTGCGCGGTGCCTTGCTGAATACCTCAACCAGACCGGTTTCTACATCCAGTTCAGACAAAGGCTGTGAACGTACTTCGGCATTCGTGGAATCGCCGATGTAAAGCATCACGCCTTTGTCGCCCAGCGCGCGGAAAGCCTCAGGCGATGTCTTGTCACCCAGAACCGGGTTCGGGTCCAGGCACCAGTCGCCCGTGTGCACAATATTGCCCGCACCGGTTTCGATATGCAGCGCGTTGCCCTCAGGGATGGAGTGCGCAACAGGGATATACGTCACCGTCCAGTGATCGACTTTGATCGGTTTTTCGTCCTCGACCACGGTGATAACCGGGCCGCCGCCCTTGAACGTGTGTTCTTCAAACTTGCGGCGCAATAACGCGGCCGTAAAAGGTGTCGCATAAATGGGACAGCGCAGGCGCGGCCACAACCATGCAATCGCGCCGATATGGTCCTCGTGCGCGTGGGTGACAAACAACCCTTTGAGTTTTTCTTTCTGGTCCGCGATCAGTGTCGGGTTCGGCAGAAGAATATCCACCCCCGGCAAACGCTCATCAGCGAAGGCCATGCCGCAATCCACAAGGATCCAGCTGCCGTCATAACCGTACAGGGTAAAATTTGCTCCGAATTGTCCGCATCCGCCCAATGGCAGAAAAAGGACCCCGTCACGGCCGGGATTGGGTAAACGATCGCTCATATGTTTACGAAACTAACCTCCGGGGACCGGAATATCAAGCGTTTGCGCCTGCCCCGTCGCCGAAATGCACAGCGCCGCTGTTCACCGCACGCACGGCCCCGCCCTCATCACGCAGAATCAGGTTCCCGTGTTCGTCGATCCCCTCAAACGTGCCATGGGCAATACGGTCGGAAAAACGCACCGTTATTGGCTGGCCAATACCATGGGCGCGGGATAGCCATGCGCTGCGGATATCGGCAAATCCGCTGGTCTGCCAGCGTGTGTACCAGTGATCAAGGTTTTCAAGATAACGCGCGCGCAATTCCGCTATATCGCAGTCCGGCCCAAGTTGGGCCGAACCCGGCGGCCCGGCGGCCACATTCACACCCGTGCCGATCAACAGGAAATCAGGCGGCGTATCACCCTGCCCGCCGTTCATCTCCATCAGGATACCGGCAATCTTCTTGCCCCCGGCCAGAATGTCATTCGGCCATTTCAGGGTCACGTCATCGCGCCCAATGGCATCACCAAGGGCAAGTGCGACAGCAAACGAAAGCTGCGCCACGATGCGTGCGGGTTTTTGTGGACGAAGAATAACCGTGGCATACAGATTACCATGCGGCGATGTCCATAGATTGCCAAAACGGCCACGCCCTGCGGTCTGTTCATCCGCCTGAATGATCGCGCCTTCGGGTTCGCCTGCACTCGCAAGCTCTCGTGCTTCATCCATGGTGCTGGGCAGGCTCGGATAATGGTAGAGACGGTGCTTCACCGCGCGAACGGAATACCGATCAGCAGGCCATCCGTCAGGCTCCAGATATCGCCGGGCACGAGGATGAACAACACGGTAAACGCGATGCAAAGACCGACGATCAATGCCGATACCGGCGCATAGGCCCGCGTGACACTGGTGTCTTCATTCGATTCGAAGAACATGACGCGGATGATGTTGATGTAATACCACGCGCTTACCACCGACATAACGACGGCAAAAATCGCCAGCGCGTAATACATCGGCTCAAACCCGCCCAGCGAAACAACCGGGTTGATAATCGCAAATTTTGCAAAGAAACCGGCCAGCGGCGGGATGCCCGCAATTGAGAACATGAACACCGTCATCGCATACGCCATCAGCGGATGGTTTTTGCCCAGCCCCGACAGGTCAGAAATTTTCTCAATCGCCTGGCCGCCTTTACGCAGTTGCAGGATGATACCGAAAATACCGATGGTCGTGACCATGTAGATCATCATGTACAGGAACATCGCCCCGAAACTTTCAGGCGTGTTCACAACAAAACCAAGCAGCAGGAAACCAACATTGCCGATGGATGAATACGCCAGAAGACGTTTCAGGTTGGTCTGCACCAATGCCCCGAACGAGCCAACAGCCAGGGACGCAACAGCCATGAACGTAATAATCATGCGCCAATCGGCCTGCATACCCTCAAACGCATAGGTCAGCAGATGGATCAGAAGGCCAACCGTCGCAATTTGCGGAACGATGGCAAAAAAGGCTGTCACCGATGAAGGCGCGCCGTCGTAAACATCCGGGCTCCACACATGGAAGGGCACAGCCGCAATCTTGAAGGCAAGGCCAGCCAAAATCAGCGCAAGACCAAACGCAAGCACCGCCGGACCGCCGTCGCTGACCGACAACGCAACATCACCGATAAGACGGAAATTGGTTGAACCGCTATAGCCGTAGACAAGCGAACTGCCGAACAGGATGAAACCCGACGCAATCGCGCCCAGCACAAAGTATTTAAGCCCGGCTTCCGACGATATCGGTGAATTGCGGTTGAATGCGGCCAGCACGTAAAGCGCCAGGGACGACAATTCCAGACCCATATACAGCATGATCAGGTCGCTGGCTGAAACCATCAGGTACAGACCAAGCAGCGCAAATCCCATCAGCACAGGGTATTCAAACCGCGCCATGATCGAATTTTCCAGATCCTTCATCGCCAGCAACAGCGCGGCAATGGCACCCACGGTCATCAGGCTTTTGAAAAAGACACCCAGCTCATCCCAGACCAGCATGCCGCCCCATGTGCTGGGCGTGCCCTCGGGAATCCAGAACTGGTTATACAGACCGGCCGCAGCCCAGATCAGGGTTGTAAGAACGCAGACGATCTTAAAGCCGCCTTTGGGGGCAAACGCGCCGACCATCATCATGGCCATGGTGCCAACCGCCAGAATGATTTCCGGCATGATGAAGTTCAGGTCGTTGGTTAACTGGGCCCAGTTCATTGTACGGATGCTCCCTCAGTAACGGCCGGTGCGCTCGCGCTCACAGCCGGGGCCGCATTGATCTGGCCCAGCAATTTTTCAACAGATGCCCCAATCGGCTGCATTACCAGTGTCGGCATGACGCCGAGAACCAGAACACCAATGGCCAGTGGCACAAGGTTGATTTTCTCAATCGCATTCACATCAGCCATGGCTGATGCTTCCGGATTTTCGGCAGGGCCAAAAACAACCTTGCGGTACAGCCACAGCATGTAAGCTGCCCCCAGAACCAGACCCGAACCTGCGAAAAGACCGATCCATGTATTGGCCTGGAACGCACCGGCCAGCGCCAGGAATTCCCCGACGAAGCCCGACGTACCCGGAAGGCCGACAGACCCGAGCATGAAAATCATGAACAGGGTCGCATAGACAGGCATGTTTTTGACGATTCCGCCGTAATGATTGATATCGCGGGAATGCAGGCGGTCATAAACGACACCCACAATCAGGAACAGCGCGCCGGACACAATACCATGCGAAATCATCTGGAAGATCGCGCCGTCAATGCCCTGGCGGGTGAAGGTAAAGATACCCAGCGTGACAAACCCCATATGCGCCACCGACGAATACGCGATCATTTTTTTCATGTCCGTCTGCACCAGCGCAACCAGCGAGGTGTAGATAATGGCGATGACAGAAAGCACCATCATCATCGGCGCGAAATATTGCGACGCATCCGGGAACATCGGTAAGGAAAAACGCAGGAAGCCGTAGCCACCCATTTTCAGCAGCACGCCGGCAAGAATGACAGAGCCGCCCGTAGGCGCTTCAACGTGCGCATCCGGAAGCCAAGTATGCACCGGCCACATCGGCATCTTGACCGCGAACGATGCAAACATTGCAAGGAACAGCCATTTCTGAAGGCCGGGATCGATATTGGCACCCATCATCAGCGGAATATCGGTGGTTTTGGTGACATGGTACATGACCAGCAAGGCCACCAGCATCAGCACCGAACCAAGCAGCGTATACAGGAAGAATTTGAACGCCGAATACACCCGGCGCGCGCCGCCCCAGATACCAATGATCAGGAACATGGGGATCAGCACGCCTTCAAAGAAAACGTAGAACAGAATGGAATCCAGCGCCGCAAAGGTGCCGATCATGAAGGTTTCAAGAACCAGAAACGCGATCAGGTACTCGCGCAGGCGGTTATGCACCGACTGGAATGACGCCAGAAGACACATCGGCGTCAGCAATGCCGACAACAACACGAAGAATACCGAGATACCGTCGACACCCACATGGTAGGTCAGGCCGAAATACGGCAGCCACAGGAACTTCTCAACAAACTGGAAGTCCGCCGTCGCATCGTTGAACCCGTACATCATGACACAGGCCAGCCCCAGCACGATGGTCGTGACGCCGAGGCTGATGCCCCGTGCGGCGCGATCGCTCTTGGTCAGCAGGATCAGAAGTACCGCAGCAAGCGGCAGGAAAATCATCAGGGAAAGAATGGGCATATCCAACATCACATCGACCCCTGAATTTTAAACAGAAGCCAGGCCATAAGCGCGATGACCGAAATGATCATCACAAACGCATAGTGGTAAACAAATCCGGTCTGCATGCGCGACAACATGCCAGCGCCCTTGCGGCTTAAGGATGCGATACCATCAGGGCCAAAGCCGTTGATAATGGCCTGGTCGCCGGTCTGGAAGAACGTACGGCCGGCCGCCCATGACGGTTTGACGAACATCGCGTCATACATTTCATCGACATACCATTTGTTGAAAAACAGCTGGTGAACGGGGCGGAAAACACGCGCAACCACACCCGGAATGTCGGTCACCCACATATAGCAGAGATAGCCCAGGAAGATGCCCGACAGCGCCACGACCAGCGGGGCCAGCGGCACCCATGACGGCACGTGGTGTGCTTCATGGAGCACGTTGGGTTCAAGCACGAACAGCGCCGACTTCCAGAACGCGTCGTAATGTTCGCCCACAAAAAACGGATAAAATACGTAACCGGCGAACAATGCACCCGCACCCAGAACATACAAAGGCACCATCATGATCCACGGCGATTCATGCACGTGTTCCATCGTGTGATGGTCCGCGCGCGGCTTGCCATGGAATGTCAGAATAATCAGACGCCAGCTGTAGAATGCGGTCATGAACGCGGCGGCAATACCCAGCCAGAACGCGAAAGTACCGGCAGGCGAATGCGCGGCAAACGCGGATTCCAAAATCATATCCTTGGAATAGTAACCGGCAAAGAACGGAATACCGGCCAGCGCCAGCGAACCAATCCACATCAGCGCATAAGTTGCCGGGATCAGCTTCCAGATACCACCCATTTTGCGCATGTCCTGTTCGTGGTGCATGGCATGGATGACCGAACCGGCACCAAGGAACAGCAGCGCCTTGAAGAACGCATGGGTCACAAGGTGGAACATGGCCGCGCCATAAGCGCCAACACCGGCGGCAAAGAACATGTAACCAAGCTGCGACATGGTCGAATAGGCGATCACGCGCTTGATATCGAACTGCGTCATGCCGATGGTCGCGGCGAAAATCGCGGTCAGCGCACCGACATACGTCACAACTTCACCCGCAATGGGGGAGAGTTCAAACACCGGCGACATGCGGCAGACAAGGAACACACCCGCGGTCACCATGGTCGCGGCATGGATCAGCGCCGAAACAGGTGTCGGGCCTTCCATCGCATCCGGAAGCCACGTGTGCAGGCCCAGTTGAGCCGACTTGCCACACGCACCGATAAACAGCAGCAGACACACCAGCATAATCGCCGGCACATCCATGCTCAGAAACTTGAAGGTGACATCGACCATGGCCGGGGCCGCGGCAAAAATCACATCAAACGACACGCTGCCGAACAACACGAAGCACGCGAAAATACCAAGCGCGAGCCCCAGATCGCCGACGCGGTTGACGATAAACGCCTTCATGGCCGCGGCATTGGCAGAGTGTTTGTAATTCCAGAAACCGATCAGAAGGTAAGACGCAACGCCCACCCCCTCCCAGCCGAAGAACAGCTGGACCAGGTTGTCCGCAGTCACCAGCATCATCATGGCGAAGGTGAACAGCGACAGGTAGCTCATGAAACGCGCCTGCGCGTCGTCTTCATGCATGTAACCGACCGAATAAACATGAACGCAGGTCGATACAATGGTGACAACGCACATCATCACGACAGACAGAGTATCAAGACGCAGCCCCCAGCCGACATTGAAGTCGCCGGAGATGATCCACGGCATCAGCATGTGGCTGCGGGTATTGCCCTGCATGGCAACGTCCATGAACAGCCAGACCGAAATCGCGGCTGCCGCGATCATGAAAGCGCAGGTTACAAACTGCGCGGCATGGTCGCCGATTTTTTTACAGAACAGGAAAGCGATAAGGAAACCAGCCAGCGGCAGGAATACGGGTAAAGCGTCGATCAGCATGTTAGCCCTTCAAATTCGACAGATCTTCAACCGCAATAGACCCTTTGTTGCGGAAGAAAGTCACAAGAATAGCAAGACCGATAGCCGCCTCGGCAGCAGCGACGGTCAGAATGAACATGGTAAAGACCTGGCCGTTCAGGTCCTGCAGATGTGCGGAAAATGCCACGAAGTTGATGTTCACGGACAGAAGCATCAGTTCGATCGACATAAGAATGATGATCACGTTCTTACGGTTCAGGAAAATGCCGAACACGCCAATCGCGAACAAAAGGCTGGACAGGACAAGGTAATGCGCAAGACCGATGACCATTACGATACCCCTTGCCCGCTTTGTACTTTGCGGATCTCAATAACGTCGTCTGGCTGAACACCAACCTGATCGGCCACTTTCTGGCGCAGGACGCCCGGACGCGTGCGCAGCGTCAGGCAGATGGCACCGATCATCGCGACCAGCAGGATCAGACCCGAAACCTGGAACGGCAGGATGTATTGCGTGTAAAGAATGCGGCCCAGTGCCGTGGTGTTTGCAACGCCTTCCGGCATCGCGGCAGCGATAGACGTGGCCGCCTGCGGCGACGGTGCCCATGTCAGCATCATGAAAATCATTTCGGCCAGAAGCACCGCGCCGACGGCGATGCCGATGGACACATATTTCATGGCCCCCTTGCGCAGTTCGACGAAGGATATGTCCAGCATCATGACCACGAACAGGAACAGCACCGCGACCGC
>DIUZ01000025.1 GCA_002423205.1 Micavibrio sp. UBA6145 | reverse complement strand
TTGTTTAGAAAATGGTGCTGCTGGGGAGGATTGAACTCCCGACCTCGTCATTACCAATGACGCGCTCTACCACTGAGCTACAGCAGCCCTTATTTGGACCGGGCGAACCTAACTAAATTCGAAGGGCCTGTCACCTGTAAAATAGGAACGCACGCTCGGCCACCCCCACCCCTTGGAAATCCGCCCCGTTTGGTGCAAAACTGGGCTCCATGAAAGACAAACCCAAGCACCACACCGACAAGCGGGCCAAGGCCCTTCGTGAGAACCTCGCCAAGCGTAAGGAACAGGCCAAAACCCGAGAAAACCCGACGGAAACCGCCCCCGACGCCGAAACCCGTGGATGACCATCCCGGACCGGCCTTAATTTGTTGAATTATGGCGAGAAAATGGGGTACTCATCAAAACCCGGACCAACTTAGACCATATTTGTGTAGGACCATAAATCCATGTCCATTCTGCCCGACCACTGGATTCGCCAACAGGCGAATGAATCCCAGATGATTGAACCCTTCGCTGAAAAGCAAAAGGGTGAAGGCATTATCTCATACGGCCTGTCGTCCTACGGCTATGACGCCCGCCTCGACAACTCGTTCATGATTTTCACGAACGTCTATAATTCCATCGTCGACCCCAAGAATTTCGATTCCAAAGCCTTCGTGAAATTCGAAGGCGATGTCTGCGTCATCCCGCCGAACTCATTCGTGCTGTGCCAGACCATGGAATATTTCAAAATCCCCAATGACGTGCTTGTGGTCTGCCTCGGAAAATCGACCTATGCGCGTTGCGGCCTGATCGTGAACGTCACGCCCCTTGAACCGGGTTGGGAAGGCCAGGTCACGCTTGAAATTTCAAACACGACACCCCTGCCGGCAAAGGTTTACGCCGGTGAAGGTATCGCACAATTTTTATTCTTAAAGGGCGACAGCGCCTGTGAGGTGACATATGCAGCAAGAGCAGGAAAATACATGGGCCAGCGTGGAGTTACCCTCCCGCGACTCCTCAAGGACAGCACCGAAGCCGCTTAACGACAACGCCGTTGCAGTCGCAACGGTCGATGGCGAAAACGCAGCCCAGGACGGCCTTGAAAAAATCCGTATTGTCGGCGGCAACGCCCTCAACGGTACCATTGCCGTGTCCGGCGCGAAAAACGCGGCCCTGCCGCTGATGTGCGCCAGCCTGCTGAGCACGCAGCCGATTACCTTCACCAACATGCCCATGGCACTGCGTGACATCCAGAACATGGGTGAACTGCTGCAACATCTCGGCGTCAACATCACCGTCGACGGCGAAAAAACCATCATGAACCTGAACGGCGAAGCCGTGGACAACCACGTCGCCCCGTACGACATGGTGCGCAAGATGCGCGCCTCCATCCTCGTGCTCGGCCCGCTGCTGGCGCGTACTGGCAAAGCCCGCGTGTCCCTGCCCGGCGGCTGCGCCATCGGCACACGCCCTGTTGACCTGCACATCATGGGCCTGGAAGCCATGGGCGCGAAAATCACGCTCGAAGACGGCTACATCGTCGCCGAAGCACCGGAAGGCGGTCTGAAACCCGCCAAGATCCTCTTCCCGAAAGTCACCGTCACCGGCACTGAAAACCTGATGATGGCCGCCGCACTCGTCGAAGGCGAAACCATTCTCGCCAACGCCGCGATGGAACCTGAAGTCACCGACCTTGCCGAATGCCTGGTCAAGATGGGCGCTGAAATCGACGGCATTGGCACCTCGCGCCTTGTCATCCGCGGCAAAAAACAACTCAACGCCGCCCAACACGACGTCATTGCCGACCGTATTGAAACCGGCACGTTCATGATTGCCGTGGCCCTGTGCGGCGGCGAAGTGCGCCTGAAAAAGGCCCGCCCCGACACGCTGACATCGCTGATCGCGCTGCTGGAATCCGCCGGCGTCAAATTCACCGAAGACGGCGGCGACGTGATCGTCAGCAAACCGAAAGATGTCCGCATCAAGGGCATCGACATCATGACCGAACCCTACCCGGCCTTCCCGACCGATCTGCAGGCGCAGTTCATGACGATGCTCACCCTGTGCGAAGGCGCAGGTATGGTCACCGAAACCATCTTCGAAAACCGCTTCATGCACGTGCCCGAACTGGTCCGCATGGGCGCCAATATCTCGACGCAGGGCAATTCGGCCATCGTGCGCGGTGTTGAAAAACTCAAAGGCGCACCGGTCATGGCGACCGATCTGCGCGCATCCGTGGCGCTCGTTCTCGCAGGTCTCGTTGCTGAAGGCGAAACCTTCGTCCACCGCATCTACCATCTTGATCGCGGGTATGAGCGCGTCGTTGAAAAACTCAGCGGCGTCGGCGCACAAGTCGAACGCGTCCGTTAAATGACCAGCGTGCCGGTGATCAATCTCCAGCACTACATTCAAAAGATTGAACTCGACGAACACCGCACCCTGCGGCGCAACCCGCTGGCCGAAGCTGAGCGCGCCACCGCCATCCGCGACCTGATCGAATGCAACACGTTTAAAGTTCTCAGCAACGACCACGGTCCGTATTACGTGCGCGTGGGGCTCGACGGTCACCGCATGCATTTCCGCGTCCGTGACTGCCTGCGCACCGAACTGCCGGAAATCACGCTCTCCCTCTCGCCCTTCCGCCGTCTGATCAAGGACTACTTCCTAATTTTCGAAAGCTACCAGACGGCGTATCGTTCAGGTGATCGCATGCGTCTTGAAACCGTCGACATGGCCCGTCGCGGCCTGCACAACGAAGGGGCTGACACGTTGCGCAAACGCCTTAAGGATCATGTCGAGATGGATCACGACACCGCGCGGTGTCTGTTCACCCTGATCTGCGTCCTCCATATCGGGTCGGTGCAGCCATGGTAAAGATCGTCTTTATCTGCGACCGCAACACCGTCCGCTCCCCCATGGCCGCGGCCCTTCTGGGCCGGAATGCCGAATCATACGGGCTGGACGCCGATGAATATGTCGACCCGTTCGCCTGCGCCGCCATGTTCGAGGAAGACCTGGACATCACCGATCACCAGCCGAAAACAGTGCGTTTCAGGGACTTAAAGGCCGGTGATATTGTCATCACCCTGTCCCGGAACGCCTTCGAAACCGCCCGTAAATGGCGGGATAAGGCCGGTTTTGAGCTGGAATACTGGAACCTGCCCGAAGTCCCCGGACACGACGCCCCCCGTGACACAATCCTGGACGGTTACCGCGCCATTATCCGGGCCATCAAGGGCCATATAGACAATCGCTTCACAAAGGGCGTATAACCGCCATCTGTAACCAATTGAAGGAGCCCGTAGTTTGGCTAAAGAAGACCTCATTGAATTTAAAGGCGTCGTGCAGGAAGTTCTGCCCAACGCCATGTTCCGCGTAAAACTGGAAAACGACCACGAAGTTCTGGCGCATACCGCCGGTAAAATGCGTAAAAACCGCATCCGCGTTCTGACCGGTGACTCGGTCGTTGTTGAAATGACGCCCTATGACCTGACCAAGGGCCGCATCATTTTCCGTGAGAAATGACCATTACCGTTCCTAACGGGAATATCTGTCTCACCTTTGACGATTCCATTTCCCAGCAGCTGACGCAATTTGCGGCCCGTCACTTTTCCGATATCGCTGACGGCTATCTGATCAGCCCGGATTCCATTCCGTACATCACCCTGTGCCAGATCCATCATGACAAGCCGCAGCCGCGCGCCTTCCGCCGCGACCTTGGCAACATCAGTGTTGCCGCTGAACCGCTGCGTCTGGAAGCCGTGAACCACCGCATCGACGGCGATTACACATGGTTTGATTTCATCATCGCGCCGACACCGGAATGGCTTTCTGACCTGAAATTCGATGTTGAAACTATTCTGCGCAATTACGAAATTCAATCCCTGACACCCTTCGGGCCTGACTATCATCCGCATGTGGCATTGTGTCGTTTCAAAACATCCGCAAGCGCCAATGCCGCACCGAACGCCTTCACGGTCGAACCGGCGCAGATGTATCTGTCTCTCGGCGGTCCCGACGCTAATGGGAAAATCCAGAAAACATTCTGGAAGAAACAACTCGCATGACATCCTCGCGTCTGGTTCTGGCATCCGCCTCACCCCGCCGCGTTGATCTGCTCGCACAGATCGGCATCACACCCGATACAATCATTGCCGCCGACATTGATGAAACACCGCTGAAAGACGAAACGCCCCGCGCCATGGTCGTGCGTCTGGCCCGTGCCAAGGCCGCGCATGTCGCGCCTGACCATGCCGGTGCATTCATCATCGCCGCCGACACTTCCGTCGCACTGGGCCGCCGCGTTTACGGCAAGGCCGATAATGAGGCACAGGCCCGCGCCACCTTGCAAAAACTCTCCGGCCGCACGCACCGCGTCTGGGGCGGCATCGCGCTGGTCACGCCTGCCGGCAAAATCATCACACGCGCCGTGTGCACATCCGTAAAATTCAAACGCCTGACACCCCGCGACATCGATGTGTATGTCAAATCCGGGGAATGGAAAGGCAAGGCCGGCGCCTACGGTATTCAGGGCAAAGCCGCGCATTTCGTGGCTTCCATCAGCGGTTCATATACCAATATCGTGGGGCTAAGCCTTTATGATACAATGAACATGTTGGAAGGAAACGCTTTTGGCCACCACTCCCGTTCTTGATATCGTTGTTGAAGACCTGCAGGGTTCGCTGTGGGTTGCCGCGATCAATAAAAACAAAATCGCCGCGCTGGAGATCGATCCGTATCTCGAACTGATCCGCTGGGGCTCCGTTTACTGGGCTCGTGTCATACGCATCGACACCACCCTCAACGCGGCCTTTGTCGATCTCGGCCACGATCTGGTCGGCATGCTTCCGGCTTCCGAAATTCCCGGCCTCGCCAAAGACGCCAAGATCGGCAAAAAACTGAAACCCGGTCAGTTCGTCATGGTGCAGGTAAAAACCGCGCGCCAGCCCGAAGACGACGAAGACGGCAACGATTTGCGCCCCGACGCGCTCAAGGCGTCCAGGGTATCGATGGATATCGCGCTGCAGGGCCGTTACCTGATTTACACACCCAAATCGCCCGGCAACCGTATTTCCCGCCGCGTGCGCGAACCCGATGTGCGCAAACAGCTCGTCGCCATGTCCAAGGCGATCAAGGCCATTAACGGCTGTATCCTGCGCGCCTCCGCCGCCTACACCCAGACCGAAATTCTGGAACGCGAAGGCAAGATCCAGCGCGCTATCTGGGAATCGTTGCAGGCCTTCACCAAGGACGAAGAACCCTCCCTGCTTATGCTCGGCCCCGATGCGCTGCAACGCGTGCTTGGTGACTTTGCGACATCGCGCCTTGGCGAAATCCAGATCGCAGACGATGAACGCGGCGAAGAAGCCTATAACTGGTGTGACCTCTACGCGCCCGAGCTGATGCAGAAAATCGAAAGCCGCAAGATCACCGGCACACGCACCGGCATGGGCCTGATGGAGGCGCATGACCTTCTGGGACAGATTGAGGATTTCGTCCGCCCTGTCGTCACCCTGCCCTCCGGCGCGTCCTTCCTGATCGAGGACACGGCACTGGGCACCATGATCGACGTCAATTCCGGCACAGCCACACTGAGCGCAACCAACCACGAAGCTGCCGCTGAAATCGCGCGCCAGATCCGCCTGCGCAATATCGGCGGCATTATCCTCATCGACTTTGCCGGCAAGCAGGACAAGGCCGAACAAAACCGCCTGACCAAGCAACTGCAAAAGGCTCTCGATCTCGACCCCTGCACCGTCGAACTCCACGGCGTGACCCGTACCGGCCTGTTCGAAATGACCCGTCACCGCCGCACCCCGACCCTGATGGACCGCATCGAACTGATGCAGGACGAAGACGAATAAATTTCGATAATTACGGAAAAATCAACGGGTTGGCCAAGGCCCTCCCGTTATCCCGAAAAAACATGCCGCCGCTTAAGCTTAGGCGCTGGACAACCCCTCCAAACCCCCCTATACAAGGCCCCGACCAACGCCTGTGCCCAGGTAGCTCAGTTGGTAGAGCAAGGGATTGAAAATCCCTGTGTCGGCGGTTCAATTCCGTCCCTGGGCACCATTCTTTCTGCAATATAAAAACCGCGCCTTTAAAGCGCGGTTTTGCATTTTCAGAAAATCTTGTCTCTGATTACTTCGCGATATCGATAACCACGCGCGTCGGATTGCTCAGCGTGCTGGTGCTGACGATTTTGGCATCACCCTTCAGGATGAACGCGACAACGCTGCCCTCGCCGTTGGCAAGGCCGCTATAGGACGCGACAACCGGGTTGTTGGCGATTTTTTGCGTGGCACCCGTCGCCCATTTGGTCTTGGGCAGCGTGACCGTCATCACATGGTCGGTATTGTTGATTTCCGACTTGGCACCTTCGGCGCTGCCATTCACGTCCAGAACAACGCGCACAACCTTGTCATGCGTGCCGATGCGGACATTGTGAACGCCCGCTTCCTTGGTCGCAGCCGGTGCTTTTGCTTCAGCCTTGGCTTCTGCCTTTGCAACGGCCGGCTTCACCGGCTCAACCACCGGCGTTGCCATCTCACCCGTAATTTGTGTCGGCGCGTCCGTGGTCGGCGCTGCCGTCGTTGTCGTGGTGGTCGTGACTGCCGACGCAACCGACGGCGTGGTCATCATGGTCGGGCTGACGGCAATCGGGCCTTCGCCAACCGGCACGGCAACCATGTCTTTGGCGTCCTTGGCGGCAATCTCGGCCAGCGTGGCCGTGGCCGGTACAACCTGTACGGATGTCGTGGTCGTGGTTTCCCCTGTCGGTGTCGGCGTGGTTGTTGTCACAACAGCGGGCGCGGTTTCAATTTCCGCGGATACGGTTTTGATTTTATCCTGGAGCAGCGAAAGACGCGTGCTTAACGACGCCATCTCCGCGCGCATGACTTCCAGGCGCTGACGCGCCTTCTGCAATTCGTCGCTGAAAAACACATCATCCTGCAAGCCCCGCGCGCCCGCTATGGGCAGCGACACAGGCACAGCAACACCAAGGGGCGGCGGCGGCAATTGCCCCGCGACCTTGGCACCATCATGCCCGGGTGAGCATGCAGCAGCCAGCGCAACGGCGGCGCAAGCGGCCAACATCGATATGTGTTTGGAAAATGTCATGGAAAAACCACCGGATGCAGAATCAGTTCGAACCACACAAGTGTAAAACCGTGGGGCTATTCTGGCAATCATTCTGCCTTGAAGCGCATGGGGTCCAGCGACATTATGGCATCCCGCCCAACAGGCGCAGGCCCGCCGTCGATCAGCGCCGCCACAACCGCCCCCGCCGCAATGCCGGATACCAGCCCGTGGCTGCCATGCGCGGCACTTACGACATAGTCACCGTACATACCGACCAGCGGGTGCCGGTCCTTGGACGCGGCGCGAAAACCCGTCCATCCGTCCACCACCTGCACATCGCCAATCGACGGTACCGCGCCGGCAAGCATCGCAAGGTTACGCGCATGATCATCGTCACGCACCGATGGATCTTCGTCCCATGGCTGGAACGTCGCCCCGCACATATGCGTACCGTCGCCCATCTCCGGCGTAAAATACCCGCCGTAACACAGATTGGCCTTTGTAGGCGCATGCGCCTTCACCCGGCTCACCTGCCCGCGCACCCGGCTGACCGGGACATCACAAAATTCAGCCACGCCATAGGCATTCGCCAGCACGATGATATCCCCCTCAGGCGCGCTGCTGCGCACCTCAACGCCCCGCGCTAATGCTTCGCAAATCGCCTTCGGTGATGTTACTGCCGCATCCGGATAAAACAGGCACGGCACATTCACCTCAACGCCCGCAATGTCTGATGCCTTCTCAACCATCTGCATATGGTCGCCGTGCCATCCCAGATTCTGCACATACCCGTCAAAACGCCGCTTTTTATCGGCATCGGTTTGCAGATGCAGGCTGCCGCATTGCATAAACGGCACATCCATATCTTTCAGAAGCCGCAAGGAATAATCATACGCAAACGCATACCAGTCCGTCTGCGCATTGCGATGCACAGTCAGTTTCGGGTTCATGATACCGGCGCTGTTGCCCGATGCCCCCATCGCCACGCCCGCCTTGTCATACACAACCACGTCATGACCAGCGCGCTTCAGATGCCACGCTGCCGACAGGCCTGATAACCCGGCACCGACGATACCGATGGATTTACGCGTAACCGCGCGGTCTTTCGCATCACCCGGCAACCGCCCTGCCGTCATGTGGTATTTCCATCCATACCCCTTACGCCGCTGCACCTCAAAGCCAGCCGCACTTAACCCACGGCGCACATCCCCCACGGCGGTAAACGACGCGAGCGTTGCCCCCGGCGCAGATAACCGCACCATCTGTTCAAACAACGCCGGCGTCCACATATCCGGGTTCTTGGCCGGCGCAAAACCATCCAGAAACCACGCATCCACCTTCGCATCCAGTTGCGGGAATGCGTCATGCACATCATCAAACATCAAGGTCAGCGTCACACGATCCGACAGATTGACGCGGTGGAAACCGGGTATGCGCAACGGATACACCGCCAGCATCCGGTCCATATACGGCTGCAAATCCCAGCGCGATAACGCCGTTCGTATCTCGTCACGCGACAACGGATATTTCTCAACCGATATCAGGTCCAGCCGCTGATGCGGCTGCGCCGTTTCTTCAAACAGCTTCCACACCGCCAGAATATTGAGGCCCGTACCAAACCCCGTCTCGCAGATACAGAACCGTTCGCGCCCCTCCCATGCCGCTGGCAGATTATTGCCGCCATGAAACACATAACGCGACTCCGCCAGCCCGTCCTGGCGGGAGAAATAGATATCGTCGAATTGTTCGGAACGCATGATTTAAAGTTGGCTGCTATCCGCCGCCATGGCGCAGAAGGTTTCGATTTCCTCATCGGAAAAACCATTCGCCTGTGCGATTTCGCTGATGATGACATTGCGCATCAGCGCGACCAGGTCTTCGCCGGTATCGCACCACAGATCAAGAATCGGACGGCGAAACAGGTACAGGCGCTTGGCATCGTTGGCCGACTTGCTGGCCACGCCCGGAATTTTTTCGGCATTGGCGCGGTACAGCCCCAGAAGATCGTATTCGTTATCGATCTCCAGATCGTCCAGCGCCTCGCGCGGGGCGAATTCCTCAATCGATAATTCCATGTCTTCGATATACACGGACAATTCATCCGGGAAATTCTCAAGCACGCTGATGGCAACCGCATGCATGTCTTCCGGCGCAGGCGGCGTCGAAAAATTCATGATGATACGGCGGCGCTCCAGCGCTTGTGCCATGGGAATGGACCTATTGGTTAATTGCTTTACAGTGAATACGATCAGATTAACCCTAATACGGGAAAATGCAAATGCCCTCGAAAAGCGCTGAAAAACTGGATGAACGGGCGCGCAAAAACGCCCTAGCCCGCATGCCCGGCTGGGCCTACGACGAAAAACTCGCGGCCTTTACCCGGGAATACAAGTTCGTCGACTTCGCCGCCGCCATGGCCTTCATGACCCGCTGCGCGTTTGAGGTGGAGAAAATGAACCATCACCCCGCCTGGACCAACGTCTACAACCGGGTCATCGTGCGCCTGACAAGCCATGACGCTGGCGGCGTCACCATCCGCGATACAAACCTGGCCAAGATTATGGATTCCTTGGCCATTTCACCATTAGGGAAATTCCCGAAAAAGTAGAAAACGCCAGTGAATCACTGTACGATTGATGAAGTTATTTCGGAGCTCCCATGGACGTAAACACCCTTTCCACCTTTGGTCACCAGCAGGCCCTCGGCCAGTTGAACCTTCAGCAAGGCCTGCTGAAGCAAAACGCCAAATCGGAACAGCAGACCGCCACCATCCTGGCCAACGCCATCGAAGGTGTACAAAGCGCCGGCAACGCCACGCGCGGCGTTAACCTCGACATCTCCGTCTAATTTCCTATTTCTTTAAATACTGATCTCTTGCGCTGGGGCGAAAGTTTCCAGCGCTGCCGTAATGTCATCAACATACGGTATGGACGACTGCGCACCCTTGGCCATCACGGCCAGAGAACCGGCAATGGACGCCCGGCGCATGGCCTCAGGCACGCTGGCCTTGGCATGAATGGCCGCAGCAAACGCACCGCAATACGCATCACCCGCACCCGTGCGGTCCACGATTTCAGGCACCGGGTATGCCGGCACATGCCAGCCCTTGCCATTACCCACCCCGACAGACCCGTTGGGTCCCAGCGTGACAATGCAGGTCAGATCAAAATTCACCGACAATGCATGCGCAAGCTTCAGACCGTCCGTCTCGATTTTAAGGCCAAGCTTCGCGGCAATGGCGGCCGCTTCGATACTGTTCACGATCAGGTAATCAAGATGGCCCAGCGCCTCGCGCGGCAATGTCTGCGCCGGCGCGAGATTGAGAATGGTCGTAGCCCCCAGTTTGGCCGCACGCTCGAGCACGTTTAAATTCGACTCGCCGCGGATTTCCATCTGCAAAAGCAAAACATGCTGGGGGCCCAGAATTTCATCCGGCACCTGGTCCGGCGATACGTCCGCATTCGCGCCCTGCGCGACGACGATCTGGTTTTCACCTGCCTCGTCGATAAAAACGGTCGCGCACCCCGTGGGAAGCGTTTCGGATACGGCAATACCGGATACGGACACCCCCTCGCGCTTAAGCGTGTTCAGCGCACGGGTCCCGAACCCGTCATCGCCGATTTTGCCGACCATGGCCACCTTGGCCCCGG
>DIUZ01000016.1 GCA_002423205.1 Micavibrio sp. UBA6145 | reverse complement strand
TCCCATGCGCCGCCGCCCGATGTCATCGAGATGGCAACGAACAGACCCGTAACGATAATACCCAGCAGCATCGCGCCCAGCGAAGCAAACGCCGCTTCCTGACCACCGACCGCATTGATGGTGAAATACAGCACCACTGGCACCACGATAGGCAGCAGCGACGGAATCACCATTTCGCGGATAGCGGCTTTGGTTAACATATCGACGCATTTGCCATATTCGGGCTTGGCGGTGCCTTCCATAATACCCGCAATCTCGCGGAACTGACGGCGCACCTCGATGACGACGGCACCCGCTGCGCGGCCCACTGCCATCATCGCCATGCCGCTAAACCAATAAGGCAACATACCGCCGATGAACAAACCCACCAGCACATAGGGGTCAGATAACAAAAACTGCACATTCAACTCGGGGAAGTAATATCGCAAATCCTCGGTGTAGGCAGCAAACAGCACCAGCGCTGCAAGCGCTGCCGAACCAATGGCATAGCCTTTGGTCACGGCCTTGGTGGTGTTACCCACCGCATCGAGCGCATCGGTGGTAACGCGGATTGCTTCTGGCATTTCGGCCATTTCCGCGATACCGCCTGCATTATCGGTAACCGGCCCGTACGCATCAAGCGCGACAACAATGCCCGCCAGCGCCAGCATGGTCGTGGCGGCAATACCGACACCCAACACGCCACATAACAGATAGGACATAATAATACCGGTACAAATCACCAGAATCGGCATCACGGTGGCTTCCATGGATACGGCAAGCCCCTGAATGACGTTAGTGCCATGACCGGTGGCAGACGCTTCCGCCACGCTACGCACGGGACGGTATTTCGTTGAGGTGTAATATTCGGTAATCCACACCAGCAGACCCGTCACACCCAGACCTACGAGTGAGCAATAAAACACATCGCGCCCGACAAAATCAATCGCGCCGATATTATACACGGCATCCATACCCACCAACTTGTCGATGAGGAACCAGATGGCCACTGCCGACATCACAGCACTGCCGATGAAGCCTTTATAGAGTGCACCCATAATATTATTGGACGCGCTTAAACGCACGAGGAAGGTGCTGGCAATCGAGGTGACAATGCACACCGCGCCAATCGCCAACGGCAGGGTCATAAATAATTGCTGATCTTCACCGACAAAGAAAATAGCGGCCAGCAACATGGTGGCCACAATAGTTACCACATAGGTTTCGAACAAATCGGCGGCCATACCGGCGCAATCGCCGACATTATCGCCCACATTATCCGCAATTACGGCTGGGTTGCGTGGGTCATCCTCGGGGATACCCGCTTCGACCTTACCCACCAGATCGGCCCCCACATCGGCGCCTTTGGTAAAGATGCCGCCGCCAAGACGCGCAAAAATCGAAATCAATGATGCACCGAAGGACAGGGCAACGAGTGATTCTAGAATCGTGCGGGTTTCGGTTTGAATGGACTGCAGATAGAAATAATAACCAGCGGTACCGAGCAAGCCCAGACCGACCACGAACATGCCCGTTACCGCACCGGAACGGAACGCGATATCGAGCGCTTTTTGTAAGCCAATCGTGGCGGCATGCGCCGTACGCACATTGGCGCGCACCGAGATATGCATGCCGATATAACCGGCCAGTCCCGACATGATTGCACCGATGGCAAAACCAATCGCCACCATCCAGCCCAGCTGCGAGCCCAGAATAAAGAAGATAACGACACCGACCATGCCAATGGTTTGATATTGGCGGTTGAGATAGGCTTTTGCGCCTTCCTGAATCGCATTGGCAATATCGATCATGCGATCGGTGCCGCGACTGGCGCTTAAAATCACGCGGATGGTGAAAATGCCATAGAGAATGGCAAGCACACCACAGCCTAAAATCAGTGTTTGTAGGTCGGTATAGTCCATAAATGTTCCTCCTGTGGAAGTTGATAACATAGCGTGAAGTGCTTATTATTTCTTATTATTGCGAGAGACATTGCCCAAGCCGCACTTGAATTGCAAGGCAATAGTTATGTTGCAGCGCAAGATGAATGGATGAGGGGAGCGGGTAGGTTTTAGGTTTTAGGGTAGGCGTCATGCTGGAGGCCGGACCCCGTCATGCGACGGGGTGACAACACCCTGTTGTGGTCATCCTCGGGGCGGCGGAGCCGATCCCGGGGATCTCCTTTAAGCAAGGCTGGGTTCCCGCTTTCGCGGGAATGACGGAGGGGTGGGAGCGAGGTCAGGAGACCGAGCCTTCAGTCGCGCAGCGTTAGGTTCATCGCGCAGGCCAGCAGGCCGGAGCGGGAACAAACGTAAAAAACTACGCCGCTTTTTTCGCGGTCTGGATACCGGCGAGAATGAGTTCTTCCGCGCGGGCTTTACCTTCCCACCCTTGCACTTTCACCCACTTACCCTTTTCGAGGTCTTTGTAATGTTCGAAGAAATGCTTGATCTGATCGAGCAGGATTTTGGGCAAATCGGTATATTCTTCGACTTCATCATAAAAAGGATGCAGCCGGTGCACTGGCACGGCGAGGATTTTTTCATCCTGCCCGCCATCATCTTCCATAATCAGCACGCCAACCGGACGCGCGGCGACTACGCAACCGGGCATCAGCGGGCGACGGCCTACCACCAGCACATCGGTCGGGTCGCCATCGGCGGACAGCGTGTGCGGGATAAAACCGTAATTGCACGGATAGGTCATGGCGGTATGTAGAAAACGATCAACAAAAATCGCGCCGGAGTCTTTATCAAGCTCGTATTTAATCGGCTCGGAGCCCATCGGCACTTCGATAATCACATTCACATCATGCGGCGCGTCTTTGCCGACGGGAATTTTGGAGAGATTCATAGTATATCCTTACTTTTTGGCTTTTAGCTGGGCATAGGCCTCATTCAGCGAGGCGTTATTCACCAAACCGGTGACTTGTGCAACCATTTTTCCATCGCTGTTGAAAAAAGCCGTGTAGGGAATGGAGCCGGTATATTGCGCACCCGCCTTTGCTAACCGGTCACGCAAGGCAACGGCCTGATCGCCCAGCAATTGCGGATGAAAAGAAAGGGTGGGTTGCCCCAGCAAATAATCCGCCAGCGCGACCGCATCTTGATCAATAGAGATGGCCAGCACCGTCATATCGGGGGAGCGCTCTGATAAAAAACCCTCCAATATCGGGGTTTGCTGGCGGCAATAGGGGCACCATGAGGCAAAAACATACAGCATTGAAGGCCCGCCCTTGCCCAGCACCGCATCGAGCTGCTGCATATTAAGCGTGGTGAGTGTTTGCGCATGCGCCTTGGCGTCTTCGGAATAGACTGCGGGTGCGCGCTGAGTGGCAACGGGCTTCTCCGTTAGCCATTCAATGCCATACAGTAAAAACACCACAATGACGGCGGCGGCAAAGAATTTGCTGGTAGGAAATGGTTGCATGACGCGACTATAACAAGATTTGCTTGTCTAGGCGAGCAAAAGACGATAGGGGAGCAAGTCAAACGACGAACCTGTCATGCCGTCTTCATGACGGCATCCGGTTTGCAAAGTCCAGACCCCGTGACAAGCACGGGGTGACAAGCTCGAGGAATAGTTATGATAAAAGACGTTAAAAAAGTGGTGCTTGCCTATTCGGGCGGACTGGACACCTCGATCATCCTGCGTTGGTTGCAAGACACCTATCAATGCGAGGTGGTGACCTTTACCGCCGATCTGGGCCAAGGCGAAGAGGTGGAGCCAGCGCGTGAGAAGGCGCGGCTGATGGGGATCAAGGAAGAGAATATTTTCATTGAGGACATCCGCGAAGAATTTGTACGCGATTTTGTGTTCCCGATGTTTCGCGCCAATGCGCTGTATGAGGGCATTTACCTGCTCGGCACCTCGATTGCGCGGCCATTGATTGCCAAGCGCCAGATCGAGATTGCGATTGCAACGGGTGCCGATGCGGTGAGCCATGGCGCGACCGGCAAGGGCAATGATCAGGTGCGTTTTGAGCTGGGCTATTATGGGTTGAAGCCGGATATTAAGGTGATCGCGCCATGGCGCGAATGGGATTTGCACTCGCGCACCGCGCTGATCGACTATGCCGAAAAACATCAGATTCCGATCCCCAAAGGCAAGCGCGGCGAAGCGCCCTACAGCATGGATGCGAATCTGCTGCATGTGTCCTATGAGGGCAAAATTTTGGAAGACCCCGCCAAATCGCCGGAGGATTTTGAGGGCTACGCAGATATGTTCCGCATGACCGTATCGCCCGAAGAGGCGCCGGATAAGCCCGAATATATCGAGATCGGGTTCGAGAAGGGCGATGCGGTGTCGCTTGATGGCAAAGCACTCTCCCCTGCTGAAATGCTGACGGCACTCAATGAACTGGGCGGCAAGCATGGCATTGGCCGGATTGATATTGTCGAGAACCGCTATGTCGGCATGAAATCACGCGGGGTGTATGAAACACCGGGCGGGACGATTCTACTCGCCGCGCATCGCGGGATTGAAAGCATCTGCCTCGATCGTGGGTCGGCGCATTTAAAAGACGACATCATGCCGCGCTATGCCGAGTTGATTTACAATGGCTATTGGTTTTCTCCTGAGCGCGAAATGCTGCAGGCGCTGATTGATAAAAGCCAAGAATTCGTGACCGGCACTGTGCGTCTGAAGCTCTATAAGGGCATTGCAGGCGTGGTGGGTCGTTCCTCGCCTTATAGCCTCTATTCCGAAGCGCATGTGACCTTCGAAGAAGATTCCGTTTACAATCAGCAGGATGCAGAAGGCTTTATCAAGCTCAACGCCTTGCGCCTACGCTTGCTGAATCGGGCACGGGGGTAGTAGAAATCGGTCATCCTGCGGGGCGAAGCCGGCGCAGGATCTCAGGCGGTTGGAGGGAGATGCTGCGCTATGGCTAAAGCCATCCGCAGCATGACGATTATAGCGTTTTGTAATCATTTCGTAACATTTCTGTGCTAGAGTGAAGAGCATAGGGAGAGTTTTATGCCGTTTGATAATGGTTGGGGATATGGCGACGATGAGGCACAGCCTGCTGCGGCTTCTGTTGCGTCTGACTATAATCCGTCAGCGGGCGTGCAAAGCGTGGACTCAATGTCGGCAGTCAGTACGGCTGATCCTACCATTCAAGAATTAGTGGCACGTAGTGGTGCATCTCCTGAGCGTATTGAACAGATATTAGCTGTAATACAAAATGCCATTCGGCACGGTATTCCGCCTGAGCAAATGCAAATGGCCGGTGATGTAGGGCATGGAATAGTGATGGAGCTTTATGACCGTGCCGCCGCAGAGCATGGCACCTCGGCAGATGCCATTCGTGCCGCGCAAGAAGCACAGAGTGAACAAGCCATGGATATGCTGCGTGAGGGTATGGGTGCATTGGTGGGCGGTGCTGCGGCTGCAGTCGCGGCCAATCCGTTTTTTGCGGCTCTTTCGCCTAATGACCGCCAAAAGTTTAGTGGCTTGGCACAAGACACACAGATGACCATCGCCGAAGAAGGGATGCGCTTAACTGAAAAAGGCACACAACACGCCGCTGGCGAGCAAATGAACTTTGTTGAACAGCAAGATCGTGGTCATGGGGTGAATACCGGCGCTGGCATCAATCGCGGCGACGATATGGGCCGTTTCGCCTGATTCTGACTTATCCACCCCCTGTGGATAACTCCCCTTTTCGCATTGTGAGTGCAGGCTTTCCCTGATAGAAATTGCCTTTATTTAACCCGTCATTCTGCGGGCCGCAGCGCGGCAGCGCAGAATCTCAACCGGCACGCATGGAGATGCTGCGCAGGCTCCGCCTCGCAGCATGACAGATAAGTTTAGGCAAGCATATGGCAAACACCGCAGAAATACTCCCGATTTCCATTGAAGCAGAAATGCGCAAATCCTATCTCGATTACGCGATGAGCGTGATCGTGAGCCGCGCGCTGCCCGATGCGCGCGATGGTCTGAAACCGGTGCATCGCCGCATTCTCTATGCGATGAAAGACGGTGGATACGATTCAACTAAGGCGTATAAAAAATCCGCGCGTATCGTCGGTGACGTCATGGGTAAATACCACCCGCACGGCGACAGCGCGATTTACGACGCCATGGTCCGTATGGCGCAGGACTTCTCGATGTCCCTGCCGCTCGTCGACGGTCAGGGTAACTTCGGTTCGATGGACGGCGACCCCGCTGCAGCCATGCGTTACACCGAGGCGCGCCTCGCCAAATCCGGCGAAGCCATCCTGCAGGACTACGACAAAGACACGGTCGACTTCCGTCCCAACTACGACGAATCCATTTCGGAACCCACGGTTCTGCCGTCCCGCGTGCCCAACCTTCTGGTCAACGGCGCCGGCGGCATTGCCGTCGGTATGGCAACCAACATCCCGCCGCATAATCTGTCCGAAGTCATCGACGGCTGCATCGCCTATGTCGACAACAACGACATCGCGATTGAAGATTTGATGGCTATCATTCCGGGGCCTGACTTCCCGACCGGCGGCCAGATTCTCGGCCGCACCGGCATTCGCCTGGCTTACACCACCGGCAACGGCTCGGTGATGATGCGCGCCAAGACGACCATCGAAGAAATCCGCAAGGACCGTGAAGCAATCATCGTTCACGAAGTCCCGTACCAGGTAAACAAATCCAAGCTGCTGGAACGCATCGGCGAACTCGTCCGCGACAAGATCGTCGAAGGCATTGCTGACCTGCGTGACGAATCCGACCGCGACGGCGTACGCGTCGTCATCGAACTCAAGCGCGATGCGCAGGGCGAGGTGGTGCTGAACCAGCTCTACAAACACACCCCGCTGCAAACGTCGTTTGCGTGCAACATGCTGGCGCTCAACATGGGCCGCCCGCAGACCTTCAACCTGAAACAGTTCATCGAAGCGTTCGTGAAATTCCGCGAGGAAGTCATCACGCGCCGGACCATCTATGAACTGGGCAAGGCCCGCGAACGCGGCCACGTCTTGGCCGGTCTCGCCGTTGCCGTCGCCAATATCGACGAAGTCATCCAGATCATCCGTAACGCCAAGGACCCTGCCATCGCCCGCGAGGAACTGATGGCACGCGACTGGCCCGCGCATGATGTGGCACCGCTCATCGCACTCATCGACGACCCGGAATACCCGGTCACCGAACGCGGCACCTACAAAATGTCCGAAGTTCAGGTCCGTGCCATCCTCGACCTGCGCCTCCACCGCCTCACGGGCCTGGAACGCGACAAGATCGGCGGCGAACTCAGCGAAGTCACCGACCAGATCCGCGAATTCCTGGAAATTCTGGGCAGCCGCGAGAAGATGCTCACCCTGCTGAAAAACGAACTGGTTGAAGTCAAAACCCAGTTCGGCGTTCCGCGCCGTACCGAACTCGTCGAAAACTTCGACGAAGCCGATATCGAAGACCTGATCGCCCGCGAAGACATGGTTGTAACGGTCTCCAACGCCGGTTACTGCAAACGCGTACCCCTTTCGACCTACCGCGCGCAGAAACGCGGCGGCAAGGGGCGCATCGGCGCGACCACGAAGGAAGACGATTTCGTCACCGACATGTTCGTGGCCTCGACCCACACGCCGATCCTGTTCTTCACGTCGCGTGGCATCGTCCACCGCATGAAGGTCTGGCAATTGCCGCTGGCCAACGCACAATCGCGCGGCAAGGCGCTGATCAACATGATGCCGCTGGAACAGGGCGAGAATGTCTCGGTCTACCTGCGCATGCCGGAAAACCCGGAACTGATCGAACAGCTCGACCTGATGTTCGCGACAAGCCACGGTACGGTTCGCCGCAACAAGCTCACCGACTTCGCCAATATCCGCTCCAACGGCCTGATTGCCATGAAGCTGGAAGACGGCGAGAAGCTGGTCTCCGTCAAAATCTGCCGCTCGGATGAAAACATCCTGCTCGCGACCCGCGACGGCAAGGCGATCCGCTTTGAAGTCGAAGACATCCGCGTGTTTGCTGGCCGTACGTCCACGGGCGTGCGCGGTATCAAACTGGCCGACGGCGATGAAGTCATTTCCATGTCGGTCCTGAAAAGCGTCGAAGCCACGCCGGAAGAACGCGCCGCCTACATCAAACGCGCCAACGCCCTTCGCGGGGCCGAGGGCGGGGACGAACCGGAAGACAACACCGGCGGCGACGTCACCATTTCGGAAGACAAGTTCAAGACCATGCAGGCGGGCGAGCAATTCCTGCTCTGCGTCACCGACAAGGGTTTTGGCAAACGCACATCGGCATATGATTACCGTGTGACGGGCCGTGGCGGTTCGGGCATCACCAACATGAACCTGACGGCCAAGAACGGCAAAATGGTCGCGACCTTCCCGGTCAGCAACGATCAACAGATCATGCTGGTTACGGACGGCGGCCAGATGATCCGCACCCCGGTCACCGACATCCGTTTCACCGGCCGCGCCACACAGGGCGTGCGCGTCTTCAACGTCGACGGCGACTCCAAAGTCGTCTCCGTCGCCTGGCTGACCCAGGACGAAGCCGAAGACGGCGAAGAACCGACAATGGAAGCGGCGAGCGATGCTGTTGTGCCGGCAGAAGCCGCACCTGAGGCGTAATATCTGATAAGCTCTATATGAAAACGGCGGACTTGTGTCCGCCGTTTTCTGTTACGCAGTTAAAAATTGCTTCAGTTGCATAGTAGGTTGCATTGTAGAAAAATATGGATTTCATAATAAGAATAAGTCTAGGCTATGCCCGATCCAAAGTCGGTGATCACCCGTACAGTTATCGAGAACGCGATGAAAACTAATACTGTAGAAATTTATACGCCCGCAGACCGAAATGTTTTGTATAAAAAATATTTCAGGATGATGAACCAGGTCTATGCAGCTATGGCGCAATCTGAAATTGATGAGCTCAGAAAATCCAGTACCGGTCGTCTTGCTAAAGGAGGTCTCAGTGCTCTATTTGGTGTTACAATGGGCGGAGGGGTATTGATTAGCGCGTTTGTACGGCAAGACATGCTCATGGGATACGCAGGCGTATCTTGTATGGCTATATTCTCTGCTAATGCGTATACGGATTTAAAATATTATCATCGCAAGCATATACTCTCAACGGCATTGCAAAGACAGGAAGCTGCTCAACGAAAAATTGACAGGCTGTTCCCGGATACAGTCTGGAGAGAAGCTTCAGACGACGCTCTCATACGGCATAACCCAAGAACAGGGCTACTTTCTCGTGGTTGTTTGATGCCCCATGCACCATAGAAAATGGCCTCGCGCATATGATTATTAAAACATTTTAGATTAATGACGCGCCTATGCTGAGTCTTTTTAGTTTTCCGCAATCTTATAAAGCATTACACCCGTCGCAATCGCCAGATTCAGTGAATCTGCGCGGCCATTCATCGGCAGTTTGACGAGATGGGGCAGGGCTTCGGCGAGTTCAGGCGACAGGCCGGCTTGTTCGTTGCCCATCACGAGGATAGTCGGTGATGTGTATTCGACTTCGCGGTAATCGACCGTCTTGGCGGTGAGGTGCGTGCCGACGACGGTACCCTTGAATGATTTGATGTGTGTGATGAATTCGGCCCTGGTCATCTGCATGACCGGCACGGCGAACAGGCTGCCCATGGAGGCGCGCACAGCTTCCTGCGAAAACGGATCGCAGCATTGATCGATCAGTACCACACCGTCCGCGCCTATAGCGTCGACCGTGCGGATGATGGTGCCGAGATTACCGGGGTCGCGCACCTGTTCCAGCGCCACGATGCAGCGTTTGGGTTCGATCCCGTTCGACAGGCGTTGCTTGAACACGCCAATGACCTGCTGCGGATTGTCCTTGTGGCTGAGCTTTTCGAGGACGAGGTCGTTGACCTCCAGCACTGTGCCGCCGTTATGCACGCACGCGCGCTTGGGGCGCTCCAGTTCATTCCGGTTGGCAAGTTTTTCGTGGTAGGCGAGCATCATCAGCTCCCACCCGTTATCGACGCCCTCGATCACATGGCGCATACCCTCGGCCACGAACAGGCCGGTGGCTTTGCGTTCTTTACGCATCTCAAGCGCGCGGATCGCCTTGATATCCGGGTTGGCCGGACTTGTGACCTGCTTGATTGTCATGACGCCCAGCGTGCAAATAAGGATGTCGGCAGGGGACGCTGGCCGGTCTCATCGCCGAGCCACAGCTCACCGTGATCAATGCTGCCTGTTTCGCGCACATCGCTCATCATATGGGCCAGTGCCACCGACGAAAAGCGCAGCGCATAAGCCGTCAAAATCATGAACGATGCGTCCTTCGACAACAGCGCGGCGCAGTCCTTCAAAAACGGCGCGATGTCGGTTTCAAACTTCCACACTTCGCCGTCCGCGCCGCGCCCGTATTTCGGCGGGTCGAGCAGGATGCCGTCATACGTGTTGCCGCGGCGGAGTTCGCGCTGCACGAATTTGCGCGCGTCCTCGACAATCCAGCGCACGGGCTTGTCGCCCATCTTCGATGCGACTTGGTTGTCCTTGGCCCACTGGATCGCCTTTTTGGAAGCGTCGACATGCGTGACATGCGCGCCGTTCGCGGCAGCGATCAGGCTGGCCGCGCCCGTATAGGCAAACAGGTTGAGAATTTTTAAGGGGCGACCATTGATCCGCTCCGCCATCCATTGCCAGTGCGGGCGCTGCTCCGGGAACAGACCTAAGTGACGGAAGGCCATGAAGCGCGCGACCATGGTCGTACCCTCAACCGGGACATTCCATGTCTCCGGCGGGTTCTTGATCTGGAAATCCCATTGGCCGCCTTCGTCGTCTTCGCGCTCGGATGCGTTTTTAAACACGGCCTGTGCCTTGGCCCAGCGGTCAGGGGTGAGGGACGGCGTCCAGAACGCCTGCGGCTCCGGCCGGTCGACGATTGTGTGGCCGTAACGCTCCAGCTTCCGGCCATTGCCGGAATCGAGCAGTTGATACCCGTCCCAGCCGGGTTCGATGAGCGTTTTAGGGGCGTCCATAACCGGGACAATTGCGGAAAATGGGTAAAAAAGCAATAGAAACAAGCTATTGGTTATGCTTTAACAGGGTATGGCTCAACGTATTGGCATCTATCCCGGCACTTTTGACCCTATCACCAAGGGCCACCTGCACATCATCAAGCGCTGTGCCGGGCTTGTGGACCACCTGATCGTGGCCGTGGCCACCAATCCCAACAAAAAGCCGCTGTTTAAGCTGGCTGACCGTCTGGCGCTGGTTCAGGGCGATATCGACGCGATTGAGGGCAAAAAGGGCCAGATTACCGTCGAAACCTTCGACAGCCTGCTGGTCGAATTCGCCAAAAACAAGGGCGCGGGGGTCATCTTCCGGGGGCTTCGGGCCGTTTCGGACTTCGAATACGAATTCCAGATGACCGGCATGAACGCCCGCCTGGCCCCGGACATCGAAACAGTGTTTTTGATGGCATCGGACAAGTGGCAGTTCGTATCCAGCTCATTCCTCAAGGAAATCGCCCGTCTGGGCGGCGACATTACGCCGTTCGTGACCGCGCCCGTGCAGGAAAAAATCCTTGAAGCCGTTCGATAAAGCGGTTAAACAAGGCCGTCTTTTCAAATAAGACCGTGTAGCTCAATCGGTAGAGCAACTGACTTTTAATCAGTAGGTCGTGGGTTCAAGTCCCACCGCGGTCACCATTTCCCCCTCCCTCTTTATCGAACGTTCAAACCTCTGGGCAATGTCAGCCCGGTGCAGTGATGACGTATGCCGCGCAGATGCGCATGGAAATGCGATAGCACCTCGTTGCTCTCATCCCGGCGGAACCCGCCTTGTGCATCTCCAACTCTAAATAAGTTCTGGTGATCATTGTCCATGTATGTGGCGTTCTCCAGCAAAGCCGCGTGAAACACCCCGCCCTGTTTATAGGACGCAATCGCGCTCATGCCTGGGCAGCATGTCATGCGGTACGAAACCACGATCTGGGCATTGCTGCCGATGATCCACTGGCGCGGTTCATACGTCAGCGCATCGTCCTTGCCTGTATGCAGATCGACAAACAGCGCGACCATGCGCGAGATGTCATCAGGTGCAGATTTAGGCGCCCAGATCATAATCTGCGTGAAACCGCCTTTTTCATTCCGTTCCAGAAAATACGCTTTCCCGTCCTTGTCGGTCACGGGGGACAACACGTCGTTCTCATGACCCGCCACAAACTGCGCCAGATCACGCGGCATCAGAGTGCCTGACGATTGCGCCGCCAGAAGATCGGTAAATGCGCTGTAATTCTGGGCCGATAATGCAACCGGCGTATAAAATTCATAATGGCTCATGGTGTTTCCTTACGGCTCAAACGTCATTGTTTTGATGGATTTGGTATCGGCCTTACGCGCGCTGGCGACGGCTTTGGTCTTGGTGATGGAGTCCGCCACCGGTGTGACCGGCATGGCATGCGCAGCGCACCCGCAGAAACGCCCATGGATATGTTGAAACGGTTTGCCGTCTTTCTGTGCGGCCTCCATTTTCGCCATGGTTTTTAAAAGATCGGCTTTCATGTGTTCTCCTGCGGTTGAAATGCTTTCGATTTTCTGTGTCTGGATAATCTGCGCGGCCTGAACATCCGAACGGATAAACGCCTTCGCATCTTCCACGCTGACGCGCTTCGCCACGTCGCCCCCCAGCACCCTGGTAACATCCGCCTGCGTCTGGATGACAGGCGCGGCACCACCATGCTGCGCACATGCGCAGAAATTGCTGCACAGGCCTGCCCGTTCGTGCTTTGGCTGTTCAGCCTTCACAGGATCAGCTTTTAAGATGTCCTGTCTGGCGACAGTAACCTGCGTATCTTTCTGTGTAGTGGCGACCGATTTTAAGTTAGGTGCGGATTTGGCGATAACGGCGGCGGTAACAGCAACAGGTTGAACAGAGACAGCAATGGCTACCGGTGTGCTGGCTGGAACATATGCCGGAAATACAGAGGGCGCCTGAACAGCAGCCTTGGATGCGTTAGTCACGGGTGCAACCGTAACGCTCGCAGTAACTGATGGACCGTCGGCTGTTCTGCTGACGCTGGGTAAAGCGTGTGATGCATTCGCCACGGGTATAACCCGAGATGCGGGTAGCGGTATGGGTGCAGGCGCTACTTTGATCGAAGCGTTTTGTACCTGAGGTGCATTCACGGTTCGCGGAGCGGGAGCGGTACTGGGGCGTGGTGCCGGCGCATGCGCCACGACAGTTTTAATAGGCACATGCTTTGATGTCGCCTTCACCGCGGCAGCGATGCCGGGCTTGGGCGTGGGCTGTAATGCAGGGACTGATTTTACAATGATCTTCGCAACCGGTGTCGCTTTGCCCGCAACCGGTATTGATTCTGTTTTGACAGCCTGAGCCTTCGACGCTGGCTGTAGCTTGATATCGACGGGCTTAACGACGTTCTGAGTGTTCAGGGATTGTGCAGCAACAGCAGGATGAAGAATGGCACGCAGCGCAGGCACCGGTAAATCAGCGCGGATACCTTCTGCGATCTGAACAAAGATGCGGGCGCTGGCCATGACGGCAGGAAGCGCCATTGTTTTTGCACTGGTCATCACAATGGCGGCAGCGAATTTTGTGATGGCCGGAAGTTTTTTCAGGACTACCGCGTTCTTGACCAATGCCTGTGACATGCGCGCGATTAATGTCGCGACAGGCGATAGCTTTGAAACACCCGCAGATGCCTCACTTACGCGTTTAACATCCAGAACATCGCGCAGGATTTTGATGACCGCCGCCCGTTCCGGCGCTGGCAGGGCAGCCGGGTCCATCAGTTTGGCAATTTCGGCCATGATCGGCGCAAGGACGGAGGGATTGGCTCTGAACGCCTTTAAAAGCTGCAGATCAATGCGGTTATTGTTGTTTTCCGCGCGCACTGCGTCATGGGCGCGGTTGGGGAATATCTCGCTCTGAAAGTAAAAATCGTCAATCGCAAACAACTGGCCCAGATCCTGTGATGCGTTGATCTGCCCGCCGCCGTAATTATGCTGGCGTGACCGCAGGAACCCGGCGCGTTTAACCATATCGCCGGTTTTGTCCATGCCCGCACGGCTATGCGATAAGGCCTGCGCGCAGTAATGCAGTTCAATAACCGCGTTAACAGGCATGGACATGGTCTTTCTTGAAAATGAAATGCAGGCTCAAGAAATGTACATGCGCGGCCTCACAATACGCGCAGAAACATTCAACAAGATGCGAAAGGATAACTTCGCCGTCATGGCGCAGATGATCCGGGATGATGTCTTCAAAATGCTGCCCAAGCAAAACCCCGACCTGAAGCGCATCGCCGTCGAGTTTCAGCGCCGGACGCAGCGCGCATTGGCTGAAATGATCCAGTAACCGGTCCAGCGATGCCTGAAACGCATCCGGCGGCGCGGGAAGCGCGAAACCCTGCGGTAAATCAGTAAGGGTATAAGCGGGTTCAGAGAGAGCGACAGACATAGATCATATAAGTGTTATATTATTACGGTATATCTGTTATATTATCACATAACACTAGGCAAGTGGATTCGGGCTGAGAAGATAAGTGTCTGTATTTATTAGGATCCTGTGCCTTTTAGGTCGACCCGGACAATTTCCGGCGGCACACCGAAACGCACAGGAATGCCCGAACACCCCACACCTGATGTGACAACCATCTGGCGTTTGTGATCGTCGCTGGTGAAATGGCCGTAGGCGCGGCCCTTGTGAAAACGTTTCGGAAACGCGCGCACGATGGGCCGTCCGATCCATGGCAGATGAATTTGCCCGCCATGCGTATGTCCCGCAAACGCCACCGGAAAGCGATCCGGCAAGGCATCGAAAATATCCGGCTCATGCATCAGTAATATTGCCGGTGCATCGTCGGTGATCGCGGCCAATGTTTTGTGAATATCATGATGGCCTTTGCGCAATTGGCCACTCGGCACCGGCGCACCAAGTTGAGAATCTAGCCCCGCCAGCCAGAATTTCTGCCCATCTTTGGACAAAGGCAATGCCGTATTATCCAGCATCGGTATCTCTGCCTGCGCAAACAAATGGCGCACACGCTCAATATCACCCTTATGATCATGGTTGCCCGCAACACCGGCCACGGCAATCGGCGCGCGCAGATGCGCAAGCGCATGGCTCCAGTCATGTTCCGGATTATGATTTTTGCCATACGTGCCGTCCACCATATCGCCCAGCACGGCAATCACATCGCATTCAAGACTGTTGATGGCACGCACCACATCATTCAGACGCCGTACATTCATGCCGACACCCATATGGATGTCGGATAGCAACGCCACGCTTACGTTGAACCCCTTCGGCCATTGCGGCACGGACAACGTATAGGACACCACGCAAACCGGGTGCAGGGCCTGGTTGCGGCTGATCGCGGCCTTGGCGGTCATCATGAAAGCGCGTGCGGCAAGGTCGCGCGCAAAGCGGTTTAAAAAGATATTCATTATAAAGGATTTAAGGCCGGTTAGCCGGATCGCAATGTCTGGATCGCGGCGTCCTGCGCGAATAAATAAAGCAGTATTTTCAAGGATTCGCCGCGCCGCCCGGTCAAAGACGGGTCTTTGTCCGCCAGAAGCTTGGCCTCGGCATGCGCGGTTTCCATCAGATCCGAATGTTCCTCGATATTCGCCACACGAAACGCAGGCAATCCCGATTGCCGCGTGCCCAGCACTTCACCGGCACCGCGCAGTTCAAGATCTTTCTCCGCGATCAGGAAACCGTCTTCCGTATCGCGCATCACCATCAGGCGCTGCTTGGCCATGGCGGACAGTTTGTTTGAAAACAGCAAAAGACATGCGGATTCGTCAGACCCGCGCCCCACGCGCCCGCGCAACTGGTGCAACTGCGCCAGGCCAAAACGTTCGGCATGTTCGATGACCATGATACTGGCGGCGGGCACGTCGACACCAACCTCGATCACGGTGGTGGCGACCAGAACATCGACGTCACCGTCGATAAATGCCTTCATGGCCTTATCTTTTTCAGTCGCCTTCATCTGGCCATGTAAAAGACCGACGCGGTCGCCGAAATGCTTTTGCAGATCCGCATGGCGTTCTTCCGCCGCGGCAAGGTCCAGCAACTCGTTTTCAGCCACCAGCGGGCAAACCCAGTAGGCGCGCGCACCTTTGGCAATCTTGCGCTTGATACCCGCCACAACCTCGCCAATGCGTTCGTTGGAAATCAGCACCGTCTCAATAGGTTTACGGCCCGGCGGCTTTTCCTGCAGGCGGCTGACATCCATGTCGCCGTAAAGCGTCAGGGTCAGCGTGCGTGGGATGGGCGTGGCCGTCATGACCAGCACATCGGGCGCAATACCCTTGGCGGAGAGATCAAGCCGCTGGTGCACGCCAAACCGGTGCTGTTCATCGATGACCACAAGCCCCAGATCCTTGAAAACCACGTCATCCTGAAACAGGGCATGCGTGCCAATCACGATCTGCGCTTCGCCGGATTTGATTTTGGCCTGCAATGTGTCGCGCACCTTGCCCTTGTCGCGACCCGTTAGAACGGCAATGGATACACCCATCGCATCGGCCAGCGGTGCCAGTGTCTTGGCATGCTGGCGCGCCAGTATCTCGGTCGGTGCCATCAACGCACCCTGTGCGCCGGTGGCCACCGCATTCATGATCGCGGCAAACGCGACCACGGTTTTACCCGAACCCACATCACCCTGTAACAACCGCAGCATGCGCAGGGGTTCCTGCATGTCGGCATCAATCTCCGCAATCGCGCCCGCCTGTGCATTCGTCAGCTTGAAGGGCAGGGATTTAAGCATCCGCGTGCGTGTGGCGGAGTCATGCCCGAAGGATCGTCCACGTTGCTTCTTGTTACGCAGGCGCACCAGCTGCATCGCAAGGTTACGTGCCAGAAGTTCATCATACGCAAGACGCGCCCGTACGGGCGTGTGCGGGTTCAGATCGTCGGCAGATTGCGGCGCGTGCAACGCGCGCATGGCATCGCGCCATGTCGGCCAGTTCTTTTGCTTGCGAAGATGTTCGTCGTGCCATTCCGGCAGATCGGGCAAAACTTTAAGCCCTTCTTCCGCCGCCTTCGCTATCTGCCGGGGGCCGAGCCCCGCCGTCATCGGGTAAATCGGCTCGACCTTGGCAATCGATGCCAGTTCTTCCGGCTTGCCCGCATGGTCCGGATGCACCATTTGAAGGCGGTTATTAAACGCTTCCACCTTACCGCTGACCACGACCTGCGCGTTCAGCGGATAGGCGCGCTGCAGCCAGTCGCCGTAGACGTTGAAAAAGACAAGGTCCAGAACAGCGGTGCCGTCATCGACCACCACCCGTGCGGGCATGCCCCGGCGCTTGGGTAATTGATAGCTTTTGACCGTGACCGTGGTGGTCACGATCTGGCCGGGTTTGGCGTCTTTGAGCTGGGGCGAGTGCCGCCGGTCGACCAGATCGATGGGCAGATGCCACAAAAGGTCGATAATCCGCTCCCCACCCAGCAATTTTTCGAACAATTTGGCGTGTTTAGGCCCCACCCCGGTCAGGGT
Organism: Micavibrio sp. UBA6145; assembly: GCA_002423205.1. Classification (GTDB taxonomy): domain Bacteria; phylum Pseudomonadota; class Alphaproteobacteria; order Micavibrionales; family UBA1664; genus UBA6145. Next base: position 19,881 of record DIUZ01000016.1, on the reverse strand, counting down.
GCGCACAGAACGGAACAAAGGGTCCAGAATTAAGGGGCGCATGGTTGATTTGAATATAAAGCCGGTTTATTTAATGCGCCATGGGTATCGAAGCCGCCAGCATCAAAGACCGCCGCAACAAGCTCATTTTCCGGGCCTGGCACCGTGGCACGCGGGAAATGGACCTGCTTCTGGGCAGCTTTGCCGATGCTTACATGGCCGGCTTTACCGAATCCCAGCTCGACGAATTTGAACATCTCCTGACCTGTCAGGACCCGGACCTGTATGACTGGAAATGCGGCCGTGGCGCACCTGAGGGCGAAGACGACAACGCCGTCATGAAACTGTTCATCGCGCACCGGTTCGCGGCATGAAAACACTCACCGGTGTTCCCGAAGGTCAGGACGCATTCGTTCTGAAAGATCGCGCATGGGATGCGCAGCGCAAGGGTGCTGTCGCCGTCCACGTCGCGCTCGACGATGCGCGCGCCCTGACCCTGAAAGAACTGCTGGCGTTTTTTGCGCCTGATGTCGATGTTCTGATGTTCCCCGCATGGGACAGTCTGCCCTATGACCGGGTATCGCCGCAGGGCGATGTCATTGGTGCGCGCGTGGCCACATTGGGCAAACTGGCCGAACGTAAGAACAGCGACATCAAACGCGCAACAGTAGTCCTCACATCCATCAACGCCATCACGCAGCGTGTAATCCCTCAGTCTGCGGTGGCGGGCCAGCGCCTGACCATTCAAAAGGGTGCAAACCTCTCACAAAATAAACTCATCAGCGTGCTGGCGGGGCAGGGCTATAGCCGCTCCGACGTGGTACGCGAGGGCGGTGAATTCGCGGTCCGCGGCGGCATTGTCGATGTTTATCCGGCCGGCACACCAAACCCGGTGCGTATCGATTTTTTCGGTGATGAGGTCGATTCCCTTAAAAACTTCGATGCCGACAGCCAGCTGTCGATTGATGAAATCACCCGTCTCGATATCGGCAATGTCGCCGAGGTGCTGCTGACCGAAACCACGGTTGAACGTTTCCGCACCGCTTACCGCAGCGTCTTCGGCGTGGCCGGTAACGACCCGCTTTATGAATCCATTTCCGAAAGCCGCCGTTACAACGGCATGGAACACTGGCTCCCGCTGTTCTACGGTCAGCTTGAAACGCTGTTCGATTACACACCCGGCGCATGGATCAGCTTTGATCACCAGACGGCGGAGGCCAGGGCCGAACGCATGGCGCAGGTGTCCGACCTGTATCAGGCCCGCGTCAGCATGCTCAAAAACGACGCGACCGGTTACCGCCCGGTAAAACCCGAAACCATGTTCATTCAGGACGCTGAATGGGATGCACTGGTCCCGGACGACGCCGTGACGTTCTCGCCCTTTGGCGATGACAATGCATTTGCAAAACGCGGGCGCGACTTCCTTGATATCCGCAGCATCCCGAACGCCAATCTGTTCGCCGAGGTGGCAAGACATGTCCTCGCATTGCAGGTTGATGGCAAAAAGGTCCTGATCGCGTGCTATTCAACCGGCTCCAAAGAACGCCTGAAAACACTGCTGGATCAGGCGGGCGTAAACGCCGATCTGGTCGTGCTCGCGCTTGAACACGGTTTTGTGAACGACAAACTGGCCGTCATCACGGAGCAGGATATTCTGGGTGATCGTCTTGCCCGCCAGGGCCGCGGCAAACGCAAGGCGGATGCCTTCCTGCGCGAAGTATCTTCGCTGTCGCCCGGTGACCTGGTCGTTCACGTCGATCACGGTATCGGCCGGTTCGAAGGGCTGGAAACCATTTCCGCCCTCGGCACGAAACATGACTGCCTGAAGCTGACCTATGACGGTGGCGACCGCCTGTTCCTGCCGGTTGAAAACATTGAAATGCTTTCGCGTTTCGGCAATGACGAAGGCACGGTCCAGCTCGACCGGCTGGGCGGCGCTGGGTGGCAGAACCGCAAGGCCAAGATCAAGCGCGACCTACTGGCCCTTGCCGGTAAATTGCTGGACATCGCCGCCGCCCGCGCGACCAAAAAGGCCGATGTCTTTGATGTGTCGTCCACGCCCTATAACGAATTCGCCGCGCGTTTCCCGTATGACGAAACCGACGACCAGCTGCGCTCCATCAACGAAACACTCAAGGATCTGCAACTTGGCCGCCCGATGGACCGCCTTGTCTGCGGCGATGTCGGTTTCGGCAAAACCGAAGTCGCGATGCGCGCCGCCTTCGTCACCGCCATGTCGGGCGGGCAGGTGGCCGTGGTTGTGCCGACCACGCTTCTGGCGCGCCAGCACGCTGAAAACTTCATCCGCCGCTTTGCCGGTTTCCCGCTGAAAATTGCGCAGCTGTCGCGCTTTGTGAATGCCAAGGATTCCAAGCTGGTCAAACAGGGGCTGGCCGACGGCACCGTCAACATCGTCATCGGCACGCACGGACTTCTGGCTGAAAGCATCAAATTCTCCAATCTCGGCCTTGTGATCGTCGATGAAGAACAGCATTTCGGCGTGAAGCAGAAGGAAAAACTCAAAGACCTGCGCCGTGACGTCCACGTCCTGACCCTGACCGCAACACCCATCCCGCGCACATTGCAGATGGCGCTCTCTGGCGTGCGCGATCTCTCGCTCATCACCACGCCGCCGGTTGACCGCCTTGCCGTGCGGACATCGGTCATGCCCTATGATCCGCTGATCATCCGCGAGGCGATTTTGCGTGAACATTACCGCGGCGGTCAGTCCTTCTTCGTCGTTCCGCGTATCAAGGACCTCGAGGACATGGAGGAAAAACTCCGCGAACTGGTCCCCGAAGTTAAAATCGTCATCGCGCACGGGCAATTGTCCCCCGGCGAACTCGAGGCGCGCATGACCGCGTTTTATGAGCGCCAGTACGAAGTGCTGATGGCCACCAACATCATTGAATCCGGCCTCGACGTGCCGACGGCCAACACCATCATCGTCTACAACGCCGATATGTTTGGCCTTGCGCAGCTGTACCAGATCCGTGGCCGCGTCGGCCGCTCCAAGCAACGTGCCTTCGCCTATCTGACATGGAATGCGGCCCTGCCGCTGACATCCATGGCGCAGAAACGGCTTGAGGTGATTGGCATGCTCGATAGTCTCGGCGCCGGTTTCCAGCTTGCATCGCATGACATGGATATTCGCGGCTCCGGCAATCTGTTGGGTGAACAGCAATCCGGTCATATCCGCGAAGTCGGCGTTGAGCTGTATCAGCAGATGCTGGAAGAAGCCGTCGAAATGGCCAAGGCCGGCGTGGGTCAGGAATCCGCACCCCTCGACCTCGGCTGGTCGCCGTCGATCAATGTCGGCGTCTCGGTTCTCATTCCTGAAAGCTACGTACAAGACCTGAACGTACGTATGAGCCTGTATCGCCGCCTTGCCACCATGGCCGACACGGGTGAGGTCGAAGCCTTTGCGGCTGAACTGATCGACCGTTTCGGCACCCTGCCGCCCGAAGTTGAAAACCTGCTGCAACTGACCGAGATCAAGGCGCTGTGCAAAAAGGCCGGCATCGAATCGCTGGAGGCCGGCCCGAAAGGTGCCGTCGTCGCCTTCCGTGGCAGCCGACCGCCCAACCCGGAGGGTGTCATCACCCTGATCGCGCAAAAGGCCAACACGATGCGCCTGCGCCCCGACCAGCGCCTCTTTTATACCCGCGCTTATGCCAACGCGGCCCAGCGCCTGACGGGCGCTAAATCCATTGCCCAGGAATTAGCGGCTCTTGCTGCGTAGCAGCTTGTCTTGAGGGCTTCCACCCGGTTAGGCTTTTCCGAAACAAGGGGCAGGGCCACATGAAAAAGACTAATCAGCTGAAATACCTGGCAAATCGCGCCATGAACCACAATAACGGCGTGCCGTTTCGTGCCACCATCGTTCTGACTTTGGGCACCATGGCTGCCGCCGCCTTTATCTCCGCCGCAAGCCGCCCGCAGGCGCAGGCCACGGGGCCGACCATCGGCCAATGCATTGAAATGATTGGTAAAGGCCAGCTCAGCCCATGCCTGAACGGCACCGGTAATCCTGTCTACCGTCTACCCTGATTTATTTGGGCATCTTAATATTTCCGTAAATGTTTAGGGCTATCGTGACCATAACGATAAAAAAAGGTCAGGGCCTACCATGGAAATTCTGCACGCGATCATCGGCAAATATTACGGCCTCGACTGGGGCGTGCTGACATTTGGTCTGATCTCCACCATCCTGATGACCAATGGCAGCCTGAAGCTGGGTATGAAGATCGGTCTGCTGACCTGCGCATGCGGTTTTACCTGCGCGCTGCTCTCGGGCCAGAACGGTTTTATCGTCTACAATCTGCTTTTAATGGGCGTCAATATTCGTGGTCTGCTGCGCGGTGATCGCCGTGGCATCGCCCGCGAAGTGGTGCAGGCTGCTGCCAACACCAACGCGAACGTTACGCCGCAAGCCGTTCAAGTACGCGCTGCCGCCCGATAAGCGGCAACAATCCATCCAGCTCCGGACCATGATCCATGCCCGTCAGCGCCTGACGCAGCGGCATGAACAGTGTTTTGCCTTTGCGGTCGGTGTTCGCCTTGATGGCGTTGAGCCATTGCGGCCAGGTTTCGCGCGTCAGTTCGCCCTCGGGCAATAAAGTCGCGGCCTTGGCGATGAACTCTTTGTCTTCAGCTGCGATGTTGGTCGTAACCGGGCCTTTGGCTACGGTCCACCAGTCTTTGAAATCACGTAAGACTTCAAGGTTCGGACGCACGGCGTCCCAGAACGCTTCGTCGACATCCGCGCCGACCAGTGCAATCAGGCGGTCTTTAACTTGCGCAAAATTCATCTGGTGAATGATTTTCGCATTCAGGCGGATCAGTTCATCCGGATCGAATTTCGGCGTACCGCGGCTGAAATTATCAAAGTCGAATGTCGCGGCCATGACCATCGGGTCGGCAAAGGCCTCGATCGGTTCCGACGTGCCAAGACGGCCCATCAGCGAGATGATCGATTGCGGCTCTAGCCCCGTATCATCGCGCAGATCGCCAATGGACAGCGAACCCATGCGCTTGGACAGCTTGCTGCCGTCCGCGCCGCTGATCAGCGGCAAATGCGCGAATTGCGGAATGGTGCCTGAAATCGCTTCAAACATTTGAATATGCGACGCCGTGTTCGACACGTGGTCTTCACCGCGCACGATATGCGTAATCTTGTAATCGATGTCGTCGATGACTGAACCAAGGTGATACAGCGGCGTGCCGTCTTCGCGGATCAGCACGGGGTCCGACATCAGGCTGCCGTCAAATTTCACTTCACCGCGGATCAGATCGTTCCACACGATGGGCGCGTGGTTCAACTTGAAACGCCAGTGCGGATTGCGGCCCTGTTTTTCGTACTCGGCTTTTTGCTCGGCGGTCAGGGCCAGCGATGCGCGGTCGTAAACCGGCGGTTTTTTCTGGCTCAGCAAAACCTTGCGCTTGAGGTCCAGTTCTTCCGGCGATTCATAGCACGCATAAAGGCGGCCATCGGCCTTGAGCTTTTCAATCACCTCGGTGTAGCGCGCCATGCGGTCGCGCTGGTGGAAATATTCATCCCACTTGATGCCAAGCCATTCCAGATCGACCTTGATCAGTTCGGTCAGTTCGTCCTTAGACCGTTCCAGATCCGTATCGTCGATACGCAGCAGGTACCACCCTTTATGACGCTGGGCGAACAGCCAGCAGATAACGGCCGTGCGGGCGTTGCCGACATGCATGCGGCCAGTGGGGGAAGGGGCGAATCGTACGCGGGGTGTAATGGTCATGGGACTGATCTTTAACGCTTTTTCGTGGCTTTCGCAACGTAGGCGTCCCTATGAAATTTCTCAAGGGGTGGGTGAAACCCATTGGTAATGGGGTATCGGCGGTCCCGGCCAAAGGCCCGGGCCGTGATTTTGACCCCCGGGGCAGCCTGTCGGCGCTTGTATTCGGCCCGGTCCAGCATCAGCCAGACCTTCTGGACGGTATCCGGGTCATGGCCCCGTTCGATGATTTCGACCCGGCGCAGCTCGTATTCAATCAGCCCTTCAAGGATGTCGTCCAGCACGTCATACGGCGGCAGGGTGTCCTGATCCGTCTGGTCGGGTTTCAGCTCCGCCGACGGCGGTCGGGTGATGATACGCTCAGGGATCAGGGGATTGCGCTCACGCGCATTGATCCACCGGCACAGGGCAAAGACCTGCGTCTTGTACAGATCCTTCAGCACGGCAAACCCGCCGCACATATCGCCGTACAGCGTGGCATAGCCCACCGCCATCTCGGACTTGTTTCCCGTCGACAGCACCATCTGCCCCGACGTGTTTGAAAGCCCCATCACCAGCATGCCGCGCAGGCGCGACTGGATGTTTTCATGTGTAATGCCTTTATGCGCAGATGCGCCCAGCATGGATTCAAACGCCTTCATACCCGGTTCAATCGGCATGACGTCATACGCGCAGCCAAGATTGTGCGCCAGTGCCTGCGCATCATCCAAAGACATCTGCGCGGTGTAGGGTGATGGCATCATCACGCAGTGCAGTTTCGACGCGCCCAGCGCCTCCGCCGCGATGACGGCAACAAGTGCGGAATCGATACCACCGGAAAGACCAAGCACCACGCCAGGGAAACCATTTTTGGTCACGTAATCATAAAGGCCCAGCTTTAACGCTTCAAAAATCCCGGCGGGTCCTTCCGGCCAGATTTCTGTTTTCTGCGCAATCCATGCATTGTCTTTAAGCTGCGTAAGCGTGGCGTCAGACGCAAAGGCCTTCATACGAAACGCAATCGACCCGTCTGCATTCATACCGAATGAACAGCCGTCGAATACAAGCTCGTCCTGCCCACCCACCTGATTGACATACAGCAACGGAATCTTGGTTTCAGCCACACGCTCCCGCGCCAGTTCAATACGGGTGGATGATTTTCCGTCTTCGTAAGGGCTACCGTTTGGAATGATCAGCGCGGTGGCGCCACGGCTTTTCAGTTCGCCCGCAACATCCGAAAACCACATATCTTCGCAGGTCATGAAGCCCAGCCACACACCGCGAAACAACACCGGCGCTGGCAGCGGTCCGGATTTAAAAACGCGCAGTTCATCGAACACGCTGTAATTGGGCAGGTGATGTTTTGGGATGACCGCGGCAATCCTGCCGCGCTCGATCAGAAGAATGGCGCTGTATAATGCCCCGTTGATGCGCCACGGCGTGCTGATCAGCATACCGGCCCCGCCATTCAGGTTGAGCAGGCTCAGTTTTTCAATCTCGCGCTCGCACGCATCCATGAAAGCGGGTTTTAAAACCAGGTCTTCAGGCGGATAACCGGACAAAGCCAGTTCCGGGTAAACGACAAGATCGGCAGTATCGGAATATTGAAGCCACGCATCGCGGATAAGGGCGGCGTTGGCGGCCAATGCGCCAACGGTTGGGTTGATCTGGGCCGCCGCAATTTTCATGACGGTATATTAGCGGATTTTACGCGGCTTTGCCCAGCCCTTACGGTTTAGTTGGCGTTACAGCCCCTGAAACCCAGGGCGCGCTGGACGAAGTTACGCTGGGCTTCCTGCGCATTGATCGCGGTTTTGGTGGCAATATCGCGTGATTTATCCAGGCTCTGCTGGACATTGATGTTTTGTCCTGCGGCGCGGAGCTGCTGCTGGGCCTGACGCACGGCCTGCGGGTATTCCGGGTATGTGCGCAGATTGGCATCCAGGTCACGCCACTGCGTAGCCAGAACACATACGCCGCGCGGCGATGTATCCGGGCTGAAGAGGGTGCGCGACAATGTCTCCGCATTGATTTTGATGTCCGGACGAATCTGGTTCAGGGATTCAACGACGGAGCGCAGGGTCAGGAATTCCTGCGAATGCGTGGTTGCATTGACTGGCATCAGCCCGGCCATCTCGCGTGTATCGCCATTGGCGGCAAAGCTATTGCGCGTTCCAGCGACATCTGCTGACGGCTGTTGTCCCATCATGACCGCGTATACACGGCGGCGCTCAGGCGCGCTTTCCATCGCGGTTTTCAAATTCGGGTAATTGTTGATGGCGGTGGCATAACCCGGCCAGCTGCGCATCAGGTCTTCATAACCCTGCAGCATGTCGGATATACGCTGCACTTGCGCCTTTTGCGCATAGCCGGTGATCGACGATATTGTGCCGGCCGGATTGGATCTTTCGTTCTGAATGCCGCCGAGGCGATCCTGCACGCCGATCCACTGAGAATCCATGGCGCGTTCAAAACGCTGGTAATCTTCGGTACGGCCCAGTTCAGCCGCCATGGCCTTCATATCGGCATATAACGGTCCGCGCGTTGTCGTCTGCGTTTCTTTATCGTAATGAACAAACAGCAGTGAATCGTAAACTGCGGCAAGACCTGCGGATGCTTCAAGCATGGCGCGGCCTTGTGCTGCGGTGCCGATACCCGGCTGGTTGTTGGCCGGCATCTGGGCAAGTTCGATCTTGTGATACAGGCTCTGCCCAACTTCTTCGATGGTGTTCCAGTTAAGGGCGGCGACAGCAATCGCAAAGGCGGCTGCAGCGCCGCGTACGATGTTTCTTTTTTTATTGGATACCGGGTATTCCGGACGCGAATGATCTTCCTGCGTGTTGGTACGTGCGCGGGACCGTGCGTTTCGTGGTTGGTCTGACGCGCCGTCTTGCGGCTGTGCAGCCTGCGCCATGGCGGCGGATGGTTGTACCGCCGTCGTGCCCGGATGCCGTGAATGACGGTTCCCGCCTCGCAGATTCGGATTGGTATTCACCGGTGGGACTGTCGGATCGCTCATTACACACCTTGGACGTAAGCCCCGCTTTTGAGGGCATTCATTGTTGCCCTCATTCTACGGGAAAACCGCCGAAAAGTCCATAATTATGGCAACTCAGTTACAGTGGCGTAACTAGCTGTTATTCTTGATTTTTTCAGCAACAAGAAACGCCAGTTCAAGCGCCTGGTTGGCGTTCAGGCGTGGGTCGCAATGCGTGTTATAGCATGCGGCAAGGTCCGCATCCTTGAGGCCGTGCTGGCCGCCGGTGCATTCCGTGACCTGCTGACCCGTCATCTCGACATGGATGCCGCCCGGATGGACGCCTTCCGTACGGGTCGCATCGAAGAAACTGCGCACTTCAGACAGGATGTCGTCGAAGCGGCGGGTCTTGAGGCCGTTTTCTTCGGCGGTGATCGTGTTGCCATGCATCGGGTCGCACGACCAGATGACATTGGCACCCGATTTTTTCACCGCGCGCAAAAGTGGCGGCAGTTTTTTGCCAGCATCAGCCGCGCCCATGCGGGCAATCAGCGTCAGGCGTCCGGCAATGTTATCCGGGTTCAGCGTATCGATGATTTTCATCAGCGTATCGGCATCAACATCGGGGCCAACTTTAACGCCCAGCGGGTTTTTGATACCGCGTACGAATTCAATCTGCGCGCCATCCAGCTGGCCGGTGCGTGCACCGATCCACAGGAAGTGGCCGGACGTATCGTACCAGTCACCCGTCGTAGAATCGACGCGGGTCAGCGCCTGTTCATACGGCAACAACAACGCTTCATGGCTGGTGAAGAATTCAGTTTCGCGCAATGCGTCGATACGGTCAGACGTAATACCGCACGCTTCCATGAAGGCCAGTGCCTCGGTAATGCGTTGTGCAATATCGGTGTAACGCGCACTAAGCGGCGATTCCTTGACGAAATCGAGGTTCCAGCGGTTGACCTGGTGCAGGTCGGCATAGCCACCTTTGGTGAAGGCGCGCACAAGGTTCAGCGTCGATGCGGATTGATTGTAAGCGTCGACCATGCGGTTCGGATCGACGGTACGTGCCTCCGGCGTGAATTCGATGCCGTTGATGATATCGCCGCGGTATGCGGGCAGGGTCACGCCGTTGCGTGTCTCATCCGGCTTGCTGCGCGGCTTGGCGAACTGGCCGGCGATGCGGCCGACCTTGATGACCGGCATCGAACCGGCAAAGGTCAGGACCACGGCCATCTGTAAAACAACGCGCAGCGTGTCGCGGATATTATTGGCCGAAAATTCAGCGAAAGACTCGGCGCAGTCGCCGCCCTGTAACAGGAATGCTTCACCGGCGGCCACGCGTGCCAGTTGCGATTGCAGCTTGCGTGCCTCACCCGCAAACACCAGCGGCGGCAGTTTGGACAGGCGCTCCTCAGCGGCGGCCAGTCTGGCGGCGTCGGTATAAACCGGCATTTGACGCGCTTCGCGTGCGCGCCAGCTATCGGGGGTCCAGTTTTGTGCCAGGGGGGCTTCTTGTAATTTCGGTGCGGTCTTTGTTTGCATGCCGCCTTTCTAGCACACCATTCCCCGTGAAATCCAGCGGCAGCGGGCGAAAAACCGCCTAAAAGAACGCGCGAAGAGCCAAAAAGGGCACAGGTTGCAAAGCAAACGGATCATATCCGGCGCTGCGGATGGATTTGAGATACAGCCCGCACATCTTGACCTGCACGCGGAACAGGCGCGCATCCGGGCGCTCAAAATCCAGCGCGTTTTGTGCCGCGTCGGCAATCTGCTTTACGCATGCGCTCAAAGCCGGCGAGGTTTTCAGATGATGGAACTGCTCCGGCATAAGCCCGATGTCATGCATCATCGGCATGGGCAGGACGCAGCGGTTCTGCGCCGACAGCCACGGCAACGCGCGGATGATACCGGTCAGACCCCACGCGGTGCCAAGATGGGCAGGCGTAGCAGAACCTAGTATTTGCGCCGTGAGGTGCACCAGCGGTGTGTTGGTCGCGCCCGCATACGCGATCAGCCCGTCGATGGATGCCGGTGCGCCTTGATCCATGTCGAATGACCGTGCATCCAAAAGCGCATCAAACGCGGTGCGATCTAATGCATAATTGGTAATGGCATGTCCCAAGGCACGGGCAACATCATGCGCGGGCATGGGCGCACCCGCATAGAAATCCACCAGCCGTTCCCGCCACCATGCCAGGCGCACATGGCCGGCTGTCGCATCCCGCGTGACTTCACGGGTTTTGGCAATCTCATGCGCGAATGCATACACCGCCCACAGGGCTGGGCGCTGCGCTTCCGGTGCGGCCAGTGTGACGATATAGCGATCACGGTCATAACGCTCGACCTGGTCGCGGCAATAGGCGGTATCGGTATCCATAAGACCCTTGCAGATTTCAGGAAAAGACTTAGCTTTAGTGGCGCAAAACAACAAGGAGCGAATTACATGACCTTCAAACTCCCCGAGCTGCCCTACGCCTATGACGCGCTGGCACCGTATATGTCCAAGGAAACCCTGGAATTTCACCACGACAAGCACCACAAGGCTTACGTCGACAAGGGCAACGAATTACTGGCCGGTACCGGCCTTGAAGGCAAGTCACTGGAAGAGATCGTCCAGGCGTCGTTCAAAGACAAGGACAAACAGGCGTTGTTCAACAACGCGGGCCAGCACTGGAACCATATCCATTTCTGGAACTGGATGAAGCCCAATGGCGGCGGCACCAAATTGCCCGGCACGCTTGAAAAGGCGATCAACGACAGCTTCGGCGGTTTCGATAAATTCAAGGCCGACTTCACCGCCGGTGGCGTTGGCCAGTTCGGCTCCGGCTGGGTCTGGCTGGTCAAGGACGGCGAAGGCAAACTCTCCGTCGCCAAAACGCCGAACGGCGAAAGCCCGCTGGCACACGGTAAACAAGCCATCCTCGGCTGCGATGTGTGGGAACACTCCTATTACATCGACTACCGCAACGCCCGCCCGAAATATCTTGAGGCGTTCATCGACAATCTCATCAACTGGGAATACGTCGCACAGATGTATGACGGTGCCGTCGCTAAAGCGGCTTGAGAAGTACGGCGGCAATACGACGCCCGTCTGCCAGTAATGTATTATACGCCCGTGCTGCGGCCCCCGTATCCATCATGTCGATACGAAGCCCGGCCGGGCGTTTGTCTTTAGGCAGGATTTTTACGGTCTTGCCGGTGCCGAGAATAAAAACGTCGACCTCATCCTTCAGCGCCTGCAACGGCTCAAACGATACGCCGTCCCACGGCAAGACGCAGTCGGGCAGAACGATGACATGCGTCTCGTAAACTGTACCGCTGATTTTAAAACCATTGGCACCGTACGATTGCACGACCATTTGGTTTGATTTGATCAGCGGGGTGATATCGGTCATGCAGCTGACTTAAGCCAGATATCAAGATCGGAAAGGGCGCGGGCTGACATGGCTTGCTTGCGCTCCGGACCTTTGACGTTCTTGCCCTTTTCATTTTTCAGGTCGATATCCGGGAACAGGCCGAAATTCACGTTCATCGGCTGGAATGTATCGGCATTCGCGCCGCCCGTAATGTGGTTCAGGATCGCGCCAAACGCTGTGGTGACCGGCGGCACACTGGGCGTACGGCCCAGACGTTCAGCCGCCGCAAAGCGCCCAGCCATCAGGCCCACAGCCGCGCTTTCGACATATCCTTCACATCCGGTGATCTGCCCCGCGAAACGAAGACGCGGCGCGGCCTTCATCTGCAGCATGCCGTTCAGAAGACGCGGGCTGTTGATGAAGGTATTGCGATGCAGGCCGCCAAGGCGCGCGAACTGCGCATTTTCAAGGCCGGGGATCATGCGGAACACACGGGTCTGGTCGGCATATTTCATCTTGGTCTGGAAACCGACCATGTTGTACAGGCTGCCCAGCGCATTATCCTGGCGCAGCTGCACAACTGCCCACGGGCGGCGATCGGCATTCGGGTTGGTCAGGCCGACCGGTTTCATCGGTCCAAAACGCAGCGTATCAATACCGCGCGACGCCATGACTTCCACCGGCATGCAGCCTTCGAAATACGGCGTGTTGGTTTCCCATTCCTTGAATTCTGTTTTCTCGGCCGCCAGCAATGCTTCGACGAACGCGATGTAATCGGTTTTGTCATCAAATCCGCAGTTGATGTAATCCTTGCCTGTACCGGCGGGGCCTTCCTTGTCGTAGCGCGATTGAAACCACGCCTTGGACATGTCGATAGATTCTGTATGGATGATCGGTGCGATGGCATCAAAGAACGCCAGTTGTTCTTCGCCGCCCAGTTCCTGAATGGCCTTGGCCATCGGAATGGATGTCAGTGGCCCGGTCGCAATAATGACACTGTCCCATTCTTCCGGGGGCAGACCCGCAATCTCGCCGCGCTCAAAAGAAATCAATGGGTGTTCATGCAGCTTCTTGGTCACCGCATCCGAAAACTGGTCGCGGTCAACGGCCAAAGCGCCGCCCGCAGGCACCGCCGTCGCATCGCCGCACGACATGATGATGGAATTGCAGCGGCGCATTTCTTCATGCAGCAAACCAACGGCGTTGTTCTGCGCATCGTCGGAGCGGAATGAATTGGAACACACAAGCTCGGCGCAGCCATCGGTCTTGTGCGCGTCGGTCATTTTGACCGGGCGCATTTCGTGGATAATCGCAGGCACCCCCGCGGATGCGATCTGCCAGGCGGCTTCGGACCCGGCAAGGCCGGCACCGATGATATGGACGGGTTTGATTGTCATGGGCGTTTTATAGCCAAAACAGGCCTCTGTGAAAAGGCTTAAACCGGCCCCGAAAGACCGGTTTCCGGGCTATGAATGCTCGACAGGTTCAAAAATATTCAAAATAAAATCAAAAAACGCGTTTTGTGCGTCCACATCGCCGGACAATTCATCGGCGACGAACAACTCGTAATCGGGCGACGTGTTCCTGTGCTTGTATCGCCCACGTGCAAAGGCGTCGGCATTTATCTCGATATGCGGGCTGGATAAAACAACCTGGCCTTTACCGACGCTCTTGCCGATGACAGCCGCGCCACGATCATAACTGGCATAGACCGTAACGTCTTTCGCACCGTCAAATAACGGACCACCCTCATACAGTGTTGCGAAAGTCTGTTCACCCCATGTCAGGTCAACGGCGGCGTACCATGATTTTTCAATATCCCCGTCAAGGATATAATCGAATACGGGGCCGGTTGCAGTCGCATCGATAAAGGCAAGTTCGCGCGATCCTGCAATCTCACCCTTATTCCAGTCAAGTTGCGCACACGCATAATATGCACCCGCACAGATGCCGAGATAACCACCACCGTTTTCAACAAACGTGCGAATTTCGTCATTGCCTTCGCCGTTGAGTTTTTCACAGTAAAACAAATCCGCACCACCCGGCATGATCAGCAGGTCAACCATCGACAACGCGCCGCTGATAATCATGTCTGCATCAAAAAACGCGTATTGAATGCCGCGGTCCTGCAGCGCCATGGCCAGCGATCCGTGATTGTGGACATAGTCCTGGTAAATCGCGACCCTCATGCGAACGGCAACCCGCAATGCTGGGCCAGGCGGCGCATCGAATTATCCATGAATTTCTCACGCGCATGGCGGCTTTGATACAGGGCGGTCTCAAGTGTTCGTACACGTTCAGGCCGCTGGGGTTTTGTCGCCGGGTCTGCATGCGCCGAAAACTGTGGCAATGCGCCGTAAAGCGTGAAAAGCCCGTGTCCGTACTTGCCGTCGATGATGGCAGGCGGCTTGCCGTGGATATTCGCGTAACGCGCACGCACCGCGATATCTGGGTGTCCCAACGTATTGAAAACGGGGCCCAGCCCATACGCCATGGACATATGTGTCCCGTCGTCCAGTTCGACCGTGATGGGGTCAAGACGGTGCCATTCCTGCGAAAACCGCATGGTTTCCGGGTCCGGCTGGCACATACCGGGCAGGGGGCCGAAAGACCGCGCGGCAGTCAGTGAAAGATTTTCATCGCGTGTACGCATTTTAAGGACGTTCTCGCTGGTCGTGTACAACACATGGCTGGTCGCGTAATACGCGCCTGCACAATAACCAATGAATGCGCCGCCCTCATGGACGAATGACTGGATATGGATGTTGCCTTCCGCGCCGATATGGTCGGGATAAAAGCTTTTCTCACCAATAATGCCCGGCAGGATAAATACATGGGCTTTGTTTTTGAAAATATCGCCATCGCGCACGTCCTGTGCGTTGACGGGAATGACATCAATATTTTTTCCAAAATAACGGCGAAAGTCAGCGATGATTTCTGAGCGTTCCGGATGCGAGAATTCTACGCAGCTGTTGGGATCGGCATAAATGAGAATGCGCAACGCTTGCGGATCATGAAACATAACGGGGCGTTGTAATGCAACACCCCGTCAAAATCAAATCAGGGCCTAAGCCGCCATATCAAATACAATGATTTCAGCGTCTTGGCCTGCGCTTGCCTGTTGCAGTCCTTCGTCGGCAAGGCCAAGACCATCGCCTTCGCGCAGGGTTTCGCCGTCAATGACAACGCTACCGCGTGTGACCTGCACCCATGCCTTGCGGCCAGTGGTGGCGGGCAGCTGAATGATCTCACCGGCATCGAAACGCCCCAGCAGCATGCGCGCATCCTGTTTGATCTTCAGGGTGCCCGGCGTGCCTTCCGGTGTGATGACCGGTGCCAATTTGTTTTTGGTGTCGATGTGATCCAGTTTCATTTCCTGGTACTCGGGTTTTTCATTCGTAACATCCGGCATGACCCAGATCTGGTAGAAATGCACTGGCGCATCTTCGCTGGCGTTGTATTCGCTGTGCGTGATGCCGGATCCTGCACTCATCAACTGTACGTTACCCGCCGGGATAACCGATTTGGTGCCAAGGCTGTCGCCATGCGCAAGCCCGCCGTCCATGACGTACGAAATGATTTCCATGTTGGCGTGGCTGTGCGGTGAAAACCCGGCACCGCCTTCGACGCGGTCGTTGTTGATGACGCGCAGCGGGCCAAACCCCATCCATTGCGGGTCGCGGTAACCGCCGAACGAAAATGTATGGCGTGAATCAAGCCACCCAAAATCGCTTTTGCCCAAATCGTCATAACGTCTGATCGTTTTCATGATTGTTCCTGTCTGTTAAAGGCTTCTCTATGCCCTTTTATCTAGGACGGGCATTAACCTTTTCAAGCGATTCCTGAAAGCCGGATCTTCACGTATAATAAGCCGAATTGATTCCTTTTACGGTGATCCCATGCGTCTTCTCGCCCTCGTTTTTGTCAGTGTTTTGAATCTCTTGGCGGCAGCACCGCTGCTTGCGCAGGATGATGGCGGTTTCGGCCGGATGGGCGCTTTGCCCGCCAATGCCCTGGATGACGGCGCGCCGATCACCCTGACACCGGATGGCCCGGCGGTCATTCAGCTGGATTCCGACGCGGCTTCGGTCATTGTCGGCAACCCGGCGCAGGCTACGGCAATTCTGGAAAATCCACGCCTCATCATGCTGGTCCCGCAGCAACCGGGCGCGACCAAGATCATCGCCCTGGACCGCAACGGCAAGACGCTGCTCAATCGCCGCGTGCTGGTTGGTGGCAATCGCGATGGCTTCATCCGCGTGAACAAGGTCTGCAATCAGGCATCCGGTGCCAATTGCCGCCCGGTCTCAATGTATTACTGCCCCGGCCGCTGCTACGAAACATCGATTGCGCAACCCGGTGCTGAAATTTCCGAACCAACCAATCCGCCCGCACCAGAAAATTCGCCGGCACCCGCGCTCACGCCGCCTGATGTCAGCAACGGCGATACCGGCGTGAGCGCCGAAAGCGCCGGCGATGAAAGCACGGGCCAGTAACATGAAAAATATTCTGGCGCTTGCGCTTGTATCCTCGCTCGCTCTGGCTGCGTGCTCCGGCATGCCGGGCAAGGCGTCGTCCACGCGCGGTGGCAAGATGGATAACAAGGCATCTGTTGCCGGCGCGATTGCATCTGCCGCGGCCGATGCTGAAAGCGGCGGCAACACGGCTGATGCGCTCACCTTTCAGCAGAAACTGTATTACGCCGACCCGCGCAACCCTGAATACATCCTCTCCTACGCGCGCGCCTTGCGCCGTGCGGGCAAGATTGAAGACGCGCTGCTGGTCATCCGCACGCCCGCATCTGAAAAACGCGCCAAGGAACCCCTGAAAACTGAAGCCGCCATGGTGCTGATCGCCGCCGGTCGCTACGATCAGGCGATGGAATTCGCGCAAGGCGCATTGTCAAAAGGCAGCAAGTCATCCGCCGCACACCAGGCACTGGCCCTGTCCATGTCAGGCCTTGGCAAGAACGCGGAGGCGGAAGAACAATTCCGCGAGGCCCTGAAATACTGGCCCGAGGATCTCGACAAGACGCCGGTCATCAACAATCTGGCCATGGCGCTGGCCGCGCAGGGAAAAATCAGTGAAGCCCGCGCAATCATGAGCCAGGCCACAGGCGAAGCCCTAAAAAGCGAAGTGTATCAAAACAACCGCGCCATGCTCGACAGTCTGAAAGACCGCGACATCGTCGTATCACCCATCACAACCAGTAAATCGTCGACGGTAACAAACACCGGCAAGGGGCCGCGCCCCCCAATGACCAAAGGCACGGCGACGGCCAAGGGTCGGATGAAGCCGATTATAGAGTAACTTAACCGCCCGCCGACGCCGTCGCGGCGCGGATACCCGCCGGGCCCAGAATGACGACGAACAGCGCGGGCAGGAAAAACAAAATCATCGGCACGGTCAGTTTCGGCGGCAATGACGCGGCCTTGCGTTCCGCCTCCGCCATGCGGATATCGCGCGACTCATCTGCCATGGTGCGTAGTGCCGTTGAAATGCCCGTACCGTATTGCTCCGCCTGAATCATCGCTGTCGCAAACGACTTGGCCGCACCGGACCCCACGCGTTTCGAAAAATCCTGGAACGCCTGACGCCGGTTGTTGAGCAGGCCCAGCTCAGCACCAAGCAGGCCCAGCTCTTCCGCCAGCATGGCCGAATGTTCGGACACTTCTTCGGCAATGCGGTTGATGGATGCTTCAATCGACAACCCACCCTGAACGCAGACCAGCATCATGTCCAAAGCGTCAGGAAAGCGCAGATTGATTTCCGTCTGGCGTTTGACAATGGTGTTTTTGAGCAGGATGCGCGGAAGCAAAAATCCAAACCCGGCGACACTCACGATCACCAGGAATTTCATGCCGTCATGGACTTCCTTCTTCATCGATCCCATGACCATCATGGCCAGAACGATAAAGATCAGCGGCAAAACAATGCGCATGATAAAGTATGTCAGCGGCGCGCTCTGGCTGCGATATCCCGCCTGCATCAGCTGCATGCGCAGATCATCCGCCAGCGAACCCACGGTTTTACGTACCTTGAACATCGCCGCGATGGATTGCTTGGCATTCGGAGCGGATGTTTTGGACGCCTGCGGACGGCGTGCAAGCTCGGCCACGGATTGTTCAAAAATATCGCGGCGTTTACGCGCGATCATGTCCTGGTAATGGGCACGTTTCTGTTCGCGCGCGACCAGCGGCAGAACAACGGCGACGAATGATACCCCGGCGGCAACCATGCTGCCCAGTGTCAGAAGTGTTTCACGATCAAAAAACTGGTCCATCTTACACCTTGAAATTGATCATCTGGCGCATCACCAGAATGCCAAGCCCCATCCACACAATCACACCCGTCAAAAGCATCTTGCCCGTCGGGTCCGTAAACAGCAGTCCGATATAACTCGGGTTCACGCCCCACAGCGCTAGAGACACCAATACGGGCAGGGCACCAATGATCGCGGCTGAAATCTTGGCCTCGGCTGAGAGCGCCTGAATTTTACGCTTGAGGCGATAGCGCGACCGGATGACGCCGGACAGATTGCCCAGCACTTCCGAAAGCGACGAACCCGTCTGGATCTGGATGGCGACGGATGTCGCGAACATCTGCACCTCCGGCATGGGCATGCGCGGGATCATCTTGCGCACGGCGTCCTGCAACGGCACGCCGACTTTCTGGTTGTCGTACACCCGGCTCATTTCTTCACCCACCGGTCCTACGAATTCACGCGAGACCATGGCAATGGCTTCACCCACCGGCATACCGGCCTTGAGCAGGCGGATCATCGCCTCCAGCGCGTCGGCAAAATCTTCCAGAAAGGCGCGCTGGCGTGCGCGCGCCTTGAGTTTCAGGAAAAACCGCGGTAAACCGAAAATGCATGTGAATGACAACAGCAGCACAACGCCGCGCGGCATGCTGGTCGACCACAGCATAAAACTCATGCCGCCCCCAAAAACCAACGACCCGATCCAGTATTGCAGCGGGCTGAACGAGAAACCCGCCTGCATGATCAGGGACGACAGCGACTTGGTGTCATTCATCGCCTTCTGTTCGCGCGCCGCCTTTTTAAGACGCGTTTTAACATCGCTCGGGTTGGCGCTGGCCACGGCCACTTCCGTGGGTTTGCCTTCGGAATCCAGTTTTACGGTTGCCTTGTGGCTGGCATTGCCTGCGATGATGGCCATCACACGCTCGCGCTTTTTATCGGCTTCCTTGGCCTGTGAAAAGGCAAAGACCCCGCCGATTACCAGCGCAATAAACGCAAAACTCAGCAATACCATGATCATCATGCCGGCTTAACCTCCGGCCTTGATGGAATCGTCGCGGAACGACTCGCCCATCGCCTCGTTCACCAGCGTATGCATGTTGAACTGGCGCATACGGTCGAAATGCTTGGGACGCAGGCCGGTCGATCGTTGCGATGCGACCAGGCGGCCATATTCATCCTCGCCCTCGATATCCAGGACGAACAGGTCCTGCAGCGTGACGATCTCACCCTCCATGCCCACGACTTCCGATACATGGGTCACTTTGCGGGAACCATCGCGCAGGCGCTGGACCTGAATGATGACGTTCACGGCCGATGCAATCTGTTCGCGCACGGCTTTAGGGCTGATATTCAGGCCCGCCATGGCGATCATGTTCTCCATGCGTGATAACGCTTCACGCGGGTTATTGGCGTGGACGGTACCCATGGAACCGTCATGGCCCGTATTCATGGCCTGCAACAGGTCGAACGCTTCAGGTCCGCGCACCTCACCAACAATGATGCGCTCAGGACGCATACGAAGGCAATTTTTCACCAGGTCGCGCATGGTGACTTCGC
>DIUZ01000018.1 GCA_002423205.1 Micavibrio sp. UBA6145 | reverse complement strand
AGACATATCTGCTGAATTATCCGCACACGCTGCTGATTATTTCGCACGACCGCGACCTTCTGAACAAATGTATCGACCACGTTGTGCATGTCGATAAAGGGCAGCTTACGGTCTATACCGGCAATTACGATACGTTTGAACGCGAGCGCGCGGCCCGACTGGGATTGCAGCAGAAAATGCACGAGAAGCAGGAGGCGGCGCGTGCGCATATGCAGAAATTCGTCGACCGCTTCAAGGCGACGGCGTCCAAGGCGCGCCAGGCGCAAAGCCGGATGAAAGCCATCGAGAAAATGGACATTGTCGACGCGGTGATCGCGGACCGCGCGGTGCGTTTCACATTCCCGTCGCCGGAAGGTAAAATTCCGTCGCCCATGATTTCGGTGACCAACGCCGATATCGGTTATGTCGAGGGTAAGCCCGTGCTCAGGCATGTGCGTGAGAATATCGACATCGACGACCGCATCGCCTTGCTGGGCGCCAATGGTAACGGTAAATCGACGCTGATGAAGCTGATCGCCGGCAAGCTTGGCGTCATGAAGGGCGAGGTCTTCCGGTCCAGCAAATTGCGTATCGGGTATTTCGGCCAACAGCAGACGGAAGAGCTGGATCTTGAATCCACGCCGTACATGGAAATGCGCGAAATCATGGTTCAGTCCATTCCGGACGTGAAGGAACATAAAGTCCGCGCGGTTCTGGGATCATTCGGTTTCGGGCGCGAGATGGCGGATAACAAGATCCGCTCGCTCTCAGGGGGCGAGAAGGCGCGTCTTCTGTTTGCGTTCATGTCATTCGATGCACCGCATCTGCTGCTGCTGGATGAGCCCACCAACCACCTTGATATCGACGCCCGCGAGGCGCTGGTGCAGGCGCTGAATGCCTATGAAGGCGCGATTGTGATCGTCAGCCACGACCCGACCATGGTCGAACGCGTGGCCGACCGTCTGTGGATCGTCGACAAGGGCAAGGTCGATAATTTTGAAGGCGATCTGGACGACTACCGTAAATACATCGTCCAGCAGGCGCGTGACGCCAAGAAAAAAGACAAGAAGGCCGATAAGCCCAAGGATAAGAAATCAGGCGGCAAGGCCAGGCGGTCTACCGGCGATATCGAAGCCGATATCGAGCGCCTGACTCTTGAAAAAGAGAAGCTGGAAAAGCAGTTGTCGGATGATTATTCGATCGACGTGCAGAAAAAATATGACGCCGTCAGCGCCGAGCTTGAAGAGCTGGAAGCCGAGTTTCTGGCTGCTTAATACGCGCTCTTGAACATCCTGCGTGTGGGCTTATCATGTCGCCTGAACGAAAGGGGGGCTTATGCCCAAATCCTTCCTACCCTGGCTGCGTCTGATTTTTCCGTTTTCGATCACATATCTGATCATTACGTTTTTAACCCGTATCGGGCTTTTGGTTTACAGTGCCCAGGCCGGTGAAATGGCGTGGTGGCAATGGCCGGCCATGTTCGCGTGGGGATTTGTATTCGATCTTCAGGTTCTCGGGTTTTTTCTTTTACCGGTTTTGATCATTCACCTGCTGGTCCGTCCGCAGGCGTGGCAGGGACGCACACTGTATATTGCGCGGCTGGTCCTGCTGTCTGCATTTACCTATACGTGGCTGTTCACAGCTGTATCGGAATTTTTCTTCTGGGACGAATTCAGCGCGCGGTTCAATTTTATCGCGGTTGATTATCTTGTTTATACAACCGAAGTGATCGGCAATATCCGGGAATCGTATCCAATTAATCCGCTGCTGGCGGGGATTGCCGTTATTACGGTTTCCATTGTCTGGTCTTTGCGCAAAACCCTGCGCCTTTACGGCGAGACGGGTGCGGGACGGACCGGCGGGCTTGCCCTGGCCGCCCTGCCTATCCTGATGCTGTTCGTTATCAACCCGGGGCAGGTGCAGCTAAGTTCCAATCAGGCCATTCAGGAAGTGTCGATGAATGGGACGTATAACCTGTTTTCTGCCTACAGAAATAATGAGCTGGATTATCGTAAATTTTATATCACGCGGGACGAAAAGCAGATTGCCATGAAAATGCGCGAATTGCTGGAGGAAGACGAAAACGATTTTGTCAGCGACGACCCTGAAGATATTACCCGCGTTATCAAACGTGAAGGGCCGGAGCTGCACAAAAATGTTGTCGTGGTTGTGATGGAAAGTATGAGTGCGGATTTCATGACGCGCTTTGGCAATCCGAATGAACTGACACCCAATATGGACGCCATGACCAAGACGGGTCTGTTCTTCAGCAATATGTATGCGACCGGCACGCGAACGGTCCGCGGGCTTGAGGCTATTACTCTGTCTGTGCCGCCGACACCGGGGCAGTCGATCGTGCGCAGGCCAGGTAATGAAAACCTGTTTTCGCTCGGCTTCGTGTTTCAGGACCGAGGCTATGACACCGCGTTTATTTATGGCGGGCATGGCTATTTCGACAATATGAATGCATTTTTTGCAGGGAATGGTTTTCGTATCGTCGACCGTACGGATTTTCTGGAGTCCGAAGTCACGTTTTCCAACGTCTGGGGCGTGTCGGATGAAGATCTGTACCGGCAGGTCATGAAACAGGCGGATGCCGCGTATGCGAAAAAACAACCATTCATGTACGAGGTGATGACAACATCCAACCACAGGCCCTTTACCTTTCCGCAAGGATTGCCAGGTATTCCCGCCAAGGACGGCGGGCGCAAGGCTGGTGCGAAATATGCGGATTACGCGGTCGGCCAGTTTCTGGCTGCTGCGAAGAACAGGCCGTGGTTCAAGGACACCGTGTTCGTATTTGTGGCCGACCATACGGCTGGCGCGGGCGGCAAGATTGATCTGAGCCCTCAAAAATATCACATCCCCGCGATTTTTTATGCGCCGGGCTTCATCAAGCCGCAGGAATACACGCTCACATCCAGTCAGATCGACGTGGCACCCGTTCTGCTTGGTATTCTGAATTTCAGTTACTACACCAAGTTTTACGGCGAGGATTTGCTGAATGATGCGGATGAGGCGGAGAATGCGCATGCCTTCATCAGTAATTACCAGAAGCTGGCCTATATCGAAGATGGGCAGCTGACGATCCTTGAGCCGCTTGAAAAATCAGAATTTTTTGACGGCGAAGAAACAATGGGCGCGCATAAGGTCGACTACACGCTGCTGACGGATACAGTGACGTATTATCAGTATGCGTCAGGATGGAAAGAGCGCATGAAGCGTATTCCTACCGTGGTGAAAAAATGAACATCGTCAGGACAGAACTGATCCGCCTGTATAAGGCGTATGGTTACAGCCGCGACGGGCTGATCGCCGCCTTCCGGCAGGACGCGCCTTTTACACTGGAAGTGCTTTTGTCGGTACTGATCGTGCCGCTGGCCCTTTACCTGGGCGATACGGGGGGTGAGCGTGCGCTGCTGGCCGGATCGTGGCTGGTCGTCCTGTCGCTGGAGCTGCTTAATTGTGGGCTGGAGGCAATTACCGATTACGCCACAAAGGCCGAACGTCATGACCTGGCCAAAAAGACCAAGGATGTTGGCAGCGCGGCGGTGTTAATCGCTATCCTGAACTTCCTGCTGGTCTGGGCGCTTGTGCTTTTCTAAAATTGCAGTTTAAGGCCAATGCGGAAACCGTGATCGCGGTTATCGGACGAGTACGCGCCGTCATAGCCAAGATACGCCATGATGATGTCGTTGATGTTGGCATCGGCACCCAGTGATACAACGGCGGCGTCACGTGCGCGCGCGGCGGCAAAGGCGGAGAAGGTGGTCGCGCTGCCTGTGAAATTCTGCGTGATCCGTCCGTCCATATCGCCGAACATATGCTGCCAGCCCAGGCTTGCGGTCAGGTTGAATATGCTGCCGTCGAGATTGATCATTTTACCAAAACGCGTTCCGATGAGGGTGGCGGTGTTTGTCGCGCTGTAATCGGCAACCGTCAGGCCGGCACCGCCGCCGCCGGTTTCGCTGTAACCGTTCATGTTGTTATACATCAGGCTGATACCGGCGAATGGTTCGACAGCGAAGCCGTGGAGCGCCATGGGTTTGCTGATCTGTGCGAAGGCGCTGGCGGTCCATGCGCCTGTGTCGCCCTGTGGCGCGAAGTCAGCACCGCCAAACGTGATGCGGCGTTGCGTTTCGATACTGTGATAGGTGCCGTTGATAGCGCCCGAGACCGTCATGCCGCCGGCGACGGGCGAGGTGGCGTAACCGCCGAGGTGATAATTGTCGATGTCTGACGATGCGCCCTGGCTATTGGTGGTGATTTCGCCGCGCTCATACCCTGCGACAAAACCGATAAACCCTTTCTGGAACGGCAGGTCGATGCCCGCAACACCGCCGTAGGAATGGCGTTTTTGTTCCGGCGTGCCGCGGGTGTGGTTTGCATCGCTGCGGCCCTGTGAGCCGATCATCTGCATCCATGCGCGGGCAGAACGCATGCCCGCCGCCGGTTCAAGATAGGCAGCCGTGTACATGGCCGGGTCTTGCGCAGAGATGAGGGCGGCGGTGTCGCCGGTACGGCCGTCATGTGAAAGCGCGTTCATGTGTGTGGTCAGCATGCTTTGAACAAAACCTGTGCTTTGCGCCATCGCGGTGGCGACGCCGGCATTATGCTGGCCGGACAGGTCGTCCATGGCATCCTGCGCCTGCTGGGCGGTCAGGCTTGTGAACGCCTCGAATACGGGGTTGCCTGTGCCCAGCGCGGTGACGGCGCGCGCCACATCTTTTTGTTGTTCGTTAAGGGCAACGTCGGCAAAGCTTGTGTTGTTGCGCGCAAGGTTGAGGGTCAGTGCAGTCCCGGTATTGGTTTGTGTTGCGGTCAGGAAGACCAGGTTGCTGTTGACCGTGCCGAACGTGCCGGTGACGGCGGAGCCGGAGAGAATTGTATAAACCGTATTGGGCTGGTACGTGCCGGCGGCACCGGAGCCGATGATGTTCAGAACCGCGCCATTATCAATTGTGACGGCACCGGTTGCGGTAATGCGGTCAGCGGTGGCAGCGTCGTATTCAACGTCATATTGCGCGCCGCTGGCAAAACTGACAGTGCCGTTGACGTTAAGCGTTCCGATGGAATTGCCGCCGGCAACGCGGCCGCCGTTGTTAACAGTGACGTTGCCGGTGGTGCCGGTGCCGAGCAGGGTTGCGCCGTTGTTGACGGCGGTGGCAACGGTCCCGGTGCCGTTCATGACAACCGTGCCCGCGTTTAATGTCAGGTTGCTGAATGTGTTTGCGCCAGTCAGGGTCATGGTGCCGGTGCCGGATTTGGTCAGCGTGCCAGCGCCGGAAATATCGCCGGACAGTGTGGTGTTGAATGTACCCGTGTTGATTGTGCCGCCGCCGGCACCTACGGTCATGTTGCGTGCGGAGTCGAACGCGGCCGTATAAAGAAGCGTGCCGCCATTGGTCAGGGCGATGGTGTTGGCGGCCGTATTCGCGCCAAGGCGCGCCGTGCTGTTTGCGCTGATCGTACCGGCGGTGATGTTCAGCCCGCCGGTGAATGTGTTCGCGCCGGTCAGGGTGAGCGTGCCAGTGCCGGATTTGGTCAGTGTGCCAGCGCCGGAGATGATGCCGGAAATGGTGTTGGCGAATGTGCCGGAATTGATGGTGCCATTGCCCGCGTCTATCACCATGTTGCGGGCCGATGTGAACGCCGCACCGAATTGCAGTGCGCCGCCGTTCAATGTGATTGTGTTAGCGGCAGTGTTGCTGCCCAGGCGCGCGGAATTGTTGGCGATAACCGTACCGCCGGTGATGGTCAGGCCGCCGGTGAAAGTGTTGGTGCCGGTCAGGGTGAGGTTGCCGGTTCCTGCCTTGGTGATCAGGCCCGCGCCGGATAAAGCGCCGGAGATCGTACTGTTAAACCCATTGGTATTGATGGTGCCGCCACCGGCGCCGAAAGACATGGCGCGGGCGGAGTTGAACGCCGCGCTGTATTGCAATATGCCGCCATTGGTGATGGCGATGGAGTTACCGGCCACGTTGGACCCAAGATGCGCCGTGTTACCTGCGATGACGGTGCCGCCGGAAATAGACAGGCCGCCGGTGAAGGTGTTGGTGGCAGATAATGTCAGCGTGCCTGCGCCCGTCTTGGTCACACGGCCCGCGCCGGAAATGACACCGGTTATGGTGGTGTTGAATCCGTTTGTGTCGATCGTGCCGCCGCCTGTACCGATGGTCATGTTACGGGCGGAGTTAAATGCACCGGTGTAGAGAAGCGCGCCGCCACCTGACATCGCAATGGTATTACCGGCAGTGTTTGAACCGAGGTTGTCGGTTGAGCCCGCGCTGATCGTGCCGCCGCTGATGGTGGTGCCGGTCGTGTATGTTCCGGTGCCTGACAGGGCCCATGTACTGGTGCCGGTTTTTTCGAAGCTTTCAAACCCGTTATAGCCGGCACCCAGCGTGCTGACATCAAACGCGCCGTCAACGATACCGCCAAGAATGAAACGGTCGCTGGCACCGTTGGCGGTGACCGTGCCGGTGACCGTGCTGCCAGACAGAAGGGTGAAATTCGCATCGCTTGCGCCCAGGTCCACATTGCCGGTGACCGTGCCGCCAATGGTCATGTCCAGTGTTTCACCGGCATTGCCGTTGTAGGTATATGCAGTACCCGCATCGCTTCGCAGTGTGCCGTTGATGTTGATCGTGGAATTGCCGCCGGTGATGAGTGACGTGCCGCCGGTTGAGACAACCTGACCGCCTGTATCGATGTTAATGGTGGCGTTGCTGCCCAGTTCAACCGTCGTGCCAGCGGTTGTGACATCTGCGCCGGTATCAACATCAATCTGTACGCCGGTTGCGGCGGGTGCGCTGACGCCGGTATTATCGGTGGCGGTGCAAGTGACGGTCTGGCCGTCGGTTGGCG
>DIUZ01000022.1 GCA_002423205.1 Micavibrio sp. UBA6145 | reverse complement strand
CGCCCGCACCCAGTCAAACAGCGACACCATCATGGGGTCGATACGGGAATCATCCTTTTTAAGGACATTGCGGTAATTAGTGAGCAGCCAGATCCATTCCGACTGGTGACCGCCCTCGATGATATGGGCGTTCTCGCCATCATGGTATTCACGAATGACGCCGTCGTAAAAATGGTCAAGAATCACGTTCAGGAGTTCTTCCGCGCGCTGGCCATATACCGGATCGTCGCTGACCGCGGCCATAGCCGTCAGGCTTTCAAACAAATGCATATGCGGGTTCTGGTATAGCGGTCCAGGCTGGGGCACCAGTTGCGCATTCAGCG
Source organism: Micavibrio sp. UBA6145 (assembly GCA_002423205.1). Classification (GTDB taxonomy): domain Bacteria; phylum Pseudomonadota; class Alphaproteobacteria; order Micavibrionales; family UBA1664; genus UBA6145. The sequence continues at coordinate 9,363 of DIUZ01000022.1, read as the reverse complement.
TACTGACAAAGCCGGCGCGGCCATTAACGCGAAAATGCGTATCGATGAAGGTGAGCGTCTGGCGGGCGATATCGAATTTCTTCAGCGTCGCGCAGGTAAGCAATACAAAGGCGTGAACGTAGAGATCGTATCTGTCATCGATCTGTGAGAAACGCCAGCCGCCGGTTTCCGGCACGCGGTATGTATCCACGACATATTGCCACTCGCGTTCTACATCCATGCCTTCCGACCCATAGACGAAGAGCTGGCGGCATTGCGTCAGCAGGCGCTTGGGCAGGTTTTCGGATTTCAGATGTTTATCCAGACGCTCGTGAAAGCCGCCCTGCGGGTCGGTGAAGGCGGCGCGCCACAGCGCGGTTACGGCTTCAGGCATGGGTTTCATCCGCGAACAGTTCGTCCTGTTCGGGCATCAGCAGCGCACGGACCATGGCGGGTGTGACGGAGCGTTTTTCAGTGAGCGACCACTGGTCCAGTTGCGCGACCAGATCACGGGCGGCGGAGAAACTGCGCTCCATGCGGGTAATCGCGTATTCAATAATGGCGACATCAATGCGCATCTGGCGGTCGAAAAACAGCTTCACCAAAAGCGCACGCAGCAGATGTTCATCCGGCAGGCCAATGGCCACCTGCGGGCAGGCGCGCAGGCGCGATGCCAGATCGGGAATGGTGAATTTGACCATGGCCAGCGGCAGCGTGCCGGTCAGCAGGACCGAGCCCGGGTTCTGACGCACGCGGTTATACAGGTGGAACAGGTCTTCTTCCTGTGCACGGTTGCCGGCGATTTTGTCGAGATCTTCGATCAATACGCCTTCGGGCGCGCGCGATTTCCAGATGGATGCCAGATGGGTTTTGCCGGAACCGGCAGGGCCGTAGATATACAGCGCAGGCGCATTCCATTGCGGCGCGCGGTCGATCCATGCCAGTGCCTCGCGGTTGGAATCAGACACAAGAAAATCTTCCCGCGCCATGGACGGCGTCAGGGGGAAGCTTAGCGGGATCTGGTTTGCGCGTGCGTTCATATCAGCCTGTGTAGTACGGGCTTTTCTGGTATTCGCCAATGAAGAAGCGAACCATGACGCCGATCACAGCGGCGACAGGCACGGCGACCAGAAGGCCGACGAAACCAAACAGGCTGCCGCCCGCCATCAGGGCGAAAATGACCCAGAGCGGGTGCAGGCCGATATTGTTGCCGACAAGGCGGGGGGTCAGGAAATTGCTTTCGATGAACTGGCCGATACCGAAGACCGCCAGAACGCCGACGACTTCAGACCACTGGTTGGTGGTAAACCACGCGACCAGCACCGAGATGACAAGGCCAATGCCGGAGCCGACATACGGCATGATCGACAGGAGGCCGGCGCACATACCGATGACGAAGCCGAATTTCAGACCCAGCAGCGACAGGCCGATGCCATAGAACAGGCCGAGGAAAAGACAGACGGTCAATTGCCCGCGGATGAACCCCGCCAGCGTGCGGTCGATTTCGCGCATCAACTGGTGAAAGGTGGCCGCACGCGAGCGCGGGACCAGCGCATCAATCTTGGCCACAAGGCGCGGCCAGTCGAGCATCATATAAAAGGCGACGATCGGCATCAGGAACAGGAAGCTTACAAACGACGCAACGGCAGCGCCGCCGGCGACAACACCGACCAGCAGCCCCTTGCCCGCCTGTAAAATCCGCCCGGCCTGGTCCTGCACACCGGCCACGATGGACTCGGTGTTCGGGACGTGGATATCAAGCCCCATGCGCAGCGAGAACGCGGCTAAACGGGCCTGACCGGCATCGATCCATGCGGGCAGTTCGGTAATCAGCTGGCTGGCCTCACGCACGAGCACGGGGACCAGAAGACCGATCATCAACCCTACGATCAGCAAAAACGATATCAGCAAAATCAGCACGGCCGCCCAGCGCGGCGTGCCCACGGCCTGCACACGGACAACCATCGGGTTGAGCAGATAGGCAATCGCAAGCCCAAGTATGAACGGTGTCAGGATGCCCTGGAACAGCCACAGGAACCCTGCGAACGCGGCAATCACCGCAACCCAGAAAAGAGAGATATCGCGAAGTTGTTTCATGTCAGAACGCACGTCCCATGCTGAGGATGAATTGCGGCGGTACGTCGCCGGGGCCGGAGGCGATGACCGTACCCGGTGTCAGCGCCGCGATCTGCAGACCGCTTTGTGAGAATGCCTGCATCAGGGCGACGGGGTCGCCCTTGTAATTGAATTCGATATTGGCCTGCGACGGGCTGATGGAATGGACACTGACCTGTCCCATGCCGGGAACGCGGCTCAGGGCCTGACGCATGGCGACCCATTCCTGCAGGCCCGAGAAACGCGCGAGCGTGCGGTAGACGCCGCCTTCAGGCGCAGCATTCTGTGGCACCGATATCGAACCCGGTGCAACCGACACCTGAACGGGCGCCGGTATGCCGACCTGTTTGGGCAGCGCCTTCAGTGCGGCGACGGCCTTGGTTACAGCGTCACCCAGAACGTCGCGCGATGTTGAGTCAATGCCAAAGCGGCCCACCGGTACGGCATTGCCGCCGGTGTAGCGATACAGGGACACGGCCACACTGCCATTGGCCTGCGGCTGCGCCATGGCAAGAATCGCGGTGTCCGTGTTGTAGCGCTGCATCAATGCATCGATATTGCCGCCGTAGCTTAGCGGCTGCTGCGGGGAATAGATGCGCATGTCATCGGTGTCGCCGACCGGAAGGATCAGCGAGCGGTCGCGGTTCAGGCCGCTTTTTTCTTCCCATGCGGCGCGCCACGGATTGGCCTGGCCCCACAAGGTATTGCGTCCGTCCGCGTCATACCACGGCAGGATCAGCGTAGCGCCCACGGGTGCGGATGCCGGGATGCGCGCGGCGGGGGAATGCACGTATTCGTCGCTGGCGCGGCGGGCGACAGGCGCGGCGTTATCGTCATTACCGGTGATCAGCACATCTGTGTCTTCGTCCTGTACCGCGACTTCACCCCTACGTGCGGCTTCAAGTACGCGCTTGGCAGCGGCGGGGGTGAAGCGGATATCGACCGTGGCCGCATAACGGCGGCTGGTCATTTTTTCGTTCTTGATGGAAAAGTCCTTAACCGCGGATGCCAGCGTCTTGTCATCGGGTGCTGCCATGGTGGCGGCCGACCTGGCGGCCAGGCGCTGTGTCAATTGCTGCCAGGCGGCGCGACGGGCGGCGATATAGGCCTTGTCCCGGGCATCAAGGGCCGATGTGCCCTGAACGTCGACCTGAACGCCCTGAACCAGATAGTCGTCCGCCTTTGCGCCCGTGGCGGCGTAGGCCGGGCTTATAAAAAGCGGCAAAAACGCAAAAAATACGATTAACGCGCGGGAAAAAACACGATACAAGAGCAGCGACATAATCTTTGGGTTCTTCGGCTTTGCGGTTGAACCTTATTTGTACAACCGGTGCAGGAACGGCTTCAACATGAAAGGTAGCAGCGCAGACGCTTATAAACAGGCTGGAGTCGACGTGGAGGCTGGCAACGCGCTGGTCGAAGCGATCAAACCGGCTGCCGCCGCATCCAGGCGCGCGGGCGTTATGGCTGGTCTGGGTGGTTTTGGCGCGTTGTTCGACCCGAAAGCCGCCGGGTTCAAAGACCCTATTCTGGTTGCGACCACGGACGGCGTGGGCACCAAGCTGAAAATCGCCATCGATACCGGCAGGCACGAAGGCATTGGCCAGGACCTGGTCGCCATGTGCGTGAACGATCTGATCGTTCAGGGTGCTGAGCCGCTGTTCTTCCTCGACTATTTCGCCACCGGCAAGCTGGACGTCACCCATGCCAGCACCATCGTCAATTCGATCGCCAAGGCGTGTCAGGACGTGGGATGTGCGCTGGTGGGCGGCGAAACGGCGGAAATGCCGGGTATGTACGCCAAGGGCGATTATGATCTGGGCGGCTTTGCCGTCGGCGCGGTTGAACGCGGCCAGCAAATTACCGGCGAGACCATCGCCGAAGGCGACGTGGTTCTGGGCCTTGCGTCCAGCGGCGTGCATTCCAACGGTTTTTCGCTTGTCCGCAAGATCGTGGCCGATGCGGGCGCAGACCTGAACGCCCCGGCCCCGTTTGAGCCCGCCAAGACACTGGCGCAGGTTTTGCTTGAGCCAACAAAGCTTTATGTCCGTTCGCTGTTATCCGCGATCAAGGGCGGTGCCACGCTCAAGGGTCTGGCCCATATCACCGGCGGGGGCCTTACCGATAATATCCCCCGCGTCCTGCCTGAGGGGCTGGGCGTGAAGCTGGATGCCAGCCAGTGGCCGATGCTGCCGGTTATGAAATGGATGGCCAAAAAGGCCGGGCTGACCACCGCCGACATGGCGCTGACCTTTAACTGCGGCGTGGGCATGATTGTTATCGTCGCGGCCAAAGATGCCGCAGCGATAAAAGGGGCTTTGACGGACCAAGGTGAAACCGTCTATACCATCGGCAGCGTGGTCAAAGCGCAGGGCAACGTTCGCGTTGTCATTGATAACGCTGAACAAAACTGGATGGATTAAACTTGAAGCCGTTACGTCTGGCCGTGTTGATCTCTGGACGGGGGTCCAATTTGCAGGCGCTGATTGACGCCTGCCGCCAGCCCGGCTTCCCGGCGTCCATCGCCGTCGTCATTTCAAACACGCCCGATGCGCAGGGTCTTGAGCGCGCGGCCCATGCCGGCATCCCGGCGATGATCGTGGATCACAGCTATTTCAAGGGCAACAAGGACGGCTTCGAAAACACGATGGCCGACATTGCAGACCAGCACGGGGCCAATTTCGTGACCCTGGCCGGTTTCATGCGTATTCTGGGGCCTACTTTCCTCAAGCGTTTCAAAGACAAGGTCATCAATATTCACCCGTCGCTTCTGCCCAAACACAAGGGGCTGAACGTCCATGAAGCGGTGCTGAAGGCCGGTGACAAGGCTTCGGGCTGTTCGGTGCATGTGGTTACGGCCGGTATGGATGAAGGCGAAGTCATTGCCCAGCGCCAGGTCCCGGTGCAGTCCGGCGACACGCCGGAGACGCTTGCGGCCCGTATCCTGATCCAGGAACATGCCCTTTATCCGGAAGTCATTAAACAAATTGCTGACGGCACGGTGGTTATTCGTGACGGGCACGTTGAAAGACCGAGCAAACTCGCGCAAAATAGCATTACCAAAAAAGAACCGGAGAAATCGTCCATGTCCCATGATCATGCCCATTCTTCCACCACGCCGGTGGCCGATCCCGCAGCGGTCAAACATTCCGAGCACATGTGGCACAATTTCGTTCGCTTCTCGACGATCGCCGGAGGTTTGATTGCGGTTACGCTTATCCTCATGGCCGTATTCCTGGTCTAAGGACTCTTTCATTGCTTTGATGCTTTTGGTCTGCCTTGCGTTTGCAGGGTGGAGTTCCAGTGCCGTAGCCCAGACGCAGCCGCCGGTATCCCTGTCGGGTCCCGCACTTGCCACCCTTCCCGTGACCATCCCGACGGGCGCGATGGTCCTGACCGATCAGGGTTCATCATATGATGCCACCAGCCATATTTTCTATACGCGCGACCCCACCGGCAATCTGGGCGGGCGTGAGATTTACATCCGCCACCGCAACAACCTGCGCGGCGAACAGCTGGGCCTGAGCCCGGTGAATTTTTCATTTGACGGCGCGTCGCACTGGCTGGTGATGGATATCATCAACAACAGTTCCAAAAGCGACTGGGTTCTTGATTTCGGCACGATGGGCGAAGGCCGCACCGGCCTTGCCAAACAAATCTTCATTCAGGACGCCGGACGCGGCACCACGCTGGTCGATACATCGGGCGATCTGCTGCCCAAGGGACATTCGGTTTTCCTGCGGCTTCTGCCGGGGCAACAATCGACGCTGGTGATCTTCATGACGGCGACAGACCATGCGCCGTTTCTCATCAGCCCCAAAATCATCGAAGCGACCGAACTGCTTCAGGGACAAGGCATTATCAGCGAAACGGTTATCCGCAACTCGCTTCTCATCATCGTGGCGGCGACGACGCTGTTCTTTCTGGGCGGCATGTTCCTGCGCCGCGGGTCAGGGTTTTTCCCGCATGCGCTGTTTTTCCTGACGCAGGGCGCGTGGCTGTGGCTGACATCGGGATATATCTATGCGCCTGTGTTCGGCAATGCGAGCCTGCCCGGTATTGCGCTGGCGTCAGGCGGTCTGTTCGCGCTGGCATCGACGCAATCGATCATCGCCGCGCAGGAAAATGAAACCAGCGATTCCCTGATCCTTTATATCTGCGCATCGTTTGTTGTGCTGGCGATGATGCTGTTCATGTTCGTCACGGCCGAGAATTCAGCCATGCGCATATTCGTCATCACGGGTTCGACCGTGCTTGCGTATGTCGTCGCGGCATTCAAGGCGATGACCGTGCCGCGCGACATGCGCTGGACCGGGCGACTGGCGGGCGCAGCGTGGATCGTCATGCTTTTCGGCAGTATCCTGTCGTATATGGCGGCGTTTGGCATGCTGCCTCCCATAGCGCTGTTCCTGCAGGCACCGGCCATGCTGATGCCGCTGGTCTGCGTGCTCATGGTCCTGTCCGGTACATGGTATGTGCGTGCGGGCAATATTGATCTGGTGCGCGAGATTCTGCGCCAGACCAAACGCGCGGAAGCGGTATCGAAACTCAAAGCCAGCAAGGAAACGGCAGATCAGGCCCGGTTGCTGCGCGTCATTGAGCGCGAGCGCGAGATCATGGAAGATTTGCGCGCGCGCGAGGCCGAGCGCACGGAAGAAATGCGCCTGTCCAAAATCACGGCGGACGAGGCCAACCGCGCCAAGTCGGCGTTCCTGGCCGTCGTCAGCCACGAGATCCGCACGCCGATGACCGGCATCATGGGCATGCTGCGTCTTTTGCTGGATACGGAGATGACGCGCGAACAAAAAGATTACGCGCAGACCATTCAGGATTCCGGCGACGCCATGCTGGCCCTGCTCAATGACATTCTCGATTTCTCGAAAATCGAAGGCGGCGGGCTTTCGCTGGAATCCATCGATTTCGACCTGCACCGCGTGGTGGGTTCGGTTGCGATGCTGATGAACGGCCATGCCAGCCAGCGTAACATCTACCTGAATACCGATATCGACGTCGATGCGCCGCGCTTCCTGAAGGGCGATCCGACGCGCATGCGTCAGGTGCTGCTCAACCTTGTCGGCAACGCGATTAAATTTACGGCACGCGGCGGCGTCACCATTGCCGTGCGCACCGGCGACCAGTCCTTTGTGCCGGCGGACAAGCCGGGGCTTCTTCCGGTTAAAATTTCAGTCTCAGATACCGGCATCGGTATTTCGGAAGAGGCGCAGAAAAATCTGTTCAACCCGTTCAGCCAGGCGGATTCGTCGATCGCACGTAAATTCGGCGGTACGGGTCTGGGTCTGGCCATTTGCCGACGCCTGGTTCAGGCGATGGGCAGCGACATCGAACTGCAATCGACCGAAGGTCACGGCACGACCTTTACCTTTACGGTGGCATTGCCGGCGGGCGACCAGAAAAATGCGCAGGCCGATGGCCGCACCGGGGATACACCCAGCCTGCCCACCAATCTGGCCAAGCCGATGGAAATCCTGGTGGTCGACGATAACGCGGTGAACCGCAAGGTCATGGAAGGCCTGCTGGCACGCGACGGTCACCGTGTGTTTTCGGTCGCGGGCGGCAAGGAAGCGCTTGAGATCTTGACCACCAAGGCATTCCAGCTGGTGTTCATGGACATCGAAATGCCGGGCATGAACGGCCTGGAGGCCCTGCGCCTGATGATGGAGCACGACGACAAGCGTGTGGGCCAGACACCGGTGGTGGCGCTGACCGGCAACGTCGCGGAAGACGACAAACTGCGTTACAAAAACGCAGGCATGAAAGACGTGCTGGCGAAACCGATTGACCCTGAGCGTCTGCGCAATATCCTGCTGGCGCATGGACATGCCGCCGCGCCCGCACCGCTGAAACCGCAGCCGCCCGCACCCGTTACCGTCGACTTCAGCACCAGCGAACTGGATGAAGATACGTTCTCAGGCTCGGTCGAATACACGACAGCCACACGCACACATATTGAAGAAACGCCACTGAAAGCCATCATGCCGTCCGCCCGTATTGAAGAATACGTACCGCAACCGCCCGCACCGAAACCGGCAGAGACTCAGGTACCTACGGATCTGCCGGCAGATCTGTTCAACATGACCACGATCACATCACTGAAAACGTCCCTTGGCGCGCACCAGTTGCGCGAGATGCTGGACGGCGTGTTCGCGCATAACCGCAGCGTGATGCCGACGCTGCAAACTGCGTTCAATGACGGCGATACCGAAACCATGCGCGGCTGTGCGCATGAACTCAAAGGCATGAACGGTAATTTCGGCCTTGCGCGACTGGCTGAACTGTCGGGCATCATTGAGAAATCCTGCCGCGATGGCACGGTGCAGTTCGATGCGATGGACGACATTATCTTCCATCAGCTGCCTGCCGCGATGGAAGCGACCGAGCGCGCCTTCCGCACCCAGTAAACCTGTAAATTTTCGGACAATAAAAAACCGCCCTGTTTAGCGGCGGACAATTCTGATTTTTTTTAAAGGATTAAAAACCGACGACGGAGGAGTGATTCGGGCGCATAGAGCGGCGATACGCACAAAGATCCTTATGCCACGCGCGCAAAACGGTGACATCGCCGACATGGTACTTGGTCTTCACTTCGGTGCGTTCGGATCTGTAACGTTCAACCCCGTCAGAATCATCAACCGGCTGAACCGAGAGGATGATTTCGACATGCAGATCAGCGCCCTTGATGATCATGATATCGCCGTCACGGCTAAAACCAGCGGACAGTCCGCAGAGCGAGCCCATAAACGCGCATTCACCCGCGCCGCCGTACAGGCGGCTGCCATCGCGACGAATCATGTCGGCGATGTCGAGGACGACATTGTCCTCATTGCGAATGAGCGGGTCAGTAATCATCATGTTTCTATGTTTGCGTGCAATACGGCGAAACAAGGGCATGCATGCCCCTATCTGTCCCGATCGCAGACGGGTTATATCAGGCGGCTTCGGCCAAAATCAATTCCGCCATGCGGGCCGGATCAACCGTACGTCCGGCCTGGGCCAGATTCATATGGTCGTGCACGGCCTCAACCAGATCACCCATCTTATTCTTGAAGAAGTGATTCGCGCCGTCGATCTGGCGGTGGTCGATTTTAATGCCTTTTTGCGTACGCAGCTTGTCGACCAGTTTCTGAACCGGCTGGGGCTGGACCATGTCGTCATTGGCACCATGAACGATGAGGCCAGAGGTCGGGCACGGGGCCAGGAAGCTGAAATCATAGACATTGGCCGGGGGCGTGACGGAAATGAAGCCACGGA
>DIUZ01000004.1 GCA_002423205.1 Micavibrio sp. UBA6145 | reverse complement strand
TATGAGCCTGACGAGCTACCGGGCTGCTCCATCCCGCGCCAGTAATGAGCGCTTTTATTCGCGGTCCGCATTAGTTATAGGACCGACCCTGTAAAAGCAAGGCTTATATTAAAACACTGAATTATTTCGCCTTTTTTGCGTTCTCAATGCCTTCGAGGATCAGTTTTCCGGCTTCGGCAGCGTTGCCCCAACCCAGGACTTTTGACCATTTGCCGGGCTCCAGGTCCTTGTAGTGGGTGAAGAAGTGTTCGATCTGCTGGCGCAGGATCAGCGGCAGGTCTTCGAGATCGGCAACGTTGTCATGATAGGGGTAAAGCTTGGCCACCGGCACGGCGATGATCTTTTCATCCTGGCCCGCGTTGTCTTCCATCAGAAGGACGCCAACGGGGCGTGAGCGCAGCACGGCACCCGGCATGACCGGTGTCTGTCCCACCACCAGCACGTCGACCGGATCGCCGTCACCAGACAGGGTGTGCGGGATGAAACCGTAATTGCCCGGATAGACCATGGGCGTGTGCAGGAAGCGGTCAACGAACATGATCCCGGAGTCTTTATCCATTTCATATTTGACCGGATCACCGCCCATCGGGTTTTCGATGATGACGTTGATGTCGGACGGCGGGTTGTGACCGACGGAAATTTTGGACAAAGGCATGCAGACAGCTTCTTCAAAGGGTTGATTTTCGCCCTGTTCATAGCAGAAATCGCCCTGCGGTCCACGCATTGTTTTCAGGCGAAAAGCCGCAGGATTAAAGGTGTTATGCCATTTTACGATAAAAACTTGACTGCCTTTCTGTGTTAGTATAGTAATACAGAACAACAAGCCGAAAACAGTTTAGAGAAGTGTGTCCCATGAATAACGCCGCAACCGCCCTTAGCGCCATGTTTGGCCCCGAAGCCGCCCCCGCACCCGCCCCCAACCGGGAGCGTGAAATCTGGATCGGCCTGCCCAAGGGCGGCAAGACGCTCGGCGGGTCTGATGAAGAATTCCTGCTCAAGGCCGGTTTCCAGACCGCAGACAAAATCGATCGTGTCGATCATTACCGCCTGGTCGATGGGCCTGATTTCAAAGACATCGGTGTGCGTGTGTTTGAAATGAAGCCGGGTGACGCGGTTGCCAATATTGCCGACGGCATGCTGGACGCCGCGATTGCGGGCGGCGATGTGTTTCAGGAATTCACATACGCATCACGCAACATCAAAGGCCAGATGCAGCCGGTGCGTATCGGCAATCTGGACCTCGCGCCCTGTGCGCTGGCCGTGGCCGTGCGCAGCGATGACGTTGCGCAGTCGCCTGCCGATCTGAACGGGCGCACCATCGTTACCAAATACCCGTCCAGCGTTGAAAACTGGGCCAAGAAAAACAAAATCTCGTTCGCAAAAATTATCGAGCGTAACGGCGGGATTGAAAATTACGGCCTGCTGATAGAAGGCGCGATTATCGCGGATATGGTGGAATCAGGCCGCAGCCTTGTCGCCAATGACTGGCGCGTGCTGGGCATGAGCGCGGAGATGACGGGCGAAATCGCCGATGGCCGCACCAAGTTTTCCAGCCTGTCGATGAATGAAATGACCGGTATTTCCGGTGTTATCGTGGCCAGCCGCGCGCTGGTCGCCCGCACGCCCAAACCCATGGGCGATGCGAAGGAAAAAGCGTTTGCAACACTGATGGAGCGTTTCAAAGACGCTTCATCCTCGATGAACCGCGAACCGCAATTCCGGTCACTCAACTTTATGAAGCGCCGCCGCCGCGTGGATACGCGCGTGGGCGAAATCGGCCACGGGTTCAGGCACCTGTGATCAGCCGTTCAGCACCAGTTTGCGCAAGGTCTTTTTGGCTGCGATCCGGCCTGATGCGAAAGCGCCGGCCATGGTGGTTGGTCCCTGCTTCAGATCGCCGACCCAGGCTTCGCCCGCGAAAATAAGATTGCCGACCACAAGCGGGTTGCGGCGCTTATGCCCGGGCAGCATGGCGGAATAGGCGCACAGAAAATCGGCATCCGTCGACCAGTTGGTGCGCATGATGCGCCCCTCCAGGTAATCATCCGCATCTTTCAGCAATTCAATGCGGTCCATGACGCGCAGGATTTCACGCTGCATGGCGGCGGGCTTCATGCGTTCCATCACTTCGGACATCGCGCCGGATGCAAACGCGGTGACGGTGGGTTTGCCGTCGGTATGCAGGTGGAACAGCCATGAATGACGGTCATCATAGAATGTCAGGAAGGTATCAGGCACGATGTCGCGCTCCGCAAAAAATTCCGGGCGCAGCGGTATGAAAATCTTGGTCATCTTGGCGGCGGTCATACCGTCCAGTTCGGGCGCGAGATGATTTTGCACGGATGGGTCAAATGCAATGCCGCCGGATTTGAGCACGCCAACGGATGACGTGACGATGACGTGATCAGCATCGTAATTATGTTTGTCGGTCACGATCTTCAATCGTTTATCGGCGCGTTCAAAAATGCCGCGCACGCCGGTGCGCGTGTGAATATGCGCCTGATAATATTCGGCATCTTCTACCATGGCACCGACAAGGCGTTCCATACCGTCGGCCAACTGCATGCCGCCGGAGCCTGCATCATCGCCCCAGTATTCCTGCGCCGATACGTGGTCGGCGTCTTCCACGGCCATCCAGTTATTGGCACGTTCATCGGCGATTTTGGTGATGATGGGCGAACCGGTCATGCGCGCGAGCTGGCCCAGGGCAATGTCTTCACCCGGATGCTGCGATTGCCAGACGGAATACATTTCAAACAGGCGGGTCAGACCCCATTCGCGCTGGTCCGGTGACATGCCCTGCGCGGATGAGACGTTCACGCGGTGTTTGGCGGTATCCAGGCTGATGTCGCCAAGACTGTAATGGCGATTATCCGTGGCCCATTGATACAGGGCATTGGATTCGCCGCCGTGGAACCAGTGCGGGCCGGCATCAACCGCAAGACCGTTTGAAAGCAGCTTCGTGCGGGCGCGGCCACCGGCAATAGCGTCCGCCTCCAGCAGGGTGATATCGGGGCGGGCGGCCATTTTTCCGGATTTTACAAGGGCATCCGCCCCTTCACCGATATGAATGGCGGCTGTCAGACCGGCAATGCCGGCACCGACGATGATGATATGGGGGCGTTCCTGATCCGGCATAAGGGTTTATTTATGAAACGAAGAAACCTTTTTCAATGTAAGGGCGTTAGATAACCACACGTCTTTCATTGTAAGGGATTTCACATGACCATTTCGACTATTCTTCTGATTGTTCTGATCGTGCTACTGGTTGGCGCGCTGCCCAACTGGGGTTATAGCCGCAAATGGGGTTATTTCCCCGCCGGCGGTCTGGGCCTTGTTGTGGTGATTATTCTTATATTGCTGCTGATGGGGCGAATTTAATCTGCGCGCCCGCTACCGGCATCATGGCCGGTTGAGCGGCAAGCTTTCCCACCGTTTTTAGATCTTCAAAAATCCGGCTGCCTGCAAGGCGGCCGGAATGCCATGCGGCGAGTGCCTGGCTGGGGCACATGACAGTGTCGGCGGCGAAGGCTTCGCCCGCGAACAGGATGTTACCCGCAGCCATCGGGTTCTGACGCTTATGGCCGGGCAGGATGCATGAATAGGCACCCTGCGTGAACGGGTTGGATGCCCAGCCGGTGACATGCGTGTCGCCGTCAACGTAATTGCGGTATCCGCTGATCGCGGGGATACGATCCAGAAATGCGCGCGCGCAGTTATCGAGATGGATCTGCGGCAGGTTTTCAAACGCGGTGGTGGCCTTGCCGCCGATATGAATGGTCAGCAATGGTTTGCCGCCAGTGCCGGCGTGACACAAAAACATCGGATCCACATTCAGGACGGTGATGAATGTATCGGGTTTGATGCCCCTGTCTTCCAGAAACCCGGGACGCAATGGCACCGACATTTTCAACATATCAGCCATCGTGATGGATGCGACATATGGATCGATTTTATCATTCACGTCATTATCAAACGCGATCAGGCGGGATTTGAGCACGCCGGTGGAGACCGAAACAACCGCGCGTGACGCCGTATAGGTTTTGCCGGTCACGTCCCGTGCTTCAATGCCATCGGATGTATTCTTCAGTGATTTTACGGTTGTTCCCGGCTGGATAAACACGGCGTTTTTACGCAATTCGCCCACCATGCATGTGACCAGATGCGCCATGCCTTTTTGCAGCATGCCGCCGCCCTGGCCGTAGGGATCGGTATAATATTCATCGCATGAAAAATGGCTCATGCTGTCCAACCCCATCCAGTTGGTGGCCAGATAATATCCATACGCACGCGTAAGCACCGTGCCGGATTTTTCCATGCAGATGCCGATCAGATCACTGAGCGCGATATCCTCATCGGGATTGTCGCGTTTCCATTGATCGTAAGCGTCGCGCAATTCACGGACGGCGACATCTTTCCAGTCGGTGCCGTGGCGGCTGCCTTCCGTGACCCAGATGCGGCTGGTCGCGTCATCGTAATCAACAGGCCCGAGGCCCGTGCCATAGCGCGCAATGGAATCACGCAGCAGCGGATTTTCAGCGCCGCCGTGCAACCATGTGACACCGGCATCAATTTTCATGCCGTTGGAAAGGCGTGCATCGCGGATGCGCCCACCGAGTTCAAGATCGGCTTCAAGGATGGCGATGGACGGCGGCGATACGCCTTGCGCCTTCGCATCGTCCAGCAGCTGGCGCGCAGTCGTAAGACCGGCCAGACCGGCACCGATAATCAGAACGTCGAACTGCGGGGAAAGGGAATTTCCGGCCATACTACCTGTATACGCCGGTATCTTTAAAACCCTGTTAATTATGGCAAAATGGCTTCAAGTTTTTGATTTGGCTTGGCTTTTTTGGCGTCATGCGCACCGATAAACGCGCTCAGACGGGGCAATACGCCGTCCTGCCATTTGCTGCCGTGGATAATGCCGTAATGGCCCGCACCCGGCTGCAGGTGATGCGATTTCATGGAGGGGGGCAGATTGACCGCGAGATCGAGCGCTGCGCGTGTCTGGCCGGGTGCTGCGATTTCATCCTGCGCGCCCTCCACGGCCATCATCGCCACACGTGTGATCGCCGCCGGGATGACCGGGCGTATCACGCCTTTGGCATCCGTGTGGATCATGATGCCGGCGGGCAGTTCGGCTTTCACGAATACGCGGTCGATGGTCTGCGTGAAATAGGTGGCGTCCAGATCGGTGATGGCGGTGTCGTGATAGACGTCTTCCTTTGCATTGGCGGGGACGCAGGCAAACGCCGTCATCTGCATCATGCCGGGATACACCATGCGGCCCGCACCCGGATTGCCGGCGGCGACGGGCGCGAGCGCATTGCGTTCAAACCATTGCGTACCGTGCTGCGTGGTCAGGCGGTCCACGTGCGTCGGGTTGATGCGCGGATCAATGGGACAACCAATAAAGCTTGCTGATTTAGGCACGAACGGATCGCGCGCGGCTTCCATCAGGCTGATCGCGGCCAGCAATAACGGGCCCGGCTGCGACACGGCCATGACATGCACATTGCCTTTAAAGCTGCGGATCGTGTTCTTCATCATATCGATATAGGCATCAAGGGTCAGGGGCCCTGCACTGACCGGCACCTGGCTGGCACAGATCGGTGCGCTGACATAAACGTCATGCGTGCGGGACAGGCCGCGTATGGCGTCGTTCAGCACCGTGGCATCGTGACCGGACATCGGCGCGAACAGTAAAATCTTCGGGCGCGGCGATGCGTGCGGCATCTGGAAATGCACCAGATCAAAAAAAGGCGAGAGCGGCGTAGTGGTGATGGACGCGCCGGGGACGTTGAATCGTGGTTTGCGCCAGGGGCTGGCGGAGATTTCGGCGAATTTGACGGCGCGCTCCATATTCTCCACGGCGGCCGGCATGGCGGCGCGCAGAAACATGTTGGAACACATACCCTTGGTAAATTGCGTGGCCATGCCCATGGGCATAGCAAACATCTGGTGCCAGGCACGCAGGGCGGTGGCCGCCTGCGCCGGATGCGTCATGTCCCAAGTTGCCTGCAAACAGATTCCCCGACTCGTTTTTTACAAGTGTGGGGCCGGGATGCGGGGGCGTCATCGTGCGGCGCAGCTAGTGCAGTGCAAAAGAAAAACCCGGCTGGGGGCAGCCGGGTTTTTTATGCAATATGCAACCGTGATGATTAGTGGAGCTGGATATTCATGCGCGCGGCCAGGGCTGTAGCGGCCAGCGGCGATTTCGTATGAAGCCGGCGAACAAGATGTTGCGGGTCTTCGATGGGTTTGCCCGTGCCGTCTTTACCATGTACGCCGAAGCGGAAGCACAAATTATGCAGGTCAGGAATTTCGATTGGCTTGTCTGCCGGCTTCCAGGCATCGAGGGCCCTTTTGACTTCTTCGGCTTTGCCTTCTTCGTAATGGATGCGGCCGCCCGATGCTTTGCCTGCTGCTGTTACGAAATTACTCAATGCGCTTGTCATTTATATCTCCGTGAAAATTACCACTGGGGCATATTCTACGGGAAAAGCATTAGCGCAGCGTTAAGATGCAAATCATTGAAATATAAACAGAAAACCCGCCGTCGGGCGGGTTTTCTTAAGGTTTTACATTTAGCGCAGGCGGCGGCGTGTGCGGCGATCAATACGTATCAATGCGGGTGCCGGCATTGGCCCCATCATCCATTGGGCGGAGCCAGCCAGACGCGCGAGCGTGTCTTTCATGACCAGGCGCAGGCGCTTGAGACGCAGCAGACGCACCCAGTCAGGTCTTGGCCGCTGCTGTTCTGCGTCGATCGCGGTCTGGATTTTGGCGAGTTTATAAAACAGGGAAAACAAACGGGATTTCATTTTTAGTGCTCCTCAAAACAAAGTGTTTTCGGATAGGCACTGGTGTCTTCAGACAGAACGGCACCGGTGTTACCCGATGCGGTCCGACATCATGAAGCGACCCCTTGCGTCTTCGACGCAAAACTTTGGCGCATCATCAGAGGGGCCCGGCCCCGCATTAAGAATGAATCTAGAACATTTTTTGATGCAGACAAGTGAAAACGGTTCTCATCCGGAAGCAAGACAACAAAAAACCCGCCGGTTAA
>DIUZ01000026.1:446451-599365 GCA_002423205.1 Micavibrio sp. UBA6145 | reverse complement strand
GGCGTGACGGAAATGAAGCCACGGATTTCCGGGCGGCGCATCAGCAATTGCATGCCGATCCATGCGCCAAAGGCGAAACCGCCGACCCAGACATTCGGGGCGTTGGGGTTCAGCGCCTGCATCCAGTCGAGCGCGGAGGCCGCATCAGACAGTTCGCCTTCACCTTTGTCGTGCGTGCCCTGGCTTTTGCCAACGCCGCGGAAATTGAAACGCAGGGTTGAAAAGCCCCGCGCGACAAATACCTGATGAAGAGAATAAGCAATTTTGTTGTTCATCGTGCCACCGTGTTCAGGGTGGGGATGCAGCACCAGCGCTAAGGGCGCATTGGGCATTTTTGAATGGGTGTATCGGCCTTCGAGGCGGCCAGCGGGGCCGTTGATAATAACTTCAGGCATTGATGACTTTCTATGTCTGTGAACCACAAATTCTTTTGTCGTCGCGTCCCTTTATTATTGTTTTTCAAAGGTTAAGCGACAACGAAGGAACTGTCTCAGGGATAGTGGCGTTATAGTAAGGAGTCCAGATATTTGTCAAATTTATTTCGCAGTGCAGCAAAAAGGGCATTACCATGAAAAGCTTAGGGTTTATTTCCCCTATTCCCGGACGTACGGTAGCGGCTTCCAGTAATATCGTGCCCTCCCGGGGTACCGATTTAACCATAACATCACAGGCAAACAGTAACTTGGAACGACTTGAGACCACCTCACGCGGCAAGCACGCCCTGACTGCCATGGTCGATTTGACCAGGATGCAGGACGGACGCCCTGTCCCCCTTTCGGACATCGCAGCCCGCCGCCAGATATCCCTTTCATACCTTGAGCAGATGTTCGCCGGCCTGCGCCGTCACGGTCTGGTTAAAAGCCACCGGGGTCCCGGCGGCGGTTACCGTCTGGGCCTGCCCGCGACCGAGATTTCGGTTGCCGCCATCATCCGGGCGGCCGAAGACAGCCCGACTGCCCAGCGTACGCGCCAGGCGGCTCCACGCCGCTTTGCCACCTCGGACTGCCCGTCGGGCAAGCTGTGGGAATCGCTGAACGGGCTGGTTTACCAGCTGCTGGACCATGTGTCCCTGGACGATGTCGTGCGCGAGCGCGATGACGTGTACCAGAAACTCTTCACCGCACCGCCTCAGGCGAAGCAATAGACATACGGGCTTTTTGCCCGTAAAACCGGCCTTGTCTTTAACGGACAGGCCGGTTTTTTTATGTCGATTTATCTGGATCACAATGCCACCTCCCCCGCCCGCCCTGCGGTCATCGCGGCGGTTGGCGGTGCCATGCAAATGCATGGCAATGCATCCAGCGTGCATGCGTCCGGCCGCAGCGCCCGGGCGCTGGTCGAAGACGCCCGCAATGCCGTGGCCGCCCTGTTCGGCGTGTTGTCCAAGCAGGTGATTTTCACCAGCGGCGCGACCGAAGCCAACAACACGGTTTTGAAGTCGTTTACGGGCCGCATCCTGACCTCGGGCATCGAACATCCGTCGGTGATGGAATCGGTGAAGGCCGAGCGCATTCCGGTTTTGAGCAGCGGCGTTATCGACATGGACGCGCTTGAAACCATGATCGCAGGTGCGGCGCTGGTATCCGTCATGTGGGTCAATAACGAGACGGGCGTCATTCAGCCGGTCGAAAAAATTGCGGCTTTGTGCAAACAGCATAACGTGAAATTCCACTGCGACGCGGTGCAGGCGGCGGGGCGCATTCCGGTGTCGCTGGTCGCTGATTACATCACCGTGTCCGCGCATAAAATGGCGGGCCCGATGGGCGCAGGTGCGATTATCGTTGATACCAAGGCACCGCCGGTCAAACTGATCCATGGCGGCGGGCAGGAACGCCGCCAGCGCGCAGGCACTGAAAATGTTGCCGCCATCGCCGGGTTTGGCGTGGCCGCATCACTCGCGCATGCCGGTGAATTTGCAAAACTGGGCGCGCTTCGTGACCGCATTGAATCGGAAATTCCGGGCATTGTCGTTTTTGGTAAAGATTGTCCGCGCGTGGCCAATACCACATGTTTTGCGTTGCCGGGCGTATTGGCCGACACGCAATTGATGGCGCTGGACCTTGCAGGGGTCTGCGTATCGTCCGGTTCGGCATGCAGTTCGGGTTCGGTCAAACCGTCGCATGTGCTGGACGCGATGGGCATTGATGCCAGCCTGGCCACCTGTGCCTTGCGCGTATCACTGGGATGGAATACGACAGCATCCGACGTAGATACCTTTATTGCGACATACAAACGTTTGAGTGCTTCATGGCAAAAATGACCTTTATCCTGCGCGACAAGACGCCGTTCGAAGTCGACGCCCCGGTCGGGCTGTCGGTGATGGAAATCGCGCGTAAGGCCGGGATCGACCAGATCGAGGGCGCATGCGGCGGGTCCCTTGCCTGCGCCACATGCCATGTCATCATTCACCCGCAATGGTTCGACAGGGTGCTGCCGGACGGCGGCAAGAGCATGGAAGAAGAAGACATGCTGGACCTGGCGTTCGACCTGACCAAAACGTCACGCCTGTCATGCCAGATCATGATGTCGGACGCGCTTGACGGTCTTGTCGTCGCTCTGCCGGGTACAACAGACCCTTTCTAAACCTTAAGCCGCCTAGATTTTGCCGCGGTTGGGTATTATCTTTTACCCATGAGATTCATCACGCTTGCGGTATGCGCCCTTTTATCGACGGCCCCTGTGTTTGCGCAGGATGTCGTGCCCACATCATCCCAGCAGATCAAGATGACCTATGCCCCGGTGGTCAAGGCCGTGGCCCCTGCCGTCGTCAACGTCTACAGCAAGCAGACCGTACAGGGCGGTGCCAACAACCCGTTTGCCAACGACCCGTTATTCGCACCGTTTTTCCAGCAGTTCGCACCGGCCAAAAAACGCGTCCAGCAATCGCTGGGCTCAGGTTTCATTGCCAGCGGCGACGGCCTGATCGTTACCAACGCGCACGTCATCCGCAATTCAGAAGAAATCATGGTCGGCCTGACCGACGGGCGGCAATTGCCCGCACGCGCGGTGCTGATCGACCAGCCGAGTGATCTTGCGCTGCTGCGCATTGATGCAAAGGGTGCGGCCCTGCCGACATTGAAACTTTCTGATTCCGAAACGCTGGAGGTCGGTGATCTTGTGCTGGCCGTCGGCGATCCGTTCGGCGTGGGCCAGACGGTGACATCGGGCATTGTGTCGGCCCTTGCGCGATCCAACACCGATATCAACGATTTCGATTTCTTCATCCAGACGGACGCCGCGATCAATCCCGGCAATTCCGGCGGCCCGCTGGTGGATATGGATGGCCGCGTTGTTGGCGTGAATTCCGCCATTTATTCGCGCAGCGGCGGCAATCTGGGTATTGGTTTTGCCATTCCCGCCGACATGGTGCGCGCGGTGATCGCGGCTGAAAAATCAGGACAGGTCGGCAAACGCGGCGTGGTGCGTCCGTGGCTTGGGTTTAAAGCGCAGAGCATGACGCAGGATGTCGCGGCCAGTCTTGGCTTCGACCGTGCGCAGGGTGCGCTGGTCGCGGATGTGGTCAAGGGCGGGCCGGGTGAAAAGGCGGGTCTGAAAACCGGTGACGTCATTACCGGTCTTGGGAATTACACACTGCGCGATTACGAAGAGTTGCGCTACCGCATCGCGACCATGCCGATCGGCCAGCAGACGACATTGAAAGTGCGCCGCGCAGGTCAGGATGTCATGCTTACATTCACCGCGGAACGTCCGGCTGAAATTCCGGCCAAGAACCCGGTGACAATAGTCGGTAAAAACCCGCTGGAGGGTGCGACCCTGATCAACGTGTCACCCGCCGTGGTTGAAGACATGGGCCTTGCCAACCAGACAGAGGGCGTCGTCGTCCAGTCCGTCAAGGCCGGCACCATCGGCGCGCGTCTGGGGCTGGAGCCGGGGGACGGCATCATCGCGGTGGCGAACAAGCCCATCACCAGCAGCGACCAGGTCCAGGCCCTCTTGCCACGCCCGGCGGACGGCCGCTGGATCATCAAAATCCGCCGTTCTGGCCGTGATAAAACCCTTATCCTGAACTGATTTCGGATGCTTTGTATTAGGGCGAAAGACCCTATATATTAGGCGCATGCCAAGCCCACAGTCGCTTTTCGAACCCCTGCAGGACCAGGTCCGGCCACTGGCCGACCGGTTGCGTCCGCGCACGCTGGACGACATCGTGGGACAGGATCACCTGATCGGTGCTGATGGCCCATTACGGCGCATGGTCGAGAACCGGGCGCTGACATCGATGATTTTGTGGGGGCCGCCGGGTTGCGGCAAAACCACCCTTGCCCGCATTCTGGCCGAAGGGTCGGGCCTGCACTTCGTGCAACTTTCCGCGATTTTTTCGGGCGTGGCCGAACTGCGCAAGATTTTTGAAGAGGCCAAGGGGCGCAGCGCGTCCGGGCAGCGCACCCTGCTGTTCGTCGACGAAATCCACCGTTTCAACAAATCGCAGCAGGATGCATTTTTACCGTATGTCGAAGACGGCACCATTTTGCTGGTCGGCGCGACCACGGAAAACCCGTCGTTTGAACTGAATGCCGCTTTGCTGTCGCGTGCCACCGTATTCATCCTCAACCGTCTTGATGATACGGCGCTGGAAAACATTATCAAACGCGCGGAAGAAACGCTGGACCGCGCATTACCGCTGGAGGCACAGGCACGCACGACGCTGAAGGCCATGGCTGACGGCGATGGGCGTTTCATGCTGAACATGATTGAACAGATCATGGCGCAGACCAAAAAGGGCGACACCGTCACGGTAGACCGCCTGACATCCATCGTGCAGAAACGCGCACCGCTTTACGATAAATCTGATGACGGTCATTACAACCTGATCAGCGCGCTGCATAAATCCGTACGCGGATCGGATGCTGACGCGGCGCTGTACTGGTTCTGCCGCATGCTGGACGGCGGTGAGGACCCGCAATATATTGCGCGGCGCATGGTGCGCATGGCAGTGGAGGACATCGGCCTTGCGTCGCCACAGGCATTGCCGTTGTGCATTTCAGCGTGGGAAACATACGAACGTCTGGGCAGCCCCGAAGGCGAACTGGCACTGGCGGAGGCGCTTATTTATCTTGCGACGGCACCAAAATCGAACGCGGCCTATGTTGCATACAACACCGCACGCGCAGCCGCCCGCCAATACGGATCGCTGATGCCACCGATGCATATTTTAAACAAGCCGACGAAGCTGATGGCCGAAATGGGCTATGGCAAGGACTACATCTACGACCCGGACACGGCCGAGGGTTTTTCAGGCCAGAATTATTTCCCCGACAACATGAAGCGCCAGCAGTTTTACGATCCACGCGGTTTCGGGTTTGAGAAGGACATCAAGTCACGCATTACCGAATGGGCGCAGATCCGTGCGCAAAAGCAAAAGGCGGGGAAATGATCAACGCTTTGTATGTGGCACTTGGCGGCGCACTCGGTGCCATGGTCCGCTACGGCATTAATGTCGGATCAACGCGTTTACTGGGCGTCAATTTTCCCTACGCTACGTTTGCCATCAATATTCTGGGCAGTCTTGCGATGGGTATTCTGATCGGCGTATTCGCGATGAAGGATACAGATCCCGCGCTAAAACTATTCCTGACAACCGGGTTTTTGGGTGGCTTTACCACGTTTTCCGCGTTTTCGCTTGAAACGGTGATGCTGTATGATCGTAAGCCCATGCTGGCTGTTTTGTATGTCACGTTAAGCGTTGTGTTATCTATCGGTGCCTGCATTCTGGGTATGAAATTACATGCACGTTGAAGACGACGATCATGGCCAGCGCCTCGACCGCTGGCTTAAGAAAAAATTCCCGCATATCCCGTTTGGACAGATGCAAAAAATCATCCGCACCGGGCAGATCCGCGTCGACGGCAAACGCGCCAAGGGCGACGCCCGGCTTGAAAAGGGCCAGGAGCTGCGCCTACCGCCGATGCTGTCCAATGCGGAAGTGGCCGTGAAGACGATTGACGCCAAGGACAGCGCCTTCATCAAGACACTGGTGCTGTACGACGACGAAGACATCGTGGTCATCAACAAGCCGGCCGGGCTGGCCGTACAGGGCGGGTCGAACATCACCCGCCATGTCGACGGCATGCTGGACGGGCTGGTCGGGGGTAACGGCGTGCGCCCGCGTCTGGTCCACCGGCTGGACAAGGACACATCGGGTCTGCTGTTGCTGGCGCGGTCGGCCGAATCGGCACGCCGCCTGTCGGCGGCGTTTGCGGGCCGGGATGTTGAGAAAATCTACAACGCCATCTGCGCCCCCGGTCCAGCCAGGGACAAAGGCCGCGTTGACGCGCCGCTGGCCAAGGGCATGGCCGGACCCGATCTTGAGAAAATGATGACCGACGACGAGGTCGGCAAATCCGCCATTACCGATTACGTGGTGCTGGGCCGCGGGCCGGGCGCGGCCCTGGTGCAATTCACCCCCCTGACAGGCCGGATGCACCAGATCCGGGTCCATGCCGCGGAAATCGGGGCACCTTTATGGGGCGACGCCAAGTACGGCGGGGCGGGCAAAGGCCGGTTTTACCTGCATGCCAAAACATTAACGCTGACCCACCCGAAAACCGGCAGGGATATGGTGCTGGAAGCGCCGCTCCCGGCTGATTTCACGGCCAAATGTCTGGCGCTTTCCATCCCCGCCAAGTGAAGGTATACTTTTTGGGCCATTAGGAGTGTTTTTCCGCCCATGAGATCCCCCGTTAACGAAATTGTCCTGACCGTCCTCAGCCTTGTCATCGCGCTGGTCGCCGCCGTTGCGGGACTGTACCTGTTCCTGTCGCGTTATCAGTACGCGGAAGTCGGGCATGACTACCTGGTCATGGGATATGTGGCGTCGTGCTTCATCCTGTTTTTCGCCGTGCGTCTGTGGAACATCCCGCTGTTCGTGATTGCCATCCTGGTTCTGGGCGGCGTGCAGACTTATTCGCAGCTGAAATTCAGCTGGCGCGAAAATTACATTGAATCCGCCAAGGCCGGCAAACCCTTCGCGCTGGAAGAATACATCGATAAATATCCGACCTATGAAGAACATGTCTTCCGCATTCTGAAGGCACCGGACTGGGTACGATTCAACGAAGACTGCGTGCAGCCCGCTTTGGCCGCCAGCCCGGTTAAGTCGCAATGCGCCACGCTGGAGAGCATCAACGACACGTATAATCTGGACGTCAAACGCACGATGGTTTCGCACTACGCGCGTATGAGAAGCACCGCCAAACAAATCCAGGCGGGCAAGCTGAACAAGCGCAGCGCTTATGTCACCTGCCTTGCCGCCAAGACATGCGCGACCATTCCGCTGCTACCCAAGAACGTCGACGCCAACAAGGTTGACCCGACAAGTCGCGATTACATTGAAGTCCGCACGGCTTTCTGGTCGCTGATCAATGACAAGCGCATGTCATCGGAAGTCTGCAACCTGAACCCGCTGTGCAAGTCGCTGGTTGCGATGAATGCAGTGGACCCGTTGCGTCTGCCGTTCTAAGTCATATCCATGAACCGTTTTTATAAGGACGTCTCCACCGGCCCCGCGATTGAGGGTGGATATGTCGTATTGCTGGACGGACGCCCGGTGCGCACGCCGCAAAAGGCGCTGATGGCCGCCCCGACAGAAACCCTGATCAAACGTATCGCCGATGAATGGGCATCGCAGGGTGAGACCATCCAGGCGCAGACCATGCCGCTGACGCAGCTTCTGACCACGGCGATTGACCGCATTCATATGCGGGCTGAGATCACGCAAGAGGTTCTTAAATACCTGAACGGCGATTTACTGTGCTACCGCGCGGGCGACCCTGAGGCGCTGGCGGCGGAGCAGGATCGTTTGTGGAATCCGCCCCTGCGCTGGTTTGAAGAGACCTATGGCGTCAACCTTGAAACCACCTTCGCCCTGTCCCGTCTTGACCAGCCGGACGCCGCGCATGTTGCAACCGCGCGCGCCATTGCCGGCATGGACGCACATGAATTCACCGTGTTCCAGATGGTTGTTTCGCTGACCGGGTCTGTTGTGCTGGCGCTGGCGCTAACACAGGGTACCATCAACCCGGAAGACGCGCTGAACGCCACGTTGTGCGAAGAGCTTTTTTACGAGCGTACCCTTGACCTCACGCGTCACGGCCTGGACCCTATTGAAGAAAAACGCCGCACGTCATTATCGCGCGACCTTGATGCCGCGCAGGCCTATCTCAAATCCACCAGGACGTCACATTAGGCACCGGTTTTCCGGCATCGGCCAGACGGTACCCTTTTACGTAGCGTGCGACGGCGTACAGCACGACGGGCGTAAAGCATACGACCCAGTCCCAGAAGATGAGATCGGCATTGCGTACGTAGAATGCATCAACCTCCATCTGAACATCATCGGGCGTGAGTGTGCCGGCCTGCAGTCCCTGCGCCAATGCCTCCATGCCTGTGTTGTCAGCGTTGGATGAAAATACGGACCAGCACACTATTACAGCGATGCAGGTAAAGGCCATGGATTGCCAGAAAGTACGGCGAATCCAGCGGCCATGATTTTTGAATAACGGTTCTTCCCGGCGGCGCAGTTTGCGGCCCCAGTTGACGGCCATGATTAAAACAAGAAACGCAGCCGCAGCCACCATCATGTTCATGACATAGGTCAGCGGCATGGCCAGAATGAGAATGCCGTAGCATTTGATCAAGGGAGATGTATCAACCGTCAGGTCTGCTTCGGGGATTTCAGGGGTCATCTAGCGTCTCGCAAAAAGTTTTTCTAAATCGTTCAAAGATAATGTCACATGCGTCGGGCGGCCGTGGTTGCACTGGCCCGAGAGTGGCGTTTCTTCCATCTGGCGGAGCAGCGCGTTCATTTCCTCGCCGTTCAGCGGGCGGCCGGCGCGTACGGACCAGTGGCATGCCTGACGTGCCAGCAGGGCCAAAAGCGCATCGCGCAATGCCTCACCCCCGCCGCCGTCGGCCAAATGATCGGCCAGATCGTTCAGCAATGCACCTGCATCCACCTTGTCATTAAAACGGGCGGGCAATTCGCGCACGGCCACGCTGCCTTCGCCAAAGGCATCGATAATGACGCCGAATTCAGCCAGAAGGTCTGCGTTTTCCAGCAGCAGCGCGGCATTATCTGCATCAAGATTGATGATGTCTGGCACCAGCATCGGCTGGCGCTTGATGCCGCCGTCGGCGATATCTTTTTTCAGTTTTTCGTAAACGATGCGTTCATGCGCGGCATGCTGATCGATGATGGTCATGCCTTCCGGTGTTTGCGCCACGATATATGTCGTGTGGATCTGCGCCTTGGCCGCGCCCAACGGATGTGACAGCGGAATGGGTTCATCAACAACAGCCACATGATTGTCGTTCATGACCGGCTGCAGCGGTGTCGACAGGGGTTCATAGACAGGCACGCTACGGGCTTGCGGTGCCCAGGATGAGAGGCCGCCGAATGATGCTTCTCGCACGCTGTGCTGTGCCGGTGCCGGTTGCTGCTGAACGAAGACTTGTGTGTTTGCCCTGGTCGCGCTGCGGGCTGCGTGGGCCTGTAATGCCTGCTGGATGGATGACACCAGAAGGCCGCGGATCAAGGCCGGATCACGAAAACGTACTTCCTGTTTCTGCGGGTGGACGTTGATGTCCACATTTTCGGACGGCACATCGATGAACAGCACGGCCACGGGATAGCGTCCGCCCATCATTGTATCGGCATAGGCCCCTTTAAGTGCGCCCATCAGCAGGCGGTCACGCACGGGGCGGTTATTCACGAAGACGTATTGGTGCAAGGAGTTGGCGCGGGAAAACGTGGGTAATCCAGCATATCCGTGCAGGCGGATACCGTTGCGCGTGGCCTCCAGCGCCATACTGGAGGCGTGAAAGCCGTCACCCACAATCTGTTCCACGCGCATCAGCCCATCAGCCACCGGGGCGCAGGCCAGCGTATTGCGGCCATCGACGGTCAGCGAGAAGCGCACCTTGGGATGTGCCAGCGCCAGACGCGCAATGACGCCTTTGACGGCGGTGGTTTCCGCCAGGTCACCGCGCAGGAATTTAAGACGTGCGGGCGTCGCATAAAAAAGATCGCGCACTTCGATGCGCGTGCCGCTGTTGCGCGGCGCGGGCGCAACGTCACCGATCTTGCCGCCGTCGACAGTGATCTGCCACGCGTTGGGTGCACCGGCCTTGCGTGATGCGATGGACATGCGCGCCACCGCGCCGATGCTGGGCAATGCTTCGCCGCGAAAACCAAAGGTCAGGATGTTGACCAGATCGTCTTCGGGTAGTTTGGATGTCGCGTGACGCTGTACCGCCAGTTTCAGATCGGCGTCGGTCATGCCGTAGCCGTCGTCATCGACAGAGAGATAAGATTTACCGCCTTCGCGGATTTCGACGGCGACCGTGGTCGCACCGGCGTCGAGCGCGTTTTCAACGAGTTCACGCACGCAGGCCGCCGGGTTTTCGACCACTTCACCCGCCGCAATACGGTTGATGAGGTAGTCCGGCAACTGGCGAATGATGGCGGTTTGGGGCATGCCGGTAGTCCAGCATGCCAGGGGCGTTAAAAGCAACGCCAAACGGGCTGTTATCAGCCGTTTTTAGAGGATTTCAGTGCCTTCATCGAGCAGTGCGCCGTCAAGAATGGCACCTTCGAAGATCGCGCCTTCCAGCTTGGCACCGGTCAGGTCCGCCTTGCGCAGGTCGGCACCCGAAAAATCGGCGTAGCAAAGATCCGCATTGGTCAGGCGTACACCCGCCAGACGGGCGTTGCGCAGGACCGAATAACGAAGGGTTGCGCCCATCATCATCACCGGCTGGATGCGCTTGACCTGGCCGTTGGTGTCCGAGAATAGCAGCGGCGAAAGGTTTGCGCCCGAGAAGTCGCAGCGCGACAGACGCGCGTCTTTGAAGGAAGATCCACGGACGTCGGCGTTGACGAACAGGCAGTCGCGGAAGTCGGATTCGTCAAAGATCGACGATTGCATTTCCGTGCCTGAGAAATTCTGGTTCAGGAAGTTGGCACCGATGGCCTTCATGGCCGTCAGGGAGTATTTGCTTAAGTCTTCCAGTTCGCGAAGGTCGAAGCCGGACAGGTCCAGCTGGGTGCCTTCGGTGCCACGGGACTTCACCCATGTCATGTGCTCGCGCAGCAGTTCGGCCAGCGGACGTTCGAGGTTCGAGACTTCGTCGCCGGTGGCTTTTTCCGTGATGGCGCCGGTAAGGTCGGCACCTGCGGTTTCGACCATCGCCATCGATGTTTTTACAAGAATGGCGTTACGCAGGTTGGAACCGCGCAAGTCAGTGCCGGACAGATCGGAGTGCGAAAGATTCGCGCCCTCAAGGTTGGCATTGCGGAAGTCCGCGCCCTGAATACGGACGTTGGAAAGGTCGGCGTCGGAGAAGTCAGCCGATCCGGCGCGGACGCCGGACAGATTGGTTTCCATCATGCGCGCGCCGGTGAACACTGTTTTTGCAATCGGCGCGTTGTGGCCGTCGCGACGGACGCGGTCGGCCAGGTAACCTTCCTGGCCCTTTTCCATGATCTTGCCTTCGCGAAGGTCAGCGGATTTCAGGTCAGCGCCGGACAGGTTTGCGCCGGCGACGAACGCGCCCCGGAAGTCAGCGCGCACGAAGGATGCGTTTTCGAGATTGGCGCGGCGCATGTCGCACGCGAAGAATGTCGATGACACGAATTTGCCCGACGACATGTCGGCGTTGATAAGGCACGAGCCGGTAAAGTCAGCGTGGCTTAAGTCCTGGCCTTTCAGATTAAGACCAGTGAGGTTTTTGAATTTGATGACGGCGCGGGAACCACCGTGGTGGCCCTTCATGTACATGCCATGCAATTTGACGATGTGATCGAGCTCATCCTGCGAGAGGTGAGCCATAATCAATTCGCCGGGGGGGTTCTGTGCGGCCATAAGTTTCGAACTGGTTAAGATTTAAAAGGGCGGTCTGCCCCTAAGAGTGGACGAGAAACCTAAAAAAACGGTTTACGCTTTGATTTCTCTACCAATATTGTGCGTGAAAGACCGTTAACGTGCAAGCCGGTCTTTCGCCATGGTTTTACCAAGCTCCACCCCGAACTGGTCGAAGCTGTTTATGTCCCACAGGAAGCCTAAAGCCGCGGTTTTATGCTCTTCAATCGCGAGCAGCAAACCAAGGTTTTCTGCGCCTAAACCCGGCAAAGTGATGACCGTGGACGGGCGATTGCCCGGGCATGCGGCATGGGCCTGATCGTTGCTGCGACCCAGCATCAGAGCGTCGGCCTGCGCCGTCATATTAGCCATAATTTGTGGGTGGGAGGGGTCGATTCCGATGAAATCACACGGAATTATGTCAGGCCCCTGATGAAGCATTTGCATAAAAGCGTGCTGGGCGTTCGTGCCCGCCATGCCGAAGGTTACGGGCGATGTCTTGTAGCCGATTTTACGACCCTGACGGTCGACGCCCTTCCCGTTCGATTCCATCTCCAGTTGTTGGAGGTACAAAGGCAAAAGGCCGAGGCGTTTGGCATAGGGCAGAACCGCGTATGCACCGCATCCCATGAAATTGCGATACCACAGGGTCAACAATGCCATCAGCACGGGAATGTTTTTATCGAGCGGTGCCATTTCAACATGGCTGTCGGCGCGCCGTGCGCCCGCCAGCAAACGTTCGAACGCGTCGAACCCTGCGGAGATCGCAATGGAAAGACCAACGGCGGACCAGAGTGAAAAGCGCCCGCCGACCCAGTCCCACATGGGCAGAATGTTTTCGGCGCGGATATTGTGCTTTTTCGCTTCGTCCGTATTGGATGTCACGGCATAGACGTGGTCATCATTACCAAGCCATGCGCGCGCGGCTTTCAGATTGGCCATCGGTTCAACGGACGTGAAGGTCTTGGACACGGCGATGACGCGCGTGCTCTCCGGTTTCGCATAGCGTATGGCGGTGGCAAATGCATCGGGGTCGATATTGGCCACAAAATGGACGATCGGTCCCGTCGTATCCAGCGCATTGCAGACAAGGCGCGGGCCGAGGTCAGAGCCGCCGATGCCGATATGGATGATGTCCTTGATGGTCTTGTCGGCACGGATGGTACTGGAAATAGTTTTGATCTGTTTAAGGGATGCCTGCACTTCCGCAGGCGGATTTTCTGCACGCAGGGCCGTATGCAAGACGGCGCGGTCTTCGGTCGTGTTGATTTTTTCACCCGCGAACATGCGTGCGAAATTGCCCTTTACGTCCTGTTGCCGCGCGAAGGCGATCAGAAGCTTGAGTGTTTCATCATTGATCAGATGGCGCGTGAAATCGAACACCAGACCGTCCAGTGTATGAACCAGTGCGGACTTTTCACGATTGTCTTTGATATCAAAGCTTGTGGACGCCGCGTGTGCCGCAAGCGCCTGCCATGCCGGGGTGCTATCAACCATGGTCATTATTTTCCCCCTGTGACATTGGGCAATGTGGTGACGGTTTCAACATCGAGACCATCCGGTTTCGCGCCGACCAGAACGATGACCGGCTGGGTTTTGAATATGCGGGCGGCCGCGCGTTTGATGTCGGCAGGCGTCACGGCATTGATCTTGCCGTTGAAATCATCCAGCGCAGTGACCGGGCGATTGTTGAGTTGCAGGCTGACCAGTGCGCCGGAAATATTGGTGCTGGACGAAAAGCGCAGCGGCATGGACCCGGTCAGGTAATCCTTGGCGGCCTGTAATTCATCATCGGTCACATCCGTTGTGAGCATATCATTGGCGATTTTTTTAACCATGGCGATGGTCGGTGCCACGTTTTTCGGCAGCATCGAGCCACCGGCCATGTAGCGGCTGGCGTGCACCAGGTTGGCCATGGATGAATAAATGCCGTAGGTCAGGCCATGTTTTTCACGCACCTCGTCCATCAGGCGCGATGAGAAACCGCCGCCCCCGAAAATATAATCCATCACGACCGCCGCATAGTAATCAGGATCGTGCACATCGATACCGGGCCATGCCATGGACAGATTGGTCTGCGGCTGGTTACGGTAGTAAAATATCGGCTTGCCGAAGGCGGGCATGACGCTTTCGGATATCGCCGCTTTTTTGACGGTTGCGGGCAGATCCCCGAAGACCTGGTCCACGATGCGCAGGGCGTCTTCTTTTTTGATGTCACCGGCAATACCGACCACCAACTGGCCGCGTGCGAAATGGCGGGCGCGGGCAGCGCGCAGGTCTTCTGCGTTCAATGCCGCCATGCCGGACAGCGTACCGCCGACGTTCAGTGCGTATGGATGGCCTTCGTAAATGCGGTCATTCATGATGCGTGCACCGATCCATGACGGATCATCAAGACTTGAGCGAATGCGGGACAGGTTTGCCTGTTTCATACGTTCAACCGCCTCCGCATCGAAGCGCGGCGACATCAGCGCCAGTTTCAGCAGTTTGAGCGCGGCGTCCTGATGACGCAGCAAAGTGCGTACATCACCTGAAAAATAATCGCGGCTGGAATCAAATCCAAGATCGATGGCGTTGTCGCGCAGGAGGCCCTGATATTCCCTGGCCTTGATGTCCCCGGCCCCCTCGTCCAGCGTATTGGACAAAAGTTGCGATACGCCCTGTTTGTTTACGGGGTCGGTGGCGGCGGCGCTGCGGAAGGCGAAGCTGAGCGCCAGCACGGGCAATGTGTGATCTTCCACCAGCCAGACGCGGATGCCTTTTGGCGTGGTCAGGGCCTGAATATCCAGCACCTTGGCATAGGCTGCGCTTGTAAACGCACAGAGCGCCAGAACGATGAGAATAATACGCTTCATCATTTGCCCCCTTTAGGCAGCAATGTGCCGGTCACGCCGTTCTGGTTGAGGACGTAGGTGTTGAGCACATCCTGCGCGTCTTTTGCGGTCAGGGATTCAAGGCGCGTCGGCCATGTTTCGATATCGTCCAGCGTCGCACCCGTGGCCAGCATGTAACCGATGCTCATGGCGGGGCCGGCGAGTGAATCACGCGCATACACGGCGGCGTCCTGCAATCGGGCGATGGCCGCCTTGACTTCGGTGGCGGTGAAACCGTTTTTACCGGCCAGCGCCATTTGCGCATTCATCGCTGCGCCAAGTTTTTCGGTGCTGACGCCCGGAGCCGGCGTGCCGTAAGCAACCCATGTGCCGTCGTCGATGGCGTTGGGGCTATATCCCACACCGACGGATGTCGCGATCTTCGCCTTTACCACCAGTTCCTGATACAGACGGCCCGTGGCACCGCCGAGCAGGTCTTCCAGCAGTTCAAGACGGATGGAAACATCGCGGTTCTGGCGCGTGGACGGCACGCGCACTTCGCGCAGCCATTGCGGCTGGTGCACGTCTTCACGGGCCATGGTGA
Source organism: Micavibrio sp. UBA6145 (assembly GCA_002423205.1). GTDB lineage: Bacteria > Pseudomonadota > Alphaproteobacteria > Micavibrionales > UBA1664 > UBA6145. Next base: position 584,069 of record DIUZ01000026.1, on the reverse strand, counting down.
CGGACACCTCACCCTCTAGCTTGGGCGAGACAAGTCGCACGCGCGACGGCACGGGCTCAGCAGGCAGTGCGCCATATGTGGCTTGCGCCAGCGGCATGACTTCTTCCAGCGTGGTATCACCGGAAATCACCAAGATGGCGTTATTGGGTGCGTACCATTTTTTATAGAAGGCCAGCGCGTCGACCCATTTCAGGGTCTGCATCTCGCTCATCCATCCCAGAATGGGACGGCCATAGGGATGATTGGGGAACAGCACGTTGTTCATGCGTTCGCGCAGCATTGCGCCGGGGTCACCGTCGGTGGTCTGGCGGCGTTCCTCGATCACGACCTGGCGCTCAGAGAGAATGTCGTTCAGTTTCGGCGTCAGGTCGTTCATGCGACCCGCTTCCATTTTCATGACCTGGCCCAGACGTTCTTTCGGGACGGTCTGGTAATAGGCGGTGTAATCCCACGACGTGAATGCGTTGTCGTTACCACCCATGCGCTGGATGGTCGTGCTGAATGCGCCGGGGGCCATGTCGGGCGTGCCCTTGAACATCAGGTGTTCCATGAAATGCGCGGTGCCGGATACACCAAAGGGCTCTTCGCCAGCGCCGGCCTTGTACCAGACCATGTGCGTGAGCGCGGGCGTGCGGTGTACAGGGATAACGACAACCATCATGCCGTTGGCAAGGCGCGCGCTTTGCGCATTATACATGCGCGGCGCGGCGTCAGCGGGCGTTACACCCAAAATGAGCGCAGCACAAAGAATTGCAAGCCGCAGCGGCATTTGCAGACACTCCCTTTAACGGTCAAGGCGTTTGAAGGATATCTTCGTTGCGTTTTTTGACGGTGGTCGTACCGGCGTTCGCGTCATCGGCGCTCGGCTTTGCAGCCTGAACCTGGCCAGATGCCTGAAGACGTTTTTGTTCTTCAACCGGGTCGATGGTTTTGCCTGGGACTTCCTTTTCCTTCCAGAACAGCATGCGCTCGGCAACCGGCTGTTCCTTCTTGTCCATGGCGCGGATTTCGGTGTTCAGGCTTTCACGGATATTGGGGTCGGACTGCGTCGCGCCCAGTTTGCTCATGAAATCGCCGCTGGCGGATTCGCCCGCGGTGGTGCGGGTCGTGGTCTGTACGTCACTGACGCCGAAGACGGTCTTGCGGGCTTCTTCGCGGACGGACAATTCGTTCGGGCGCTCGGCACCCGGGCGGGGCGGACGCAGGGTGTAATCCGGCGGCACGGCCAGCGGCGCGCGCGTCACGACGGAAAATTCATCCGGCGGCGGGACTTTCAGACCCAGTTTTTCTTTAACGTCGGCATTGCCGCCGCCGCAGGCCGAAAGCGCCAGCGAGGAGGCAATAACAAGAGCCTTAAAAAAGGTGCGTTTCTTCATGATGGATATCCTAGCCCGGTTTCTTGGCAAAAAGAAGACCATGGATCAAAAGGGCCGCGACACCCACGGAAATGGCGGAATCCGCGACGTTGAAGGCCGGAAACTGCCAATTCCCCCAGTAGAAAAGCAGGAAATCAACCACAGCGCCAAAACGCACGCGGTCGATGACGTTGCCCAGCGCGCCGCCGATGATCATGGCAAGCGCGATGATTTCAAACCGCTCATGTGAGCGCCACATCCATACCGCGAAGAAGGCCGCGATGATCAGTGACGCCACGGTCAGGAGCAGCGCGCCGCCGCCGGCCAGAAGGCCGAAGCTGATACCAGCATTCCAGACCATGGTCAGGCTGAAGAAGGATGTGATCGGGATGGAAGCATCGCCAAGGCGTTCGGGTGCCGCGACCAACCAGTCGACCAGACCCATGCCATCGCCCAGCCCCTGCGCCGCGCGCAGCAGATGTTCGGTCATGTACCATTTGGTCAGCTGATCAAGGATCAGGATAATCGCAACCAGTGCGGGGCCAAGAACGCGTAAGGACATTTACGCCGCCTTTTGTGTGCGTTGCTGGAACGAACGCACGGCGTCACCGTCGCGTTTCGAGATACGGTTGCCGAATTCCGGGTCCATCTGGTCTTCGGGGAAGTATTTCCAGCACCGTTCGCAGCGCACGCCATCGGCCTTTTTAATCTCCACCTGATTGTCGCCATCGCCAAACGTCAGCGTAAAGCCAGAGGTGATGCAGAGTTCCGCCATGTCGATGCCGTCGAAATGCGCCTTGTCCTTTTTGGTGACATGCACATGCGGGTGCGCCTCAAGGGCTGCGCCAATTTCTTTTTTGTTTCGGGCATCTTCCAGTGCGCCGAGCACAAGGCTGCGCACGGCGAAGATTTCTTTCCATTTCTCTTCCAAGGCCGGTTGATACCAGGCGGACGGAATTTCCACGAAATCAACCAAATGCACGCAATCGGCATCGTTCTGGAATACGCCGCGCGGGCGCAGATTCCAGGCTTCATCCGCCGTAAAGCTGAGGATGGGCGCGAGCCACGCGGTAAGGCTTTCGAAAATCTTGGCCATGACGGTGCGGTAGGCGCGGCGTTCAAACAGATCGGCACGGTCGCAGTACAGGCGGTCCTTGCGGATGTCGAAATAGAATGCGGACAGGTCGCTGTTGCAGAAGGTGAAGATCAACTGCGCCACGTGACCGAAATCGTAAGCCACAATCGCGTCTTTGATATCGCCGTCCAGCGTGGCCAGGCGGTGGAGCATGTAGCGTTCCGGTTCCGGCAGTTTCTGGGTGTCCAAGAGGTCGATCTGTTCGACCGCGTCAAAACCATCCAGCGCGCCCAGCAGGTAGCGCAGCGTATTGCGGATACGGCGGTACATATCCGCCGATGTCTGGAGAATTTTTTCACCGACGCGGATGTCTTCGGAGTAATTGGACGTGATGGTCCACAGGCGCAGGATGTCGGCGCCGTACTGGTCGATGACTTTCTGCGGCGGAACAACGTTGCCCAGCGACTTGGACATTTTCATGCCCTTTTCATCGAGGACGAAACCATGCGTGAGCACGGCGTTATACGGCGCGCGGCCCGTGGTGCCGCAGCTTTCGAGCAGGGATGAATGGAACCAGCCGCGGTGCTGGTCTGATCCTTCGAGATACAGATCCGCCGGCCACGGCAAATTGCGCGGCGGCAGGACGAACTGGTGCGTTGAACCCGATTCAAACCACACATCGACGATATCCATGATCTGGTCGTAATCATCGGCGTTGTATGCATCACCCAGGAAGTCGGATTTCGGACGCGTGAACCATGCGTCGGACCCTTCGGTTTCGAAGATGTCGGTCGTGCGTTTGCAAACATCGGCATCACGCAAAGGTTCACCGCTTTTCTTATCGACGAAGATCGCAATCGGCACGCCCCATGCGCGCTGGCGGGAAATGCACCAGTCAGGACGCTGTTCGATCATGGCGCGGATGCGGTTTTCACCGGCAGACGGATACCATTTGGTCTCAGAGATCGCCTTGAGCGCGTCTTTACGCAAGTTGTTGGTGTCCATCGAGATGAACCATTGCGGCGTCGCACGGAAGATCAGCGGCGCTTTCGAACGCCAGCTATGCGGGTATTCGTGCTTAATGTTGCTCTTGGCCAGGAGATTCCCGGCTTCGTCGATAGCCTTGAGCGGCGCAAAATTGCCGGCGGCGAATTCAAACTTCTCGCCCTTTTTCTCAAAGATCGGCAGGCCAGCGAACAGCGGCACATGGCTTCTGAATTTGCCGTCGTCGTCGACGTTGTCAGGAATATCCTTGGCACCAAATTTAGACAGGAACAGGAAATAGTCATCTTCGCCGTGGCTGGGTGCGATGTGCACGAAACCGGTACCGGCATCGTCGGTGACGAAATCACCCATCAGCACAGGCACGTCGAAATCGTATCCTTTGCCACGCAGCGGGTGCGCGCAGATTGTGCCGTCGAGTTCAGAGCCTTCAAATCTTTCAGTAACATTCCATGATGAAATTCCAGCCTTTTCGGTCACTTCCTGAATAAGCTTCTCATTTTCAGAAATAACCAGTTTATCGCCTACTTTGGCGCGGCTTCCATCAGCCACCGTCATCACTGTTAACAGGCGATAGATCATTTTTGGTCCCGCCGCGATAGCGCGGTTGGACGGCATGGTCCACGGGGTGGTGGTCCAGATGACGATGGATGCGCCTTCCAGTTCCGGCTTCTTCGTGGTGACGACCGGGAATTTGACGTGGATCGTGGTTGATTTGTGTTCGTGGTACTCGACTTCGGCTTCGGCCAGTGCGGTTTTCTCAACCGTCGACCACAGCACCGGCTTCACGCCCTTATACAGGCCGCCGTTCATCAGGAATTTATGGATCTCGCGCGCGATCTGGGCTTCCGCCGGAAGCTTCATGGTCAGATACGGGTCTTTCCAGTTGCCGATGACGCCAAGGCGCTGGAATTCATCGGACTGCACATCCACCCAGTGTTGCGCGAATTCGCGGCACTCTTTGCGGAATTCAAGGATGGGTACAGCGTCTTTGTCTTTGCCGGCGTCGCGGTATTTTTCCTCGATCTTCCATTCGATCGGCAGACCGTGGCAGTCCCAGCCCGGCACGTAGTCGGCGTCTTTGCCGGACATCTGCATCGTGCGGTTGATGACGTCTTTGAGAATCTTGTTTACGGCGTGGCCGATATGGATGTTGCCGTTGGCATAGGGCGGGCCGTCATGGAGCGTCCATTGCTTACGGTCTTTTTTCTCGCGCAGGCGCGCGTAGAGATCCATCGCCTGCCAGCGTTTCAAAATTTCCGGCTCGCGCACGGGCAATTCACCGCGCATGGCAAAGTCGGTTTTGGGCAAGAACACGGTGGTCTTGAAAAAGTCTGCGTCTAAGGTCGTCATGATGCCGACCTTTTTAGGGGAATTTCCAAGAAAATGGAAGGGGTTAGGGCTGGAAGCCCTTAAAGCCTTTTACGCGGCCCAGACCACCCTGCACACCGCCGAGATCATGACGGATATAGAATTCATGGTCGTCGGCTTCGATCTGGGACTGGCAGTCCAGCATTTGGATTACCGGGGCCAGCGTGTCGTGCAGGACATCGCGCGCGCCCTGCCAGTCATGGATATGCATCAGGGTCACCGTGCCGCGCACGGCGGCGAAAATGCGCTGGATATGGCCATCGTGCTGGACGTCGTCACAGAACAGGTTGCAGGGCATGGTTTCGCCCTCCTGCAGTTTGCCGTCGTCGATTTCCAGCGTGTCGAGGTGCCAGACATCATGCGCCACGTCTTTTTTGCGGAAATGCATGGAAATGATGGTTTTGTCGTCGCCGATTTCAAACGCGGTCTGGCGGCGGTTGTCGGTGGCCCAGCCATATTGCAGGAAATGGGTTTCATGCTGGCCCGCATCTATGCGGGTGGATAAATGGTGTTTTTCCTGCGGGATCTGGGCCAGGCCGACCTGTTTGGCGATGCCGGTCAGGTCTTCGTAGCGGTGGCGCGATTCGGGCGCGTGGATCCGGTTGACCGGAAGGCCGATAATGGGCGTGGCCGCATGATTGAACGGGGTAACGGACCGGACCAAAGGCCGGCGCAGCGCAGGCATATTCACAACAGCACCCTATGTTTTTCTTAATTATGGCAATCTAATAGGATGTCAGCGGGCGGATTTCAAGATATTTCGTGCCTGTTCGCAGTCTTTGGCCATCTGGGCCTTCAGGGCGTCGAGGGACTCGAACGCGGCCTCGTCCCGGATTTTGCGGACGGGCTGTACGCGTAAGCTCTGGCCATAGAGATCGCCATTAAAGTCAAAGACGTACGCCTCCACCAGCGGGGTATCGACCCTGAACATGGGGCGTGTGCCGATATTGACGGCGGCGTGGTGCCAGACATCCTCAATCAGGACGCGGGCGGCATAAATGCCGGTGGCGGGGCATAGCGTATCGCCCAGCGGGATATTGGCGGTGGGGTATCCCAGTTCGCGGCCACGCTTGTCGCCGTGAACGACCGTGCCTTCGATTTCCCATTCCCAGCCGAGCATGGCGTTGGCAGCGTCCAGATCACCAGCCTGTAAGGCCTCCCGGATGCGGGTGGATGATACCGGTGCATCGCCGGAGGCGTGCAGCGGCACGGGCGTGACCTGAAAGCGGCCATCCGCCTGTAGCGTATCAACATGACCGCCGCGGTCCTTGCCGAAATGAAAATCAGCGCCTACGACCACATGCGCGGCCTTGAGATGGTCGACAATGATCATGTCGATGAATTGCTGGGCGGTTAAGCCCGCCATGATGGCGTTGAAATCAAGGATATCGACGCGGTCGACACCGATGATGGTCAGGCGGCGTTCTTTCAATGCCTCCGGCGTGATGCGGAAGGGGGCGGAATCGGGTTTGAAAAACTGGCGCGGGTGCGGTTCGAACGTCACAGCGACCAGCGGACGGTTTTCCATGACCGCCAGCGCCTTGCCCGCGGCCAGAAGCGCCCGGTGCCCGCGATGGACGCCGTCAAAATTGCCTATGGCGATAACCGGAGATTTTCCGCTAGTTTCCATGGCGTGACCCTAATTCAAGCCCGTGATCTTGTCGATATTCAGCATGCCGCCGACGCACGCGGCATAAAGCTGCGCCATATCATGGTCTACGCCCTGCCCGACCACCCTTTAAACCACGTGTTTAAAGAGGCGATTTACAGGCCTGGGGCCAAAATGTGGGTCCATCAGGATCTGGCCGAAATCGTCCTGCTGGCGGCGGAGCGGTGCTGGGTCGAGAAACAGCTGCGGTTCGTGCTGCTGGATTGTCTTCGGACCGTGGATGCGCAGGCACGCATGGCGCAGACCAAAATCGTGCAGGCCAACCCGCACTGGACGACACCCGGCCCGGGCCAGTTGCTGAGCAATCCCGGCGAAGGCGCGCACCCACGTGCCATGGCCATCGACATCATGCTGGAAGACGCGCACGGCAATGCCCTCGATATGGGCACGGTGTTCGATCATTTCACACTGGACCCGTCGGATAACCCGGCGGCGCGCGATTATCCGATGCCGGATCATGTGCAGGCGAACCGCGATCTTTTGAATCACTACATGCTGGATGCGGCCAGAACGCTGGGCCGTGATTTATGGCTGCTGCCGAGCGAGTGGTGGGATTTCAGATTTAAGCCCGAGGTCTACAACGCATACGCGCCGCTGTCCGATGCTGATTTGCCGGACGCGATGAAGATGTGTTCGTAGGAGAGAACGGGATTTGCAAAAACATGCTGGAGGCATGTTTTTGGTCTTCGACCTCGCAGGCTCAAAGCCTGCTCGCACAAAACAGTCCAGGGGACTGTTTTGTGAACCCAAAGGGGGTATTCACCGCTCCACTACGACCATTAGAAAAGCCCCCGTGTGGGGGCTTTTCTAATGGTAGCAGCGGAGGGATTTGAACCCCCGACCAAAGGATTATGATTCCTCTGCTCTACCCCTGAGCTACGCTGCCATCAAGTGTGGAAAGCTTATAGGGTCCGGGGGGCCCCAAAGTCAAGCGGCCTGAGGTACGGTTTGGGCCGAAGTGGCGGAAATCCAGCCGCCCCCCAGCACTTTGGAGCCGTCATAACACACGGCTGCCTGCCCGGGGGATACGCCAAACTGGGGTTCGGCCAGGGTCAGGGTGTTGGACGCCCGGTCGAGGCGGGCCTTAATAGGTTGCGAGACCGAGCGCAGTTTGACCAGCACGTCGCCGTCCGGCGCGCCCAGCCAGTTGCAATCCTTGAGCATGACGACATCACACGCCAGTGCCTCGCGCGGGCCGACGATAACTTGTGCCTTTTCAGCATCAACACGCACCACGTAAAGCGGGCTGTTGCCGTCGGTGTGACCGCCGCCGACGCCGATGCCCTTGCGCTGGCCGACGGTGAAGCCGACCACGCCGTCATGCTGGCCCAGTACGCGTCCATCGACATGCACGATGCTGCCCGGACGGATGGCATCGGGGCGAATGCGTTTAACGACCTTGGCGTAATCGCCGTTGGGTACGAAACAGATGTCCTGGGAATCCGGTTTGTCGGCAGTGACCAGACCCAGACGCTGCGCATGTGCGCGCGTTACATCCTTGCCCCAACCGCCGAGCGGGAAGCGCAGGAAGTCGAGTTGTTCCTGCGTCGTTGTGAACAGGAAATAGCTCTGGTCCTTGCCGGAATCAACGGCGCGGTGCAGTTCGGATATACCCGCATCATTCACCGTTCGCTGGATATAATGGCCGGTGGCCATGCAATCGGCGTTCAGATCACGTGCGACGGCCAGAAGGTCGCGGAATTTGACGGTCTGGTTGCAACGCACGCACGGAATGGGTGTTTCACCACGCAGATAACTGTCGGCGAAATCTTCCATCACGGCGTCGGAGAATTTGTTTTCGTAGTTGAGCACGTAATGCGGGAAGCCGCGCGTCTGCGCCACGACCTGCGCATCATAAATATCCTGCCCAGCGCAGCAGGCACCCTTTTTCTCAAGCGCAAGACCGTGATCGTAAAGCTGCAGCGTGACGCCGACGACGTCATAGCCCTGTTCATGCAGAAGGGACGCAACAACGGACGAGTCGACGCCGCCCGACATGGCAACGACCACGCGGGTGTCTTTCGGATCCTTGTTGAAGCCCAATGAATTCATGTCCGATATATAGGCGAAAAACGTCTGAAAACGCAAGGAATGGCGGCACTTCTATATTTTTTGAACGCAGTGCCTCAACATTTCCATGGTTTGCCCATAGACGCGCCGCATTATGCACCTAGCTTGGCATTATCAACTCTCTAAGACACTGGCTTCGACATGACACGCACACTGACCACCGCCCAGCATAACTTCCTTGCCACTCTGCCCGATTGCCCGATTGCCCGCATCGAGGCCCAGCGCAAATTCAGCCCGATGGCCCAATTGGTGCGCCATACCAGTCAGGTTCCTGCTTTCATCTGATTGCCGGTCATCTGATCTTCTTGCATAGCAGCAAGTGCGCCTGCCAGCGTGTGGCGGGCCTTTTGCGGACTTGCGAGCTGCACCTGATGGGGGTAAGGATTATAGTCTCATGACAACGACCAAAATCCTTACCCCCACCCAAGATTCACTGCGACAGGTCAGCACGGCCATCCGCCTCGGCGGACTGATCGGCCTTCCCACTGAAACCGTCTACGGGCTTGCGGCAGACGCCACCAACGGGCGCGCCGTATCGAAAATTTTCCAGGCCAAGGGCCGCCCCGCGATCAACCCGCTGATCGTGCATATCGCCACCACCGAAGACGCCGAGAAACTGGCGCATTTCACACCGCAGGCGCACGCGATTGCCGCCGCGCTGTGGCCGGGACCGATCAGCCTGATTTTAAAGCAGAAAGAAAACAACGGCATTGCGGAGCTTGCGACGGCGGGTCTTCCAACCATCGCCCTGCGCTGTCCCGCGCATGAAACGGCGCGCGCGGTTCTGATCGCGTGCGGAAAACCGCTGGCCGCGCCCAGCGCCAATATCTCGGGCACGCTGTCGCCGACATCGGCGCACCATGTCATGGATTCATTGCAGGGTAAGGTCGATATCATTCTGGCCGCAGGCACATCGCGCGTGGGGCTTGAATCCACCGTGCTGGACCTGTCCGGCGATGTCCCGGTCATCCTGCGCCCCGGCGCGGTTACGGCGGAAGACATTGAACGTATTCTTGGCGTCAAACCGGAAATCGATACCGGCAACCACGACGCGCCGAAATCGCCGGGCCAGTTGCTGCGCCATTACGCGCCGAATACAAAACTGCGCCTGAACGTGCAGACGCCTGAAGCGGGCGAAGCGTATATGGCTTTCGGGCCCACTATGGTCCGCCGTGAACGGCATGAACCGCCGATGAAAAATTTGAGCGAGAACAGCGACCTGAACGAAGCGGCCGCACATCTGTTTGCGTATTTACGCGAACTGGACAAAGGCGGGTTCAAGGCGATTGCGGTTGCCACCATTCCCGATACGGGACTTGGCATTGCGATCAATGACCGCCTGCGCCGCGCGGCGAGCGCGCAATAATCTTTAATATTTATTTGTTGGGTGCGCTGCGCTGGCTGTTATTCGGCCTGAACGGCCAGAATGCGTTCTTTTCTTTTTTGCGCGGCGTATTTGCCGCAGCAGCCGGAACGCCTTCACCCTTGGAATAGGTCGAAAGATCGATACGGAACGGGCTTTTCTGTTCCAGCACTTTGACGCCGGGTGCCATGGCGCGGATATGCGGGGTGGTGGTGCTGTTGGATACCATCCAGACAAATTCGTCGCCGGCCTTTACCGGGAATGACACCGAAGTGATGTCCAGCGCGACGCCGCCGAACACCTGAATTTTGTAATCGCCGGGCGCGATGTCGATGGACATTGATTCCTGGCCGCAGCCATTCACGCAATCGGTGCTGGCGACGATCATCTGGTTCTTGACCAGCGACTGGCCTTTGCCGTTCAGGCGGTAGACCTGGATGTTCATGCCCTGCGCCGTTTTAAGGGCGGCGTTGTTGACGATCACAACCTGGCCGCCGGCATAGGACGGCGATGCGAAAAGCAGCAGGAATGAAAAAAGGACGGCAAAAAGCGCCGTCCCGTTTTTTTCTCTCGTGATAACGCTTTGCGCCATTACTTGATTTTGTCTTCTTTGAAGTCGACATGTGCGCCGAGTTTGCCGGTCGCTTCGTTCTTCGCGCGCGGATCATATTTCTTTTTGACCAGTTTCTCGGTCTTAGTCTTCTTGTTCGCCTTGGTCACGTAGAAATATCCCGTGCCGGCGGTCGAGACCAGTTTCACTTTGACGGTTGCGCCCTTTTTAGCCATGACTTACTTCCTTAAAAACTTGAATTTCCGGTCCCTCTTTTGGCCGATTGAGGTACAGAAGTCAACAAAAAGTCCGGTTTGTCCGGCTGGTTTTGACGCTCCGATACCCCTTAGCCGCGTTTTCCGCCGCCGCCGCCGCCTTTTTTGCCCTTTTTATGGTGTTTGTCCTTGTCTTTATAGCCCCGGAAGCCTTTGTCCCTGCGGCCTTTGGGCATATGACCCCTATGGGTGGATTTAGGCATATAACCGGGGACTTCGGCCCCGTCTTCACCGCCGACCAGCTCAAATACGCTGCTGCCGGTCAGGCGGTCGGCCTCCACCACCATGACCCGGACGGGGGCGCAGAGGCGGAAAAGGATGCCGTTGCGACGACCGATCAGGGCGTGCTGTTCCTCGGAATGGATATAATAGTCGTTCGGCAGGGACCGGATGGGGACCAGACCGTCAGCACCGGTTTCCAGCAGGGTCACGAAGAGGCCAAACCGGGTCACCCCGGAAATGCGCCCGGCGAAGACCTCGCCCTTGCGGGTGGACAGGAAGGCCGCCGTAAAACGGTCAACGGATGATCGTTCCGCCTCCATCGACGTGCGTTCGGTTTTGGAGATGTGCTCGGCCACTTCGTGCAGGCGGCGGGATTCACCGTCGTCCAGACCGCCCTCACCCAGATTATAGGCGCGGATCAGCGACCGGTGCACGACAAGGTCGGCATAGCGGCGGATGGGTGATGTGAAGTGCGCGTATTTCTGCAACGCCAGACCGAAGTGGCCAACATTGTCGGGGGAATACACGGCCTGTGACTGGCTGCGCAGGATGATCTGGCTGACCAGTGCGGAATGTTCCAGCCCCTTCACCTTGCTCAGGATGTTGTTGAACAAAGCGGGTTTGACCACCTGCCCCTTGGCGAGGTTGAGGCCGAAGCCTTCCAGAAACGCACGAGCGGAATCGATTTTCTCGTTACTCGGCACGTCGTGGATGCGGTAGATGCAGGGTGCCTGTTTCGCCTCCAGCGCCATGGCGGCGGCGACGTTGGCGAGGATCATGAATTCCTCGATCAGCTTGTGGCTTTCGTAACGCGGGCGGAGCATGACGCCGGTCATGTTGCCCTTGGCATCGACAACGACTTTGCGTTCTTTCATGTCCAGGTCCAGCGCGCCGCGGCGTTCACGCGCGGCATCGAGGATCTTGTACGCGGCATAAAGCGGCTTGATGACCGCATCGACCAGCGTTTCGGTCGTTGCGTCCGTCTTGCCGTCGATTGCGTGCTGGACCTGGTCATAGGTCAGGCGCGCGACGGATTTCATCAGGCCGCGGACGAATTTGTATTTCTTTAAGTTCCCCTGCACGTCGATGGTCATGTGCACGGCCAGGCACGCGCGGTCTTCCTTCGGGCGCAGCGAGCACATGTCGTTGGACAGTTTTTCGGGCAGCATCGGCAGGACGCGGTCCGGGAAATACGTGGAGTTACCACGCTTATATGCCTCACGGTCCAGTGACATGCCCGTACGCACGTAATGCGATACGTCGGCGATGGCGACGATCAGATGCCAGTCGTCGCCGTCTTTTTCAGCGAACACGGCGTCGTCAAAGTCACGCGCATCTTCGCCGTCGATCGTGACCAGAGGGATGGAACGAAGATCATCACGGTTGCCGAGCGGCGGCACCACCATGTCGGCGGTTTCATCGATCACGTTTTGGGGGAATTCCACGCGCAGGCCCTGTTCGTGCAGGGCGATCAGCGAAATGGCCTTCGGATCATCATCGTGACCGATAATGGCGTGCAGTTTGGCGCTTGGGCGTTTGAGGTTGCGGCTTTCCTGCACCATGGCTTCGACCAGGCTGCCGTGTTCCAGCGTATCCTGCTGGTCCGACGGGACGGAGAGCATGTAATCGTCTTTTTCCCTGCGATTCACCGGCTGTAAAATCCAGCCGGCACCGGCCTTGACCGCGCGGCCGAGCACCAGTTTATCGCGGATCGCGCCAAGCTTGCGCACAATGCGCGCGGTAACGGCACCGTCCTTGCGGTATTTGATATTAGCCAGAACGCGGTCACCTTCGCCGGGCGCGCCGTGTTCGTGATTGCCGGGTTCGAGCAGGATGCGCGGGGGCAGACCCTCTTCGTCCTCAGCAGGTTCGCAGAACACATCGCCGTCCAGCGTGACTTCGATCACGCGCAGGATAGCGACGCTGGGCGCCCCGTCCTGTGTTTTGCTGTCAGCGTCGAGCGCGATGTAGGTCTTGCTGGGCAGATGTTCGATCAGGTTTTCGCCGACCAGTTCTTTGAGTAGTTTTTTTAAGGGGATTTTTTCGTGATCGCGCAGGTTGAAGGCGCGCGCGAGGTCCCGTTTGGTCTGCGGTTTGGGTTGCGATTTGATGAAATCGAGCAGCGTTTGCTTGGTTAATTCCATTACAGATGCGCCATAACTACGGTTTCAGCACCCTGGCGAACCGTACGCGCACCGGCCATGGCCTGGGGCAGGATGTGTTCGGCAAAGAAGCGTGCCAGCGTGATCTTGCTTTGCAGCCATTGCGGCGAATGCGATTCCGGATTGCCGTCGCGGAAAGACTGCCGCGCCGCCAAGGCCGCTTTTGCCAGCATGGTGGCGGCCATCACATTACCGCACAACGTCATATAGGGCACGGCGACTGCGCCGACAGCGTCGGGCTGTTCGCTTTTGCCGTAGGCGACAATCGCGCCGGTGGCAAGGCGCAGCGCGCCGAAGGCGTCATTGAGCAATTCACCCGTGATCGAGAAATCCTGACCGTGCGATGCGTCGAGTTCCGGGATGATGGACTGGTATTCTTCCATCCACGCGGTCATCGCCGCGCCGCCGTCCTTGATGATCTTGCGGCCGACAAGATCCATGGCCTGAATACCGTTTGTGCCTTCATAAATGGGCAGGATGCGGGCATCGCGGTAATACTGGGCCGCACCGGTTTCCTCAATAAAGCCCATGCCGCCGTGCACCTGCACGCACAGGGAAGCGACATCGACCGCGCGGTCGGTGCACCAGCCCTTGACGATGGGGGTCAGCAGTTCAACACGCGCGGTGTTTTTTGCGTCCAGATGATAGGCGGCGTCATAGACCATCATGCGGCCGGCCTCGACATAGGCCTGCATCGTCAGCAGCATGCGCTTGACGTCGTGATGTTCGACAATCGTTTTGCCGCCGCCCTGAACGCGGTTATGCGCGAATAGATGCGCCTTGTAGAGCGCGCGGTCAGCAATGGCCACGCCCTGAAGACCAACGGACAAACGTGCGTTGTTCATCATCGTGAACATATACTTGATGCCTTCGTTTTCCTTGCCGACCAGATAACCGGTGGCACCGCCATTGTCGCCAAAGGCCATGGTGCATGTGGGTGATCCGTGAATGCCCAGCTTGTGTTCGATGGATGCGCACATCACATCGTTGGGCGTGCCGTTTTCAAGGATTTTGGGCACGATGAACAGCGAAATACCCTTCACCCCTTCCGGTGCATCGGGCAGACGCGCGAGCACAAGATGGATGATGTTCGGCGCCATATCGTGGTCGCCGTAGGTGATGAAGATTTTCTGTCCGGTGATTTTGTACGTCCCGTCAGCGGCGCGGACAGCCTTGGCGCGGACAGCGGCAAGGTCGGAGCCTGCCTGCGGTTCGGTCAGGTTCATGGTGCCGGTCCATTCGCCGGAAACCATTTTGGGCAAATAGTAGTTTTTCTGTTCTTCCGTCCCGTGATGAAGGATCGCCTCGATCGCGCCCTGATTAAGGAGCGGGCACAGGCCAAAAGCGAGATTCGAGGCCTGCCACATTTCCTGGACCGGGAAGGCCAGGCTCCAGGGCAGGCCCTGACCACCGTATTGCTGGGGGAAGACAACCGTATTCCAGCTGCCGTCGACATAGGCCTTATAGGCTTCTTTCCAGCCGGGGCTGGTTATGACTTTACCGTCTTCCCAGCGGGCGGGTTTTTTGTCGCCGGCGACGTTGATGCGGGCCAGTACGTCTTCGGCCAGTTTCGCGGCCTCGAACAGGACCGGTTCAAGCAAATCGTCCAAAGAACCCTGTCCGGGCAATGCCTTAAGCCGGTCGCGGCCAACGACATAGCGCAGGATAAAGATCATTTCGGAGGTAGGAGCCTGGTACATTCAAAAACCCTTAAGCGATTAGTTCATTGCCAGTTTAGCACTTGGCACGGCCATTGCAGAAGACCTTCTCAAGATGATCAGCGACACCGCCAATTTCCAGATTTATGGCTCCAACGGGGCGCAAAACCGCGTCACCAAGGCCATTCAGAACGCCAGCGCCAAAACCGGGGTCGATTTTGACTATCTGGTCAAACAGGCCAGGGTCGAAAGCTCGATGAACCCGAACGCCAAGGCCAAAACGTCCTCGGCCACCGGTCTGTACCAGTTTATCGACCAGACATGGCTGCGCGAGATCAAGACGCATGGGGCCGAGCATGGCTACGGCAAATATGCGGATGCGATCAAACAGAATTCCAGCGGCGAATATTACGTCCCCAATCCTGCCACCAAGCGCGCCATTTTAAACCTGCGCAAGGACCCGCAGGCATCCAGCCTGATGGCGGCTGAACTTGCGATGGAAAATCACAGCTTCCTGTCCGAGACCACGGGCATCAAACCGAGCGGCACCGATTTATACATGGCCCATTTTCTGGGTGCGCAGGGCGCATCCAATTTCATTACATCGATGAAGAAAAACCCGTGGGCACCGGCGGCCAGTTTCTTCCCCGAAGCGGCACGTTCGAACAAGGGCGTGTTTTATGCGCAGGGCCGCCCTCTGTCGCTGCAACAGGTTTACAATAAATTCGATACGAAATTCTCAGGCGGTGGCGGCGTGTCCGGCGATGCACCAGTGCAAACGGCAAGCGCCACATATAATCTGGACAATACAGACCAGGGCCCCGAAGTCATCCTGCCGAGCGCCATTCGCTGGAACGACCCGGGCGTCGCACAGGCACAGGATATCGTTCTGGACAATCAGGGCGCTGTCCGCATGATGACCAGCGAAGCATCAGAAATACAGCAAGAGACACGCACCGTGTCGCGCGGCCGTGGTTTTGCACCGCGCGTGCAATGGTCGCCGGACATGATGGTGATGGCGCAGGCAACATCGCCCTGGGTGCATTCAGACCAGCGCCGTTACAACACCTAAACTATGGGGGCTCGCCGCCCCGCTCACTCTGTTCGCCCCTGCTCGCGCGAAAGCGCGGGCTGCAGTCGCAGCCAATCGCTGCTTTGCAGCTCCGTTATTTTCTAAAGCCGATACCGATCAGATAAATTTCCGAACTTTCCGAACGCGATGCGGGCGGCTTGATATGTTTGACGGTCTGGAAATGGGGTTTGAGACCCGCCAGAAAATCACCTTCCGCGCCGCCCTGAAACACCTTGGTCACAAACGATCCGCCGGGTTTCAAAACATCCTTTGCAAAATCCCACGCCATTTCGACCAGCGCCATCATGCGCAAATGGTCCGTGCGTTTATGACCGGTGGTGTTGGGGGACAGGTCGGACAGCACGACATCGGCTTCGCCCTGCATGATGCTTTTCAGGCGGTCGGGGGCTTCGTTGTCGGTGAAATCCATTTCGATGAAATCGACGCCTTCAATCGGGTCCATGGCCAGAATATCGATGGCCGCGATATGGGCCATTTTCTTTTTGGCCAGCACCTGTGACCAGCCGCCGGGGGCAGCGCCCAGATCGACGACTTTCATGCCGGGCTTGAGGATGTGAATCTTTTCATTGATCTCAATCAGCTTGAACGCCGCGCGCGAACGGAAGCCCTCGGCATTCGCCTTGTGCACATAGGGATCGTTGATGTGGCGTTGCAGCCACTGTTTCGACGAGTCCTTGATCTTCTTGTTCTTGACGCGATCTTTACGTTCGCGGCCACTCGGCGGTTTCATGACGTCTAATCCGTTTGGAGATAAAAAACCCGGCTTTCAAGGCCGGGTCTGTTATCAGGTTTTTTCGACCTGGCCGAATTCCAACTCGACCGGGGTCGGACGACCGAAGATCGAAACAGACGCTTTGAGCCTGCCTTTTTCGTCGTCGATTTCTTCAACCGTCCCAACCATCGAGGCGAATGCGCCGTCGGTGATGCGGATTTCTTCGCCGATGTCGAAGGTAACGGTGCGGCGCGAACCACCGGCACCCTGCGGTGCGGCCAGCTGGGTGATCAGGCGGTTTGCCTCACCTTCGCTGATGGCCTGCGGCTTGTTGCCAGACCCCAGGAAGCCCGTGACTTTCGGGGTGTTCTTGACCAGGTGCCACGCATCGTCAGACATGTTCATCTTGACCATGACGTAGCCAGGGAACACGTTGCGTTCGGTGGACACGCGTTTGCCACGCTTGATTTCCGTGACTTCTTCTTTCGGGACCAGGATCTCGTGGAAGTTGTCGTCGAGGGCCTGTTTTTTGGCCTTGTCGAGAATGGTTTCCTTCACCTTGGCCTCAAAACCCGAATAGACGTGCAGGACGTACCAGCGGGCGGTTGCGGCGTTGGGGTGCGGTGCTGTTTCTTTTTGTTCTGCTGCTTCAGACATGTCTTAAATCCTTATCCAAGAATCAATTGAATGATGAACGAAATAATCTGGTCGATACCGAACAGGAAGATTGCCGAGATCATAACCATCACGAAAACGACGATGGTCGACTGGGTGGTTTCCTTGCGCGTGGGCCAGGTGACGCGCAAAGCTTCCTGACGGACTTGTTTCAAAAACTCGATGGGGCCTGTTTTAGCCATTATATGCCTCGAAAGAATGCCTCTAATCGTTTTTCCGTCCAGCAGCTCGTAAGCCCGGGGGGCTTTTTGAGGTCGCTGAATTTTAGGGAATGGCGTTTTATACCCCCGGGCCATCCCAAAAGCCACCCTTTTTTTAGCGGCGTATACGCAAGCCCATATAGACGCCCGCAAACCCAAGTAAAACCACGAAAACCATGAGGCCGTCACGCCATGGACGGCTGGCGATAAACTGCCATTTATGAAGGTTTGAAAAGGCCCATGTTTCGGCAGCTGCGACCCTGCTGGCCATGGCCGCCATGGTGGCGGTCCGGGCCTCGATAAACATTAAAGGGCCCGATACGGGTTCAACACGGAAGACCGGCAGGCGCTTATTGGCGAAGCCGTATTCAGGCGTGAATTTGGTGACGATGCTGATACCGGCGATATCACCCGATCCCCACTGCGTTGCCAGATGACGGGCGAAGGCCTCATCCCCCTTCAATGTCTGGCCGCTGGCCGCATTTCGGTAAGATACCTCGCCTGCCTTTTCAACGCGCCACCATCCGGCAACAAGGCGTAAGTCATCCACCTGCCCTGCATCTGGCATGAAGCGCATGTCTTTCACCGATGTCGCAGGCATGACGGGCAGGGTTTCGTACACAAGCGGTGACTGCATACCCAGATGAAACAGGCCGCTGACGCCGAAGCATAGCAGCGGCACGGCACCAGCCAGCGTGATCAGGCGGTGATATTGCCGCGGGCCGCTGGCACGGCGGCGGAGGACGGCATGCAGGAATGCGCCCATGAGTGCCATCAGCGGGATGCTACCGACCAAAGCCGCGATCATGGCGACACGTGCGGGCTCAATCCCGTCCATGAATTTGAGCGTGTGCAGGTTTTCAAACACGGTTTGCAAAATGACCTTGCGACGATCGGTGATGGACCCGAGGCGGTCCGTGCCGGTTTCGACATAGACGGTTTTGCCGTTATCGAAGCTCACACGCCATGCAGGCAGATACCGGTTGATATAAGGGTACTTATCATCGAAGGCGGTGATGAGCGTTGTATCGGAAACGCCCGATATCTCGCCGCTGTAATACCGGGCCAGCGTGACAGCGCGGTCACGGTCCATATCCGGCAATGGTTTACTCCCTTTGAGCGCATGCACGTCGCCGTCGGCCCAGACCGCACCCGGCCAGATGCGCACAGTCTGCACATCCATATCACCCAGTGCAGACTTAACCACGCTTAACGGCGGGACGGCTACGGGCGCTGACGGCGGCGGTGCAAACGCGACGGGCCGCGGGTTGGTCCACGACATGACCGGGTGAATAAGCCCGCTCATGCCCCAGATCAGGAATGCCGCCGCCACCCAAAGGGCGATGCGGCGGTGAAATTTAAGAACGTCGAAACGGTTCATCAGAATTTGACCTTTAACCCGGCATAGGCGCTGGCACCATCACCGGGGTAAAATACGTTCATGTTGGCGGTGCGCGCATCCGTGACCGTACTGAAAGACGGGATGTATTTTTCATTGGTCAGGTTGCGGCCATCGATGAAGAATGTCGTGCGCTCGTTAATCTCGACCTCAGCCTTCAGATTCAGCAGCGCGTAGGAATCGCTTTTGGCCGTGTTGGCAAAATCGACCCATGCGGCCTGCGGCACCCATTCGACATTCGGGGTAATTGTGAACGGTCCGTTTTTGTATTGCAGGAAGATGCGGATTTCATGCGGGGCGGCACCGGCGATTTTATTGTCCCCAAACTGGACATCACCGTCAAAGAAGAAATCGCTGTAGTTATAGACACCCTGCATCGACCATGCGTCGCTGAAACGATAACCAAGCCCCAGCTCAATACCCTGGTGCACGGTTTCACCGGCATTGAAGGTGCTGGCCGGAATATTGGGCGTGACCGCGTATTGCAACATTTCGTCCTTGATATGCGCACGGTAGATGGTTGCGTCCCAGTCCCATGCGCCGCGTGCGCCGCGTGTACCAAGTTCAGCCGTCCAGGCGGTTTGCATGTTGACCGGCACGAAGCCCGGTATAGCGCCCTGCACCAGTTCGGAGAATGTGGGCAGTTCACTGGACCGGGTCAGGCTTGTGTAGACCTCGTTGTTCGCGTCCAGCTTCCACATCAGGCCGAATTTGGGATTGAAGCTGCGATAGATTTTTTCATCACTGCGCGCGGAATTGACGTTATCCGTGTAATCCCGTTCTGAGACCTGCGCCTGAAAACCGGTGATGGCGTCCAGCGCATCGGTCAGGGCAAAACGGTGTTCGCCGTAGATTTCCGCATTGCGGGCGATCTGGCGGCCGCTGGCGCTTTGCGCACCGCGATTGCCGCCTTCGTTCACGTAACGGTCGGCATAGTTGACGCCGCGGCCGAGATTGAGACCGAGAACAGAACGTTCATTTTTAATACGCGTGAAGACGCCGGTATCAAGGCTGTCCTGATCGATGATGTCGAAGATCGGGTGGTAGAGCTGTTTGTCATTGATATATCCGCCGGCCTCAACCTGCGCGCCGCCGCCAAGGTTGAAGACGGTGCGGTTGGAAATGCGCATGGACTGGATGTCGCGTGCGTAATCATCATCGGCATTGATGAACGGCACACGGGTCGGTGTGTTCAATGCGCTTGCCTTCGATACCGTGCCCGGCACTTCCTGGTTCAGGTCGTTCCATGACAAATATGTGCGGGTTTCGATATCCGGCGTGATGCGTATGCCCATATTGGCGTTGAACTTTGTATTGTCCTGTTCGCTTTGTTCGCGGAAACCATCGCTTTCCGCGTGGGTGAGCGATCCGTACAGGTCGACATTGTTGATGATATACCCACCGTCAGCATGACTGCGTTTGGTGGCGTAGCTGCCGCCTTCAAGGCGCAGCTGTCCGTGGTAATCCAGATTGCGGGCGGACGGTGTGACGGCGTTGACCGCGCCGCCAAGCGTGGCCGTGCCGTAGCGCAGGGCCTGACCGCCCCGATACACCTCAAGATGTTGCAGGGCCAGCGGGTCCAGTTCCTGGAAATCGGTGCTGCCGTCGGCGAAGCTGAACGGAATGCCGTCCTGCAGAATGGCGATGCCACGCATGTGGAAACCGCGCGAAATGCCGGACCCACGAATGGACAGGCGGGATTCTTCACCCCAGCGCGGCTGGGCCAGTACACCCGGCGTGCGTGCCAGCATGTCTTTCAGGCCGACGGCGTAGCTGTCCTTATAATCGGTGGCGGGAATGACATCCGCACCGCCGGGAATGCGACGCAGATCAAAACTGGCCTGATCTGTGCTGATGGCGGTCAGGGGTTTGTCTTTGCCGACGGGGACAACGACATACAGATGATCGGCCATGGCGGTAGACGGAATGAGGGCGGCAGCGCACAGCAATGCGCGGATAGACATAGACATTGGAAAAATCCTGTTTGTTTTTGATGCGTGTATTAAAAGGCGATCAAAGAACAACAGGCGGCGCACGCGACGCGTAAGACGACGCGGCGTAGACGGACAGGCTTTGCACCCCGCGCCAGACATGGGTGATGGATGCGAGCGCAGGCACCTTCACCATATCAAGCTTGGCCGCCAGACCGGTGCCATTCACAGCAAAGCCGCAGACATCATGCGCAGTTTTTTTGGCGGCATGGTCGGCAGGGTCCACATCGATGGTTTTAACCATCGCGGTTTCTGAACAGATGACCATGTGGCCGGGCGCAGAAAAGTCGGGCATGAAGCCGACCGGGATAAGCGCACGGAGCACGCATGCCACAAGCGCCAGCATCAGAGCGTGCTGGTACCAGGCGTTACGGGCATCCGGGGTCATCATGGGGACAAGCTATTCCATGTTTCGGTTACGGATACAAGACGGGCGGGAACTTCCTTCCCCGCTCAAACATTGGAAAGATGTAACGATTTTTGTAAGGAGATTTGCATGTCCAAGATTATCACCTCGACCTTTAAAACCCGCCAGGCCGCGGAAGTGGCACTGCAACGCCTTGAAAACCTTGGCATTAGTGACAGCCAGGTATCCGTCATCGTGTCTGAAAACACCCGCGAGACGGCCTTCAACCTAAAACGCGATAACAAAAGCGACAAAGGCATTGCCTGGGGCGGCGTGGCTGGCGGTCTTGCCGGCGCGGTGCTCGGTGCATTGCTGACGGCTGGTGCCGTGGCTGTTCCGGCAGCTGGTATCGTCATTTCCGGCTGGCTGGTTTCCAGCGCTGCCGGTGCCGGTGCCGGTGCCCTTGCGGGCGGCGCAGTTGGCGGCCTGATTGGTACGGCTGTCCCGGAATTTGAAGCCGAACTCTATGAAGGTGCCGTCCGTGACGGCGCGATCCTTCTGGCTGTGCGCGCTGAAACCAGCGAACAGGCCGATGCGATCAGGAAGATGCTTGAGAATACCGACGCCCACGATATCGCTGCTTAAGCGATGTCGTCGGTCCTCTTCCCAGAGAAGAGGAAAAGACCGCCCGGCATCCCTGTCCGGGCGGTTTTTTATGCGGCGTGTTTGGTGTCCAGAACCTTGCGCAGTTTGGTGGCCAGCACTTCGCGCCGGAAGGGTTTGCTGATGAATTCCTCGCCCGCGCAGAGCTGGTAATCCGGAATGGCGTTTTCGGTGTAGCCGGATGCGTAGAGAACTTTCATCTGCGGGCAGTCTTCGCGCATCAGCCGGACCAGTTCGACCCCGCCAATGCCGCCGGACATGACAATATCTGTAAAAACCAGATCGATATTATTGTGTTCACGTTTGAGCAGTTCAAGCGCGATGCGGCCATTGCGCGCCTCCAGCGTTCTATAACCAAGACGTTCCAGCATGGCCAGGGCAAGCTGACGCGCGTCTTCGTCGTCTTCCGCCACGAGAATGGTTTCACGCCCCCCCGGGATGGCCGGTGCAGGCAGATTGTCAAAACCCGGGACCGCTTCCATGCATGGCAGATAAATACGAAAGACTGTGCCGATGGCCATTTCACTGTAGACATGAATGTGTCCGTGACACTGGCGGATGAAGCCGTAGGCCATGGACATGCCAAGGCCCGTGCCCTCCCCCTCCTCCTTCGTTGTGAAAAATGGCTCGAAGATGCGTTTCTGGACATCCGCACTCATGCCTGATCCGGTATCGGATATAGCGATCATCACGTATTTACCGGCTTCGACGTCGGGATGGCCCAGGGTGTAAGAATCATCCAGCACCACGTTATGCGTCTCGATCAAAAGCTTTCCACCCGCGGGCATGGCGTCACGGGCATTGACGGCGAAATTGATGATCATGTTTTCGAATTCGCCCGGATCAATAAAGACCGGCCAGACCGTTTCCTCGGTGATGGTATCGATCTCGATATGGGAGCCGAGCGTGCGGCTTAGAATCTGGACCGTGTTTCTGATACGCGTATTCACATCGACCTTTTCATGGGCCAGGGTGGATTGCCGTGAAAATATCATCAGGCGGCGGACCAGTTCAGCCCCGCGTTGCGCCACGGTTTCAATCGCGTCCAGTTTGCTGTCGACGTCGTCCATCGAGCAGTTTTCGAACCCCCCTTTCAGGCGGCGGCGCAGGATATGTGCATTACCGATGACAACGGTCAGAAGATTGTTAAAGTCATGGGCCACGCCACTGGTCAGGTTGCCGATGGCTTCCATCTTGCGGACATGGTGCAATTCCGCTTCCGCCTGGTGGCGGCTGCGCTTGAGTTCGTATAATTCGCGCGACTTGGCCAGCGCCATGTTCAGATTGGCTGCGGACATGTTGTCTTTCAGGATGTAATCCTGTGCACCGGATCGCAGGGCGTCGACCATTGCTTCTTCGCTTTTCATGCCGGTCATCATGACCACCGGGCTTTGCGTCAGGCCCATTTCCGGATCATAAAGATTTTTAAGAATCGCAACGCCGTTCATATCGGCCAGATAATAATCAAGAAATACACAATCAAACGGCCGGCTTTGCATTATTGACAATGTGTCTGCGCCAGTGACGGTTTCGTGGAATACGATCTGTTTTCCCGCGTTTTTCAGATAGCGTTTGATCGCGATGCGGTCGATTTCATCGTCATCAGCGATCAGTATATCAAGGGGCTTTTCTGTGACGTTCGTCATGCGGCTATCTCCCGTGCCAGCTTTTCGTGGGCCTGCGCAAAGGCGTCCTCCAGTTCGGCCATCAGTGGCGTGATTTTTTCGAATGCGTAGTCTTCTTCCCCGCTGCCGGTCGTCCGTACAATGATTTCAATCTCGCGGGCAATCGCGGACAGGGTATTGGCACCCAGCATGGCACTGGATGATTTGAAGGTGTGGATCGGTTCAAGAAGGCCGGGCAGATCACGTGCCTGCAGCGCCTGTCCGGCGGTATCGGCGTATTTTTTCCAGTTACCAAGAGCACGGGTTATGAAACCATCAAAACCATCACCCATCAGTTCACGCACCTCATCCAGCGCGTGCCGATCCAGTTGCAGGGCGTTATCAGGCGCTGGCAGGCCGGTGATTTTCATAGCCCATTTTTGCAACATGGCCCCCAGCGCGGCGCGCTGAACGGGCTTGGCCAGATAATCATCCATGCCTGCACCGATGCATTTTTCAGCGTCGCCCTTCATGGCGTAGGCGGTGAAGGCAATGACAGGCACACGCGCGCGATTATTGATGGCTTCAAACTGGCGGATCAGGGATGTCGCCTCAAACCCGTCCATGACCGGCATCTGGCAATCCATGAAAACGATATCGTATTCGCGTTCCTTGATGCAGCCGACAGCCTGTTGCCCATCGTCGGCCAGTGTCACGATGCAGCCATATTTTTCCAGGGCCGCCTGTGCCACTTCCTGATTGGTAGGGCTGTCCTCAACCAGAAGAACGCGGGTTCCGGTGAAAACATCGTCCTGCGTCTTGCGCGCCGCCATGCCTGTGCGGCGTTCATTCAGCGTATGGCGCGTGATGAATATTTCAGGCGCGATGATGACGGACGATACAGCTTCGGGAAAGTCGCGGGGGCTGACGGGCTTCGTTAAAAGAGCGGAAAAACCGGCCCGGCGGATTTCAAGATCATCACCTTTTTGCGGTATGGATGAAAACAGAATGAGCGGCAGCGCGGCATAGGCCGGGTTTTGCTTCAGGGTGCGGGCCAGCATCAGGCCGTCCATATCCGGCATCAACTGGTCGATGACGGCGGCATCATAACGCGCACCACCCTGTAAATGAGCCAGCGCACGCATACCCGAAAGCGCGGTAAAGCATTTGGCTCCGGCACGGATCAGAATGCTGCATGTGATGTCGGCGCTGACCGGGTTGTCGTCGATCACCAGAATTTGCCGCCCATGCAGCGAGATAGGCGACACAATGGCAACGGCCGTTGTCGTATCGCGCTCTAGCGGGATGGAGAAATAGAAATGCGAGCCTACGCCCTGCGTGCTTTCGACACCCATGTGTCCGCCCATCATTTCGACAAGGCGCTTACAGATGGCAAGGCCAAGCCCCGTGCCGCCAAAACGGCGAGTGGTTGACGCGTCACCCTGATTGAATTTTTCAAAGACATGTTCCAGCTTGTCCGCTGGTATGCCAATGCCGGTATCGTGCACGGATATTGTAAACCAGCTGCGGTGGTCGGGCGCATTTACGCTTTGTGCCGATACGGCGATATGGCCGGTTTGTGTAAATTTAATGGCGTTACCAAGCATATTGATCAATACCTGGCGGACACGGCCAGCATCACCGCGCACATTTCGCGGCATGTCCGGCGGGTATCTGCACAGGATCTCGAGGTTTTTCTCGGCCGCGCGGAAAGACATGATCTCGCATACGTCTTCGACCAGCATCTGGATATCGAAGGGAATAATCTCCAGATCCACCTTACCCGCCTCGATCTTGGAGAAATCCAGAATATCATTGATGATTTCCAGCAGATTGTCGGCGGACCGGATAATGGTATCGGTATAATGCTGCTGTGCCGCGCTTAAATGCGTATCCTTGAGCAGGCTGGCCATGCCAACGATGCCATTCATGGGTGTACGGATTTCGTGAGACATATTGGCCAGAAACTCAGACTTTGCCGTTGTCGCGGCCTCGGCCTGGGCCTTGGCGATCGACAGTTCATCCGCACGCAGGCTGGTTTTGCGGAAATGTTCGATGGCCTGCGCCATCTGGCCGATTTCATCTTTGCGATCTTGAAATGGAATATCCTGCGCCGTTTCGCCGGCAGCCAGACGGCGCATGGTGTCAGTAATCGAATGTACTGGCGTAAGGAGATAGCGCAGAATAAAATGCGCTAATATCAACTGAACTAATACGAAAAAAATCGCCTGCACTGTAATGTAATTTATATATTCTTGCATTCGCTCATTAAGGAGCTTGGAAGATATATCTATAACTACACTGCCTATGACCTGGTTTGAGTCACTATAAGGATCTTTAACCGGACGCCGGACTATATCAAAGGAATCGGTTTTTTCTTTTTTACTCACGGCATAAGCAACTTCCTTGCCATTTTGCTCGTATACGTGAACACCCTGAATTTCATCGTGATCAGTCGCACTTTTCGCAAGACGCTGAATCTGTTCGTTATCAAAGTCCCACATGGGCTGCGATAAATTGCGCGCCAGTTCTTCACCTTCAGAGTTTCCTTGACGAACCAGTGCTTCCCTTGTCTGGACACGGACATCATCATACTGTTCATATCCGAACATTATGAAGAATATGATTGGTACAACACCCATAAGGAATAGAAATCGGGCATGAATCGATCTGATCATGGTGTCATCCCGTATTGAACGTAGAGTGCATTGAGTTCACCCGTAGCTCTTAAACGTCTAACGCCATCGTCAAATTTTTTTGCTAAGTCGCGGCTGTAAGGCAACGCGTTCGAAAACGCCAGATATGTGCCACCCTGAGGGATTGTACCTATACGTATTATTTTATCCTGCAGATTTTCCACGCGCAGCTTCTCCTGCATGATGATTCCGTTTTCAACCATCACATCGATACGGCGCGTGAGCAGTTTTTTAATATTCTGTTCAAGTGCTTTTTCGCCGCTTATTTCTTGGATGAGACCAGGCGTCAGGCGACCTGCGCTTAGCAATTTGTTAGTGTCATCACTGTACCCGTAGCTATGAATCACTCCTATACGCAGTCCCTGTAACGATTTAACTCCGTCAAAGATAATTTCACTGTCCTTAAGTGCATAAAAATCATCTGCAACTGGTGCTAAAGGCGTTTTTGGAAAAATGAGGTTTTTATCATCACTGTAATTTGCACCAATAACAGCATCGACATCGCCCGCACGCACTTTGGATAGCGCACGCGCCCATGGCATGACCCGGTAATGCACGGTGTATCCCAGCGGTTCAAAGATGCGGCGGGTCAGATCAACGCCGAAACCCATTTTTTCACCTGAAGGGTCACAATTGACCGGGCACCATATATCCGCCGCAATGGTGATGGTGAATGGCCCGCCGTTGTGTGTCGCGCGTGCGGGCTCTGTGACCAGAGCCGTAAACAACACCAGGATTATGCGCAAGAATATATGAATCATGGGTCACAATGTATTGCCAGAGATGCCTAAAAATTCTTACGCCGTGCATTTAAGCCACGGGCGCTACAAATGCGTAACCAACGCCACGTATTGACTGGATCATGGTGGGGTGGGCCGCATCGTCGCCTATCTTTTTGCGAATGCGCGTGATCTGCGTGTCGATGGCACGATCCGTGACGTTGATATCGTCCTGACGCGCCATATCAAGAATTTGCTCACGGCTTAGAACACGGCCCGATGCCCGGACCAGAACATCCAGCAGGCGGAATTCCTTAACCGTCAGGTCACCGGATGTTCCATCGCCCCGGAATATCTGCATCTTGGCACGGTCCAGCGTCCAGCCGCCGAAGGTGGCCGTGTCAGGGGCCACCTGTGCACTGGATTTCAATTCAGCATAGCGGCGCAGTTGCGCCTTGATCCGTGCGGCCAATTCCCGAATCTGCAAAGGCTTGGCGACGTAATCATCAGCGCCCATTTCAAGACCCACGATCTTGTCGATCAGTTCGTCCTTTCCGCTGACCACGATAATCGGAACATCGGTGATTTCACGAATACCGGCGATCAGTTTAAGCCCGTCGCCGTCCGGCAGCATCAGGTCCAGCAGGATGCCCTCCGGTTTTTTGGTGCGTACGGCGTGCACCACCGCAGATGCACGGGTTTCGGTTGCGACGTCGTACCCTTCGCGCATCAGCGCAGCAGACACCAGTGTCAGCATGTCGGTGTCATCATCTACGGCAAGTATTGTCGGCTTTCTTGTCATCCCGAACCTTCAACCCCTGATTGTAACACAATTGTCACACTCGCGGCATAGGATTGCAATACAGCCACGTCATTCTGGATATCAGATACATGGCTTCATCCATGTTTTTTTGCCCACGAAAAAACTTCAAAGGCTTCTGGTGAATCCCCCCTTCACCAGAAGCCCTTTTTTTCTACGTATGTATGCGCTTTTGTCACACAATCGTAACGCCAAGGCCATCGCAACGTGACGCATCCCCGCCATCCTGAAGATGTCATCAATATTTTATGGAGATGCGTGATGAATATTTTTCCTTTCAATGCTGACAATCGCCATACAGACAATCTTGTCGATGCCGTTCTGGCTGCGCCGCAGCCGCTGGTTCTTTTCCGCAGCAGCGGCATGGTCATGGCGACACCATTAAGCCAGGCCTACCGGTTTGACGAAGTCGACTACACGGCCGGTGAAACAATAGCGTTGCTGAACAATCTGCCGATAACAGTACACAGCATCAGCAAACTGAGCACAGGCCGCAAACCGGTCATCCTGTTTGGACCGGCGGGTGCCCTGCAGGGTCTTATCGTCGACGAAATCATGGACATCATCGCGTATGAAGGCCGACTGTCCCCAACCAGCCAGGCATCGGCGGGCACAGCCCTGATCCGCGGCTGCGTCACGGAAATCATCAATCTTGAATGGTTCCTGAGCCTGAATGTGCAGGCTGCCTAAGATGAATGACCCATACACATCCCAAGACGGCGGCGTCGACATCAATGCGCGCATCCTGCTGGTGGCAGACCATCCGGCCAACCGGGCATTGATGGGCAAAATTCTGTCGCGTCTCGGTTTCTGGCTTGTGCATGCGGTGGAAGACGGTGCGCATGCGCTCGCCCTGTTCCGGGTTGAGCAATACGACCTGGTTTTAATGGACGGCGATATTTCAGTGATGGACGGTTTTACCATGGCCTTGCGTATGCGCGCCTTTGAAGAAGGAAAACGTCACACACCGATTATCGCCATATCACCGCATGCCGCATTAGGCGATCGTGAAAAATGCCTTAAGGCGGGTATAGACGATTATATTTCAAAACCTGTCGATGCCACGCGCTTTCGCCGCGCGTTGGCGCGATGGATACCTGGCAGTACACCCCTGAATGCCGGGGATGACTATGCTGAAACGCGGGAACTGTTCACCCTTTTGACACCACACGGCAATGCCGCACTGGACGCCATGGACCACGAACATGAAGAAGAAGATGCGACAGGCAACACAGCCCGCGACAATCTTCACTGATGCATGCGCTAAGATTTTAAAGAAAATGGCAGGGGCGGCAGGGATCGAACCTGTGACCTACGGTTTTGGAGACCGTCGCTCTACCAGCTGAGCTACACCCCTGTATGCACTTACGGGCCCTTTTTTAACGGGTCTTTGCCTTTTAGGCAAGATGTAGTTAGGCCCTTGATTATGCGACCAAAAGAGCAGGTTTGCGCGGCTGCTCAGATGCAGCAGGCAATGGATGCGCGGGCATGGTCACATAATTGAGATTCTGAGCAGCCTTGCAGCGATCATTGAAGTGCTTATTCATCTTGGTGCATGCGTGCGCGCGCAATTCTTTTGCGAAGGCGAGCAAAGCCTGGCGGTCGCTTTCTTTAAAAACACCATTTTTGGCGGAACGGGCAAAAATGTCCTTTATCTCGCCTTTACGCTGATCAAACCTGTGCTTGTGGCGTGCCGTATCCGTGATGGCGGCCTTAACACTGTCGACCTTGTCCAGCATGCGCCCGTTGAGATGTTCCAACGCTGTGTCGAGCAGCTGGATATCATGAAGATGTTCGCGCATCTTGGCGCCCGCACGCCTGTATCGGTCCAGTTGCGCCAGACGGCTTTTACGGCGTGCAGGCCACATGCGCCTGATCAAACGGATCTGCCGGTTGGTCCGTTCACGGTGCGCGGCATATATAGGGGCGTGCGGCGATTTCTCATCCGGCAGCGGCACCGCGAAGAAATTGTGACGCTCCATACGGTATTCGATGATCTGCGGGATGGTATCGCCGGGTGCGATGAACGCGGCGCTTCCACCTTCCTGCCAGTCACCATCATTCACGATTGTATATTCGCGACCATTCCGGTTGATGCGGTGCACGCCAGGCATATGGGTATGACCGATAAAGGCACCGTCGCAGCTGTCATGTTCAAGTTCCTGCACCAAAGCCTCGCCGGACACGACGCTTTCAATTTTTTCTTTGAACCAATGCTTTAGGGTTTTGGCGATGGGGAAATCTTTTTTGAAGTGCTTGTGTGCAAACTTGTTCAACCATGCATCAAAGGCTATCAGCGTGTCATAGGCGTGACTGACGCCGTAAACGATCGGCTTGAACCACCATTTTGTATATGTTTCCGGGTCATGCAGGTCGCTATGGGTGATACGGTAGGTCTTGTCGCCGAAGACGCGCGTATCGTGATGCTTGAATTCGATATTTTCAGAAAATGTTTTTATGCGTCCTTTACGCGGATTTCGCGCTGCCGCACGGTTCAGCATTCCCATCACATCAACGGTGCGGCCTTTATGATGAACACCACGCAGGCGTTCATCATGGTTGCCCGGAATATAGTGCAACTTGACACCAGTTGACGCCAGATGATTCAGGACATCGAATATGCGGCGCTCCATTTCATCGAAAGGACGCTGTTTCTGGTGTGACTGTTCCCACCCGCCAATGATGTCACCAACGAGATAGATTTCTTTTAGCGTGTGCGGATTAAGGTGAGTGATGAATTCGTAAAGATACGGGGAAGCTGTTTTCCCGCTGCCCAAATGAAGATCGGACAGGAACAAAGTCTCGTAAGAAAAAACTGGTGATGGGGCGCGCAAGTTTTTCCTGTGGTCCCGTTTCTACTCCGGTCACAAGAGTAGGGAGATTCGCTGCGGTGCGTCAAAATAAAAAGCCGGGCTTTTTGCCCGGCTTTTTATTTCATTAAGAAATTGGCGCTTAAGCCAGGATCTTACCGACGACGCCGGCGCCGACGGTCTTGCCGCCTTCGCGGATAGCGAAGCGCAGGCCTTCAGTCATGGCGATCGGGGCGATCAGTTCAACCGTAACGGTCACGTTGTCGCCAGGCATAACCATCTCGGTGCCGGCAGCAAGTTCAACCGTCCCGGTCACGTCCGTCGTGCGGAAGTAGAACTGGGGGCGGTATTTGTTGAAGAACGGCGTGTGACGGCCACCCTCTTCTTTCGAGAGAATGTAGGTCTCGGCCGTGAACTTCGTGTGCGGCGTGATCGAACCCGGGGCGCAGAGCACTTGACCGCGCTCAACGTCTTCGCGTTTCGTACCACGGAGCAGCGCGCCGATGTTGTCGCCGGCTTCGCCCTGATCGAGCAGCTTGCGGAACATCTCAACGCCCGTCAGAACCGTCTTCTGCGTGGCTTTCAGGCCAACGATTTCCAGTTCGTCGCCAACCTTCACGATGCCTTGCTCGACACGGCCCGTAACAACGGTACCGCGGCCAGAGATCGAGAACACGTCTTCGACCGGCATCAGGAACGGCTTGTCTTTCGGACGTGCCGGGGTCGGAATGTATTCGTCAACGGCAGCCATCAGTTTCAGGATCGCGTCGTGACCCAGTTCAGGTTGCTTGCCTTCCAGCGCGCAAACTGCCGAACCACGGATGATCGGGATCGTGTCGCCGGGGAAGTTGTACTTGGTCAGCAATTCGCGGACTTCCATCTCAACCAGGTCAACCAGTTCAGCGTCGTCCACCATGTCGCATTTGTTGAGGAACACAACAAGCGCAGGAACGCCAACCTGGCGCGCCAGCAGAATGTGCTCGCGCGTCTGCGGCATCGGGCCGTCAGCGGCCGACACAACCAGAATACCGCCGTCCATCTGCGCAGCACCCGTGATCATGTTCTTGACGTAGTCTGCGTGACCCGGGCAGTCGACGTGCGCGTAGTGACGGTTCGACGTCTCGTACTCAACGTGCGCCGTCGAAATCGTAATACCGCGCGCGCGCTCTTCCGGCGCCTTGTCGATCTGGTCGTACGCCGTGAACGTCGCGCCGCCCGTCTCTGCAAGCACTTTCGTGATCGCAGCCGTCAGCGAGGTCTTACCATGGTCAACGTGGCCAATCGTGCCAATGTTGACGTGCGGTTTGGAACGATTGAATTTCTCTTTAGACATTAATGTGTCTCCTAAAATCAGGTTGTGTGATAGCCGTCGTCATTAGCCAACCGCACAGCATAAATCGCCCGGTAATATAAGGCCAAAACTTGCAAACGCAAGCATTGAATCCATGCATTAAAACATCAGGCGTACGGTGCCTGCAAAAGCATCAGGATCATGTTTTCGCGCTGTTGCCAGACACGCACCGGAGCATTGCCTGGGCGTTTTGCGTACACTTGGGGCGCAGCGTGTCAGCCTTGACGATCTCTGCATATAATTCCACCGCGCATCTTTGGGCTGCAGGATCACGCCATGACCAGCGCGGTATTATTGGGATCATAATGCGGACAAGCTGATGAAAGTCATGGTATTATTTTTCATATTATTAAGAACACTAAGGCACCCGGTCTATGGCAAGTCTGTGTAAGCTTGACCATACCCCCCTGTTATGGTTCATTAGATCCGTTTTACGGGGGTCTGTAGGACTATTTATATGGCCCTTTTGTATTTCCCCGAAATCCGGTTACGGACCCGTTTGTCCGGTATGTCAATTTTGAGTGAGGAAATACTATGGCTACAGGTACCGTGAAATGGTTCAACAACGATAAAGGCTTCGGCTTCATCATTCCCGATGAAGGTGGCGCTGATATCTTCGTGCACATCTCGGCTGTTGAACGCGCTGGCTGGCGCACGCTGAACGAAGGTCAAAAACTTTCGTACGAACTGCAAGCCAACCCGAAAAACGGCAAAACCTCGGCTGGCAATCTGCAAGCTGCTGGTTAATTCCGGTTTTTCCAAGAATTCAAAAAAGCGGAGCAAAAGCTCCGCTTTTTTTATGGGTTCGTGCGTTGGGGGTACGTCATGCGCAAGATAAGCACTTTCATTAAACACTGGATCAACGTCGCACGGATGAGTTCGGGGGAGCTTGCCGCCCTCACCCTGCCGCCCTGGATTTTGACCGGGCTGCACCTTCGCAACAACGTGCGGCAGGACTATGTCGGGCTGGTCTCGGCCGGGGTGGCGTTTTATTTCCTGCTCGCCGCCTTTCCGGCGCTGGGCGCGGCCATTTCCATCTTCGGGCTGTTCTTCGACCCTTATGAGGTCACATTGCAATTGCAGAGCCTAGGCGACTTCCTGCCTGGCGATGCGTTGTCCATCATCATCACGCAGGCCCAAAAAATCGCGCAGACGACCGGCAGCACCCTGACCATCAGCCTTGCGATCAGCATATTGTTCGCCGTGTATTCGGCCACGCGCGGCGTGCAGGCCTTGATCAAAGGATTCAACATCGCCTATGACGCACCGGAAACGCGCGGCATGTTCAAGCTGACTTTTCTGTCTTACGGCCTGACCTTCCTGATGCTGGCGTATTTCCTGTTCTCGCTTTTGCTGGTGGCGGGTTTGCCGGTGGCGGTGCAGTTCCTGCCGATGCAGGATGTTTTCAGCAACATGCTGCAATGGTCGCGATGGCCGGTGTTGTTTGTTACCGCGCTGGTCGGGCTTGAGGTTCTTTATACTCTGGGGCCGGACCGCAAACGGGTGAAATGGGGCATCAGTGCCGGCGCGGTCAGCGCGACCGTGCTTTGGGTGCTTGGCTCATCGCTGTTCTCGCTGTTTATTTCACAATTCACCAAATTCAATGAAACCTATGGCTCGCTTGGCGCGGTCGTCGTGCTGCTGATGTGGTTCTGGATGAGCGCGATGACCATCCTGATCGGCGCAGAAGTCAACGGCGCACTGGAACACGAGCGTCATAGGCGGGATGATCCATCATGAGCGCGGATCTTGACTGCCTGATCATCGGCGGCGGTCCTGCCGGTCTCATGGCTTCGGTGTATCTGGCGCGGTCCATGCGCCGCGTCATGGTGGTGGATGCGGGCAGCAGCCGCGCATCCCTTATTCCGGTGTCACATAATTACCCGGGCGCGGCGGACGGCATACCGGGTGAAACCATTCTCCAAAATTTGCGCACGCAGGCGGATGAATACAGCGTCATCCGGCAGGCGGGGCGTGTTGTGCGTCTTGAGCCCGGCTTCACGGCTACGCTGGACGACGGCATGACCATCAGCGCGCCGCGCGTCATTTTGGCCACCGGCATTGTCGACATCAAACCCAATCTGCCGCGCATGCCGGAATTCATTTACAAGGGCGCGGTTCGTTTCTGCCCGATCTGTGATGCTTACGAGACGATTGACCAGCGCATCGGTATTGTCGGACCCGCCAAGACTGCGGTGCGCAAGGCGCTGTTCATGCGCACCTATAGCCGCGATATCACCCTGTTGCCACTGGAAAAAGATTTCCGCCTGACGACAGAAGAATGCGCGTTACTGAACGACGCCGATATCGCTGCGCCAAAAAGTACGCTGGCCGATCTTGCGCCGAGCGGCGATAAAATCGAGGCACATCTGCATGACGGCACAGTGCTGACATTCGACACGATTTATCCGGCGATGGGTGCTTATGTGCGTTCGGAACTCGCGCAGCACATAGACGTCGCACACACCGACAGCGGCTGTGTCATCACATCTGACCATCATGAAACGAATGTACCGGGCCTCTATGCCATCGGTGATCTTTCCACCGAACTACACCAGATATCCGTAGCCTTCGGCCACGCCGCCATTGCGGCCACGCATGTACACAATTCATTGCCGGGGAATTTTAGGTGAGAGGGCTGGAGCGGGTGAAGGGGTACACACTCCGAAAGCAACTAATTGATTGAGTTTGGTACATACCCCTAAATAAGCTGGTTTTGTACCCCCAAACATACCCTCAAAAAAACCAAGTGCGCACGGCATTCGAACTGTCATAGCACCACTCAAAGCTTTGCTGACCATTCACTGATAACCTTCAACACATCTTCGAACTTTGGTAAATCTCCGTAACACAACGCGGACAGTTTTTGATACTCCTGCTCATAGCCCTTACGCACCGCTAAATCAGTTAGCAGAAAAGCTTCGTTGCTTGTGATGTCATGTTCATCACCATTCCTGAAACGCTCTTCTTTATGCTTCACATACGCTGAAGTTCCTACAAACGATTGAACCATCGGGTGCTGTAACAAACAATAGACATCGTAATAATGTCGCATGAAGTTGACATGAAACTGGCCTGACTCTTGCTGCTTCCGAAATTTAGTCGAGATGGCTTGAAGTTTTTCTACTAGCGTATAACCGGGATGATACACCCGCGATATTTAGCGTAAAATCTGTTCTATCAGGTTGCGGGGCGCCATTCAATCTTTGCGCCGCCTTCGGGGCTGCCGAAGTGTTTGGCGGCGTTGCCGCCGCGGCGGACGATTTCGGTCATGCGCCGGCCGTTCCAGCCGCTGGAGCCGGCGGAGAGTACAAACTGGCCGTCCTTGACCGCGAAAATACCGTCGGCAACGGTCGCCTTTTCTTCAACCCCGTTGATCGTAACGATCACGTCCCGGCCCTTATGTGCGTCCAGCGCCTTGAGGTCGACGGAGGTTTTAAGGTTACCGTAGCCGTCGGTGTAACAGACGCATTCGGTCGGCATGTCGGGCAGATCGGCAATGTCTTCGCGCAGATGGCTGTAATCACCGCGCGCGACTTTGGCGAAAGCGGGCGGGAATACATCGCGGGAGCGGAATTGCGAGCCTTCGGCGGAGACATCGAGAATTTTCATCTGTTCGGCGGCTTCCTTCACGAAGGACAGTGAGTAACCGGAATTAACAGCAACAATTTCAACGCCGTTATTGAGTTTGACGTAGGCCAGCCCCTCGCCCGCGTTTTTGGCGCGGGGCGCGAGATCGTCCTTGCGGGGCGCGGTATTCACGTAGAATTTATGGCGGTCGCCAAGGCGCGAATTGACGGCGAGCTGCGCCAGCACAAAGCCGGTGGCCACGGTATCAAAAGCGGAAACAGCCACGGTTTCGAGAACGAATTTATCGTCGTTCAATTCTGCGTAAAGGCGTTCGCGCACTTCGGCGAAGGCGAGATCGGCCAGATCGCCGTAATCGGCAATGACAGTGACGAGCGTACGATTTTTCATGAATGCAATGCCTCGAATTTGAAACCTTTGGATATCATATGGTCAACCAGGGCAATGGTCACGCCGTGAATTTCAGCCTGATCGTGGGCGAGCACGATATGCGATGTGTCGGTACGCGCCAGATGCGGGTCGTTGTCGATGAGTGCTTTGACATCAATGCCCTTGTCGCGGTGACGCTCGGTCATCGCCCAGTCCGATGTGGAAAATGTGAACATGGCGTCAACCGCGGTGGCCATTTCGCTTTGTGTGAAGAATTCGTGGTTAATGTTCCGGAACGGCACTTTCGTATATCCATTCGCCTTTAAGAACGCCTGAAGGGCGTTTTTGGTTTCAATTTGCGCCGCATTCGGCAGATCCAGCGGGTTATTGCCCAAACCGGTCGATATCATGGACGATACGTAATCATAATGCCGCGCAGGGACGGAGGCGGGCTCAACAAACCAGGCGCCCATGCCGCGGTCCATATAGGCAAAGCGGTAATATTTACCGGGGCGGGCAACACCCGCGTTCCGATATGCGTTTTCGATCAGTGCGTCGGCACGCATGATGTTGTTGCACGCGGCTTCAAAACCGAGTTTGGTCGCGCGCGTGTGATGGTATCCGTGATTGCCGATGACGAAGCCGTTGCGGATGGCGCGCACAACCGTGTCCGGGTACTGGTCCATCATATCGCCACGACAAAATATGATGGCAGGCACATTGCGTTTTTGCAGCGCGTCCAGAAACCCATCGCTCAGGGCGTTTGGCGTATCATCGATGGTGAGATAGGCGTGCCGCGCGGTCATACGATGGCCCCGGCGTAAACGTCCAGACCGTAAAGGCTGGCATGCTCCACCTTGGCGGCGAAAATGGGCGCGTTTTCAAGCGAGTGCGCGACCACCGGCACCATATTCTGGTGCAGATTGGCGGTGAAGGCGTCAAAATCGAACAGGTCCGCATCCATAAGACGATCAAACAGACCACCGCACAGATAGATGCCGCCATAGGCATGCGGGGCCGTGCACAGGATGTTGGCATGAATGCCCAGAAATTCGCAGAAGGCAGATGTCGACATGCGTACCAGCGGATCGACATCCTTAAGCGGGATCAGGTCGTGCACGGTTTTCGCCTGCGCTTGCGTTTTGGTGTAGGCGGCCATCGCACGGTACAGTCGCATCAGGCCTTCACCTGACAAAATATCCTCGGCAATGAAGCTGCGGCCGGTTGCAAGACCGGCACGAATGATATCGGCCAGCGCACGCTGGCGTTCGGTCACGGTAGTGGCAGGGAAATGCCCACCATAGGTTTCCGTGCTGATACGCGCGCGGCGATCAAGATAGGCATGACCGATGCCAGTGCCGAGACCCAGTACAAGCGCATTACTACCGTCGTCAATGCCGGTGCGCAGGGGTTCAAACACATCAACGCCGGTATGCAGTACAGCATATGCGGCGGCCTTGAGATCATTGACGGCGTCGAGACGCGCGAGCGCGAATTCGGCGCGCACATCTTCAAGACGGAAAGACCATGGCCTGGTTTCCTTGTAATGCAGGGTCAGACCGCCATCGACAATGTGGCCGGTATGGGAAAGATAAAGCGATGCGTCTTTATAATGCGTGCCGGTTCTGAGCGCGTAATCGCGCAGGACATCGCCGATTCCCGACCATTCGGCCACTTTGTAGACTTCGATCTGCGACGGCCCCTGATCCCCGCGTATCGCCAGGCGCAGATGCGTACCGCCAAAATCACCCAGAAAGACGGTGGGTTCAGCGGGCATGGAATTCCTTTATCTTGTGATGACGCGAATCCGTGATATCGCCGACGGGGTCGAGATGGATCATCACCTCGGCGTTCCTGTATTTCGCGATAATCCCAGCCTCCACCGCGCGGGAGATGTCGTGTGCGACCTCCAGTGTCAGCTTGGGGTCCACCTCGATATCGAATGATACGTGAATGTTCATGCCGCTTTTTCGGGTACGGAAATCATGCAGGCCCTCAACACCCGGCGTGGAACGGATGATCGTCATAATGTCCTGGCGTGTTTTGTCGTCCAGCTCGCGGTCGAGTAGCATGTTGATGGCCTTGGTGCCGATTTCGCGCGCGCTTAACAACAGCCAGATCGCCACGCAGATGGCAGTGACAGGGTCGATCCAGTACCAGTTCAGGTGTTTTCCTGCCAGCAGGCTTACAATAATACCGGCACTGACGGCGGCGTCGGCCGTATATTGTGCGGCGTTGGCTTCAATCGCGAGCGAGCCCGTTGCCTGAATGGCACGACGCTGAAACTGGGTCAGCATAATCGTGATGATGATGCCAAACACCTGCACCGCGATGGAAAGGCCGATCTGGGTCGGAATGACGGGATTAAAAAATGCATAGGCGGATTGCAGGAAGACGAACAGGCATGACCCGGCGATAAAGGCGGCCTGGACCAGGGCTGCGATGCCTTCGGCCTTGCCATGGCCGTAGCGATGGTCTTCATCGGCGGGCTGGAGCGCATAGCGCATGGCGAAGAAACTGCTGACCGCAACCCCAAAATCCGTCAGGGAATCGACCAGAGAGGCCAGCATGGCCTCAGATCCGCCGGTCAGCCAGGCTGCACCTTTGGCCGCGGAGAGGATCCCGGACACGGCCATGGCGGCCACGGCGACGCGTAAAACGGTTTTTTTGGCGGTTTCCTGAGACATCTTACGGTCTTAGCACAAGATTCCCGCCTTTGGTATTGACACAAGGGGGTCAAATCTCGTTTCTTATGCCCGCAGATTCACCCGTGGAGGGATGGCGGAGCGGTCAATCGCACCAGACTGTAAATTTGGCGTCCTCGGACTACGAAGGTTCAAATCCTTCTCCCTCCACCACTTTTTTTAATCCCCTATTTGTACCATCAGCTTCTCAGACGCAGCCCCGTGGCCGGCTTGCCGGTACGGCATAGCTGCGTCACCCCGTCGATCAGCAATTGCGGTTCGGGAGGACGCGGTGTCTCGTAACGGCGTGTACGGCCATCCGGCAACGTCATGGCGATGTGCAGGTTTGTGTGCCCGCTATAGCGATTGGGATTAACAAGTTCGACATGACCGAACTTGCCATCACATTGATAAAAAACCTGGGATTTTGTTTCTTTGGCGCCGTAGACAACGGCACCGGCGGCGATAGCGAAGGTTACTAAAGTTTTGAGGCCCATGGCATGGCTCCTTGCTGTGGTTAAGACACACGCAGTAAGGGTCTTGCGTCATGCGTTAAGTTAGGGAAATGACGCCCAAAAAGCAAATTTTTTATGGGATTTTATATTGCTTCGCACTCTCTTCTGATGACCGGGGTAAATGGTACAATACCGATGGTATTCAATTATAAAGGGTCCGTTTCATGTTTCGTGTTTTTCTGCTGCTCGCTTTCCTCGCCATGCCTTTCACAGCACATGCCGGCGAACAGGGCTGCACCCTGATTGTCGGCTACCCCAAGGGTGACATCGTCCAGAAAGACGGTGATTGCGAGACACGCCGCCCGCCGGCATCGACCTTTAAAATTCCGCTGGCGCTTATGGGTTATGACGCGCGCATCCTGATCGACCAGCGCAACCCGGCCTGGTCGTTTGAGCCCGGCTTTACCGTCAACAAGCCGGATGACAAACAAACCACCGACCCGGCCAGCTGGGAAAAAAACTCGGTCGTATGGTATTCGCAGAAACTGACCACGCTCATGGGCATGGCGACGTTCCAGAAATATGTCGACCAGTTCAACTACGGCAACAAAGATTTATCCGGCGGCCTGACCGAGGCATGGCTGTTCACGTCGCTTATGATTTCACCGGTCGAACAGGTCGATTTCATCCGCAGGATCTTCGACCAGAAACTGGGCGTTCATTACAACGCGTATGGCATGACGCGCGCCATCATACCTGAATTCACCAGCACATCCGGGTGGACCGTGCATGGTAAAACGGGGAGCAGCGGCCGCCTGCCTGACGGCAAAACCGCGCAGGGATGGTTTGTCGGCTGGGCCGACAAGGACGGCGTGCGCGTCATTTTCGCAAAGCTGGTCTTTGTTGCGTACGACCCTGAGAAACCCGCAGGCCCACAGGCGCGCGAGATGTTTCTGAGTGCGTTTTAGGCCGCTTTTTTCATTGTCTTGTCGATGACTTTAAGCACGTCTTCGTGGGACAGCTTGCCCTTGGCGCGGGCCTTGACCAGGGCTTCGAGGATAAGCGTGGCCTTGTCAAAAACGGGGTCCCAGTCGCCTTCCTTTTTCTGCCACAGCATGCGCCATGACGGGTACATCGGCACTTTCGGGCCGGCGGGGTAATACAGCCAGTAGGGCAGCGTATGCACAAGGTTAAGCAGCGGCACACCAATCGACCCGCATAAATGCGCGACGGACGAATCCGTCATCATGACCAGATCCATGTGTTTTGCGGCAGCGGCTGTGTCTGCAAAATCTTCGAATTCAGGACCCGCGGGCACGATGGTGCCCATGCCGAAATTGATCAGTTCTTTTTCCGGCGGGCCCTTCTGGAAGCTGAAGAATTGTACCTCAGGCACGCGCGAGGCCAGTTCGTGAAAACGCCTGAGCGAGACCGCGCGTTTATCATTGTAGGTAAACGTCGTGCTGCCCGACCAGACAATCCCCACACGCAGGCGTTCGCCGTGCTTGTGGTAGTCACCGCTGAATTTCTTTTTGGAGGCCGGCGGAATGTTCAGCGGCGGCGCTTCAGGCCATTTCAGCCAGTCTTTTTCGATCAGCGGCGGGATCGACATCAGCGGAAGGTGGTAATCATAGGTCTGTGGAAAATTGGCCTTATCTTCCAGAATGATTTCAGCCGGCAGATCGGCAAACAGGCGGTGAAGTGGTTGCTTGCAGACAAAGCCCACCTTCTTGAATTTTTTGGCAAGCGCAGGGATGAAACGCGCGATCATGATCGTATCGCCAAAGCCCTGTTCGCCGAGCACCAGAAGCGTCTTGTTCTTTGTATCCGGTTCGCCCTTCCATTCGGGCGCTTTGATTTTTTTTAAGTAGGCCAGGTCCTTGTTGTGGATGCGGGTTGCATACCCTTCCCAACCCTTGTCCAGCTTGCGCATGTACAGGTTAATGAAACCGAGCGCGAGGTGATATTCCATGTTGTCCGGCGCGCGGCGGATCAGTTCGAGATAGGCTTTCTCCGCCTCTTCAAATTTACTGGCCTGACGCAGGGCGACGGCGTGATTGTACAGATACCGCTCGCTTGACGGTTCAAGCTTCACGGCCATGGCGGTGTGATGCAGGGCGTCGTCCATGCGGTCCATATCGACCAGCAGGTTGCCGTAATTGGTGTGGGTGGCAGCGTCCAGCGCATCATTGGCAAGCGCGCGCTTGCAGATCGCCTCGGCGGCTTCGAAACGCTTGGTCGAGCGGTACAGCGAGCTTAAGACCTTTAAGACCCATGAATTTTCACGCTCATTGGCCAGTTTGGTCAGGGCAATGTGCTCCACCTCGTTGTATTTACGGGCGGCGAGAAGCTGTTGAACGTGGTCGAGGAAGTTGGTTTCGGCTGTCATGCCCGGCCATGATAGCGCGGGGTTTAAAGCTTGAGGAGTTCAAAGTTTCTGATTAATACCAAAGGATGAGAAATACACGCCCGCCCTTCAAAGGCCCCCGGACCCCGGATTCCCGTAACTCCAAGTCGGGCCGCCCGGATAACCGCGCATCTGACAGAAGTGCGGGCCGTAGCGATAAACCACGCAGTGACCGGCCACGCACGGATAAACCACGTGGCGACAAACCGTATGGTGACAAGAAACCCTATGCAGCCAAGCCGTATGGTGACAAATCCCGCGGGGATAAGCCGCGGAACGACAAACCGCGCAGCGATCGTCCGTTCACCCCGAAATTTCGTGATCAAAAAACGCCGGGGACTTACAAGCCTGCGCCTGCGCGTGACGCCAAGCCTCCGCGCGTCAAAGACACCACTGGCCCGCGCCTGACCGGCCCGTTGCTGTGGGGTTTCCACGCCGTG
Organism: Micavibrio sp. UBA6145; assembly: GCA_002423205.1. Classification (GTDB taxonomy): domain Bacteria; phylum Pseudomonadota; class Alphaproteobacteria; order Micavibrionales; family UBA1664; genus UBA6145. The sequence goes on along the minus strand of DIUZ01000026.1, from coordinate 542,275 downwards.
CGCGCCGCGTGGATGAACAAAGACCGCCGTATCGTAAAACTTATAGTCACAGACGCCGGTCTTGCCGGATTCAAGGACGCGCTGGAAAGCTGCACACTCAAGCGTCCGGCACCAGAAATCGTGGACAAAATGCTGTTCGACCGCCTGCTGCCTGCCGGTGCCGTGCATCAGGGCGTGGTTGCGATGGTTGAAAGCCTGCCGGGCCGCGATGCGCATGACCTGATCGCCGCGCTTGGCGACAATGAAAAGGCCGTCATCGTCATTCTGGACCAGGTTACGGATCCGCATAACGTCGGTGCCATCATGCGTTCGGCGGCCGCGTTCGGCGCCAAGGGCATCATCATGCAGGAACGCCATACGCCGGAATTTACGGGCGTACTGGCAAAAACCGCGTCGGGTGCCGCAGACGTCATTCCGGTTGCAACGGAAACAAACCTGTCGCGCGCGATTGAAGTGTTGCAGGAAGCCGGATTTTTCGTGGTTGGGCTTGATGAGCGCGGCGACGATATCGCCGGCCTGCCCGCGCATGACCGCGTGGCGCTGGTGCTTGGTGCAGAAGGTTCGGGCCTGCGCCCGAACGTTGCCAATCACTGCGACACGCTTGTGTCGCTGCCGACCGAAGGTCCGATTTTGTCGCTGAACGTATCGAACGCGGCGGCGGTTGCGCTGTACGCGATCAAATCGCGCTGATTACTGAAGCCAGCGTTTGCGTTTAAAGTAAATAAACGGGATCAGCGCCGACGCAAGCATCGCGGCCAGCGCAAAGGCATATCCGTATTTCAGATGCAGTTCGGGCATATGCTCAAAATTCATGCCGTAAATGGATGCCACAAGCGTCGGCGGCAGGAATGCCACTGCCGCGACCGAGAAAATCTTGATAATGGCGTTCTGTTCAATATTGATCAGGCCCAGCGATGCATCCAGCAGGAACGTGATGTTATTGCCAATGAACGATGCCTGATCGGTCAGAGACGCAATATCGCGGTCGACGGAACGCAATTGTTCGTCCAGCGCCTTGTTTTTCATGATGGCTTCGGACAGGCACAGGAAACGCACGACACGGCCCAGCGAGACCAGCGAGTCACGGATCTTGGCCATCAGGTTCTGATGCAGGGCGATGGATTTCAGCGCTTCGCCCAGTTTTTCGCCGGCGGCCATATTCTGCGGCTTGTCGGTGCGGGCGGCGAAGATGTCATTGGACAGGGCGTCGATCTCAAGGCTGACATTTTCCATGACTTCAGCCGCGCGGTCGACAATGGCTTCCAGCAGGGCCGCCAGAATGCTGGCACCGCTCTGAAAATCATGAGGATGGCGCATGATGTATGACCCGAAAATGTCAAAGGCCTTGGGTTCAGAATACCGGATGGTCACCAGCCGGTTGTCATGCAGGATAAAGCCGATGGCGCTTGCCTCGGACAGGCCGCCGGTCGTCTTGGAGACGACTGTGGCAGTCATATACAAGGCACCGTTATCGCGGTACAGACGGCTTGAGGGTTCAATGCTCTTGAGCTCTTCCCGCAGGGGCAAATCGATGGAAAGCTGGGCTTCATAGCCCGCTTCCTCCTCCATCGTCGGGTGGAGCAGGTCGAGCCATATGACATCGTCCTCCAGCAGGACGGGGCCGGTATCGACTTCAAGAATATTTGCCGTACGGGTTGAATAAATGCGTGCCATGGTTACAAGTCTAGGGATATGAGCATGCCGTCACAATCACAAAACACACTTTATCTGGTCGATGCGTCCGGATTTATTTTCCGTGCTTTTCACGCCCTGCCTGCCCTGACCGATCCCCAGGGTACGCCCGTAGGCGCGGTTGTCGGCTTCACCAATATGCTGATGCGCCTTTTGCGCGACCTGGAGGCCAAGCATATCGGCGTTATTTTTGATGCCGCGCGCGCTAACTTCCGCAATGACATCTACAAGGACTACAAGGCTAACCGGGACGAAACGCCGCCGGATCTGATCCCGCAATTCCCCCTGATACGGGAGGCCACCAAGGCGTTCGGGTTCGAGCCGCTGGAGGTTGAGGGGTACGAGGCCGACGACCTGATCGCGGCCTATGCCAAGGCGGGCCGGGCCAAGGGTCTGGATGTCGTGATCGTGTCATCGGACAAAGACCTGATGCAACTGATCCGTGACGGCGTCGTCATGTACGACCCGATGAAGCAAAAAATCCTGGGCTTTGCCGAGGTCGAAGAAAAATTCGGCGTCACCCCGGACAAGGTCGTGGACGTACAGGCGCTGTGCGGCGACCCGACGGACAACGTGCCGGGTGTGCGCGGCATCGGCGTCAAAACGGCGGCTGAGCTGATCAACACGTTCGGCACGCTGGAAAACCTTCTCGACTCCCTCGACCAGATCAAACAGCCCAAGCGCCGCGAAACATTGCAGGAAAATGCCGAACTGGCACGTATTTCCAAACAACTGGTGCGCCTTGATGAAGACGCGCCCCTGCCCGCGCCGATTGACGGGCTGGCTGGCGGCTCGACCACGAACCCCGTGCTGCTGGATTTCCTGCGCGTGCATGGTTTTAAAAACATCCTGACGCGGCTTGGCGAAAAAGCGCCGGAGCCGGTAGCTGCGCCCACACCTGTAACCAACGCGCCTTCACCGGTTGTGTTTGCGGGCAAAGGAACATACGTCACCATTACCGATGCCGATGCGCTGAAAACATGGGTCGACAATGCGCGTGCAATCGGCGTGATCTGCGTCGATACAGAAACCACCGGCCTGACCCCCGCCAAGGTTGATCTGGTCGGTATTTCGCTTTCCATGGGAGTCGGTACGGGCGCTTATGTGCCGGTCGGTCACCGTGCGCCTGCGGGCGATCTGCTGGACGGGCCGTCGATCAGCCTGAACCAGATGGCGCTGAAAGATGCGATTGCAATCCTGAAACCGCTTCTGGAAGACAAAGCCATTTTAAAAATCGGCCATAACATCAAATACGATCTGCAGATGTTTGCAGCACACGGTGTAAACGTTGCGCCGTATGACGACACGATGCTGTTATCCTATACGCTGGACGGGTCCAGCCATGGTCACGGCATGGACGAGCTGGCCGAACTGCACCTGGGTTATAAAACCATTCATTACGAAGATGTCGCCGGCAAAGGGGCCAAGCAGATTTCGTTCGCGGAAGTGCCGATCGACAAGGCATCGGAATACGCGGCAGAAGACGCGGACATCACGCTGCGCCTGCATCATATTTTAAAACCACGTCTTGCGGCTGCGCATATGGCCACCGTGTACGAAACCATGGACCGTCCGCTGGCATGCGTGATTGCGAAAATGGAATCGCACGGTGTTAAAATCGATGTGAACATGCTCCGCAGCCTGTCACAGGATTTCGGCACGCAGATCGCAACGCTGGAAGGTGAAATTCACAAGCTTGCCGGGCATCCGTTCAACGTTGCATCGCCCAAGCAGCTTGGCGATGTCCTGTTCGGGGAACTGGGGCTTGCGGGCGGCGGCAAAACGAAAAAAGGCGACTGGTCGACATCGGTCGACGTGCTGGAAGACCTCGCGCAGAGCAACGAGATCGTGCAGAAGGTTCTGGATTTCCGCCAGATGTCGAAACTGAAAAGCACGTATACGGATAGTTTGCAGAACGACATCAACCCGCGCACGGGGCGCGTGCATACATCATTCGCGATGGCGCATACATCGACCGGGCGTCTGGCGTCGTCTGACCCGAACCTTCAGAACATTCCGATCCGCACCGATAACGGCAAAAAAATCCGTGAGGCTTTTGTGCCGGAAGACGGGAATGTGTTGCTGTCGATCGACTACAGCCAGATCGAACTGCGTCTTGCAGCCGCGATGGCAAAAGTCCCGGCGCTGATCGACGCGTTCAAGAACGACATCGACATTCACGCCCTGACGGCATCACAGGTGTTTGACGTGCCGCTGGACCAGATGACGCCCGATATCCGCCGTAAGGCCAAGGCGATCAATTTCGGCATTATCTATGGTATTTCGGGCTGGGGTCTTGCGCGTCAGTTGGGGATCGAGGCGGGTGAAGCCAACACATTCATCAAGGCGTATTTCGCGCGTTTCCCTGAACTTCTGGATTACATGGAAACCACGAAGGACTTCGCGCGCCGGCACGGCTATGTCGAAACCCTGTTCGGCCGCCACTGCATGATCGACGGCATCCATGAAAAAGGCCCGCGCAAATCATTCGCTGAGCGCCAGGCGATCAACGCGCCCTTGCAGGGCACGGCCGCCGACATCATGCGCCGTGCCATGATCAAGGTGGACCGTGCGCTGGACGCCGCGCCGGCGTTGAACTGCAAGATGCTGCTTCAGGTGCACGACGAACTGGTTTTCGAAGTGCCGGCCGCACAGGCGCAGGAAGCCGCCGCCATGATTAAAAACATCATGGAAAGCAAAGAGGTGGCCGATATCGGACTGCCGCTGGTGGCGGAGGCCGGAACCGGCCCAACATGGGGAAAAGCCCACTAATAGATTGCATTAAATAAAGTTCTCGACTTGCGCGGAATATTGCCATAAACAAAGGCCATATTTTACGAGGGAGTACACATGCGCGCGCGCCTGAAAGCCATCATGTCCATTGCAGCGGTCACGACCAACCCTGACCCGAAGGATCTTTCCATCGAGCAACTGGAAGATATTCTCGGCGACATCACTATCGCGACGCAATCCCTCAACCATGCGCTGGTCATCATGCATCACAACGACTGGACCATGGAAAAGCACATGCAGTTTGGTCCGGCAGCCATCACACTGAACCCTGGCCGCACGCCGCCTTCGGGTATCTACAGCGAATGGCTGCATTTCACGCGCCTGCAAGACGGTTTCAACGTCGTGGTAAACGGCGCAGACAGACATAAGGAATGCTTTTTCACGGCCACGGGCAGTGAAAAAGGCGGTTTCCATTTCCGCACCCATAACGGCGATTATAACATCGTGCGCAAAGAAACGCTTAAATCCGCGCATGATGTGGCCGAATATTTCGGCGCATGGATGCGTCGTAATTTCGATAGCTCCACCCTGCACGAAACCCATGCATGGATGGAAAAACTCTCGGCCAGCCAGGTCCAGACCCGTTCATTCGCCCCGATACCGGTCATCAAGGCACCGTAAGCCGTCAAAAATTGAATAATTATTAGACGGCTTTTACGCTGGTGGGCTAGTCTTAACGCTTTGACTTGGGTCCTTTTTCGCGGCTAGAGTAGGCGCATGTCAGACGCATCCAATTATCAAAAAGATTTCCCCGTCTCGTGGGATGAAATGCACCGTCACTCCAAACTTCTGGCGTGGCGACTGCTTGAAAAAGGCCCATGGAAGGGCGTGGCCGCGGTCACACGCGGCGGGCTTGTCCCGGCCTGCGTCGTCGCACGCGAACTGGATATCCGCCTGATCGAGACGATCTGCATTGCGTCTTACGATCACCAGGATCAGGGCAAGGCCAAGATCCTGAAAGGGGCCGAAGCGATGGGCGACGGCACGGGCTGGCTGGTCATCGACGATCTGGTCGATACCGGCAACACGTTCAAGATTATCCGCCAGATGATGCCCAAGGCGCATTACGGCGCGGTTTACGCCAAGCCGCAGGGCATTCCGACCTGCGATACGTACATCACGGAAGTCAGCCAGGACACGTGGATTTTCTTCCCGTGGGACCTTGAGGCGCAATTCCGCACCCCGCTGGCCGATCAGCATAAAAAGGGCTGAAACCGTAACATTGTTATGGTTTTATGGGGTGGGCTGGCCAAAAGCTTTGAAAAAGCTTGTAAAGCCGGGCAAAAACTGATTAAAAGACGCCTTCATCGGGCAAACTGGCTAAAACGGCATGCCAGCAGCCTTTGTATCAACCTCCCACACCGGAGATTCAAATGCCGAAAATGAAGACCAAATCGAGCGCCAAAAAGCGCTTTAAGGTCAGCGCAAATGGCAAGGTTAAGTTCAAGCAATCGAACGCCCGCCACCGCCTGATCAGCAAACCCAAGAAAATGAAGCGTAAAGCACGCGGCACCGCCGTGATGTTCCATTCAGATGGCGTGAAGGTCCTGAATTACTTCCTTCCGTATTCGCTCAAAAAACGTTTCAAAAACAAAAAAGTTCGCAAGCAAGCCAATGACAACGCGTCTGCCGCTTCTTCGGCAAAGGCAGGTGAATAATGGCTCGCGTAAAAGCAGGACCCCGCGCCCACGCGCGTAAGAAAAAAATCATCGATATGGCCAAGGGTAACTATGGCCGTAAGAAAAGCTGCTTCCGCGTTGCGGTTGAAGCCGTCGAGAAAGGCCTTCAATACGCCTATCGCGACCGCCGTAACAAAAAGCGCACGTTCCGTGCTCTGTGGATCCAGCGTATCAACGCAGCCGCCCGCCAGCATGGCCTGACCTACGCTCAGTTCATGAACGGCCTGAAAATCGCCAATATCGAACTGGACCGTAAAGTCCTGGCCGATATCGCGGTCCGCGACGCCGCTTCGTTCAAAGCCATCTTTGACAAGGCCAAAAAAGCCCTGACGGATGCGCAAAACAACGCAAAAAAAGACACGAAAGCCGCTTAAGTAACGCTTTCAAATAGATTAAAGTCAGGGCGCCCCGGTTAAACCGCGAGGCGCCCTGCTTATTTCGGAGAAAACCATGAGTGCCGTTGCCCATTTACAGTCTGAACTGGAAACCAAGATCAGCGCCGCGAACGATCTCGACACTCTCGAGAAAATCCGCGTCGAAGCGTTGGGCAAAAAAGGCGCGATCACCGCGCTGATGTCCAACCTTGGCGGGATGCAGCCGGAAGAACGCAAATCCTTCGGTGCCGAAGTGAATAAACTCAAAGACAATGTCTCGCGTCTTCTGGAAGAAAAATTCACGACTCTCAAAGCCGGCGCGATTTCCGCGCGACTGGAAAAAGAAAAACTGGATATGACGCTGCCCGTGTCGACGGGTGCGAAGGGCAAGATCCACCCGATCAGCCAGACGATCGACGAGATGATCGCGATTTTTGCGGATATGGGTTTCACCGTCGCCGAGGGACCGGATGTCGAAGACGACTTCCATAATTTCACCGCGCTGAACTTTCCGCCGGAACACCCGGCACGCGCGATGCACGACACGTTCTATCTGCCTGATGCCGAGGGCAAGACGGGGCTTGATGCCAAGCGCCTGCTGCGCACGCATACATCGACCGTGCAGGTGCGCACGATGCAGAACCAGAAACCGCCGATCCGCATCATCATTCCGGGCCGTACATACCGTTCCGATTACGACATGACGCACACGCCGATGTTCCACCAGCTGGAGGGTCTTGTGATCGACAAGAATACCCATATGGGTCATCTGAAGGGTTGCCTGATTGATTTCTGCAAGGCGTTCTTCGGTGTTGATGAATTGCCGACGCGCTTCCGCCCCAGCTTCTTTCCGTTCACCGAACCTTCGGCGGAAATGGATATCGGTTGCGACCGTTCCGGCGGGGGCTTAAAAATCGGCGCGGGTTCCGGCTGGCTGGAAATTCTGGGCTGCGGCATGGTGCATCCGAACGTCCTGAAAAACTGCGGCATCGATCCGAATGAATATCAGGGCTTTGCCTTCGGCATGGGGATTGAGCGCGTGGCGATGCTGAAATACGGCATTCCCGATCTGCGCACCTTCTTCGAAGGCGACACGCGCTGGCTTGAACATTACGGGTTTGATCCGCTGGACCGTCCCAACCTCGCGACAGGGCTTTAATGGTTTTTCACCACACACCCATCACGCGTCTTCATATCGTGCCGATGTCCGCCGAACATGCGGTCGGTTGGCGCAGCCTGTGGCGCATGAATGTCGGTGACGCGCTGGACAAGGCGGTGGTAGACCATACGGAAAAACTGATCCTTGATCCGCATTCGTCGCTGTTTGCGCTGCTTGCGACCACGGAAACCAACGAAGTCATCGCGCTTCTGCACGGTGTCGTGCACCCGGTTGCCGGGTCCATGCACCCGGTGTGCTACATGCAGGATCTGTTCGTGCATCCGGCGCGCCGCCGTCAGGGGGTTGCAACGCGCCTGATGGAAGCGTTGTCGGCGAAGGGCCGCGTTGAAAAATGGGACCGCATTTACTGGCTTACCGATAAAAACAACATCGATGCGCAGGCGCTGTATTCCAACAACGCCATCACGCTGGATTTCACCTTTCACATCGTGCCGATCGGCATGCTCGACCGTCTTAAGGAGACCAATACATGAAATTCACCCTGTCCTGGCTGAAAGAGCATCTGGATACACAGGCCGACCTGGATACGGTCAGCAAGACGCTGACATCTGTCGGCCTTGAAGTTGAAGGTATCGAGGACCGCGCGAAAACATATGCGCCGTTCAAGACCGCCAAGGTCGTATCGGCCGAACGTCACCCGGATGCCGACAAGCTTCAGGTGCTGATGGTCGATCCGGGCGACGGCAAGCATCTTCAGGTCGTCTGCGGCGCGCCGAATGCGCGTGCGGGCATGGTCGGTGTGTTTGCACCGGAAGGCAGCTACATTCCCGGTCTGGACGTAACCCTGAAGAAAAGCAAAATCCGCGGCGTTGAATCCAACGGCATGATGGTATCGGAACGCGAGATGATGCTGTCCGACGAACACAAGGGCATTATCGACCTGCCCGCCGATACGCCGATTGGCGTGCCGATGGCACCGCTGTTCGGTCTGGATGATCCGGTCATCGAAATCAACCTGACGCCGAACCGCGCCGATTGCGCGGGCATTCGCGGCATCGCACGCGACCTGGCCGCCAAGGGTCTGGGCACGCTCAAGCCCCTGACCATTCCATCCATCAAGGACGATTTCAAAACACCGATTGGCGTGGACATCAAAGATACCAAGGCATGCCCGCAATTTCTGGGCCGCCTGATCAAGGGTGTTAAAAACGGTCCCTCGCCCGAATGGCTGCAGACGCGTCTGAAATCCATCGGCCTGCGTCCGATTTCGGTTCTGGTCGACATCACCAATTACTTCACCATCGGTCTGAACCGTCCGCTTCACGTGTTCGATGCTGACAAGATCAAGGGCAACATCCATGTCCGCCTTTCGACCAAGGGCGAAACACTGTCTGCGCTCAACGACAAGACGTATGAGCTTGCCGACGGCATGACGGTTGTCTGCGATGATTCCGGCGTGCTGGGCCTTGGCGGTATTGTCGGCGGCACATTCACGGGCGTGTCCGAGACCACCACCAATGTTTATCTTGAATGCGCGTTTTTTGATTCTGTGCGTACCGCGATGACGGGCCGCGCGTTGCAGATCAATTCAGATGCGCGTTACCGGTTCGAGCGCGGCATCGATCCCGCCTTCCTGGAAGACGGCGTGGCGCTGGCCACAAAAATGATTATCGATCTGTGCGGCGGCTCTGCCGGCAGCGTGGTGAACGCGGGCGCGCAAAGCGCGTGGAAGCGCGAAATCGCCTTCAATCCCGACCAGACCGAAAAACTGGCCGGCATTCACCTGAGCCATCAGGAACAGCATCATATCCTGCTGGCACTGGGCTTTACAGTCGATGCGCACAACATGATTCCGTGGAAAGTCACGCCGCCGTCATGGCGTCCGGATATCGAAGGTTCAGCCGATCTGGTTGAAGAAGTCACACGGATTCACGGTTTTGATTCCATCCTGGCCGTTTCAATGAAGCGTGATTCCGCGATGACGCAATCGGCCATGTCGCTGGATCTGGAACGCCGCGTTGATACGCGCCGTGCCCTGGCCGCGCGCGGCCTGAACGAAGCCATCACGTGGTCGTTCATGAAAAGCGATCAGGCCGTGTCGTTCGAAGCCGTGCCGATGAATGACAACAAGCGCGCCAGCCTTACGCTGACCAACGCCATCTCAAGCGAGATGGACCGTATGCGCCCAAGCGTATTGCCCAATCTGTTGCAGGCGGCGCAGCGTAATGCCGATCGCGGTTTCCCCAATGCGGCGCTGTTCGAAATCGGCCCTGTGTTTAACGGAACCGATCCGTCCGAACAATTCTTTGCGGCGTCCGGCATTCGCCACGGCGCGATGGGCGAACGTGACTGGTCGTCGAAAGACGCGCACCGTGCCGTATCGGCCTATGATGCCAAGGCTGACGCGCTTGCCGCGCTCGAAGCCTGCGGCATGGCGGCCACGAAAGTGCAGATCACGACAGACGCACCGTCTTATTACCACCCGGGGCGCAGCGCCACGATCCGTCAGGGCAAGGAAATCCTTGGCTGGTTCGGTGAAATTCACCCATCCGCGCTTGAAGTTCTGGACGTGAAGGGGCCGGCGTGCGGGTTTGAAGTGTTCCTGTCGAAAATTCCGGCACCGAAAAAAACCGGCACGGCGAAGACATTACTGAAACCGTCAGCCTTCCAGCCGATCAGCCGCGACTTCGCCTTCATCGTGAATGAAGATGTGGCCGCCGACAGCATTATCCGTACGGCCGCGGGCGTGTCGCGCGAACTGGTCGAGCGCATTGAAGTGTTCGACGTTTACGCAGGTAAAGGTATGGAGCCGGGCAAAAAATCCGTTGCCATCACCGTTATCTTACAGCCGCGTGAAAAAACACTGACCGATGCCGAAATTGAAGGCATTGGCAGCAGCATCGTCAAAGCCGTCGCCGAGAAAACCGGCGCGACCTTACGGTCATAGAGTTACCCAGGGGGATATAGCATGACCGTGTATTTCAAGCTTGGCGGAAAAATCCGTTTTATTCCGCAGCCGGAAGACGTGCCGTATTCGGCGGCGTCGATGGTGGCCGTGACCACGGATCGCCCGAGCGATTCCGAAACCCCGCCGTCGCCTTACATGATGGCGCATGCGGATGGTCTGAATATCCTGGACCTGACACAGCCTTATGGCCGGATTGAGTTCGCCCGGTTTATAGCCGAGCTTCCGCTGTACCGTCTGGCGGTTGAATTGCTGGTCGATGAAATTCTGGTCAAGGGCCAGACCGACGCCGTACGCGCCAAAGGCGTACGTGCGGCCTTTGCCCCGGACGAACCACCGGAATCGGTGGACGACCCGATGACCAAATACGGTTTTGCCGGTGCCCTGCATTTCCCTGTTATCGCCACGCGCACGGATGCGCAGTTGATCGACACCTATCTTCGCCTGTTTGGTCCGGCCTGTCCGGAGCATCCGGACATCGCCACCCATCTGGCTGCTATGCTGGGTGGATACCCGGCACGCTTTGCCGAAAAATTCGACGGCATTATGTGGAAGGGTGAAGGCTGGATCCGTCTGGACCGTATCGTCTATGAAGCCGAGCGACTGGACAGCGACCCTGAGATCACATTTGAATCCTATGTACCGCGCGGCAAGGCCGCCGCGCAGGCACTGCATGTCAACGATCCGCAGGCGCTTCTGGCGGCATGGCTTTCGGCTGAACGTGTGCAGAGCGAGTTGTGCCGCGATATCGACGGTGTGCTTCGCCTGCCCGACATGCGCAAGCTGCCCCGATGGGTGCGCGGCGATGTTTTCCGCCTGCTGGAGCGCGAGGCGATGAAGCAGGTATTCGCCGTGGCACTTGCGCCGCAGTTCACCGACTGGCCCGAACTGCGCCACGCACGCATCCTGTCTGAAGCGATCGAGGCGAACAGCAAAGACGAAGTTGCCCCGCTTCTTCAGCAACTTATGAATCAGACTTTGAGCGTTGATTCACGCTATTCAGGTGCCGCAGAAGCGTTCGCGCTTGCGTCGGAGCGCCGACTTACGGAAGCCAGAAAGATTATGCGCTAAATAAACCCAGAATTGAGTCGGCTATGACTCTTCGTTGAAGCTCCAGCCGATCTGGCTGCTGCCTTCGGTGACACCGGTGATGACCAGTTGCTGACTCTTGCGCGGGGTGGTGCCGGATCCAACGTAAATGCTTGGTTCCAGACTCAAATTCCCGGCTTTCTTCGAAAAACGCCAGCCGGTGCCCGACGGCAGACGGATCAGCGCTTCTTCACCGTTTTGAATCAGTGATGCCTGCACGCGCGGGTGCAGATGAAAACGTATGGCGAAGGATGCCTGCCGTGCCAGCGGCGCGTCAGCGACGAGCCAGTCGTCACCCTCTAACACTCTGCCATCGCTGGATAATGTCATCCGGCGGGTATGGACCAGACCGTTCAGCGGCGCATAGCCGTCATGGCTTAACGTGACCATCAAACCGGCCCCGGCAAGGTCGCGGCGCGCGGCGATATGATTCGATACGCGCCCCAGATGACCGTCGGCGCAGATTTCGAAGGCATTGCGGTCATCAACCGTGACTCCCGAATGCGCGGCGGTGGCACGAAGATGATCTGCCCATGTGGAATCCAGCGGGTGTGCCCCGCAGGAAACGATCATGCGGTCGCGGCCGACCGACATTTCGAATGCCAGGGGGCTGGCGTGGTGGCCTTTGTCATGCGGATGCACGGGGGGCATGCCGCAATCGGCGATGACGCAGGTGCGTTCGCGGACCAGTGACTCGAATCCGGCATGTTCCAGACGGCTTAACGGCTTTCTGATCTTAACGCCGCTGACCCGGACCAGATTGTCGAGGGCGGTGGCGTCGTCCTCCTGCGTGCCGTGGAAGCAGGCGAGCTTGCCATCCGGCATGCGGAAGAAACGAATGGCGTGAATGATGCGGTCGATGGCGGCCTGTAACGCGGTCGGCGCGGCGTAACCGGCGCGGACCAGGCTGCCGCGGATGTCTATAAGCTGCTTCGCGGCCTGAACAGCCTGATGGGGAGAACGGCTGACATGCATCCCCTCGCCGTCGAGTTCATGCATGATCCAGTGATCGAGCCAGCCCATCGCATGGTCGAGGCGGTCCTTGCCGCCGTCCAGCCCCAGCCCCGCGAAAATCAGGGCGCGCACGACCGACAGGGCATCGAGCCCGTGAATTTTGGACGGGTCGACACGGTCCAGGTGGCGGATCTGGCGGATCAGAGAGGCGTAAAACGCGTGCAGGAATTCGTCGTCGCCGGATGCGCAGAAAAAGTCATACCCCATCAGCCACGCGGCAATGCGGTTGCCCGTGACCGGAAAATCCCATACCCCTTCGCGCCATGTGGCATTGGCGGCAATCCATTCGCCCATCAGCACACGGCCAAGGCGGCGGGACGTATCACCGCCCAGCGCGCGAAGGTCGCGCAGGTACTCAAAACCGTGCAACGGGGCGGATGAAGCGTGCACCGGCGCGCCAAAACTTTTGGAGTCGAGGGGGATCTGCATGCCGTGGTGATCCAGCACGCGGTTGGCGACCCAGCGGCCACGCCCCGCGTCACCCGTCCACGGATCAGGCGGCAGAACAACCAGACGATCGGGCACATGCCCGCCAAGGCTCCATGAATACAAAGGCTTACGCAGGGCACGCATTGCTCCGCGCGCGCGGGCCGGATCGAAGAGATCAGCCAGGATCATGAGCGGATAGCCTTGATGGCGTGCGCATATTGCGCCGGACCACCCTTGAATACGGCAGTACCCGCGACCAGAACGTCGGCACCGGCGGCGATGACCTTCTTCGCGGTCTCCGGCGTGATGCCGCCGTCGACTTCCAGGTCGATGGCGCGGCCGGTTGAATCGATCATGCGCCGGACTGATTCAATTTTGCTTTCCATCGGGATATAGGCCTGACCGCCGAAACCGGGATTGACCGTCATCACGAGGATCAGGTCGACCAGGTCCATCACGTTGTCGAGGACATCGACGGGCGTGGCGGGATTCAAGGCGACGCCGGCCTTTTTGCCGAGGCTGCGAATGGTCTGGAGGGAGCGGTGGAGGTGCGGGCCCGCTTCAGGATGAATCGTGATTATGTCAGAACCGGCCCTGGCGAAGGCCTCGAGCATCGGATCGGCCGGTGCGATCATCAAATGGACATCCATCACCTTCTTCGTGTGCGGGCGGATGGACGCGACAATGGCCGGGCCCATGGTGATGTTCGGAACGAAGTGGCCGTCCATCACATCGACATGGATGTAATCGGCGCCTGCATCATCGATGGCGCGCACCTCTTCACCGAGTTTTGAAAAATCGGCGGACAAAATCGAGGGTGCGACACGGATCTTTGAGGCTGTCGTCATATGTTTTTGAATAGATTATAAGAATTCGGGAGTCACGCGGAATGCGAAGACATCTTCAGTATAGGAGATTCGGACTCAGTGAAGCAACGCGGGGGACTGATATTTATATCTTTTTCAGCAGCGCGATGAAAAACCCGTCCATACCGCCGGAAGACGCCAAAACATGCGGTTTCGTGCGATAGCCGATGTTACCTACTCCAGGCTGAAGCAGCGAAGACAATGCATCTGACTCGCGTTTTATCTCTTTGAAATCATTGCGTTCAGACAGGAATGCTTCAACCTGTGACTCACCTTCTTCGGGTTCGAGTGAACACGTGCAGTAGAGCATTATGCCTTCACTTTTCACGAGATCGGCGCAATGACGCAGCATGTCACGCTGGATCACGGTCAGTTTTGAAAGCTGATTTCTCTCATGAATCCAAGACAGTTCAGGGTGACGTCTTAAAGTACCTGTTGAGGAACAGGGCGCGTCCAGTACAACGATGTCAAAGAGTGTCGCAGGCTTGTACTTGAGCGCATCCGCGACAACGGTCTGCACCTGTTGCGCCATGTTGAGCCTTGCCAGGTTCTCGGTGACGCGCTTCATACGGGACGGTGCAATGTCCAGCGCAGTGACCTTCGCACCGCCGCGCGCCAGCATCTGAGTCTTACCACCTGGAGCGGCACAAACATCCAGCACTGACTTATCTGAAACATCCCCTAACATCTTGATTGGCAAAGATGCTGACAGGTCCTGTACCCACCATGCACCATCGTGGAATCCGGGCCATGAAGCGATGTGACCACCGCGTTGACGCACGCGAACCGCACCGGAAATGAGCACTTCACCCTCCAGCATTTGCGCCCAGTAAAGTGATGCTTGAGCATCCTTAATGACGATGTCTACCGGGGCTTCCTGTGCCATGGCGGCGGCCATGGCTTTACTTTCCAATTCCCCGTAATGGGCAATCCAGCCGTCTTTCAGCCACTCAGGGAGCATTTCAAGTGCATCCGGTTCATCATTCAGAAGCTGTTGCTTCTGACGCTGCGCCGACCTAAGTATCGCATTTACAAGACCTTTTTGCTTGCTGAGCCGCAGTGACCCAGTGGCTGACACAGCCGTATTTACGGCTGCATGCTCAGGAACAGCCATATACAGGAGCTGGGCAATGCCCACCCGCAGGAGGTTACGCAGGATGGGGGGCTTGGGGTCTTTGCCTTGCGTCATCAGGTGGCGCAGGACCGTGTCAATGTATGGTAACTTCCTGAAAACACATCCTGAAATGGCGTGCACCAGGCGCTTGTCCTCGTCGGAAAGGCGGTTTTTGGTGGCCACACGGTCCAGGGCATCATCGATGGTCATGCGCTTGGCCAGGACCATTTCGACGAGCTGCGCCGCGGCTACACGGCTGCTAACACCTTGTTCTGATACAAAACTATCCGACATTGGCTGCCAATGACTCGCCCATGGCACGCAGACGGGCGACACGTTGGGCAGTGGGTGGGTGGCTTCGGAACAGGTTGGTCATGCCACCGGGCACGAGCGGATTGATGATGAACATATGCGCGGTCGCGGGGTGGCTCTGCGCGGTATGGTTCGGCTGGTGCTGCACGCCGTTCTCAAGATTTTCAAGGGCTTCGGCCAGCCAGACGGGGCGCCCGCAAATCTCTGCGCCAATCCTGTCGGCCTCGAATTCGCGGCTGCGACTGACGGCCGTCTGCACCAGCATGGCTGCAAGCGGGGCCAAAAGCATGACCAGAAGACCGACAAGGGGGTTATGACGCCCTTCGGAGTCCTTGGCACCAAAGAACATGGCGAAGTTTGCCAGCCATGAAATGGCACCGGCCAATGTTGCCGTCACGGTCATAATCAGCGTGTCGCGGTTTTTGATATGGGCCAGTTCGTGAGCGATGACGCCGGCGACCTGCGCCGTGGTCAGTCGTTGCAGAAGACCGGTGGAGACAGCGACGGCGGCATTGGCCGGATTGCGGCCGGTGGCAAAGGCGTTGGGTTGTTCGCTGTCGTAAACATACAGTTTGGGTGTGGGTATGCCCGCATTGGCCGACATTTGGGCCGTGAGCGCGGTCAGGCCCGGGGCGGTGGTTTCATCAGCCGGGCGCGCGCGATAGGTGCTCAGCGCCAATTTATCGCTGTTCCAGAAGGCGAAAAGATTCATAACGCCGGCAATGCCAAGGGCGATCAAAGCGCCCTGCTGGCCGCCGACGGCACCACCGACAGCCATGAACAGGCCCGTCATGGCCGCCATCAATACGGTGGTTTTCAGATATCCGGTCATCGTCGTTATTTTCCTTTCCCGTGTTCAAGCACATGTGCGTGGTCGATCATCAGGGTATAAATGGCGCGCAGGAGATCGCCGTCCAGTCCCTGCTCCATCGCAAGACGGGCGACGCGATCCTTGACGGCTTCGGCGCGCTCGGACTGGACGACGGCAATGCCATCGCGCGCCTTCAATTCGCCCACGGCGTGGACGATTTTGAAACGGTCTACGAGGAGTTTTACGATCTTTTCGTCGAGCTGATCGATCTCAGCCCGGTAGTCAGCCAAGGTTGTCATGGCTGTTTTTATAATCTGTTCGTTGCGTACGTCTAGCCCAGATCCAGTTCCAGCAGGACGGGAACGTGGTCACTTGTCTGTTCCCAATCGCGGGAATCTTTGAGAATTTTGAATCCTTTAAGCCGATCCTTCAACACGGGGGTCACCCAGATATGATCGAGGCGGCGGCCACGGTTGGATGCCTTCCAGTCCCGGTTACGGTACGACCACCACGTATAGAGCTTTTCAGTCTCGGGTACGAACGTACGTATGGCGTCCACCCAATCGAGAGAGTCCTGAAACCCCTTCAATTTGCTCACCTCAATGGGTGTATGCGACACCACATCGAGAAGCTGTTTATGTGACCATACGTCATGTTCAAGTGGGGCGATGTTGAAGTCACCGAGCGCGATCATAGGGGTCGTACGGCTGTACCCATCGGCAAAAAACGCTGCCAGTTCGTCAACGAAATTGAGCTTATGCGCGAACTTGTCATTGACCGCTACGTCAGGGATATCGCCGCCGGCGGGTACGTACAGGTTGTGAATTTCGAGCGGTTTTTTCAGTCCTTTGAATTTGATCTGTACGGCGGCGTGGCGGCAGTCGGTTTTACCGACCCGGTCCCAGCGGTCGTACGCATGAAAAGGCAGGCGCGACAGGATGGCGACGCCGTTATACCCCTTCATACCGTTTATATGGATATGCTCATAACCCGCCTCACGGAAGGTATCGAGGGGGAAGAATTCGTCCGGGGATTTCGTTTCCTGAAGACAGACGATGTCGGCATCAAGCTCACTGATTGCCCTTAGGACCAGCTTCTGGCGCAGACGTACGGAATTGATATTCCAGGTCATGATACGCATGACGCTTTAATCCCGGATGATTTTGTGCAGTTCAGCGCCCGGGAATACCTCGATCACGGCACGTACAGCGGGCGATTCCAGCACGGATTTGCGCTCAGCCGCACGGGCTTCGATCTTCTTCTGGTTGATTGTGGCTTCGCCCTCAGCGGTTGAAAGAGAGATCATCCACATTTGCCCGGTCCATGTACGCATCAGGGATGACAGGCGCTGGGAGAGATTGGCCGGCGCGTCCGGTGACGGGCGGAAATCAAAGCGGCCTACCTCAAACTTGACCGGGTGGGCGTAATTTACCAGTTGGCTGGCCAGAAGCATTTCGCCCTTGTCTTCACACAGGGTTACCATGTCTTCGAAGGTGCGGATGACCGGCATCTCGCTTTCGAGCATTTCAGGCTGCGCCTGCGCCACAGCCATGGCACGGCCACCACCAGCGACGGCCATCAGGACGGGACCGGAGGGTTGTTCGCGCATTTGCGGTGTATGAACGGAGGGGTGGCGTTCTGCTGAACCACCGCCCTGCGGGCCATTCGAAACATTCACCGACACGGCTCCGGATTGAATATCGCGGATCAGGCGGGCGGGGTCCGGCAACTCGGCCGCGTAGATCAGGCGCATGACCGCCATGTGCGCGGCGGCGTGTGTGTCCGGGGCGTATTGCGCCTCTTGTAACCCTTTTAGGAGAATACTCCAGGCGCGTTGTAATGCGGGCATCGGCAGGGCGGTTGCCAGTGCCTTTGCCCGGGCATTTTCGGCCACTGGGAGCGAGGTATGTTTAAGCGCCTCGTCCCTCACGTCCAGCGCCTTGAGCAGGGTCAGGTCATGGGCGATGTCGAGCAGGTCCTGTAACACGACCAGCATGTCCGCACCGGCATTGTGCTGGCGGTCCATGACGGCCAAAGCCTCGGCCGTTTTGCCCTCCATCGCGGCGGCGAACAGGGACAGGGTCATGGCACGGTCGGCCAGACCCAGCATGCGGGCGACGTCCTGGGCATTCACCTGGCCCTGGCCCAAAGCGATGGCCTGGTCCAGCAAAGAGAGGCCGTCGCGGACCGAACCGTCAGCCGCGCGGGCGATGATGTCGATGGCCTGCGCCTCGGCGGTCACGCCTTCTTTGCCGCAGATTTTTTCGAAGTACGGGGCCAGTACGTCTACATCCACACGGCGCAGGTCGAAACGCTGGCAGCGGGACAGGACGGTGACCGGGACTTTACGGATTTCAGTGGTGGCGAAGATGAATTTGACGTGCGGCGGCGGTTCTTCCAGCGTCTTGAGCAGGGCGTTAAACGCCTGTTTCGAGAGCATGTGGATTTCGTCGATGATGTAGATCTTGTAACGGGCCGAGGTCGGGGCGTAGCGCACACCGTCCAGGATTTCGCGGATATCGTCGATACCGGTGCGGGAGGCCGCGTCCATTTCCATCACATCCGGGTGACGGTCTTCGGCAATGGCCTGGCAGATGGCGCAGTCGGAGGTATCGCCGGCGGTCGGGCCCGCCGTGCCGTCCGGGCCCGTATAATTCAGGGCCTTGGCGATAATGCGGGCGGTCGTGGTTTTGCCCACCCCGCGCACACCGGTCAGCATGAAAGCATGGGCAATCCGCCCCGAATTAATGGCATTGGTCAGCGTACGGACCAGCGCGTCCTGGCCGATCAGCTCGCTGAAATTGCGGGGGCGGTATTTACGCGCAAGGACGCGGTATGGGGCCGGGTTCGATTCGGGGGATGTCATGGGATTCATTTAATCACTTTGCCCGGTTATCGCAACCAAAGGCGTGCATCCATTCACGGGGAAATCATAAGCGGGTTGATTGACGGGATCGAAATTATGGTTATAAAAAATATTGCCTTATGAAAAGAGATTGCCGATGTCCGTTGCTGCTGCCATGCCCTCTACACCTGTGAACGATCCTGCAAATGCATGGCGTGAGAACACACTGGGCATCAACACGAAGACGGGCGGATGGTTCATCGCGGCTGAATACAGACATATGACGGTCGCAGGCGTGACTATGGACGTCCTGCTGGGCCGCAGCCTCACGCAGGGGTCCGGCACACGCTCCGTCGCCAAGAATGCGCGGGAACTGGCACTGCTTCGCCCCGTCCATGCACAGGAAGCGCATGATGCGTTCGTAAACGCGTTCGCGGCGCTGAATACACGCCGCCGTTACAAAACATTGCGCTCGGTCGAATACAAAGCGCTGATTGAAGAACTGCGCATTGGTATGTCAGCCCCTGATCCGGTCAGTCTCGTGAAAGGCTGGCGCCGCGCGGCGTATTACCTGAACCAGACACGCAGCGGTACCAGTGAAGGGCGCGGCGGTTCGTTCGAGCTGCAGACACTGACGGCCGACCTGTTGAGCATGTTCACCGCGCTGATGGCGGCAACATATGGTGAGAGCGCCGCTTACAGCATCACGCAGGAGATGCAGACCACCTTTGCCCTTACCCCGACAGGCAAGAATAAAACCACCAAAGCCGTTGATAAGACAAACGGCGAAAACGAAGACGAGACGCCACAGACAGAAGAAGATAAATCCACCACGGACGCACCGGCAGCGAAGGCGTTTACCTTCAGACTGACCGCAAATGACGTCATCATCGGTATCGATAAACCCGTCCCGGCACCGGAACAGGCCCTGCATATCATTCCCACCGATATTCCGCCCGCAGACGGGCCGCCGGTCGAGGCAGACCTTGCCGCCGCGCGCGACGCCCTGCCCGGCAACGCAATGATGGAAGCCGCGGCGACCACCATGAACCGCGCGGAATTCCTGTCGCTGGTCAACATGCTCAAAGACCCGATCAAGCGTGTGAATACGATGGATCTGAGCGAGATTCTGGGTATCAACCTGGAAGATACGCGCAGATACCTGCAAAACGCGCGGGCGCTGATTGAAGACGCGAATCCGAAACCGGCACCGCGCACCCCCTACACTCTGGCACCTGCACGCAGCCATACGCCGTCCAGACCTGCCGTCGCAAAGCCTGCACCGGCAAAGCCCGCACCGGCAAAGCCGTCACCTGTTGCCCGGCGCGATCCGAACGCAGTTGTCGAAAGCCTGGACATGAACGGTTTCATCATCGACCGTTATGACCGCGCGCATCGCACCTGCATGGTACGCGGTACCAATTACATGCTGCAACGGCAGGTATTCAACGTGCTGAAGGCCATCAAAGACAGACCCGACCAGTATATTCCCTATCAGGATTTACGCAGCGTGATCAGCGAGAAAAAATCCGCACGCACGATGGTGTCCAAGGCCATGACAATCATCGACGATTTATACGCGCAAAGCTTCGTGCCTGAAACCGCGCGTCAAACGATCCGGCGCTACAGCCGTCATGTGTGGTTTGTCATGGATGTGCCTGCACCGGCGAACGGCCCCAAAACTGAAAAACCCGCACGCACGCCGCGCATGCGCGCTGAAAAAATTGTGCCTGCGCCTGTGGCCCCGGTTGAAAGCATCGACCTCGGACGCATCGCCATCGACCGGTATGACCGCCGCCAGAAAGCCTATATCGTGCACGGAACCAATTATTCGATTTCCGGCAATACCTTCATGGTGCTGAAAGCGCTTGTCGACGCGGCGCGCGCTGGCACTTATTACGTGTCGACCGCAGATTTGCGCGCGGCGCTGGGTACTGCGTCAAGCAGCGTGATTCTGTCCAAGGCCCTCAGTGATATCAGGTATCTGTTCGCGCAGGATTTCATCCAGCCGCCGGTCGGCCCTGTTCTGGTGCGTCCCGACAGGAACGGCGTCGTCGCCCTTATGCCGCAGGCTGTGTCTACCATCGCACCTATAAAACCAACGCTGCATCAAACATTCGATGCTGCAGCCTTGCCCGCGCATTTCGATGCCGGTGATTTCACTGTTGATTACGTTGCCGATCGTCCCGCACCGGCGCGCATCAATGGTGGGGATACCGGCATAAGCCCCACGCAATACGGCATCCTGATCGACCTGTTCAATCAGCGTGGCACGGTGGTGCCATCCGCCGATATCGGGGCCAAATATTACCCCACGCATATCAAGCCGAAATCGACGGCGCTTGCGTCCATTTCCCGCTTACGCGACGCGTTCAAGCGCGCCGGTCTTGCAAATGCGGATTCATTGATCGAAACCGCGCCGGGCGGCCATATTTTTCGTGCCGCCGATACCGCTGTAACGGAAATGCCCGAATCGCCCGCGGCACAGGCGGCATTGGATCTCATGAAGCTCCGGGCGAAAAATCCGCGCGCCCCGAAACCACCCAAGGTCAAAGCTGCGCCGGAACCCGCCATCATGCCGGATCTTTTTTTTCATCCGGTGTATGGCCCCGGCCTGTCGCTCGGCCCCGTCACGCGTGAGATCGCGGGTGAGACCATTACGCTGGAACGTTTCCAGCCGCTGACGCTGAAAGAAAATGGCGACGAAGTTTTCATGAGCGAAAAACAGATGCGTGCCGGTTTCGGCCGTCTGGACATGGACGCTTACCGCGGGGCCATGGAAGCGGGCGCGCGCGAACTGCGCGCCAGCATTGATGGCAAAACCTATGACGGCCCGCCACTGTCTGCGGTGGAAAAAATCATGCAGGCGGTACATTCACCCGCCGACCGCATCGCGCTGCTTGCGTCATTTGCGTTTCATATACCGCTGAAAGGTAGCAGCACAAGCACAAACGCCCTGCGCACGCAGCTTGAACGCTCGGTCGTACGGGGCATGGTTCTGGCGTATCCGTTTGTGTCCGCCAAGCAGGCGCATAAGCACTTACAGATTCTGCAAAACACCATGCAGCCGATACCGGAACAGATGGTCTGGCCATTTGAATCGGCGGAACATTTTGCCAAAACCACCCTGGCACTGGACGCCTGGCAGGCAACACTGCGCAAGGGTCAACAGGTGCAGCTGGGTGAATTCCAGCGCGCAGCTATGGGTAAGGCGCGCAAAAGCAGCGGGGCAGACCATTACGATGTGAGGGCGTATCTGGCGCAGCGCGGGAATCTGGCACGTCCGGCTTTGGTCGCAAACTGATAGGAAACCGACAGCAACCCGAAGAAATCGTTACGGCTGCTTCCTTTCGGACCTGACCGGGTTCGCGACACTAACGCCTGCCGCCGGCTTCCCGGGCGCAATATGGCGCTTAGCCCCCTTAAAATCAAGTTCTTATGGGTTGCATCGGGGCGCAAAAAACCTTAGAAGTTGAACCCGTCCAAAACTGGCCGTCGTAGCTCAGGGGTAGAGCATCGCATTCGTAATGCGAGGGTCGAAGGTTCAAATCCTTTCGACGGCACCATTTCTTAATATTTATCGCCGAGAACTTTTACCAACTTGGTCAGCTCTTCGGCTGGACCAAAGGATGTACTTTTTCTCCGGTGAGCACAAGCAAGCTAAACGCGCACCGGTACAACAGCATTCTCTAATATTCCCGAGCTATTTGTTCCATGGCATTTTAGATAGCAGCATCGCCAGACCGCACCACCCAGTCAAACCCGCAATGAATAGCGCAAAACCAAGAAGCCCGGCGATCATAAACCCGAAAGTCAGCCCCAGCAGGCCACACACCACAAAAGCCGCGATGAGCCCACCAATAATAATTTGAACCTGCCTGAAAATGGTCATACCGGCTGATACGGCAGAAGACACAACAGGAAGACCGGATTCTTTCCACGCTGTGATGCCGCCGTCCATATTATAGAGCGGATTATCACAAGGTCCGTCCCCTTGTATCGTCATACAAGCTTGTCCACCGCGGGCGCCTTTAAGACAATGAAAAATGATTTTTCGGGTTACAGGGATGTTCATTTGCCTGAACAAGTCTTTAAGTACGCTTAATGGCAAGGAATTCGCATAGGCGATATGTTCAGCACGAAATTCGTCGGCTTCCCGAACATCAATCAGGATCGCTTCCCCATTAGCCAACCACCGCGCTGCTTCTTGTGGTGAAATTGTATTAATCATTATGTTTCTCCTTGCAAAAATAATTATAAAGAACATCCATGACCCGCTTCGCGGCCTCATGAGAAATAGAGTAATAGAGCGTTCGGTGCTCGCGTCTAAAACTGATAATATTTTCTTCTTTTAGCTTGGACAGATGTTGCGACATCGATGTCTGAGCAATGCCCGTCGCCTCTATAAGCTCCGTGACGCTTTTTTCACCGTCGGAAAGATGACAAAGAATAAGTAATCGCTGGGGACTGGCCATTCCTTTCAGAAAACCTGATACCCGCGCTGCCTTTTTTCTCATTTCCTTCATTGACATTGCCTTCTTATAATTTATATTTTATTGATATCATATAAATATGAAATAACAAGGATGAAATCAATGACAAAAGATTATAAAGCGCTTATTTCCGATATTTCTGAGTATACCGGCGAGCTTAAAAAGGCTGCCCCCGATGCCATGAATGGTTTTTATGCTCTTTCAAAAGCAGCGACAGCGGATGGTGCCCTGGATAAGAAAACGAAAGAGTTTATTGCCCTGGCTATCGGCGTCACGCAGCGTTGCGATGGCTGCATAGGCTTTCATATCAAGGCGCTAAAAGGCCTTGGCGCAACGAGAGAAGAAATTGCCGAAGTTATGGCTATGTGCGTTTATATGGGCGGCGGACCCGCATTAATGTATGCCGCGGATACTCTACGAGCCTACGATCAGTTCTCGGCCTGATCATCATTATGGGCCGATCCGGCCTAGGCACGGTTTTTGCAAATGCCCTCCCTGACACATTAAAGAGAGCCATTTGCCATGAGCACGATCAATCCATCCCTTTTGGGCCAGACATCATCGCTGGTCGATTACCTGAACAAAAACAGCCAGGGCACGACGGCCCTTGGCTTTCGCCAGTATGGCAATGCGGCCAGCAGTGGCAGCGCGGGGACAAGCCTTACCGATTCCAACGGGGATATCGTTTCCCTGTCGCCGCAGGCACAGGCATTGCTGGCCCAGGCCAAGACCCGCGCGGGCACATCATCCCAGGCACCGGAAGCGGCGCTGAACAAGGTTCAGTCCAATGCGCAGGCCTTCATCGCCAATTTCTTTGATGCCAACAATATCGATATTTCCAAGGCATCGGATGAGACGATTTCCCTGTTCCAGGGCCTTTCGGAGCTGATCAACGACATGCAATCACCGACATCGAACGGCGCGATCGACAACGCGATGCGCAAGGACAGCAACGGCACGCGGTCATCCATCACGCTGCAGGAAAGCGGCCATACGGTTTCCTTCGTTATCAAGTACGAGGGCGGCAAACCGTCCAGCATGACCGTAACCAATGTTACCGGTTCAACGGCGGAGACTGCGGTGATTAAGCTGGGCAAGGATGCGGACGGCAAATTCGCGTCCCTGAATGTCACCAGCGAGAAGAACACCTATAACCGGTTTGGCGGCAAAACCGGCGGTGTGGTCCGGGACGCGCTGAATTTCGACCTGTACAAGACGGATTCACAAAGCACGTCAGACGCTTAAGCGCATTGCGTTCGGGGGCGTTTGACCGTATCTTCCAGATATGAAGACCGGCTTTGATAAATTCGATAAAATGGACAAAACCGACCGTAATGCGTTCTACCGGACGCTTGTGGTTGTTGCGAGCCTGATCCTGATCGCGTGGGGATGCCTTGTCATCGTCAAGCCGTTCATCCCGGCGCTTCTTCTGGCCATCATTTTCACCCTTGCGACATGGCCCGCCTATACATGGCTGACGGCAAAGCTGAACGATCGCAAAACACTTGCAGCCATATTGATGACCATCGCGCTGTCCGCGTGTTTTATCGTGCCGCTGATTTTTCTGGGCACCAGCCTTGCTGAAAATTTCAGCCGCCTGTACACGGGCATGATTGCCCCCCTTATGGCATCGCCCGATTCACCGCCGGTATGGCTGTCCGATATCCCGGTGGCGGGACCGTATCTTCAGGATCTGTGGATGGAGTATGTGGCCACATCCCTGAAAGAAAGTGCCAATCTTAAAGAACAGGTAGCCCCCAAACTGATCGCCGTCGGCGCGATGCTGGGCCGCGGCATGCTGGACGTGTCGCTTGGTGTGCTGATCGCATTTTTCCTGTTCCGTCACGGCAACAGCGTGGCGCGCCGCGTCAACCATCTGATCACCAAATTCGTAGGCTCGCGCGGGCAGCATCTGCTGCTGGTGTCCAAGCAGACCCTGATCGGCGTTATCTATGGCGTTCTGGGTACGGCGCTGGCACAGGGTGCGCTTGCCGGTATCGGTTTCTACATCGCAGGCGTACCGGGTGCGACGTTCCTTGGTTTCGTGACCATGATCGTATCCTTCATCCCGATGGCCCCGCCACTGGTATGGGTGCCGGCGGCTTTCTGGCTGTTCACCAACGGTGATATCGGTGCGGGTGTGTTCATGAGCGTCTGGGGCCTGTTCGTCATCAGCGGCGTCGACAACATTATTCGTCCTTACTTTATCTCGCTTGGGTCCAGCCTGCCGTTGCCGCTGATTTTCCTTGGCGTATTCGGCGGCGTCATTGCGTTCGGGTTTATCGGCCTATTCATTGGCCCCACGCTTTTGACGGTTGCGTATGCGCTTCTGATTGAATGGAGCACGGGCGATAAAAAAGTCACGCCCGCCAACGACCCGGTTGTGCCCAAAGCCTGATGCGCGTCGACCTGTTTGATTTCTCCCTTCCTGAATCCGCGATTGCGACGGAGCCGGCAAACCCGCGCGATTCCGCGCGTATGCTTTATATCGGGTCCAATTTGCGCGATGCGTCGGTGCGGGACATCCCGTCCCTGCTCGGCGCTGGCGATGTCATGGTGTTCAACGACACCAAGGTCATTCCGGCGCGGCTGATGGGGATGCGCGGCGAGGTGAAGGTTGAATTTCTTCTGCACCAGGCGCTGACCAAAAATGAATGGCTGTGTTTTGCCAAACCCGCCAAACGCCTGAAAGACGGACAGACCGTTGTGTTTGCCGATGATTTCACCGCCACCGTTACGGGACGCGGCGAAGATGGCCAGGTCAGGATCGCGTTCAATTGCAACGACGTGTTTTCCATGCTGGATAAATACGGCGAATTGCCCCTGCCCCCATACATGCACCGGCGCGCGGCGGAGCAGGATAAGACCACATACCAGACCGCGTATGCGCAGCATCCTGGCTCGGTGGCTGCGCCGACGGCCGGGCTTCACTTTACATCTGAGTTACTGGCCGCCATTGATGCAAGCGGCGCAAAACGCGCGCATGTCACACTCCATGTCGGTGCGGGCACGTTCCTGCCCGTGAAGACGGACGACACAGACGACCACATCATGCACGCCGAATGGACGCGCATCACGCCTGAGGCAGCGGAGGCAATCAACAACGCCAAACGCGTCATTGCGGTGGGCACCACATCGATGCGCACGCTGGAAAGCGCCGTGGTGGACGGCAAGGTACAGGCGGGGGAGCGATCAACACGCATTTTCATCACGCCGGGATACACATTCGGCTGTGTCGATGTGCTGATGACCAATTTCCATTTGCCGCGTTCGACCCTTTTGATGCTGGTGTCGGCATTCGCCGGGCGGACACGCATGCTGGACGCCTATAAACACGCGATTGCCGCGGGTTACCGGTTTTATTCGTATGGCGATGCGTGCTGGCTTGAAAAGGCGAATACCCCGGCCTAGCTTGTGGTCTATCAACGACGACAGGGGTCTTTCTTTATGTACACGCTTTATTATTCGCCGGGCGCTTGCTCCATGGCGGTCCACGCTGCACTGATTGAAACCGGGGCTAAATTCGAACTGGTCAAAGCCGAACTGCAAGGCCCGACCAAAGACGCGCGCCTTTTGAAAGTAAACCCGCGGCACCAGGTGCCGGTGCTGGAAGATGATGGCATGGTCGTGCGCGAAGGCGCGGCCATCCTGATCCACCTGCTGGAAAAAGAAGGGTCCGCCCTTTTGCCGAAATCCGGACCGGAACGCACGCGCACGCTGGAATGGCTGTGCTGGGCCAATGCCACGCTGCACCCGAAATACGGTGTGGGTTTTCGCGTGAAGGCTTTGTCGGATGATCCGAAGGCACAGGAATCCATCGCGAAATTCGTCTGCGCCGATATTCAGAAGGCCTGGAACGAAGCCGATGCGCATCTGGCGAACAACACATACCTTGCCGGCGATACCGTAACGATTGCCGGTATCCTGATGGCGGTCGTTGCCAACTGGACCCCGAAAATGCCCGGCACCATCACGCTGGGCGCGAACGTCAAACGCGTTCTGCAAGAGATCACCAACCGCCCCGCCTTCCAGAAGGCACTGGCGGATGAGAGTGTTGAATACAAAGCTGCCGCCTGATCCGCGACACAGAATAATAAAAAAGGCCCCTGATGAAGGGGCCTTTTACTATTGAAGCACACACCACTGGGAGGCATGTGCTTTCGGGGGAAACTTAAAATTTCTTCAGGTTCTTTTGATAGACGTCCCACATGTGGTGGTAGGCGGTGACGGCTTCGCGGTAATCATGCCATGCGAGGGCAATATCCATGTTGTGGCCGTGAATTTCGGCGACGACGATCTGACGGACCGACATGCCTGCAACGCGCTGGCGCATGCGTTCGGCGGCTTTACGCTTGCCGATAGCGTCGCGGACAACGCCGCGGAGGTCGAACATACGCTCAACCAGGAATTTCACGTCGTACCACTGGGGCGACGGCATATCATAAGCGGTCAGCGCGTTCTGGTTCGCGGCTGCGACCTTACGGGTCAGGAAAACGACTTTTTCGCCGGTCTGGACTTTTGCGTACATGGTCATTGATTATCCCCTCATCCGCTCATTTTGAGCTTGTTGGGCATTGTTATAAGGCTCCAACTCTTAAAACTTAGTTAATTTTGGTCTTTTTTGCAACTTTTTTGGTGGAAATGACCAAAAATAGATGTTAATAAGGGGCCATGACGCCAAATATCCTTGCAAATCAATTACGTGCGGCCCGGGCCTGGTTGAACTGGTCCCGAGACGATCTGGCTGAAAAGGCCGGAGTCGTGTCCAATACCATTGCTGCTATTGAAAAAGGCGACGGGGCAAGCGAGCCGAACGCCCGCACCATGGCCAAGATATTGGGCGCCTTTACCACCGCCGGCGTCGAAATCACCGATGAAGGTGGCGTGCGCCCGCGTGTGAGCACAGTCTCCTATTTTACCGGAGCATCAGGTTTCAAAAAATTTCTTGATGATGTTTACAACGTCATCAAGATCCGGCCTGATGCCGATGTCTGCATCGCCAATAATGACGACAGTCTGTTTTTAAAATGGACCAGTGCCAATGCGGCTGCCCATGTCGAGCGTGTTAATGCCATTGATCCCAAACCGCGATACCGCGCACTCATCAAGGAAACCGACACAAATGTCGGTACGTCCACCTATTGCGAATTTCGCTATATAAGCAAAGATGAGTTTGCCGATACCTGCGTTTATATATACGGCGACAAAACTGCCTTCATCGATTTCGAAGAAGACGCTGTTACAGTCACGCTAGTTGATAGCACGAAAGTCAGCAGCGCCCTGCGCCGTATGTTTGAAACCAGCTGGAAAAACGGCAGGCCGGTGCACTGATCATGTCCGTCCTCGCCTTTCCCAAGAAGCAAATACTCGAGCAACCAGATGAGCTCGCACAGGATTTACTGGAGCTTTTCAGCCTCACGCGGCAGGGCCATATGGAGAAATGGTCGTATGCTGATGCTGATCGTCCGGAAGACCCTGCAGGTGGCACGGAAATCTGGAACCAGATAACCAAGTATGACGGCTATTACCCAACGTCAATGGATGTGAAAGCTGTTCGCGGTGCCCTGAATGTTTCAGGTGTCCAAGCCATTCTGCGCAGCATCGTCAATATCGTTGAATTAGGCCCCGGCAGCGCACAGAGCATTTCACAAAAGACATTGCCGTTTTTGGTACACGCCAAACAGTATACGGCCGTCGATATCAGCGCCCTGCACGCCGACCAGGCGGCCGGATTGGTTGAACAGTCTCTCCAGATAAAAACATCCGTTCGATACGAAGATTATATTCACCCAAACATCGCTAAGGAAGGCCGCGAGAAGACCGGTTTTGTCATGTGGGGCATATCCATCGGTAATATGGAGGGCAAACCAGGTGAGGCACCGTTGCCGCGACTAATACAAAACCTGTCATCCTTGGCCGATTGCTGTAATGACGGTGACAGTCTTTTCTTGAGTATTGATACCGAACATAACCAAGACGCGCTGATGCGCGCCTATGATGTACCCCTTTCGTCACGCAAAGTTTTAAGCATTCTGCACAATGCGAAACGTCGCAATCTTGTTTACGGCAATTTTACACCCGAAAGATGGACGCATAAACCTGTCTGGCACGCAGAAGTGGGACAATATGCACACTATCTTATTTCCGGCAGGGATCAGGATTTTATCCTCTACGGCCAGCGCGTGAAAATTCCCGCGGGCAGGGCGTTCAACGCCATTAATATTTATAAATTCACACCCGACACGGTTTTGTTAGCAGCCAAGGCTGCAGGTTTTTCTCGTGCCTTTCTTACGGACGATCGCCCTATCGCGCTTTTGGTCGCGACAAAGTAATTATTTATGTATCAAGCTTTCATGCTCTGGTTTGACTGTCACTACCTTACCAACAGGTTTGATTGATTTACCCCACATCTCCTCAAATTGGCGGCGATACATGTCGGTAATTTCTTTTTCATTAAGTATATAAATACGCGGATTTTTTCCAAACAGCATCATGGCTATCCTGTCGCCGTAAATGTAGTGAGGAACAGAAAAAAATGTGCCTTCAGGCGACCATCTGTATTCCGCATATTCTGCTGCCGGAAAATACAGGTCTCCACGTCGCGTCAGCACTTTGTATTTTACACCAAGGTTGAGCGCTAAAATTCTTTTCTTATGCATTTCAAAATGCGTTCTCGGCATCAAATCGAACTGATTTTCGTCGACGTTGCTAATACAAACGTCAGGATTTCTTGTTTCTTTAAGGTGCCAATACACTTCATCAAAGAAGTCTATAAATCCTTTTAGTCCTTCAAATACGCGAACTGCACGCCTCTCAAGGCGTACGCCACTTTTCGTAAACTCAACGCCAGCCCCTTCAAAGGCGGCATGAATTTTCTCGAGCGTGACGCTTTTGCCTTTGCTATCACCTTTCTCGATTTTCGATATGGCAGCGACAGTAACACCGACACGCTCAGCGATGTCTTTCTGATCCCACCCCAAAAGCGCCCTTGCTGCTGCAATCTGGTTGCCTTTTTTCAGTTCCAAACCCGTCACCATTTCTTAATAAGGATAATGATTATACGTGCGGTTGATTGAGTAAACAGAAATCAAGTTTTTCCCGAAAAAGTCGCAAGCGCTTGGATTTACGGTTATATTTTAAAGCACAATCAAGACATCAGGGGGATGCAACATGTCATTCGATGAAGAACTCGGCACGCGGCTTCGTAAAATCCGTCAAAACAAACGCATCAGCCAGGAATGTCTTGGCCAGTGGCTGGGGGTTACGTTTCAGCAGATTCAGAAATATGAATCCGGTTCCACACGCATTGCGCCAGAAAAACTTCAGAAATGCGCAGAGATGTTTTCCGTACCGGTGGGCTATTTCTTCGGGCAGGACACATCCCTATCAACGACCGGTCCTGATACCAAAACCATGAGCATTGCCCATGCTATAGCGGAATTGCCTTCCGAAGAGCTGAGACACTGGGTCTACAACATGGTGCTTGCACTTAACGACAATGTCCGGCATGTCACAAAACTGAGCGTTGTCCGATAAAAACCCGTTGAAACTTATCAGGTTCAGCGTGCGTCGAGGTAGGTGCTGGCGGCAAACAGGCTGATGGCTGCAAGCAGTCCCAGACCCGCCACAAGCATCCCCGCTTTGCGGTGAACGGGGCGGGAAAAGAGCCAACCGCCGAATACGGCGATTGCCAGCGCGAACTGCGCCATAGCCCAGGCTTTAACGCCGGCACCGTCCATCAGGACGGCAGGGCTGTATTTTGGTGATACCCAGTAACTGTTTCGCAGAAGCGCATACACGCCACGTGTAACGCACATACCCGCAAGTATAACCGTGATCGCCAGACCAACACGTTCTTTGAATATCATCAATCGCCCTCAATTTTAGGGTGGCGCACCCGGCAGGACTCGAACCTGCGACCTACGGTTTCGGAAACCGGCGCTCTATCCAGCTGAGCTACGGGTGCGTATCAAGGGCAGTTGAACCACGCCGGACGCCGTACTGTCAAAAGCTTAGTAACAAAAAACCGGCCTTTGAAGGCCGGTTTCTTTAATAGGGGTCAAAGGCTTACTTGGCCGGGGTGCGTTCCGCGACCATGCGGGTGATATCACCCCAGTGCATGCCCGAGAACAGGTGCGCGTATGCGCCGGCCAGCCAGCCCTTGGTACGCCATTCAACAAGCGTCTTTTCAGGCAGTTTGTTGAAGCGTTCTTCGTCGATGATGCGGAAACCCGAAAAGCTGACGCGCTGGCCGTTTTTCAGGGTCATTTCGGCTGTACGGTCGACAAGCACATCCGCCGCGATCAGCGCCTGGCCGAAGCCCTGCGTGTGCTGGGCCGCGATGTGGTAGGAGCGGCAGAATTCCATGGCGTTGCGGGCCAGCTGGGTCGGTTCCTTGTTTTCTTCAAAGAAGCGGTCGGGGCCGCCGGCAACCATCATGCCCGGCGCATCGTCAATGCACAGGGACAGCTGCTGGCCGTCCGGGCTTTCGGACAGGATGAACGGGTAGCGGCGGACATAAGCCGGGATATAGGCATTTTCCTGCCACTGGCCGTTGGCGTTTACGAAAAGGTTTTCGTTATCGCGCACACCAACAACCGCCACCGGCGTTGCAACGGCGTCACGGGCGAAGGCGATGGGATAGAAATGCGCGGCCTGCGGGAATTCAACCAGGTTGAGCGGCACAGCGTTGACCTTGGCGGCGAAGGCAAAACCGATATCCTTGGCGGCACCCATGTCGGCGTGCTGGACAGCGTCGAGCAGCGTGGGCTTGGAATAAAACAAAGGCAACTGGCCTTGCGCCTCAGGGGCTTTTTCAGTGGCGGATTTTTTGGTCATGGAAATCAGTTTCCTTGAAGGCTTGTGGAGTTGTCCAAACTACGCCAAAACAGACGGGCTATAAAGAGGTATTAACGTGGACAATCATGTTCTTGCAGCGGTTATGGACGCAGCCCACGCGGCTGGCGCACGTATTATGACTGATTGGGGCATGGGCGGTGCCGTCATCCGCAAGAACGACGGATCACCGGTCACCGATACCGATAAAGCGGCTGAGGATATTGTTGTTGCTGCGCTGCGCAGTATTGCACCCCACACCATCGTCGCCGAAGAGGCCGCGCATGCGGGCGCGCGTTATGTTTTATCCGATGATCCGTTCTGGCTGGTCGATGCGCTGGATGGGACGCGCGCGTTTATCGCGGGGTTCAAGGATTTTACCGTCAACATCGCGCTGATCGACAAGGGCGAACCCGTGTTGGGCGTCATCCACGCGCCTGCGTTCAATGAGAGCTGGTACGCGATGGCGGGGTGCGGTGCGTATCGTTTTATCAACGGCGAGGCCGTGCGCATCAACATGCGCGCAACGCCGGATGAGGGTTATCATATTCTGTCGGGCGTGCGATCAGCCGAACCGGTGGTGCTGGAGCCGTTTATCGGCGCGCATCAGATCGCACAACGATACAAACGCCAGAGCAGCCTTAAATTCTGCATGCTGGCACAGGGTGATTTTGATCTGTATCCGCGCCTTGGCCATACGTCGGAATGGGATACGGCGGCGGGCGACATCATCATCCGCGAAGCGGGCGGCGCGGTGCTGGACCTCAACACCAGGCAGCCTATCCAATACGGCAAAATTCACCGCAAGTTTCAGAATGACGGCTTCATCGCGGGCAGCCGCGATGCGTTCAGGATTGCAACTCTGTAAGATTTTTGTACAGGTCCAGCGCGGCGGGATTTGCCAAAGCCTCTACGTTGCGGATCGGACGACCATGGACGATGTCACGCACGGCCAGTTCAGTGATCTTGCCTGACTTGGTGCGCGGGATGTCGGAGACAGCCAGAATTTTCGCCGGGACGTGGCGCGGTGATGCGCCCTTTTTAATCTGGTCTTTGATGCGTTTTTGCAGATCGTCGTTCAATTCAACACCCTCGCGCAGGCGCACGAACAGGATGATGCGTTGATCCCCGTCCCACATCTGGCCGATGGCGATGGATTCCAGGACTTCCGGCACCTGTTCGACCTGACGGTAAATCTCTGCCGTGCCGATACGTACGCCGCCGGGCTTTAGGGTTGCGTCGGAACGGCCATGGATGATCCAGCCGCCGTTATTGGTGCGTTCGACCCAGTCGCCGTGGCACCAGATATTGTCGAAGCGTTCAAAATACGCGGCCTTGTATTTGGCGTTGCCTTCGTCGTTCCAGAAATTCACGGGCATGCTGGGGAAGGGTTTGGTGCAGACCAATTCACCCTGCCCCGCGCCGGGTGCGATGGGTTTGCCGTCGTCATCGAACGCGTCCATGGCGTAGCCAAGGCCAGCGCCCTGAATTTCGCCGCGCCAAACGGGTGAGAGGTTATTACCGATGACAAAGCACGATACGATGTCGGTACCGCCGGAGATGGATGCCAGATGCAAATTGGGCTTGATCGCGTCGTAGATGTAATCAAAGCTTTCGTGCACCAACGGCGACCCAGTGGAGGTCAGCGTGCGCAGATGGCTGAGTTTATGCGTATCGCGCGGGCGTAAATTTGCCTTCTTGATCGCGTCGATATATTTGGCGGCAGTGCCGAACAGGGTCATATTTTCAGCGTCGGCATAATCCCACAGGATATTGCCGTTGGGATAGAACGGCGAGCCGTCATAGGTCAGCAGTGTTGCATTGGATGCCAGCGCGGTGACCTGCCAGTTCCACATCATCCAGCCGCAGGTGGTGAAATAAAACACGCGGTCGTCTTTTTTGACGTCGCACTGAAGCTGGTGTTCCTTCATATGCTGGATCAGCGTGCCGCCCGCGCCGTGGACGATGCATTTGGGCACACCCGTGGTGCCGGATGAATACATGATCACCAGCGGATGGTTGAAATCGAATTTCTCGAAAATCATGCCCGTCGCCGGATAGGAATCACAGACCGTATCGAAATTCTGCGCGTTGCGCAGACCTGACAGATCCGGGTTCGGATTCAGATACGGAACGATCAGCGTATGTTCCAAACCCAGCAGATGCGGCTGGATATCCTTGATCTTGGACAGGCAGTCGATGACCTTGCCGTTGTAATAATAACCGTCCATGCCGATCAGCACCTTGGGTGCGATCTGGCCAAAACGGTCAACGACGCCCTGTACGCCAAAATCTGGCGATGCCGACGACCAGATGGCGCCGATGGAAGACGCCGCCAGAAGGCCGATCACGGCCTCGGGCATGTGGCTGATGTAACCGGCGACGCGGTCACCTTTTTGCACGCCCAGTTTCAGCAGCGCCTCGCGCAGTTGCGATACGCGGTCGTAAAGCTGTTTGTACGACAGTTTGCGTTTGATCTTGTCTTCGGCCCAGAAAACGATCGCATCGCCGTCGTCGCGGCGGCGCAGGCAGTTTTCAGCGAAGGAAATTTTTCCATTCGGGAAAAACTTCGCGCCGAACATGGGCGCGGTTTCGTCGATGACAACATCACCCTTGTCACCGATGACCCCCATGCAGTCCCAGGCAAGATCCCAGAACGCGGCCGTGTCTTCGACCGACCAGCGCCACAATGCGTCGTAGTCGGCGAATTTTTGACCGGCGGCATGTTCCGCACGAATACGGAAATGCTCCAGGTTGCTTTGGTGGATCAGGGCGGGGGCGGGTGTCCAGAGGGGTGTGGTCATGGGGATGATTCTACGGGCTTTGCGGGAGGGTGCAACCCGGTGCCTCAACCCACTATTAAGGATTTTAGTCCTATACTAGCCTTTTGGCACAGAACAGCCCCTTTAAAGTCGTACAGATCTAGGGGACAATAGGGCGCTACCAAGGGGATATGCCATGTTTTTGAATACACGCAGACAAAAGATCATCGCTATCAGCGTCGTCGCCGTCTTTCTGGCAGGCGCGCTTTTTCCGCCGGATGAACGATTCAAAACCTTCGACACAGACCACGCGTGGGCGAAAACATTCCGCGATGAACTTTTCAGCGTCGACGTCAACGACATCAATGAGACCGGCAAGCTTTCAAAAGACCTGTGCACGGGCATTCATTCCGAACTCAAGAATGGCGTGAAGCTGGAGGACGGGCTTACACAGATCGACACATTGATGGCGCAGATCGGCGCGCATGTCGGCAAGATTCCGGCTTACGTCAACAAGGGGTACATCACCTATTATTTCAAACCGGCCGAGACCGATCTTTCGATGGCTGACGCCACTGAAAAGACCGTGATTACCTTTGGCGGGCAAAGCATCGGCCCCGGTTACCAGTGGCTCAACCCGCGCTGGTACAAGGACAATCACAGCGCCAACCTTGAAGCCAAGGCACGCCAGATGGTGAAAAACGAAGGTCCTTTCATCACCGTACGTTTTGAAACGCCCTTCCCGCTGCTGGATGAGTTTTCGAAAAACGGCCTGCTGAAAAAACCGCCATCGCATGTCGCCAACGCGGCACAGGGCGCGGGCCTGAAATATATCGGGTCTGATCGCCGCGACAGTTTCGAATACACGTATTCAATCGACATGCGGTACTGGTACCAGAAGCTGTTCCATATCAAGCGTTACTACAACGTGATTTTTCCGATAACGGCCCGTCGGAATGCGGACGGCACGCTGGACGACCTGCGTATCAACGCCGTGTGTAAATTCCCGGCCCTGACCGCCATGTACGCGGCACCGGGTGAACCACCGGCCGCCGCCGATATCACCATGAAGCCGCCGGTATCCATCCCGTCCTGCCCTGAGTACCTGAACTGGTTCCAGTGCTCGAACGACCCGGCCCGCGACGGTTGCGGCAGCGTTTCGGAGACCCCGCCTGCCTGCCCGGCTGAAAACCCGCTTTTCCCCAAGGCCGACTATCCTTTGGTGAAGTAATAAACCTCTTGCCTTATGCCCCCCAAGGGGCATAAGGTCAGCCCGCAAAGGAGACCTTTATCATGGCCTTTGCGTCCAGATTTTCCGCAAAAAAAGAAATTAGAGAAGCGCTGACGTTTGACGACGTTCTGCTGGTGCCTGCTGCGTCTGACGTGCAGCCGCTGGATGTGAACATCGGCACGCGCCTGACCCGTAACATCACGCTGAATATCCCGCTGCTGTCGGCAGCCATGGATACCGTGACCGAAAGCACGATGGCGATTGCCATGGCGCAGTCGGGCGGCATGGGCATCGTCCACCGCAACCTGTCCATCGGCCAGCAGGTCGAGGAAGTCCGCAAAGTAAAACGCTATGAAAGCGGCATGGTGGTCAACCCGATCACGATCAGCCCCGATGCGACACTGGCGGAGGCGTTCGACCTGATGCGCAAATACGGCATCTCCGGTATTCCGGTCGTTGAACAGAACCGCAAGCTGGTCGGTATTTTGACCAACCGCGACGTGCGTTTCGCAAGCCAGCTGGACCAGCCGGTGCGCGACCTGATGACCAAGGACGGCCTGATCACCGTTCGCAACAAGGTCGACAAGGAAGAGGCCAAGCGTCTTCTGCACAGCCACCGCATTGAAAAACTGCTGGTCATCGACAATGACGACCGATGCATCGGTCTTGTCACCGTCAAGGACATCGAGAAATCAACCCAGTACCCGAATGCCTGCAAAGACAACCAGGGCCGCCTGCGCGTGGGCGCGGCTGTCGGCACGGGTGACGGCGGGTATGAACGCGCCATGGCGCTGGCCGATGCCGAGGTCGACGTGATCATCGTCGATACCGCGCACGGTCATTCCAAGGGCGTGCTGGAGGCGGTGACCAAGATCCGCCGTCTGCAATCCAATGCGGTTGAAGTCATCGCGGGCAACGTTGCCACGGGCGAAGCCGCCAAGGCATTGATCGATGCCGGCGCGGATGCCATCAAGGTCGGTATCGGCCCCGGCTCCATCTGCACCACGCGCGTGGTTGCGGGCGTGGGCGTACCGCAGCTGACCGCCATCATGGATGTGGCCGATGTTGCATCACGCAATGACACGCCGGTCATCGCGGACGGCGGCATTCGTTATTCCGGCGATCTGGGCAAAGCCATCGCGGCGGGGGCGGATGTCATCATGCTGGGATCGATGTTTGCCGGTACGGACGAAGCACCGGGCGAAATGATTTTGTATCAGGGCCGTTCCTATAAGTCGTATCGCGGCATGGGTTCGGTTGGCGCGATGTCACAGGGTTCTGCCGACCGTTATTTCCAGGGCAAGGTCAAAGACTCCCAGAAACTGGTACCGGAAGGCATTGAAGGCCGCGTGCCGTATAAAGGCCCGATGGGCAATGTCGTGCACCAGCTCACGGGGGGCCTGCGTGCCGCCATGGGTTACACCGGTGCCCACACCATTGCGGAAATGAAAGAGAAAGCCCAATTCGTACGTATGACAGGCGCGGGATACCGCGAGTCACACGTACACGACGTGGCGATTACCCGCGAAGCGCCGAACTACCGCCAGGAGTGAGACGGTTTTAGGGAAAGAAAATTAAAAGTGTCGCAGGGCCCCGCAAGGGGCCTTGCGTGTTTTGGTTTAGCGCCTAGATTGATCTCACACTCAAAAAGGGGTTTCCAAAAATGTTTCGTCGTTTCCTGCTTGCTGCTGCCTTGACCTTTGCCGTCGCCTCGCCCGCCGTGGCCGAGCCGAAGAACTACACCTTTGATAAGGCACATACACAGATCCTGTTCTTCGTGAACCATATGGGTTTTTCGAATTCAAACGGCAAGTTCCTGGATTTTGACGGCGGCATCACGTACGACGCTGCCAACCCGGCCGCATCCAGCGCCAATATCACCATCAAAACCGATTCACTGAACATGGACATGGCCAAGTGGGACGAACACCTGAAGAGCGCCGACTTCTTCAACACCGCAAAATTCCCCACCATGACTTTCAAGAGCACGAAGATCGAACCGGTTGACGCAAGCCACGCCAAGATGACGGGCGATTTGACCCTGCTGGGCGTAACCAAGCCGGTAACGCTGGACGTCACACTGAACAAATGCGGTCCGAACCTGATGAGCCAGAAACCGCAATGCGGCTTTGACCTTGCCGGAACCATCAAACGTTCCGAATGGGGCATGAGCGGTTCCATCCCGGCTGTCGGCGATGACGTCAAACTGATGATCACGGTCGAAGCCGAAGAAGTCGTGGCAGCAAAATAATGAAATCTGCGCTTTTCGCGCTTGGTTTTCTCATCCTCGGCCTGTCGCATGCACAGGCCGAGGATGTTGCTTTATCAGGGTATGAGCGCGTGATGAAAACGCGCACGTTGCGGTGTGCGTATAACGCCCTGCCCCCGTACATCACGGTCGACCCCGCGACCAAAAAAATCGACGGCCCCATTTACACCATCACCAACGACATCGGCGAACGACTGGGCGTAAAGGTGGAATGGAATGAAGAAGCCGGATACGGCGAGATTGCCGCCGGGCTTGCATCAGGCCGTTACGACGCGTTTTGCGGTTTGCTGTGGCAGACGCCGGCGCGCGCAGGTGCCATGGCATTCACCGCGCCGCTGTATAAGAGCAAGGTTTACCCGTGCGTGCGCGCCGACACCACCGCGTATGACAAAACCACGGACGCATTAAACGCGGCCAGTGTCACATTCGCCGGGTATGACGGCGATGTATCGTACCAGACACCGAGACAGATTTTCCCGCTGGCCAGGATGGCGGCGATACCGGCGAACATGTCGTTCGGTGAAGCGTTGCAGGGGATCGTTGCCAAAAAATACGACGCGATTGCGACATGCAGCCCGGTTGTGGTCGACAATTTCAACAAGGCCAACGGCAATGTCCTGAAGATTGCCGCACCTGAACACCCGATTACAGTGGTGCCCATCGTACTGGGCGTTGGCATTGACGACATGCGCCTTAAAAACATGATGGATGTCGCGATTTTTGAAATGAACGCTGACGGCACGCTTGAAAAGCATCTGCGCCGCGATCTTAATAAGTATATTGATAACACCATCATCCTGCCGAAACCGTATTAAGGAGATTTCACATGCAATGGACCAACAGTGTTGAGCGTTACGGCGCGGTGGCGCGCTTTTTCCACTGGACGATCGGCATCCTGATCCTGGGCATGCTGGTGATGGGGACAATCATGGGCGACATTCCCAACGGACCGGATAAATTCTGGGTCTACAGCATTCACAAGGCCACGGGCATTACCATTCTGGCGCTGGTTGTCCTGCGCCTGATCTGGAAGCTGATCAACTGGAACCTGCCGCGCGACCTGAACCATCCGGCGCATGAACACTGGCTGTCCACCTTCGTGCACTGGGGTTTCTATGCGCTGATGATCGGCATGCCGCTTTCGGGCTGGGCGCTGACCTCGGCGGCCAATTCCACGATCAACTGGTACGGGTTTTTCTCGGTCCCCAAGATCACCGTGCCGGACCAGAATTTCCGCGATGCCATGGAATATGCGCATGAAACGATTGCCACGCTGCTTTGGGTTTTCATCGGCCTGCATGTCGCAGGGGTAATAAAGCATCTGGTCATCGACAAGGATTCGACCCTGCGCCGCATGGTGCCGTTCATGAAACCGGCCATCGTCCTGTTCCTGATGGCGGCCACGCCCGCCATGGCGCAGCAGACTTCGCAGTTCCCGAACTGGACCATCGACCGCGCCAAAAGCACCCTGACCATTCAGGCGACGCAGGAAGGCAGCGCGTTTGATGGCCGTTTCACCGGGTTTGACGGACTCGTGGTGCTGGACCCGGCCAAGCCGGAAACCGGAAACGCCAAGATCATCATTGATCTGGGCAGTTTTGATTCCAAGAACGGGGAACGTGATGGGTCGGTAAAAGGGCCTGACTGGTTCGACATCGCGACCATGCCGACGGCCGCCTATACGATTTCCAAGTTTGAAAAATCCGGAAAGGACGGCAATGGCTATCTGGCAACGGGTATCCTGCGCCTGCGCGGGATTGAAAAGCCGCTGGACCTGCCCTTTACCATGACGATCACCGAAAAAGACGGGGTTAAAACCGCGCATTGCGTGGGGTCGACCACCCTGAAACGGCTGGATTTCGGCGTTGGCGGCGGCCAGTGGGCTGACCCCAGCATGGTTGGCGACGCCGTGGTTGTGTCCATCGACCTGACCATGGTTGCGGCAGCGCCGAAGTAAATAACTACGCCGGGCCAATGTGTTAGCCCCTATCATGCACAACCGGTTTGCGGTATGATGCGGGCATGCGAACCCTGTACCATTTGTGGCTTCACCCGTTTTCACGCAAGGTCCGTGTGGCCCTTTCGGAAAAGGGGCTGGATTTTCAGCTGAAGGTCGAAAAGATCTGGGAACGCCGCACCGAATTCCTGGCCATCAACCCGGCCGGTGACGTGCCCGTCATGGTCGAAGAGGACGGCACGGTCCTGTCCAATTCCAATGTCATCTGCGAATACCTTGAAGAAGTCTACGATCACACCTCGCTTCTTGGCCCCGATGCGTTGCAGCGCGCGGAGACGCGCCGCCTAGTCGGATGGTTCGACGTCAAATTCAACCGCGAGGTTACCGACAACCTTGTCGGCGAAAAAATCATGAAGCGGTTTTTGAAACTGGGCGAACCGCATGGCCCGTCGATCCGCGCGGGACACGCCAATATTCATTACCACCTCGATTACATTTCATACCTGATGGAAAAACGCCGCTGGCTTGCGGGCGACCGTTTTTCGCTGGCCGATATCTGTGCCGCTGGTCACCTGTCGGCCATCGACTATATTGGTGATGTGCCGTGGGATGAGCATCCGGGGGCCAAGGCATGGTATGCGCGCATGAAGGCGCGGCCCAGTTTCCGCCCCCTGCTTGAAGACATGGTACCGGGTTTTGCGCCCGTCCCGCATTATTCGAAGCTGGAATTCTGATCATGTCAGAAGCGCGTAAAAAACTATTCTGTTTCGGCTATGGCTATGTCGCGCAGGCGCTGGCGGAAACCCTTAAAAAATCCGATCCGTCATGGCAGATCGCCGGGACCACGCGCGATCTTGAAAAACTGCGCGCGCTGCGGGCGCAGGGCATCCAGATGTTCCTGTTCGACGACGACCATCCGCTGGACGATCCGTTCATGGCGCTGGACGGCACCACGCATGTTTTGATGTCAGTGCCGCCGACCGATAACGGTGATCCCGCCTTTACCTTTCACGCCGAAGACATGGAACAGATCGACACGATCAAATGGGCCGGTCTTTTGTCGTCGACTTCCGTTTACGGGGACCGCGACGGCGGCTGGGTGGATGAAGATTCCGAACAGCGCCCGACCAATAAACGCGGCAGCCGCCGGGCGCTGGCCGAGGCGCAGTGGCTGACAGCGTATGCATCATCGCGCCTGCCGGTGCATGTTTTCCGCCTTGCCGGTATTTACGGCCCCGGGCGCAGTGCGCTGGACGCGGTACGCGCCGGTCACTCACGCCGCATCGACAAGCCGGGCCATGCATTTAACCGCGTGCATATCGACGATATCGTCCAGACGCTGATCGCGTCGATGGGCCAGCCCAATCCGGGGCGTTCCTATAACGTGGCGGACGACCTGCCCGCGCCGAGCCATGCGCTGATTGCGCGGGCGTGCGAAATTCTGGGTCTTCCGGTTCCGCCGCTGATCTCGTTCGACGAGGTCGACCAGGCCCCGATCGCGCGCAGCTTTTATCTTGATAACAAGCGCGTCAAAAACGACCGCATCAAGAACGAGCTGGGCGTGAAGCTGATCTACCCTGATTTCAGCACCGGGCTTGAAGCGTGCGACGAGGCCGAGCGCGAACACCGCATGCCGATGGAATTCTTCCGCCGTCACGACGGCGGCGGCGCTTAGGATATCCGGGCCTTTTTATCACCGTCATTGAAGGTGATGGTCACATCGCCTTTTGCATTTTCTTTTGATGAAATCAGATTGCCCCGTGCGTCGCGCACGACGGCGAAGCCGCGGGCGAGCGTGTTGCGGTAGGACAGTGTATCGAGCGTGCGGCCAAGGGCAGCCACGTTTTTCTCATAGGGTTTCAGATCGATTTTCAGGCGCTGGGCGACGTTGGCAAGGCGCAGGCCCATGGCGTTGACGGCATCCACCGGCGTGCGCAGGGAAATGCGCATGAGGCGTTTTTCAGCCGCGTTTAAATGTTTTTCGAAGGCACGGTCTAGCTGAAGGCCTGCGCGGTCGACACGCTGTATCGGCGCTTCCAGCACGCGGTCGGCGTTGCTTAGGACACGCGATGCATGGTCGATATCGCGCTGCGCGTGTTTGATGACGGCCAGCGTGCACTGGAACATGCGGTGCGCCCAGTCGCGCACCTGCGCGATCATGTCTTCGCGTACCGGCACGGCCATTTCGGCGGCGGCGGTGGGCGTGGGTGCGCGGACATCGGCGGCGAAGTCGATCAGGGTGATGTCGGTTTCGTGGCCGACGGCGGAAATCAAGGGGATCACGCTTTCAGCAGCGGCGCGTACGACGGATTCTTCGTTAAACGGCATCAGGTCTTCGATGGAGCCGCCGCCACGTGCCACGATGATCAGGTCGGGCGGGCCGATTCCGTTTTCCGGGTCCATGTTGTTGAAACCTTCGATCCCGCGCACCACTTCGGCGGCGGCGGTCTGGCCCTGCACGTTGACGGGCCAGACCAGCACATGGACCGGGAAGCGGTCGGACAGGCGGTGCAGAATGTCGCGGATGACCGCGCCGGTGGGCGATGTCACGACACCGATGGTGCGCGGGGCGAAGGGCAGGGATTTCTTCAGGGCCGGGTCGAACAGGCCTTCGGCGGCCAGTTTCTTCTTCCGGTCCTCCAGCATCTTAAGGATTGCGCCCTGCCCGGCCAGTTCAAGCGATTCGATGATCAACTGGTAATTGGAGCGGCCGGGATAGGTGGTCAGGCGGCCCGTGGCCACAACCTCCATCCCCTCGACCGGTCTTATGGAGAGTCTTTGGACCGTCGCCTTCCAGGCCACGGCCTCGAGGGCGGCGTTTTCATCCTTGAGGGTGGTGTATAAATGGCCGGATTTGGCCAAAGTGACTTTGGAAATTTCCCCCCGCACCCGGACATAGCCGAAGGCATCCTCGACCGTGCGTTTGACCGCGCCTGAGAGTTCGGAGACCGACAGCTCAGGGATGTTGGTAATTGCAGGGGCAGCATTGAACAAGTCACTCATAACCTTAGAATAACAGTCATGGCCGAGACATTTGCAAGCTGGAAATTCAAACCCGAAGCGGAGTGTGTGAACACGATGCTGCGTACCCTGGTCCTCGACCAGGGGGCACAGGTGCGTATCGCACAACAGGCCCGCGTATTGATCGACGGCGCGCGCAGCCACAAGAATTTAAGCCGTCTTCACAGCCTGGTTGAAGGCTTCTCCCTAAGCAGCCGCGAGGGCATCGCGCTGATGGCGCTGGCCGAAGCCTTGCTTCGTATTCCTGACCCGCTGACGGTCGAGGCGATACTGGAAGACAAACTGTCCGAAGCCGATTTCGAAAAACTGTTTGGTGCCGCGCCTGACATGGTCGGCAAAATTTCAGGCATGGGCCTGAAAATGGCGCAAGGCATCATGGGCGGCATGGCCAAGCGCATGGGCATGCCGGTGATCCGTAAATTCGCGGTAGAGGGTGTGCGCACGCTGGGTTCGGCGTTCGTCATGGGTGAGACGATTGAATCGGCGCTTGCGAAAGCCAATGAATATCCGCGCCAGATTGCATGGTCGTTTGACATGCTGGGCGAAGGCGCGCGCGACAATGCGAGTGCCGAGCGGTATTTTACGTCGTATACGCATGCCATTTCGGTTCTTGGCCGCGCGGTTGTTGCGGGCGGCGAAAAAGACCCGGCACGACGCCACGGCATTTCGGTCAAGCTTTCCGCCCTGCACCCGCGGTATCAGGCATCGCAATCCGCGCGCTGCGTGGATGAACTGGCTGAGCGCCTGACGGAACTGTGCCGCCTTGCATCGGAGGCGGGCCTGAATTTGACGGTCGATGCCGAAGAATCCGAACGCCTGACCCTTTCATTGCAGATTATCGACAAGGCATTACAGACACCGTTCCTGAAGAACTGGGACGGTTTTGGGCTGGCGCTGCAGGCGTATAGCAAGCGCAGCGTTGTGCTGACGCGCGAACTGATCCAGTGGGCTGCGAATACGAACCGCCGTCTTGGCATACGTCTTGTGAAGGGCGCGTACTGGGATACCGAGATCAAACGCGCACAAGTGGGCGGACATGTGGATTACCCGGTGTTTACGCGCAAGGCGCACACGGATCTGTCGTACCTGACATGCGCACAGATGCTGCTGGATAACCGAAAATTTGTAACGCCGATGTTCGGCACGCATAACGCGACGACGGCTGCGACCATTCTTGATATGGCGGGCCAGGATAAAAAAGGGTTCGCGTTCCAGCGCCTGTACGGCATGGGCGAAGGCC
The DNA here is from genome assembly GCA_002423205.1 of Micavibrio sp. UBA6145. GTDB lineage: Bacteria > Pseudomonadota > Alphaproteobacteria > Micavibrionales > UBA1664 > UBA6145. Next base: position 497,364 of record DIUZ01000026.1, on the reverse strand, counting down.
TGCACAGCCAGCTGCTGTCCATGGATATACCGTGTTCGGTCTACGCGCCGGTGGGGCCGCATCAGGATCTGCTTGCGTATCTGGTGCGCCGCCTGCTTGAAAACGGGGCCAATTCATCGTTCGTGAACAAGATCGCGGACAAGACCATCCCGACCGAAAAACTGATTGAAGATGCGGTCGCAGCATCGAGGGCCAGCAAGGGCGCGATGCACGGGAAAATCCCCCTGCCCGCCAATCTGTACCCCGAACGCAAGAACAGTGCGGGTTACGATATTGCCGAGCGCGATGCGCTGAAAGCACTGGAAGATGCCGCCCGTAAAGCCGTTGCCGGTAAAACATATGAGGCGTTTTCGATCATCGACGGCAAACCGCGCACCGGTGCCTATGCGCAGGATATGCATCCGCCCGCAGACAGTGCCGCCAATTTCGGCAAATTCTGGGGCGCGGATGCGCAGATTGTGTCCGATGCATTTGAGAACGTGGCCGAAGGCGCGCGCGCATGGCGCACCACGCACCCGGACCAGCGGGCAAGCGCATTAGAAAAATTTGCCGATCTTCTGGAAGAGCACCGCGACGAATTCGTTGGTCTGTGTTCGCGCGAGGCGGGCAAAACACTGGCTGATGGCATTGCCGAAATCCGCGAGGCCGTGGATTTTTGCCGTTATTACGCCGTACAGGCATGCCGTTTGTTCGGCGTTGCCACCACTCTGCCCGGTCCTACGGGTGAACAGAATTCCATTCGTCTTGAAGCACGCGGGACGTTCGTGTGCATATCGCCGTGGAATTTTCCGCTGGCAATTTTCACCGGCCAGATTGCGGCGGCACTGGCCGCAGGCAACACGGTGGTCGCCAAACCGGCGGAACAGACGCCGATCATCGCGCAGCGCGCGGTGCAGTTGATGCTGGAAGCCGGCATTCCCAATAACGCCATCGCGCTGATACAGGGCGATGGCCGCGTAGGAGAAATGGTGGTGTCGAACCGCCGCGTCTGCGGCGTTGCGTTTACGGGTTCTAACGCAGCCGCCAAGGCCATTCACAAATCGCTGGCCGACCGGCCGGGACCGATCATTCCGCTGATCGCGGAAACGGGGGGCTTAAATGCGATGATCGTGGATTCGTCGGCGCTACCTGAACAGGTGGTCGACGATGTCGTCATGAGCGCGTTCACATCGGCGGGGCAGCGTTGCAGCGCCCTGCGCCTGCTATGCGTGCAGGAAGACATTGCGCCCACCGTGATGGAATTGATCGCCGGGGCCATGGACGAACTTGTCATAGGAGACCCGTCGGATTCATCCACCGATATCGGCCCGCTGATTGACGGCGAGGCCCTTGGCATGGTGCAGAAACATAAATCGCGCCTGCGCGGCAGCGCACGGATCATCGCAGAAACGCCGATGAACAAGACGCTGGAGAAAACCGGTTACTTCTGCGCGCCGCTGGCGGCGGAGCTGCGGTCGGTTGATGATCTGGACCGCGAAGTGTTCGGCCCGGTCCTGCATATCCTGACCTACAAGGCGGGTGAGCGCGACGATCTGCTGGACGCCATCAACCGCAAGGGCTTTGGCCTTACCTTTGGTATCCATTCGCGCCTGTGGTCGGCGCAGCGGGCACTGGCCAGCGGCATCCGCGCGGGGAACGTCTATATCAACCGCGGCATGATCGGCGCGGTCGTGGGCGTCCAGCCGTTTGGCGGCATGGGCCTTTCTGGTACGGGACCCAAGGCGGGGGGACCGTATTATCTGCACGCCTTTGCCACGGAAAAGGTCATCAGCATTGACACCACCGCAGCAGGGGGTAATACAACCCTTCTGACGCAGGATGAGGGTTTGTAATGAAGGTAATGGTTATTGGTTCTGGCGGGCGTGAACATGCACTGTGCTGGCGCATGGCGCAGGATGCGGGCACGCAGGTGCATTGCGCCCCGGGTAATCCCGGCATCGATACCGTGGCCCAGTGCCATGACGTGTCGTCAGACAATATCGCCGGTCTTGTGGCGCTGGCCCAAGAGCTGAAACCTGATCTGGTCGTGGTCGGCCCGGAAGCGCCGCTGGTCGTGGGGGTTGCGGACGACATGCGCGCAGCCGGTTTCCCGACATTCGGCCCCAGCAAGGCGGCAGCGCAACTGGAAGGGTCCAAGGCCTTCCTGAAAGATTTTTTTGCACGCCACGATATTCCGACAGGCGCATATAAAAACTTCACCAATGCAGACGACGCATGCGCGTATATCGACGCCATGGGCGCACCGATTGTCGTCAAAACTTCGGGGCTTGCCGCGGGTAAAGGCGTGACGGTTGCCACAAGCGTTGAAGAAGCCAAAGACGCTGCGCGTGAAATGCTATCGGGTGCCCTGTTCGGCGATGCGGGCAAAGAGATTGTCATCGAAGAATTTCTGGACGGCGAGGAAATCAGTTACTTCGCCATCTGTTCAGGCACTGATTTTATCCCGCTGGGGTCAGCGCAGGACCACAAGCGCGTCGGCGACGGCGACACCGGCCCGAACACGGGCGGCATGGGCGCATACAGCCCCGCGCGCCTGATGACGCCGGCGCTTGAAAAACAGGTCATTGATAAAATGATCGTCCCGACGCTTAAAGGCATGACCGCTGAAGGCCATCCGTTTCACGGCGTTTTGTTCGCGGGCCTGATGGTCAAGGACGGCGTTGTGAAACTTCTGGAATATAATGTGCGTTTCGGCGATCCGGAATGCCAGACGCTGATGATGCGCGTGCAGGGCAATTTTACACAAATGCTGCTGGATGCCGCCAACGGCAACCTGACGCAAAGCGTGACGATGAGCGAGAACCCGGCATTGTGTGTCGTGATGGCGGCGCAGGGTTATCCCGGCACGTATAAAAAAGGTACGGTCATTCGTAATCTTGATGAAGCCGCCAGCGCTACTGGTGCCACCATCTTCCACGCCGGCACCAAGAAAGAGAGCGGCAATATCGTCGCCAATGGCGGCCGCGTCCTGGGCGTTACCGCCAGCGCCGCGAGTGTGAAAGAAGCCAGAGACATCGCGTACAAGGCCGTCAACAAGGTTTTATGGCCGGAGGGTTTCTGCCGCCACGACATTGCGTGGCGTGCATTGTAATATGGGGCCTCGCCGGCCCATCGCGGTTCCCGCGATTCCCGCCCGCGCGGGTAAGCCGCGCGGCTCACCAGTCGGCTCGCAATAAAAAAGGCCCCGAAAGGGGCCTTTAATTTTATGTGATGGGTGCGTCAACGCGCACGGGCATATCCTGCAACAGCGGATCATCATCGGTCATTTCGATCATGCCTGACGGCTGGACCGAGAAGTTCGAGAAGAACAGCGCGTTGGAATAAAACACGATAGCATCGCACAGCCAGAAGCCTTCGGCGTTTTTACCTTCGAATGATGCGCCGCGAATGGTGCCTTCGATGGCCTTGCGCGATGCGTCGTCGATGTTACGCGGCATGCCGAACGTATCCATGCTTTCGGCAACGAGGAACGGACCGTCTTCACCGCGCACAAAGAAACAGAAGAAGCGCAAATAATCGAGGACGTTGTCATCGTTGATGCGCACGGGCGCGTCAGCGTTGGTCTGGTGGATCGGGGGCGATGTGCCGTCAAGGCGCGTGAGCTGGCCCTGATTGGCGAGATAGAAAATCGACAGATTGTCAGGCAGCCAGGTTTTGTCCGTCAGGCGGATCAGAACGACCTGTTCGTAAAAGGGGAGCGTGCGCCAGGCCACTTTGGTGGTATCAGCGCTGGTGCGATGCTTGCCGTCGACCGTGCCGACCTGGGCCAGGAAACCGGCCAGCTCTTCGCCTTCAACGGCGTTCCAGAGGTCATCATCATGAAACATAGGAATTCCTTAAGACTAATATCTTTGTATATCAACGCATTGTAGGGGCAAAAATGGGATTACAAAAGACCCTTTAGCGCGAAGAATTGTTGAATTTGGCGCGGGCGGTGGCCTTACGGGGCGCCTGGACCCAGCCGGCCAGCACGAAAACCGGCGATAAAACCAGCGCCGTAACAGCCAGCGAAAGCACGAGAGACATAGGAAATCCTTTGGTTGGGAGGGTATTTGAGGGCTACATAAAGGGGTATTTAGACTCTAAATGATTAAGCATGCGTGAATGGTTTGACATTCCGGCTCTAAGTACCGTATAAAGCCGCCAGATTATTCAAATTTGGGTCGTTTCGCTTACCGAAACCTCCCGCGGTTTTAGGAGTTAAGTCATGAAGCGTCCGTATCAACCCAGCAAACTCGTTCGCGCTCGTCGCCACGGTTTCCGCGCCCGTATGGCCACCAAGAATGGTCGCAAGATCATTGCCCGCCGCCGCGCCAAAGGCCGCAAGCGCCTCAGCGCTTAACATAATGTCTGTCAAGACGGCATCAAAAACGGACCGCCTTAAACGGCGGTCTGATTTTTTGCGTTTACGCGATGCCGGTAAGAAATGGGTGTCCGCGACCGTGATCGTACAGGCCGGCACGGGCGAAACGCCGGGCATACGCTACGGCCTGACCGCCACCAAAAAGCTGGGTAATGCCGTCATCCGTAACCGCATCAAGCGCCGCCTGCGTGAAGCCGTGAGGCGTGTTCTTAAGGACAAGACATCCAGCGCCGACATCGTCCTGATCGGACGCGTGGAAACGGCGACCTGCGATTTCCAGACATTGGTCAAAGACCTGGGCTGGTGCCTGCGGAAGCTGGAGATCGTTTAGATGATCAAAACCCTGCTCAAGGCGCCGGTGCGATTTTACCAATATGTGATTTCGCCGATGATCGGACCGCGTTGCCGGTTCCACCCGACATGTTCCGATTACTGCTTGCAAGCCCTTGAAAAGCATGGTCCATTGACGGCCTTGTGGCTTACGGCAAAGCGCATTGGCGCATGCCATCCGTGGTCTAAACGCCACGGGTATGACCCGGTTCCCGACAACTTAAAAGGTAAATAAAACTATGAACGCTCCGAACGGTCCGCAAGGGAATATGCACCCCGAAGACAAGCGGAATATGGTCATCTTTTTCGTGATGTGCCTTCTGGCATTTCTCGCGTATGACCATTTCGTCTCCAAGCCGCGCATGAAGGCCATTGAGGCCCATCGCCAGCAGACCGCGCAAGTCGTGGCACAAACACCGGCAGCTGAAGACCAGAGCGTGAAGCCGCGCGAACAGGCGCTGGAAGGCGCTGCGCGCATCGCCATCAAGAACGGCAATGTCACGGGGTCGATCAACACCCGCGGCGGTCGCATCGACGATCTGGCACTGGTGCATTATTCGACCAGCATGACGGATCAGACGCCGATCGCGCTGATGAATCCGACACATACCGAACACCCTATGTATATGGATTTCGGTTACTTAAGCGACGCCGGCAACGCCATGCCGAACGAAGACAGCATCTGGCGCGTCGCGTCGGGCAGTACGCTTGAACCCGGCAAGCCGGTGACATTGAGCTGGAACAACGGGCGCGGCCTGAATTTCACGCGCACCTATGATCTGGACGATAAATACATGTTCACGATCACACAGACCGTGACAAATGCCACCGGCGCACCGGTCAGCGTACATCCTTATGCGTCGCTGACGCGCCAGGGCCTGCCGGCAGATTTCGTACAATCCGTCGTCCATCAGGGTCCGGTCGGTTATTTCGACGAAGACCTGCATGAAGTCGCCTATGACGATTTCGACAAAAAACCGAAACTGGATTTCAGCGCCACCAATGGCTGGAGCGGTTTCACCGATTCCTACTGGTTCACCGGCCTTGTCGCGGCTGACGATACGGCCAAGACATTCCGCTTCATTAAGGCCGACGGCCCGAAAATGCCGATCTACCAGATTGATATGACCGGCGGCGCGATGACTGTGGCACCGGGCGCAACCGCCACCGAAACGGTGCGTGCGTTTTCGGGTCCGAAACAATTGTCGATGCTCAATGATTACGGCGACCAGCACGGTATCAAGCGTTTCGATCTTGCGATCGATTTCGGGATGTTCTGGTTCCTGACCATTCCGTTCTACAAAATCCTGACCTGGCTTGGCGGTCTGACGGGTTCGTTCGCGGTCGCGCTGATCCTGTTTACGCTGATCGTGCGCGCCTGCGTTTTCCCGCTGGCCAACAAGTCGTTCCGCAGCTTTGCCCGCATGCGCAAGATCCAGCCGCGCATGCTGGAGATCCGCGAGAAATACGGCGATGACCGCGTTAAACTCCAATCCGCGATCTTTGAGCTGTATAAGAAGGAACAGGTCAACCCGATGGCGGGCTGCCTGCCGCTGCTCATTCAGATCCCGATCTTTTTTGCGCTGTACAAAACTTTGTATATCGCGCTTGAGATGCGCCACGCGCCGTTCTGGGGCTGGATCAGCGACATGTCGGCACCGGACCCGATGTCGATCATCACGCTGTTCGGCCTGATCGACTGGAACCCGCCGCAACTGATCAATATCGGTCTGTGGCCGATCATCATGGGCCTGACGCTGTTCGTACAACAGCGTCTGAACCCGCCGATGCAGGACCCGATCCAGGCCAAGATCATGAATTTCATGCCGGTCATGATCACGTTCCTGATGGCGCATTTCCCGGCCGGTCTTGTGATCTACTGGTCATGGAGCAACGTGCTGTCCATCATTCAGCAATACTTCCTGATGAAACAGGAAGGCGTTGAGGTCCATATCCTGACGCGTTCCGACGAAGACAAGAAAATGGAAGACGCCGTCGCCCACGGACCAGAAGTCCACCCCGCGCAGGAAGAGATCAAACGCGATCTTGAAGCCATTGAGGGCAAGGTGCTGGAGAAAACAATCACCCCACCCAAACCCGGCAAGAAGCGATAAAAGAAAAGCCCCGAAGACCGGGGCTTTTTTTATGGTTGTTTGCGGCCCTTAACGAGCGCATCGACAATGGATGGATCGGCCAGTGTCGATGTGTCTCCAAGATTGTCGATTTCGTTGGCGGCGACCTTGCGCAGGATGCGGCGCATGATTTTGCCGGAGCGGGTCTTGGGCAGGCCCGGTGTCCAGTGGGCGTGGTCGAGGCTGGCGATAGGGCCGATGATCTTACGGACCAGCGCGTTGATTTCCCTGCCCAGATCGTCCGACCCGGTAAAACCGTCTTTCAGGATGATATAGGCGTAAATCCCCTGCCCCTTTAAATCATGCGGAAAGCCGACGACGGCGGATTCAGCCACTGACGGGTGGCGATTGATGGCGGATTCGATTTCAGCCGTGCCGAAGCGGTGGCCGGAGACGTTGATAACATCATCGACGCGGCCCGTGATCCAGTAATCGCCGTCTTCATCGCGGCGCGCACCGTCACCGGTGAAATACATGCCTTTGAACGTCGAGAAATAGGTTTTCTCAAACCGGTCATGGTCCTTGTAGACGGTGCGCATCTGGCCCGGCCATGAATCCGTAATCACCAGCGCGCCTTCGCAGGCACCTTCGAGAATTTTGCCTTCGTTATCGACGATGGCGGGTGTGATGCCGGGGAATGCCTTCATGGCCGAACCCGGTTTTAAATCCATACCCGGCAATGGTGTGATGAGGTGGCCGCCGGTTTCGGTCTGCCAGTATGTATCGATGACCGGGCAGCGTCCGCCGCCGACGACATCGTGATACCATTTCCAAGCTTCGGAATTGATGGGTTCGCCCACTGAACCAAGAATACGCAAGGAGGCACGGGACGAGCGTGTGACCCAGTGGTCGCCTTCCTTGAGCAGCGCGCGCACCGCCGTCGGTGCGGTGTAGAAAATATTGACCTTGTGCTTGTCGACGATATCCCAAAGGCGGCCCCAGTCCGGATATGACGGCACGCCTTCAAACATCAGCGTGGTCGCGCCATTGGCGAGCGGACCATAGACGATGTAGCTGTGCCCGGTGACCCAGCCGATATCTGCCGTGCACCAATAAACATCGCCGGGACGATAATCGAATGACGTTTCGTGCGTAAAGGCGGCATAGACCAGATAACCGCCGGTCGTGTGCAGCACGCCCTTGGGTTTGCCGGTAGAACCGGACGTATACAGGATAAACAGCGGGTCTTCCGCGTTCATGGCCTCGGGCACGAAATCGGATGATTGCGCAGGGACAACATCATGCCACCAAACATCGCGGCCATCTTTCATGGTAACGGCGCCGCCGGTGCGTTTGAAGACCAGCACGGTTTTGACTCCGGAGCATTGGTCCAGCGCGGCATCGACATTGGTTTTCAGCGGCGTGGTTTTTCCGCCGCGATATGATTCATCCGCTGTAATGACAAATGTGCTTTCGCAGTCATCGATACGCGACGACAGGGATTCAGACGAAAAACCACCGAATACGACGGAATGAACCGCGCCGATGCGCGCGCAGGCCAGCATGGCGTAAGCGGCCTCAGGCACCATGGGCATATAGATGGTGACGCGGTCGCCTTTTTTAACGCCCAGGGTTTTGAGCGCGTTGGAAAGTTTGCAGACCTGCGTTTTCAGTTCACCGTACGTGATGGTACGGGATTCTGACGGATTATCTCCTTCCCAAATGATGGCGGTTTTCGCAGGGTCGTGACGGTCAATGCAGTTGGCGGCGACATTCAGAACGCCGTCTTCATACCATTTGATGGAAACGTCGGGCGAAAAGCGTGTGTTTTTGACTTTGGTATACGGCTTGATCCAATCGATGCGTTTTCCGGTTTCGCCCCAGAAAGCATCGAGATCGTTGAGAGCATGTGACTGATATTTTTTATAGTCTGCTGCGTCCATAGTTCATTTTACAGCAATGTGCAGCGCAACAACAACGCTTGAATGTGCTTTAGGAAACACCACCTGATTTACAGATATGTTTCCATTCCGTGTCGGTCACCGGCTGCACCGACAGGCGTGAATATTTGATTAACGCCATGTCTTTTAATCTCGGATCGGCTTTTATATCCGCCAGCGTGACGGGTTTTTTTAAAGGGCCGATGGCCTTGAAATCGACCATCACGAATTTGCCGGTTTCGTCAGATGGGTCGGGATAGAATTCTTTGGCGACTTCGACGATGCCGACAATCTCTTTGCCTACATTCGAATGATAGAAAAATGCGCGGTCGCCCTTTTTCATTGCGCGCAGATGGCCGGCGGCGGCATGGTTGCGTACGCCGTCCCAGCCTTGCGTGCCTTTTTTCATGTGCTGGTCGAATGACCAGACATCGGGTTCAGATTTGACGAGCCAGTATTTCATTTCAAAACCGTAGCTAAATACACATTTATTTACAATGTCTTATCTAACCCTTTTCTTTACTGCGCATCATGCGCATATTCAATGCATGCGATTTATTCTTCTGACACTGATGTTTGTGTGCGCGTTTGCGGGATCGGCCCGTGCGGGCCTGACCGTGATCCGTGACACGGAAATTGAAACCACCCTGCGCAGCTGGATGACGCCGATCTGGCGGGCGGCGGGCCTCAACCCCGATGCGGTCAAACTGATCCTTGTGTCTTCAGATGATTTCAACGCCTTTGTCGCGGGCGGGTCGAATATCTTCGTCTATACCGGGATGCTGGCGCAGACGAAAAACCCCGGTGAAATCCTGGGCGTTCTGGCGCACGAAACCGGGCATATTGCAGGCGGTCACCTGATCCGCGGGCGCGCGGCGATGGAGCGGGCATCGTATGAAGCGCTTCTGGGCACCATTCTGGGCGTGGCTGTGGGTGTGGCCGGCGGCGGCAAGGCAGCCGGCGGCATCATGATGGGCGGACAGGGTCTGGGCATGGCATCGTTCCTGGCGCATAGCCGCGTACAGGAATCGAGCGCGGACCAGGCGGGCCTGCGATTTATGCAGGGTGCCGGATATAGCCCGCAGGGCATGGTCACATTGCTGGAATCCATGAAGGCCCAGGAATACCGCCCGCAGGGCCAGCAGACGGCATATCTGCAAACCCACCCGATGACCGCGGACCGCCTGACAGCAATGGAGGCGGGCGCTGCCAAATCACCGTTCAAGGACAAGCCGTATCCGGCGGAATGGAATGATGCCTATGCACGCATCAAGGCCAAGCTGCTGGGCTTTACCAGTCCGGAGCGCGTGGCATGGGTGTACAGCGATAAAGACACGAGCACCCCCGCACTATATGCCAAGACTATTGCTGCCTACCGCCAAAGCCGCAAGGAACAGGCTGTCAGCCTTGCCGACCAGTTGATCGCGCGTGAGCCTAACAATCCGTATTTTCATGAGATCAAGGGCCAGATGCTGCGGGATTTCTCGGATATCACCGGCGCGGCTGCGTCCTACCGCAAGGCTGTGTCACTTAAACCTGACGCGGCGCTGATCCGCATCGATCTGGCACAGGTGCTGGTCGAAATGGCACAGACGCAGAAAAAACCGGCGCTGTACCGCGAGGCCGAAGACAATCTGGATGCCGCATACCAGCGCGAGCAGCGTTCCAGCGAAATCCAGCGCCTGTATGCCACGATTTACGGCCGCGAGGGTGACCAGCCCCGCGCGCAGTACCACCTGGCCGAGCAGTCGATGCTGCAGGGCCGTCACCGCGAGGCGACAAAACTTCTGACGGGCGCATTGGCAGGCATGACGCCGGGCAGCCCTGACTATCGCAAGGCTCAGGATCTGAAGGTGTATCTGGACAGTCTTCCCAAGAAGGATAAGGACGAAGACGACGAGCGGGAGAATAAACGCCGCTAAAACAAAAACCCGGGCCTGAAAGCCCGGGTTTTTAATACTGACGAAGATCGATGGTCAGTCTTTCTTCTTCGCGCCTTCCTTGGCCTTGCGGGCGGTGGAGATGGCTTCAATCATGCCGTCGACGCCGACATAGCCGCGGATCAGCTGGTCACCCACAACGAAGGCCGGTGTGCCCTGAATGCCCAGTGCGCGCGCCATGTTGAGGTTTTCAGAGATGATGTCGTTGATCTTGGGATCGGTGCGTTCCTTGGCAAGACGCTCCACATTCAGGCCGGCAGCCTTGGCATGTTTGGTCAGGGATTCCTCGTTCAGGGGGCCATGATTTTTCATCAGCGCGGTGTGGTACGCCAGATAGTTGCCGCCCTGTGCCTTGGCCGCGAGGGCCCACTGCGCCGCGAGGATGGAGGAATCACCCAGGATCGGGATTTCGACAAAGATCAGGCGGACGTTTTTATCCTTGTCCAGCACGGTCATCAGGTCGGTCAGCGCCTGTTTGCAATAACCGCAGTTGTAATCAAAGAATTCGACGATGGTGACATCGCCCTTGGGGTTTCCAGCCTCGGCATGGTTCTTGTTGTTTTCCAGCCATTCGCGGTTTTTCTTAATCGCATCAATGGAAATCTGCTGGTCAGCCTTTTGCTGCTGGTCGCCGAGTTTCTGGACGGAGTCCACCAGTTCCTGCGGGTGATTTGCGATATAATCGCGGATGATTTCTTCAACCTGCGCCTTGGTGAGACCTTCTGCAAAGGCGGCGGGGGTAAAGGCAGCCATAAAGGCCAAGGAAAGCAGGAAACGGCGCATGAATATCTCCGATGAATGGAAAGGCATTATATCGTGAAAAAAGGGCGGTTCCAAGGCCGCCCTTTTTTTGATCTTTACCAGCCGTCGCCGGATGCGCCGCCCTCGCCGGGGCCGGCAGAACCCGCGCCCACACCGGGACCGGGGTTTTCATAGGGGGCCTCACCGCCGCCGTTATTGCCTTCCTGGCAGTCACCTTCACCAGGCGCATAAGCATCGGTGTAGGAGCAATTGGTCGGGACTGGTGCTGGCGGTGGGGTTGCGGCCTAACCATCACCCGGCAGTACGCAATCCTTCTGCCATGTCGGCATCGGGTTCGGCACCTGGCTGCAATCGCCATAGGTGCCCCACGGGGTGATACAGACCGTCTGCGGCGCAGACCATGTGCCGGTTTCATAGGACAGGCCCTGCCATTCGCGCGCGGTTGAGCTGATGATCGTGCAGCTTGTGGCCGTGGACGCCGTACGGCAACCACCCTTACCACCGCACTGGTAGTAATACTGGATGACCGGGTGCTGGATGTAGGTGTATTCCGAGCGTCCGCACATCAAAGGATCGGTGAAGCCGCGCTGGCGCGTATTCAGATACGTGGTGGCACCGGCATACTGGTTCCCTTCGAGCTGTGGACGCCATGCAAGGTTGACACCATCACGGTTGAGCAGCGTGGTGCGGATGTTCAGGCCGGAGAGCAGCGGCGACGGGATGTTGAATTCCAGCACACCGTTACGGCGTTCGAACGTCGTGTTACAGAACTGGCCGATCGAGGGCACCTTCGCAAACGGCGACGGGTTCGAATAATACATTTCGCAGGTCTGTTTATACGTCAGCTGCGAGTCGACATCGAGAACACCGGTCGAGCTGGCACAGGTCGTATTCAGGAATGTACCAATGCCGTTTACTTCGTCCGGCGTCAGCGGAGCGACAATGTGCTGATCGTTGATGTCCTTGGCCACGATGTAGACCTGATTGGCCTGATTATACGTCGCCTGCGCCTGGTTAAAGACGTTGTTCGCATTGTTCAGGCCCGGCTGCAACGAGTCGACCACCTGCTGACGCGCATTGTAGAGGTCCGCATAATATTGCAGGTTGTTGGCAATGTTCTGGGCTGCGTTCTGATGCGCCATGCCATTGGCTTCTGACTGGGTGTAATAATTCATAGCACCCCAGTAAGCGTTATCAATGTCATAGCTGCTGTACGGCTCCTGATACGCCTGGTTCTGGCCATTCATGGTGCAGGTTGTACTGCTCCCTTTCATGTTGCCGTTACTAACGCAGGTCTGGCCGTAGTACCAGTAGTAGTAATCATTGTTGGCCTGTGACATGTAGCTGTAGTTATCAAAGGCATGATTCATCTGGTCAAACCAGTAGTTCATGGAATTGATGTGGTAATTATAATCGTTCCACTGGTTGTTATAATCCGTCCATGCCTGGTCGCGGTAACTGGCGGCCTGGTTCATCTGGTTCTGCAGAATATCGCGTTCCTGCTGTCTGCCATTCATGATGTTCTGCATGTTGGTTTTGATACCCTGCTTCTCCATCATGATGTTGTATGCGTTCAACTGGTAATTCGCGTCCGAGCACATCTGGTCGCGAATGGCGACCTGCTCTCCCGTCAGGGTCACTGTATCGTTGACGGGGATGCCATCCCACGCCTTGATATAAGCCTCGGTGCCGGGGCCGAAGGTTTCGTTCCAGTGGTCACAGCCCTTGATATTGCATTTCTTCCAGTTGAGCAGAACCTGCGCTGTCAGCAGGCCTTCCTGGCGCGTGGCCGCATAAATATTGCCGATTTCATTGCCACTGGTCGGGATGCCGGGATCAAGCGCGACAGGGCGCGCATTGCTGGCCGAGATCTGTGTCATGCCCCAGCTACCCTGACGTGAAGGGTCATACACGAAGGGGCAATTTTGAACCATCGTACGCTGACGCCACAGACACTGGTTGTCGTAGATGCTCCAGATACTGGTCGGGATCGCATTGGGGATGAACTTCTTGTTATCAACCCACTTGTTCTGCTGATTGATGCCCATATTGCGGACAGAATATGTGCCTCTATCCTGCAGGATATCAATACCCGTGAAATAATCCGGATTCAGGGCCGTGACCGTACCGCCGGTGATAGTCGTGCACGAGCCGATCCAGCACACGCCGAACACTTTGGACAGCCATGCGCGGCGCACGCGCCAGCCCATAACATCGGTCTGGTTCCATTTTGAACCAGAGATACGATTGGTGACAGCCGGATTACCGGGGATCTTATCGCAGCCGACTGAGAATGTCTGGTAACCGCCGCAGGTTACATCGGTACCGAGCCATTCATAGCGCTTGGCCTGGCCCTTGGTGTCAACGGCACGGTTGTCGAGCGTACGCACCAATGTGGCCGTACCCGATGTCCACACCGTGTTACGAATGCCGTTGCCATACAGGTTTGGATATTCCCTGATGATAATGGCGGTCATGCCTTTACAATCAAGGATCTTGGTATCGCTATTGTCTCCGGCATCATTTTCGGTGATCGTGGTGGTACTGCCCATGCTGCCGAGAAGCGGACAGGTGTTGATGGCCTTGCTTTTGCTGAAACGCTCAGAGCGTTTCATCATGTCGCCGCGCACAGCCGAAGCCGTACAGTCCATCTGCAACTGGTCCTGAAGCAAAGCGCGCAGCGCGATGGCTGCGAAGTTGTTCATGTCGACGGTCGCCTGGCCGGAGAGGAAGTCACGCTGTGTGACTTCGACCACCACGTCGTTCATACACTGGCCCATGCTGTTGGCATCGCTGGACCACGCGCCTTCGGATAACAGTCCGTTGGGCATGTAGCGGATGATACGGCTTTGCACGAGGGTACCGCGCATCTGGCGGCCGGTGGCGTCCGTGCCGCAGGATGTGGTGCGGTATTCCGTACGTGCCAGTTCCGCCGTAGGAGCGGCGGGGCGTTCAATTTTAAAGACAAGCACAGGTGCGCCGACCGGGATCGTGGCGCCGCCGCAACCCGAAGGCAGGGTGTAGGTCGAACCGTCGACCATGGTGATATCGCTGCCGCCGCTGAACATACCGATCTGGTTGCCGGATACGCGGTTGCGCAATGCACCGACAATTGTGCCACCGTCAGCGCCAATGCCGCGCACGGCGAATTTGCCGGTGCCGTCGCGCGAATCGAGCCAGGTGAGCTGGTCCACGCCGGGGCCGGATGCGGCCGGGCAGATATAGGATTTGATGGTGGTGCCAAGACCCTGCGATGAAATGTTCAGGGCGGCCAGATTGATTTCGCCGTTGGTGACGGTGCTGAACCAGTCGGCGGAAGTGACAATGGCGTTCTGGATAGCGAGGGCGACGCCGCCGAGGCCGTTGGCGTAGAACGTGCCAGACATCTGGCCGGCGCTGGTTGATTTATCGGGGTCGGAAGAGTCCGGCAAACATGCAGACAGGCCGACGCTCGTACAGACCGCCGCCATCAATATGATCTTCTTCAACATATTCCGCATGAAAAACCCCTTTTTTTCCCCATAAGCAGAGGACCCCATCCTCATTATGGGTAAAAATACTTAAAATTTGGTTCAAATGGCCCCTGAAGGCGGGGAATTCAGAAAAAAACCTATCGAGCCAAGGCTTTAGGTAATTTGACCAGAACGGTCGTACCCACGCCAAGGCGCGAATCGATCTCCAGTATACCAGAATGGAGCTCGGTGAGGTCTTTGGTAATTGCCAAGCCGAGGCCTGAGCCCTCGTGGCCACGGGTGAAGGCGTTGGATACCTGTTCAAACGGTTTGGTCACATCGGCCAGTTTGTGCGCCGGGATACCAATACCGGTATCGCGCACGGCAACAACGATCATGCCGTCGTCATCCGTCAGGGCCACATCGACCGCACCGGCGGCGGGCGTGAACTTGATGGCGTTGGACAACAGGTTGAGAATGATCTGTTTAAGCGCGCGGCGGTCGGCACGGATGGTGACATCCGTTTCCGGCAGGCGGCAGGTCAGGCGCAGACGCCCTTCATGGGCGCGTGCTTCCATCATCTGCACGGTCGTGCGCAGGATCTGGCTGACATTGACGTCCTCAAGGGTGAGTTCGTATTTGCCGGCCTCGATCTTGGACATATCAAGGATGTCCGTGATCAGGTCGAGCAGATGGTGACCGGATTCACGAATCGCGCTGATGTAGTCGAGGTATTTTTCGTTGCCGAGGGGCCCCAGAAGCTGTTTCTCGATCAGGTCGCTGAAGCCGATAATGGCGTTGAGCGGCGTGCGCAGTTCGTGCGACATGTTGGCCAGAAAACGCGACTTCGATGCGTAGGCACCTTCGGCCTGTTCTTTCGCATCGCGCAGCGCGCGTTCATGCTCTTTCTGCGGGGTGATGTCCTGCATGATGCCGTAAAGAGCGATGACTTCGCCTTCGGAATCGAGTTCGCAGCGCCCTTCGCAACGTATGGTGCGCACCTGGCCGTCCGGGCGGATGGCACGAAAATCCATGTCGTAATCGTTCTGCTGGATGATCGCGCGCTGGAACGCCTGGAACAGGCGGCCAAGGTCGCGGCGATGAATCAATGAATTGATGGAATCCATGGCCGGTTTGAACGTGCCGCGCTCGACGCCGAAAATATTATACAGCTCGGGCGAGAATTCGATTTCTGATGCGCCGACTTCCCAGCGCCAGTGACCCATATGGGCAAGCGCCTGCGCCTCGGACAATTGCTGTTCGCGGCGCAGAAGTTCGGTCTCGCGGGATTTGGATTCGGTGATGTCCTGGCCCAGGCAATAAAAGACCTGGCTTTCAAGGCGCACGGTCCAGCGCACCTGGCGGATACGGCCATCGGCGGTCATCATGCGGCATTCAAAGCAGAGTTGCGGCGGCGCATCCTCAAACTGGTTCATGCCAAAGAAGGCGGCGCGCATGGCAGCACGGTCAGAGGATTCGACGAAATCGATGAATTCCTTGCCGATCATGTCCTGGGCTTCGAAGCCGAGAATGCGTGCAAAGGCCGGGTTGAAGCGGATGATGCCGCCGTCCGGATAGGTCGAGCACATCAGGTCTTCGGTCATTCCCAGGAACTGGCGAATTTCTTCAGCCCGCAGCGTGGCGGACAACGCGCCGATTTCCGCCGTCACTGATTGTGCGGAAGTATTTGAATTACCTACACTTTTTTTGGCGCGCGTGGTCGGCATGGTTGCATACCATACCGTAAAACCGCATGTCTTTCCACTTTATGTATTTAGGCCGCTTTCGGCTTGTCGCCGGCGCTTGCGTCTTTTTCAGCTTCGGCCATCGCGGCCAGCTGTTTTTCCAGCCAGTGGATCGTGTAGTCACCCTTGATGAAATCCGGGTGGTCGATGATCCATGCGTGCAGCGGCAGCGTGGTTTTAACACCGTCGATCACGGTTTCATGGATGGCACGGCGCAGGCGTTTGAGCGCCTCTTCACGGGTGCGGCCATGGACGATCAGCTTGCCGATCATGGAATCGTAATAAGGCGGGATTTTGTAGCCGGTATAGATGGCGCTATCGAGGCGCACGCCCAGGCCGCCAGCGGCATGGAATTGCGTGATTTCGCCAGGGGACGGCATAAAGGTTTTCGGATCTTCCGCGTTGATACGGATTTCGATCGCGTGGCCGCGCAGGCGCAGATTGTCCTTGTTGATCAGGAGCGGTTCGCCGGCAGCGATACGGATCTGTTCTGTGACAAGGTCGATACCGGTGATCATTTCGGTGACTGGGTGTTCAACCTGGATACGGGTGTTCATTTCAATGAAGAAGAATTCATTGTCCTGATACAGGAATTCGAATGTGCCTGCGCCGCGGTAGCCGAGTTTACGCACGACGTCAGCCGAGAGTGTGCCGATATATTCGCGCTGTTCCGGTGTCAGAACCGGTGACGGGCCTTCTTCGATCACTTTCTGGTGGCGACGCTGAATGGAGCAGTCGCGTTCGCCGAGGGAGATACCCTCTCCCTTACCATCGCCGAACACCTGCACTTCGATGTGGCGCGGTTTATCGAGGTATTTTTCCAGGTACATCGAATCGTCGCCGAAGTTGTTCTTGGCTTCGCGGCGCGCGGTATTCCACGCTTCTTCGAATTCAGATTCCTTGCGGATGACTTTCATGCCCTTGCCGCCGCCGCCGGATACGGCCTTGATCAGCACGGGGTAGCCAACTTTCTTGGCGGTTTTGATGCCGTCTTCAAGGCTGGTCAAAACGCCGTCAGAACCCGGGACTACAGGCAGACCCAGCTTTTTGACGGTTTCTTTTGCAACGGCCTTGTCGCCCATGCAATCGATGTGTTCCGGTTTCGGACCGATGAAGGTAAAGCCGTGCTCTTCGACCATGCGGGCGAATTCGGCGTTTTCAGACAGGAAACCGTAGCCGGGGTGAATGGCATCAGCGCCGGTCACGGCAGCCGCCGTGAGAATCGCCGGAATGTTGAGATAGGAATCTTTAGCCGCTGGCGGACCGATGCAGACCGATTCATCAGCCAGGCGCACAGCCATGGCATTTGCATCAGCGGTCGAGTGGACAGCAACGGACTGGATACCCAGCTCTTTGCAGGCGCGGTGAATGCGCAGCGCGATTTCGCCGCGATTGGCGATGAGAACCTTCTTAAACATTACGGCCCCTTAAAATGCGTAATTATTCGATGATCATCATGACGTCGCCGAATTCAACCGGGCGTGCGTCTTCGATGAGGATCTGTTTCAAAATGCCGCCGCGTTCAGCCTTGATCGGGTTCATGACCTTCATGGCTTCGATGATGACCAGCGTGTCGCCGGCCTTGACGGTGGCACCCTTGGATACGAAGGGCGGCTTGCCAGGTTCCGGTGCCAGGTATGCGGTACCGACCATCGGCGAGATAACAGCGCCCGGATGCTGGGCAGCCGTGGAATGGGTGAGCTCCATCGTCGGTGACATGGGCGTGCCGGGATCGCCGACAGGGAAGACCGGACCGGCGACGGAGGGCATGTAGCTGATGCCACCGCCACCGCGCGCAACGCGGATCATATTGTCGCCTTCGGCGACTTCGATTTCGGTCAGGGATGTTTCATCCAGAATTTTAGCCAGATCGCGGATGGCGGCCTTATCGATTTTCATGTTCTTCCTGTTAACTGATAATAAGCTGCAAGGGTGTAGCAGATAGGGGGCAGTGCGTCAAAACACCCTATAATATCATTAAATATCAATGCTTTAGTTTTTCAGCAAGGGCCTCGATAGCGCGGCGATAACCGTCCGGCCCATGTCCGCAAATGGCCGTGAATGCCAAAGGTTCCACATATGAGGTGTGGCGGAAGGTTTCACGGGTTTTGGGATCGGACAGATGCACCTCCACAATCGGGCAGGATAACAGGCGCAGAGCGTCGTGAATGGCGACAGATGTATGCGTGTACGCCGCCGCGTTGATGGCCACGCCCTCGACCTGGTTTTTGAAGGCTTCCTGAATCCAGGTCACCATTTCGCCTTCGTAGTTGGATTGACGAAAGTCGATTTTGTAACCCAGCGGCTTTGCGGTGGTTTCGCAGATTTTTTTGATGTCCTTGAGCGTGGCCGTGCCGTAGACGGACGGTTCGCGCGTACCCAGCATATTGAGATTGGGACCGTTGAGGACAAGAAGTGTCGGCATTTGATAAACCCTTACAGAAAGTCCTGCAAAGCTTGGCGCAGGGACGATGCGCTTGTAAAGACATGGCCCGCCATACCGGCGTGTTTTGCACCATCAATATTGGCCGGGACATCGTCGATGAACAGGCAATCCGCAGGCGCAAGGCCGTAACGGTCAAAAAGCACCTGATAAATGCGCGGATCGGGCTTCAGCAGTTTTTCGTCGCCGGACACAACGACACCATCGAAATCAGCCAGCGTGGGCCAGAGCGTTTGCGACAGACGCCATTTTTGGGATGAAAAATTGGTGATCGCGTATAGCGGTATCCCCTTGTCCCGTAACTCGTCTTTTATTGCGACGACATCATGCAACTGGCCGGAGACCATTTCAGGCCAGCGCGTGTCATAGGCACGGATCAGCTCGGCCTTGTCCGGATACAGAGAAATGCGTTCCGCCACGGCGTCCGGCCATGACAGACCGGCATCTGCGCGTGCATTCCACTCACGCGGGCAAACATCACGCAGGAAATGCGCGCGTTCGCCGTCATCGGGGATCAGTTTGCGGTAAAGATATTCCGGGTCCCAATCAAGCAGGACACCGCCGACATCGAAAACAACGGTTTTCATTGCGGCGCAGGTGCGCCGGGCAATTCCAGTTTGCGCGTATCGGGCGGCACCACCACAGGCTTGGGTGCGACCGGCGCGTTGGATTTGTCGACGATGATTTTACCGTCATCATTTTGTTTGATCACATAGGGCGACGGTGTGGGCGCAGCATTGACGGGCACATCCACCACCGGACCGCCCGGTGTCGACATCGGCCCCGTCATCGTGCGCGGTGCCACAGTTTTTGCCGAAGCCGCGATGGCCGCAGCCGCTTCCGCGGCTTTGCCGTCTTCCATCTTCAGTTCGCCGCGGCCCAGCTGACGCAACTTGTTGCGCAGGCGTTTGGCCCAACCCTCGTTTGATGCGGAATCGGTGCTTTCATAAGCAAGACGCGCCTTTTCAAGATTGCTGCCGATCATTTCCGGCGTGAAGCGTTTGACGAAATCCTCGAGTGTGACGACTTCGACGTCCAGTGTTTTTTCACCGGCTTTTTCAAACTGGACGATCAGCGGTATTTTAGAACCGACTTTGAGTTCCGCCACCAGACCTTTGAGGTTGATATAGTCGGAAGCCGTGTTGAGAGTCGTGGACTTCCCATTACCAGGAATGTCGATGGATTTTGCCGGTTGCGCCAAAAGGGCACCGTTGGCGACGACCTTGGTGGATTCAAGCACAGTGGTGGTCGCGGCGGTTGAGCGTGCGCTGACAATTTTATCGTCAGGGCCGGCATTGGTAATAATGACGGAAATACCGGCGGA
This sequence comes from Micavibrio sp. UBA6145, assembly GCA_002423205.1. Lineage (GTDB taxonomy): Bacteria > Pseudomonadota > Alphaproteobacteria > Micavibrionales > UBA1664 > UBA6145. The sequence continues at coordinate 476,993 of DIUZ01000026.1, read as the reverse complement.
CGGGGCCTGCGCCGGGTTGGCGACCACGCTTGCGCGTTTAAATGTGATCGCTTCGTCAGCAAAAGACGGTACTGCGACCAAACAGAGAAGAAGGGCAAGAACAACGTGCATGTATGAACCTTTCATTGTTTAGTATTTGACGCCGCAGCCATAGGCCTGTGTCGTGGATGGCACCGTTAAACCGCGGTACGCCGTAAGATCTTCGAGTACGGCCTTCACGTAGTTTTTAGCATCCTTGATGTCGGCCGGATCAGATGTCGGCTTGTCATCGATGGCACCAAGATAAGACAGGATGCCGGTCTGGTTGATCACGGCGATGGTCGGCGTGGTTTTAGCGCCGTAGAGGCGGCCCAGTTCACCGGTTTCGTCAAGGATAGTGCCAGACGCCACGACACCATGTTCGCCCGCGATGCGGTTTGCGCCTTCAATGCTGACATGTCCCTGCTTGCCGGGTGCAGATGAAATGACCCGCAGCCAGACAGCGCCCACGGACGCGGCCAGTTTCTGCGTGCTTTGCATGTTGCCGGAGTCGTAATGCTTTTTCACATAGGGGCAGTCCGCATTGGTCCATTCCAGCACGACGATCTTGCCCTTGTAGCTGGAAAGCATATGCGTGAAGCCTTTTGTATCCGTGACGGTAAAGTCAGGTGCAGCCTGATTTACCGATGGCTGTATCAATGTTTCATCAGCGGCAAAAGCGGGCGTGGCGATAAGGGCACAGAAAGCAAAAATACGAAGCGCGGAAATAAAACGCATGATCTTACATCTCCTCTTTAAACAGGTCGGTCATTGTGTCGTTGGATAAAATTTGTGGCAGCACCTGTGCGGGCGGACGAACACCGTCCGCATCGGGAGCACCATAGAATACATAGATGGGCACACCGGAACGGCCAAAGCTTTGCAGATAAGCCGTGATGGCCGGATCACGGTTGGTCCAGTCACCCTTCAGATAGATCATGTTGTTGTTTTTGAACAGGTCGTGAATTTCAGGTGTGGACAAGACAACGCGCTCGTTCACCAGGCAGGTGATGCACCAGCTTGCGGTCATGTTGACGAAAACCGGATCGGTTGTATCCGTCAGCGCCTTTTCAAGCGCAGCCGGGGTGAATCCGCGCGCGGACTGGCGCAGCTCGACTACATCCTGCGTTTCACCAGCGGTTGTACGGATGAGCGCAAGACCGGAGAGGGTTGCGATCAGCACCGCAAGACCGGCGGCCATGACAATGCTACGGCCGGCACGCGTCACCGGCTGGCGGCCGGCGAGCCATATGGCAAAGACCAGTGCGACCATGCCGCTCAGCGTCCACGCGACGGCACCGGGGCCGCCCTGCTGGGCGATGACCCAGATCAGCCAGACGGCGGATGCGAACATCGGGAATGCCAGAACCTGGCGGAAGGTTTCCATCCATGCACCCGGACGGGGCATGAATTTCTGGAAGGACGGCACAAGGCTGAGCAGCAGGAACGGTGCCGCAAGACCAAGCCCCAGGAACGCGAAGATCAGCAAGGCTACAGGCATGGACTGCGTCATCGCGGCACCCACGGCGGTGGCCATGAACGGGGCAGAGCACGGCGTGGCCACAAGCGTTGCGAGCACGCCGCTTAAGAACGAGCTGAGCAGCGGGTGGTGTTTTTCAGCGAGCAGCATTTCGCCGCCAAAGGCGATGCGCAGGTCGAACATACCCGCAAGATTGAGCCCCACGACGAAGACCAGCCATGCCAGCGCGGCGACGAAGGCCGGGTTCTGCAACTGGAATCCCCAGCCCAGCTGATGACCAGCCGCACGCAGTGCAAAGAGAACGCCAGCCAGCGCCAGGAACATGACGATGATGCCAGCCGCATATAAAAGGCCGGATTTTTGCGCATGCGCACGTTCAGCATGAGGCAGCGAGACAAGGTGCAGTGCCTTCATGGACAGAACCGGGAACACACACGGCATCAGGTTGAGGATGACGCCGCCGATGAAGGCGAACAGGATCAGCGTGATCAGCGCATAATCGGTTGCGGGGGCGACCGGCCCCTGCCCCATGACGGGTGCCGTGATACCGGTCACCTTGCCGGAGATCACCCATGATTTTTCACCGGCAGCGATGACGTAATCAAGCGTTTCGAACGCGCTCATATCGCGGTCGGTTGCACGGGCCTGACGCAGCGTGAGCGTGCCGGTCGAGGGTTCATACGTAACATTCTGGTCGGCGGCATTGTTGAGATAGCCGTATTCGATCGGGAAGAATTCAATCTCTTCATCTTCGCCGCCGAACAAGGGCGCGGCATAGGACGGTAAGGTTACACGCACGCGAACTTCGTTTGCGTTGAGTTCAGTTACAGCCTGCCAGTCAACCGGTTGCGGCAGCAGCGCGCCGGCAGCACTGAAAATATCGGCATTGACGGGTTTGCTGGTGGCGCGCACGGGAATATCCAGAGCGATGTCATGTGATTCCGGAATGCAGATTTCGTCGCAGACCAGCACGGTAACCTTGCCACGCACCGGCACGGTCGTGCCGGGCTTGGCAACGGCGGGCACGGTCAGGTCGGCCAGCATGACAGCGTGGTCGCTGTAGCCGTAATTCATGAGCGGGCCATACGGAATGTGTTCCGGCGCGGGCCAAAGCATGTCGGAAACCTCATAGCCCTGCGGCAGGTCCCATTTGATGCGCATGGGTTCGCCGGAATCACCCGGGTTGATCCAGTAGGTGTGCCAGCCGGGAACAATCAGCTGTTCAATGGCAAGGCGGATGGTGGTGCCGGGGATGGCGGCATCGCGGTCGGGGAATGCACGGATAAAGACGCGGGTCTGGCTACCCTGCTGCGCGGCGGCGTTGACGCCGGGTGCGGGCGTGCCGGTGGCGGCCTCCTGCTGTGCCAGTGCGGGGAAGGACAAAAGAAAAGCAAACAGAAGAGCAAGGAGTCGCATGGCCTTTAATATAAGGCGCTTTCACACGGTGTGAAAGCGACCTTCTTTGGGCAATGTCAGGCAGCGCCTAACTTCTTGATCGTATTGGTGGTCGAAAAGCCCTCTTCCAGCGGAATCAGGACGACCTGGCCGCCGTAAGACTGGACGAATTCGGCCCCGACCACGGTGGAGGCCGTGTAATCCGCCCCTTTGAAGATCATGTCGGGCTTCAGGTGTTTGATCAGGTTGAGGGGCGTGTCGCCTTCTTCCATATCCGCACCGAACAAGATGACGGCGTCGACGCTGCCCAGTGCCGCGATCACGCGGGCGCGGGCCTGTTCACCGTTGACGGGGCGGGTCGGCCCCTTGAGGCGGCTGACGGATGTGTCGCAGTTCAGGCCCAGCACCAGCTTGTCACACTTGGCGCGGCAGCGGTCGAGCATGGTGACGTGACCCTGATGGATCAGGTCGAAGCAGCCATTGGTGAAACCCACCTTGGCACCGCGGGCGCGCCAGCGGTCCATTTGTTCGGCAGCCTCGATCCAGGACAGGACGGGCGCGATGGTGCGGCCATGCGGCTGGGTCAGCCAGTCGATCTGGTGGGTGTTGTCGTTGAGGAAACGCACGATATCGTCAGCGCGAATGGCGGCGGTGCCGACCTTTTCAACGACGATGCCGGCGGCAATGTTGGACAGGGCCGCCGCCGACACCATATCGCCGCCGGATGCGTGTGCCGCAGCCACAGTGGCAATAACGGTATCGCCCGCGCCGGAGACATCGAACACCTCACGCGCCTGCGTGCGCAGATGCGTGGGTTCGCCGTGGCCTACGATTGTCATGCCGTCGGCGGAACGCGTTGCGAGCACGGATTTGATGCCGCAGTCTTTCATCAGTTTTTGTGCGGCGGCAATGACATCATCGTCCGATGCGGTCGCCATATGCGTGGCGTCACCCAGTTCCTTGCGGTTGGGCGTGACCAGCGTTGCGCCTTTATATTTGGAATAATCAAAACCCTTGGGGTCGATGTAGACGGGCAGGCCCGTATCCACCAGCGCGCGCACCAGTTTCGCGGTAACAACGCCCTTACCGTAGTCGGAAATCAAAACCGCCTTGCAGCCCTTTGACGCCTTCACACAGGCGGCGATCAATTCATCTTCCAGTTTGGTCGACAAAGGCGCGATGCTTTCGTCGTCCACGCGCAGCATCTGCTGTGCGCCGCTGATGAAGCGGTCTTTCTGAATGGTGGGGCGCGATGCATCGGTGATCAGCGTGGCGTCAAGATTGCCAAGACCGGCGAGCGCATCCTGCAACGTGGCGGCAGCCGTATCCGCGCCGGTGATGGAAACCAGGCGCACATTGCAGCCCAGGCCACAGAGATTGGCGGCCACGTTGCCGACGCCGCCAGGGCTGATGATCTGGCGTTTAACGGACAGGACAGGAATGGGGGCTTCCGGGCTGATACGGTCAACGGAGCCATATACGAAGCGGTCCAGCATCACATCGCCGACGGCGAGGATGGTGCAGCCGTTGATTTTCTCAAGCAAAGGAAGGATCTGGGTGGCCAAAGTCATACGATATAGGTAGCCCAAAAGCGTTTTTGAGGCAAGCAAGTGCCCGATTTGTAACGATTTTTGACCTTTCGCCTAAAATTGAAGGTGATTTTCATAAATTGCTAAACCTTGATCGGTATATTTGGCTCTATGCAAGCCATACCCCTTCTTTGGGTGTGACCGGGCAAACGGCAGAAGTAAAAACACGTACGGGCTTAGAGAAATGACAATCAAAAACAAAAAATCGGGTGTGCTGGGGGCTTTCAAAAAGCTCATGTACCAGAACCGTCTGGGCGATCTTCTGGTCGGCAAAGGGCGGATTACCAATGAGCAGCTGGAAAAAACCCTGCTGCTGCAGAAACACAAAGGCGGCACGCTTGGCAGCCTTCTGAAAGAACAAGGCCTGATCAGCACCGGCACGCTGCGCGTGACGCTGTTTGAACAACACGCCCTGCGCGTCATGGCGGGTACCCTTGCCTTCCTGCTGGCATTCACGATGCCGGGTACGGAAAGCGCAAAGGCAACCAGCGCGTCTGTCGAAGCCAGTTCGGTTTCACGCCCTGAAGGCGGGACGCTGCAGCCAGCGGCGATCAACCGCAAGGATGTCCCGGCCCCGGCCAAACGTTATGAATCGCTGTTCGATACGTCTGAAATCCGCTCGGCCGACATCAGCCCGTTCACCAAGTGGACGTCGATCATGTCACGCATGACTCCGGATAATTCGGCCCTGCCGGAAGAACTGGCTGAGGAAAAGACAGCGTCGGACGCCGACAAGATCGAAGCGGTCAACGCGTTCTATAACAAAGTCCGTTACATCGAAGACAAGAACAACTGGGGTGCGTCCGATTACTGGGGCACGCCGGCCGAGTTCGTCAGCCGCGGCGGTGACTGTGAAGATTTCGCGATCGCCAAATATGCAGCCCTTAAAAACCTTGGCTTCAAGGAAAGCCAGTTGCGCCTTGCCATCGTGCAGGACACCTGGAAGAACATCCCGCACGCCATCCTGATCGTATACACGGATGACGGTGCCAAATTCCTGGACAACCAATACCCGCAAGTCAAAAAAGTTTCCGGTTTCGACCGCTACAAGCCGGTCTATTCGATCAACCGCACTGGCTGGTGGCGCCATGTGGGCGCAGGCTAAGTACAAGTACCTTCTTTAAAGCCGTAGTACGTGTAACCGCCTCAGATCCTGCCGGGTCTGAGGCGGGTTTTTATCTGGTCGGTTTCGCTTACCGAAACCTTCCGTTTGCGGAGACCCAGCGCCGGTTTCGTGGAATTGTGCTATACAAACATCCATGAATCTGTGGTTTCGCCTTCTCTGGCTTATCCTTTGTACGCCGTTCCGCCCGCGCCTGACTCTGCCGCATGACGTCAGCCGGTTGCATATGCGTGTGATGCCCAATGACCTGGACACCAATCTGCACATGAATAATGGGCGGTTTTTCACGATCATGGACCTTGGGCGCATGGATCTGCTGTTCCGCGGCGGGGCGACATGGCGGATCATCAGGGGCCGGCACTGGGCCCCGATCATGGGGGCGGCGACCATGCGGTTTCGCCTCGCCCTCGATTTCTGGCAGGCCTTTACCCTGGAAACCCGGCTTTTGTGCTGGGACGAACAGTGGTTTTACATCGAACAACGCTTTGTTATCGCCTCCGGGCCCAAAAAAGGGGCCGTTGCCGCCATAGGTTTGTTGCGCGGCGGGTTCTATGACGGTAAAAACAAGCGCATTCTACCCGTGGCCGAAATGATGGACACGCTGCATCTGGCAATTCACAGCCCGCCGGAACCCGATTACGTCACAACGTGGAAACAATCGGAAGAAGCGTTAAAAGGGCTGACAAACAATGACAGGAATTTTTAAATGACACCCGGCGCACGCATACAGGCCACGATCGAGTTGTGGGAAAAAATCTGGTCCGCCGGCGTGCCGATGGATTCCATCACGGGCGATTACTTCCGGGTGCGCCGTTACATCGGCTCGGGCGATCGCAACGCAATTGCCGAGCGCATCTACGCCATGATGCGCAGCTACGCGCGCGTCGGCTGGTGGCTGGATAAGACCGACACCATGGACAATGCGCGCATGCGCGCGCTGGCCGACCTTGCGATCCGCGAAGGCGTACCGAAACCGCATATCGTCGATCTGTATTCCGGCGGCACGCATACCCCCGCAGTGCTGGACGACAAGGAAATGGAATCCCTGACGCTTCTGGTCGGACGCGAACTCAACTTCAATGAAATGCCCGCAGATGTCCTGGCTGAATGCCCGCCGGAAGCGCTGGAAAAACTTCAGGCCGTATTCGGCAAGAATTTTGCCGACGAACTGGCCGCGATGCAGGAACCGGCAAGCCTTGATATCCGCGCCAACACGATCAAGATCACGCGCGACAAGGCAATTGATGCCCTGAAAAAACACGGCATTGAAACCACGCCGACACCGATGTCACCGGTTGGCCTGCGTGCGCAGGCCCGCGTGCATCTGGCACAGACAAAACTGCTGCAGGCCGGTGTCATCGAAATTCAGGATGAGGGCAGCCAGTTGATCGCGTTGCTGTGCGCGGCAAAACCGGGACAGCAGGTGCTGGACGCATGCGCAGGCGGCGGCGGCAAGACGCTGGTGCTGGCCGCACAGATGGAAGGCAAAGGCCGCGTCGTGGCGATGGACAACAACAGCCAGCGCCTGAGCCGCGGCAAACCGCGTTACGTACGCGCGGGCATCCATAACGTGGAATCGCGTCCGCTGGACGACGAACAACAGGTCAAATGGCTGCGCCGTCAGAAAGGCAATTTCGATGTCGTTCTGGTCGATGCCCCGTGCACGTCATCAGGCACATGGCGTCGTAATCCGGATCTTCGCTGGCGCCGTATGGGCCCGTCGATGGAAGAGATCATCAAACAGCAGGCCCAGATTCTGGCGCGGTTTGAAAAATGCGTGAAGCCGGGCGGCAAGCTTGTCTACGCCACGTGCTCACTGTTCCAGGAAGAAAACGAAGATCAGATCCGCAATTTCCTTGCCACGCATGACGATTTTGAACTGGTCCCGCTGGAAGACGCATGGGCAGATGCCGGTCTGACCACCAAGGCACCGGAATCAAGCGGCGGCATGATGCGCCTGTCGCCCAAGCAATCGGGTACGGATGGTTTCTTTGCCGCTATCCTGCGCCGTAAAGGTAGCGTCACGGTTGAAGAAACCACGGACGCTGAAGACGCCGCTTAATTTTGCCCCTCAGACGCCGGGCGGTTTCTTTCAGAAACCTTGGCTTCGCGCGCATAAGCGCGCGGGCCGCCGATCAGCTTGGCGCAAAGCGGCAAGCGCTTTGCTGACATGCGGCCAGTCGCCGCTAGCGCGGCTCCTTCTTCTTAATTTTAGAGATTAGTAAACGCCGCCGGTGCCGCCGAGAGCGTTGCTCGGTGCTGGAGCGGGTGTGGGCGTATACGGCATTTCTTCGGACGGTTCGATAATCGTACCGGTCTGTGCCGCAGGTGCGCCGTCTGCCGCCGTTTCCGGTGCGCCTTCGTATGACGGTGATGCGATTTCAGGCGCGGGTCCTGCATCGGGTTCGCGGTCAGTCAGGAAGGCTTCCATGATCGCATTCGGATCTTCCGGCGATGTGCGCTGGCCTGTCTTGGCATTGACCTGTACCAGCGAGATACCGGGTGGGATACGGAAGGGCAGCGCTTCGCGGCCCTTCATGTAATCAATGATGAATGAACGGAACATGGGCGCGGCCAGCGCGCCGCCGGTTTCATGGCGGCCCATCGGTTTGGGTGTGTCGAAACCGACATACATACCGATCACGATTTCCGGCGTGTAGCCGATGAACCATGCATCGCGTTCTTCGTTTGTCGTGCCGGTTTTGCCGGCGATGGAATAATTGAGATCACCCAGATTGCGGATGGCGGTGCCGCGCTTGGGTACGCCTTCGAGAATGCTGGTCATCTGGTACGCCACACGCGGGTCGGTAACGAGGTCTTCGTCTTTTTTGATCTGGGGTACGGGCTGGCCAGGTTCCCATGCAATGCGCGGGCCGCAATCAGGGCACAGGCGCGAGTCGCGTGCATAGGCGGATTTACCTTCACGGTCCTGAATACGGTCGATGAAGGTCGGCGTGATTTTCTGGCCGCCGTTTGCGATCATGGCGTAGCCGGTTGCAAGTTTGAGCAGCGTCGTTTCCTGCGCACCGAGGGAGTTGGACAGATACCGATCCATCGGGCTGTAGACGCCAAAGCGTTCAACTGTCTGCGCAATACGGTCCATACCCAGATGCGCGGCAAGGCGCACGGTGGGCAGGTTGCGCGATTTTTCAACGCAGACGCGGATGGTGGTGGGGCCGCCGTATTCGCCTTCTTCGTAGTTGCCGGGTGACCACACACCCTGGCCGTAACCCATGGAAAATGAAATCGGCGCATCGAGGATTTTACTGGACGGCGTGTATCCGTCTTCGAGGGCGGCGATATATTCAAACGGCTTGAACGCTGAACCGACCTGGCGCATGGCCTGGGTCACGCGGTTGAATTCCGATTTCTCGTAGTCCCAGCCGCCCTGCATCGCAAGCACGCGGCCCGTATACGGGTCCATCGCGACAAGGCCGCCCTGCACCACCGGCACCTGACGCAGATGCCAGAATTTATCGGCGGCGGCGAGTTCTTCCGCGGTTTTTGCCGGAATCACCTTGCCGTCTTCGTCCACTGTCGGCGGCATGGGGCGGTCATCAAGGTAAGAATGCGGGCCTGCCATGACGATATCGCCGACCTTGGCACCAATCGCCCATGCGGCATCATCAGCTGCGATCTGGTGTTCAGCGCCACCGGCGATGCCCACCGTCATGGATTTCTCGCCGCGCTTGGTGATCACGGCAATCTGCCAGTCGGGCAGCATGCCTTTCTGAAACGGCACTTCTTCCAGGCGCTGCGACCAGCCGACCAGCGTATCGAACCGCGCGATGGGTCCGCGCCATGCATGGCGGCGATCATAGAGCATGATGCCGTAGCGGAAGGCGCGTTCGGCGATTTCCTGCAATTTCGGATCGAGCGTGGAGCGTACGATCAGGCCTTCGGTATAAAGGGATTGCTGGCCCATTTTCTCGCCGAGGAAGCGGCGAATTTCTTCGGCGAAATACGGTGCGCGTACGGCGCGTTTTTGCGCGGCGCTGACGGTTTCAAGCGGCGACATCTGTGCCATTTTCATCTGGTCGCTCGCCAGATGGCCGTCTTCGTACATGCGGGTGATCACCCAGTTGCGGCGGTCAATCGCCTGCTGGCGGCGTTTGACGGGATCGTAGTTGTTCGGGCCCTTGGGAAGGGCTGCGAGATACGCCACTTCCGGCACGGTCAGTTCGTCCAGGCCCTTGTTGAAGTAATTCTGCGCGGCGGCGGCGACGCCATAAGCGCCCTGCCCCAGATAAATCTGGTTGAGATAGAGTTCGAAAATCTTGTCCTTGGAAATCACGCGCTCCATGCGCAGGGCGAGAATGGCTTCCTTGAATTTACGCTCGAAGCTGACTTCGTTGGTGAGCAGAAGGTTTTTGGCGACCTGCTGCGTGATGGTCGATGCGCCGACCATGCGGCTGTCGGAACCGATGTTCCGCAGGTTGATGAGCACGGCGCGGCCGATACCCATGAAATCCAGGCCTTCGTGCTTGTAGAAATTGCGATCTTCGGCCGACATGAAGGCATTTTTGACGAGATCGGGAATGGCGGTGATGGGCACGAAGACGCGTTTTTCTTCGGCAAATTCAGCCATCAACTGGCCATCAGACGTATACACGCGCGTGACGACAGGCGGCTGATAATTCTGCAGCTTGTTAAAATCGGGAATGTCGTTGGTGTAGTTTTTGAGCAGGAAGGCAAACAGACCTGCGACGCCCAGCAGGCCCAAAAAGGCCCACGAGATCAGCAACAGGAAGAGACCGGAGAAAGCCTGCCAGAATTTGCGCATGCGAAATTTATCGCACGGTTTTAAGACCGGATAAAGGCAGCTTTAGATAAAGGTCTTACGCTTTTTTCTTTGCGCCAAAGAGCGATGCAAACAGCGAGGTTTTCTGACCCGCCGCGGCCGGTGTGGCAGCGGTGCGGTTCTGGTTGCTGGTCGGGACGGTACGGAAGACGGGACCGGCCTGCACCTGCGCGTCCTGCACCGGGCGCTGGGCCTGGGCGGGGTGCTGTTGCGGGGCGGCTGCCTGCGCACGCTGGGGCGCAGCGTTGCGCGGGGCATTGACGGCACCCTGTTGCATCTGGCGCTGGGCCATCTGTGCCTTGCGGGCTTCTTCGCGGGATTGCAGTTCGCTGATGCGTTCTTCGGATTGTTTCTGGCTGTACTGGGACGTGATCAGGATCTGCTGGGCCTGTTTCTGCCACAGGTCGCGCTGGATTTTCAGGTCTTCGATCTGCTGCAGGGCGATGTCGCGCTGGTCCTGTGCCATACGGACATCCATTTTCAGGCGTTCGATTTCAATGGCGTGGCGGGCGCGTTCGAGTTCGATTTCCATGGCCGCGCTGGCGCTGCCTTCGGCGGCGGGTGCGGAAGATGCATTATTACCCTGCGGTTGCAGGCCAAAGACGCGTTCCAGTTCGGAAACATCAACCAGGCGGCGCTGGTTTGCATCGACCTCAAACGACAGCTTGCCGGCATTCATGGCACGCTGGATGGTCGATTTGGATTTTCCCGTGAGTTCGGCTGCGCGTTGTGCGCCAACTTTGGCCATTTGGTCCTGTCCCTGAGGTTCGCAGTGTTCTTTATGGAATGTTTTAGACTATACGCAACCCTTGTCGGCATCTTCAAGGAAATTGTCGCCGGATTGAAGCGCGTGAGGCGACTTATCCACCGCAGAAGCGATGCGCTGAACCGGTCTGCACCGCCAGTGATGCCGGTTCACGAAGCATTGTCGCGCAGAATGTCATTTATGAATTTCCAAACTGTGTTTAAGCGGTTCGAATCTACACCCAATCAGGTTAAGGTATTTCGCAGCCGCAATATGATTGCAGATCAAAGGCTTGACTCCAGTATTCGGTGAGGTGCTAGGTTTCTTGACAAAGAAGGCACAGACCTTTAATTATGTAAATCAAAATATAGCAGGGATTTAGAGATGCCAACAGCTTTCGCGCGCGCGGCCGTGGTCGCCAATCGTAATGTCCCAGGTCGAAAACTCGACGGCGTCATCAGACGCGAACTCGCGGACATGCCTTTGCGAGTCGATACTCACCATTCTGTCGACGATCTTCTTGAAACCCTGCGCTACACGCCGGCCCGCGCCTATTCGATGACCGTGATTGACGGTCCTTCCATCGGCCATGATTTCACCACGCTGCCTGCGGCCCTGAAAGCACCGCGTATCGTGATGCTGGAAGACGACCAGTATAAGAAACTGGCGGCGAATGATCCGCAGTTCGATGCGCGCAATGCTTTGCCGCGTACATTTGCCAAAGGCGAACTGCGCGCAGCAGCCGAGCGGGTTTTAAGCGAACGGCCTGAACCGGCAACACCGCTGAAAGGCCTGTTTTTCGACAAGGCCTGCCTCAACGTATTTTATAACGGCAAACCGATTACCGGCCTGATCGACATCGACCAGGAGGCTCTGCGGTTCCTGGTGCGCAACCGCCGTATACTTACAAGCGAGAATATCGGGCCGTTATTTGCGCAGCAGGTGAAAGGCATCACGGAAGATACCGCGCTTGGTGCCCTGCGTACACTCAGCCGCCGGCTTGAACTGATACTGCCGAAACAGACCAATGGTACGTACGGTATCAGCCGTGAGCTTACTGCGGATAACAAATTGTTATGCTGCCGGGTCGTACGGCTTAAACCCAACGTCGCATAAAAAAGCCCCGCATGTGCGGGGCTTTTTTTGATCTTGTTTGATTAGCCGCCCGAAGAGACGCGGCGCGGAGCCGAGGGCTTGGCGGTCGTCTGACCGCCTTTGGCTGCTTTGGCCTTGCCGCCTTTGGGAGCGGTCGGCTTGTCGTCGCCGGTCGGCGCTTTTTTAGCGGCTTTTTTGGTATCTTTGGTTTCGGCGGTTTCGTCGCCTTCGTCAGTGAAGACCGGACCTGAGTCCTGACCTTTGGCAGCAACGTCGCGGTCGACCAGTTCGATCACAGCAAGCGGTGCATTGTCGCCGTAACGGAAGCCGGCTTTCAGGATACGGATGTAACCGCCGCTGCGGTCGGCATAACGCGGGGCCAGAACGTCAAACATTTTGGCGACCATGTCGACATCGCGCATACGGGCGATGGCCAGACGACGGTTGGCGAGGCCACCCTTTTTGGCGAGCGTGATCAGTTTTTCAACGATCGGACGTAGGTCTTTTGCCTTCGGCAGGGTGGTGACGATTTGTTCGTGCTTGATCAGCGCCTGCGCCATGTTGGCGAAGAGCGCGCGGCGGTGGCCTTTGGTACGGCTGAGTTTGCGGCCGCGATTTTGGTGAGTTGCCATTTTGACTTTTCCTTCTTTGGTTAAAAGCGAGCCGGGTCAAGGGTCATCGCTGTTTCGTTTTTAATCTGGTCGGTTTCGCTTACCGAAACCTTCCGTTTGCGGAGACCCAGCAGCAACGCCGCTGGGTCTTCGACAAATTCTATCAGTACGGCTCTTCGAGTTTGCGGCGGAGATCTTCAATATTCTCCGGCGGCCAACCGTCGACCTGCATACCGAGATGCAGACCCATGGTTGCGAGCACTTCTTTGATTTCGTTGAGCGACTTGCGGCCGAAATTCGGCGTACGGAGCATGTCGTTTTCCGATTTCTGAACCAGGTCGCCGATGTAAACGATGTTGTCGTTTTTCAGGCAGTTGGCCGAACGAACCGAGAGTTCCAGTTCTTCGACCTTGCGGAGCAGATTGCGGTTGAACGGCAGTTCCGGCGCTTCGTCTTTACGGGCGGCGGCAGCTTTGGGTTCATCAAAGTTGATGAAGACCTGCAGCTGGTCCTGGAGGATACGTGCGCCATAAGCGACCGCATCTTCCGGCGAGACAGCACCGTTGGTTTCAATGTTCAGCGTCAGTTTGTCGTAGTCGGTGATCTGGCCCACGCGGGTATCATCGACTTCGTACGAGATCTTGCGGACCGGCGAGAAGATGGAGTCGACCGGGATCAGACCAACCGGCGATTCTTCCGGACGGTTGCCGGATGCCGGGCGGTAGCCCTTGCCGGTGTTGACGGTCAGTTCCATGCTCAGCTTCGCGCCCTTGTCGAGCGTGCAGATGACGAGATCAGGGTTCATGATCTCGATGTCAGCGCCAGCTTCGATCATTCCGGCTGTAACTTCGCACGGACCTTCAGCAGCGAGACGCATTTTCTTCGGACCTTCGACGTGCATCGCGATGGCGATGTTTTTCACGTTGAGGATGATGTTGACGACGTCTTCGCGCACGCCCGGGATGGACGAGAATTCGTGGAGAACGCCATCAATCTGAATAGCGGTGACAGCGGCGCCTTGCAGCGACGAGAGCAGAACGCGACGCAGCGCGTTGCCCAGGGTCAGACCGAAACCGCGTTCCAGGGGTTCGATCACGATCGTGCCGGAGCTACGGGTGTTCGGGCCTGCTTTTTTAACGTCGATCTTGGTCGGCTTGATCAGTTCTTGCCAGTTTTTCTGGATCATTGGGTATTACCTTTCTTGTGAAACTCATCCGGTTCTTAACCGGCCTCTTGTTAAACCAGCACGCAACATACGCTGCGTGCTGGAATTCTTTTTGGCAGACGCGATTAAACGCGGCGGCGTTTGCGGGGACGGCAACCGTTGTGCGGGATCGGCGTGACGTCTTTGATGTTGCTGATGTTGAAACCAGCAGCCTGCAGCGCGCGGAGTGCGGATTCGCGACCAGCGCCCGGGCCTTTGACTTCGACGGTCAGTTCTTTCATGCCGTGTTCGATGGCTTTGCGGCCAGCTTCTTCGGCGCAGACCTGAGCCGCGAACGGCGTCGATTTGCGTGAACCCTTGAAGCCCATTACGCCAGCCGAGCACCACGAGATCGTGTTGCCCTGGGCATCCGTGATGGTGACCATGGTGTTGTTGAAGGACGCGTTGACCTTGGCGATGCCCGAAGTGATGTTCTTGCGTGCGCTTTTTTTGGTACGCGGGGCGTCTGCGTTGTTTTGCTTGCTCATGATCTAGATCCTTATTTCTTCGTAGCCAGTTTTTTACCAGCGATTGCAACAGCCGGACCTTTGCGGGTGCGGGCGTTGGTATGGGTACGCTGACCGCGAACCGGGAGACCCTTGCGATGACGCAGGCCACGGTAGCAGGACATATCCATCAGGCGCTTGATATTGATCTGGATTTCGCGGCGCAGTTCGCCTTCGACTTTGTAGTTCTGGTCGATCTGTTCGCGGATTTTCGAGATTTGTTCTTCCGTCAGTTCGTTGACGCGCGGGAACGAGTTCTTCGCGTAGTCGCCGATCTTGCAGGCTTCCAGGATTTTCAGAGCCGCGGTGCGACCGATACCATGGATGTAGGTGAGCGCGATGTGAACGCGCTTATTGGTGGGGATGTTTACCCCTGCGATACGAGCCATTAAATTCTCCTTTTGGCTTCGAGGTCTTTCGACCTGATGATCCTCGATTAAACAATATTCATTCCTCTGATTTCTCAGATGAAAACGCGGGTCCCCGTTTCCTTGGAATGGCCGGAATATATGGGGATGCCCCCACCCCGTCAACACAATTTTCTGTGGATAACAGGGGATTCGGCCTTATTTTATGGAAAAATCAAAATCGGCCTAGTTGAGGATCACGGCCAGGGTGCCATGAAGCTGACCATTGGCATCCGCGCTGGGGTCCCTAGGCGCGGCCACGGTTGACTTGATCACATAGCGGCCGGGTGCGGCATAGGTGTGTTTCAGGTCGATCCTGCAATATGGGGCGCGGTCAGTGGACGGGGTGGCGGTCGTGTCATCGCCCCAGCTCAGGGTATAGCCGCAGCCCTCTGCCGGCATGGAGGGTACGCCTTTAGCCCGTTCGACCAGGGCACGGGGGCCTGCGATCTCGATCTGGAGATAGCCGGTGCTGCGGTACTGGATGTTCATTGTATCGCCGACATAGCTTTCGGCCAGGGCGGTGGTGGCAAGGCCAGCGGCGAAGATAACGGCAAATACGTGCTTGATCATGAAAATCCCTTTTTCTCAGATATAAGGCGCAGGTCCTGACATTTAAACAGGTCCTGGCATTTAAAGGAGCTGCAGGAATGCCCGTGTCTGCGCCACATCATGTACCCGTAAAATTCGGGCGCCGCGATGCGACAGATCGCGCGCGGCCTGAAGCGATGCTTCGATACGCTGCTCCGGGGTCATGTCGGGGCCAAGGAAACGTTTGCGGGATACACCGGCCAGCAATGTAACGCCAAGTCCCCTGAACCGGTCAAACCCATCCAGCAATGCCATATTGTGATCGAGCGTTTTGCCGAAGCCAAAACCGGGATCGGCGACAATGCGTCCCTTTTCGATACCGGCGGCGACACAATGCGCAATGCGGCGTTCCAGATATTCATACACTTCCGCCACAACATCTTTGTAGGTCGGGCTTACCTGCATCGTCTGCGGCGTTCCCTGCATATGCATGAGGCATACGGGTCCGTCGAATGACGTTGCGACATCCATCGCGGGGGGATCTTCCAGCGCGGTGATATCGTTGATCATGCGTGCGCCGTGTGTAAGCGACGCGCGCATCGTGGATGCATTGCGTGTGTCGACGGAAATGAACTGGTCGCGCAGGGCCGTGATGACCGGCAGAATGCGTGCCTGTTCATCGTGCGGTGAAACAATCACTGAACCGGGTCGCGTGGATTCGCCGCCGATATCCAGTATGTCCGCACCCTCCACAGCCAAGATCTGCCCGTGCGTGACCGCGCTATGCGCGTCGATGAATTTTCCGCCGTCGGAAAATGAATCCGGTGTCACATTGACGATACCCATGATGTAGACATCTTTGTCCGTGAACCATTGTTTGCCGGTGGGCAGGGCGCGCAGCAATTCGCTTAAGGTTTTTTTGGTTTTAGGGTGCGTCCAGTTGGGCGCGATATCGCGCAAAGGGTTCAGCACAAAACCACGGTCCTGCATGCGCGGATGCGGCAGTGTCAGGTCCGGCGTGTCGATCATCTCATCCTTATAGGCAATGATATCAAGATCGATGATGCGTGCGGCATTGGGAATGCTGCGCACGCGGCCCATGGTTTCCTCGATCGCGCGCAGCGTATGGAGCAGGTCATGCGGGGATTTATCCGTATCAACCGCAATGACCGCGTTGTGATACCATGGCTGGTCCGACGCCGGCACAGGCGCGGTTAAATATGTGCGCGAACGCGCGGTGATTCTGATGCCGTGTTTTTGAATTTCCGCGCAGGCGTGATCCAGCGCGGCGTCGCAATCGGCAAAGCGCCCCGGCAGGTTGGAGCCGAGCGCGATGACAATCATAGAGGGGGCAGTGCCGCTTCGATCTGGCGGGTGACGTCGTCAATCGGCTTCATACCGTCAATATGGTGCAAAAGACCAAGTTTTTCGAAATAGGGTCCGAGGACAGCGCTGAAATCCTTGTATTCATTGATACGCTTGGCGACGACTTCGGGCTGGTCATCTTTGCGCACGGTTTCGCCCTTGGCGGCAGTTTCGGCCGCGCGCTTTTCAACGCGGGCGAGAATGGCGTTTTCATCGACGACGAGATCAAGCGCGGCGTCGATTTTCTGCCCGCGCTTTTCCAGCATCGCGATCACGGCGTCGGCCTGGCCGATGGTACGCACGGCACCGTCGAGAATAATGCCGTTTTTGGCATCATCCTGTTCAAGGCGGTGTTCGATCAGGGCGACGATGATATCGTCGGAGACAAGCTTGCCCGCATCCATGATGGCCTTGGCTTTCAGGCCGATCTCGGTGCCGTTCTTGACGTGGGCGCGGAGTTCGTCACCCGTTGAAAACGTGACGAGACCGTATTTGTCGAAGAGGATTTTCGACTGCGTCCCTTTGCCAGCGCCGGGCGGCCCCATCAGGATGATGTTCATTAGCGGCGGCTCCGCAGACGTGATTTACGGATCATGCCTTCGTACTGGTGAGCAACCAGATGGCCCTGTACCTGGGACATCGTGTCCATCGTCACCGAAACGATGATGAGTAGCGACGTACCACCGAAGTAGAACGGCAAGGCGTATTTGGAGATCAGGAATTCAGGCAGTAGGCAGATCAGAATGATGTAGCCCGCGCCCAGCACCGTCAGGCGCGTCAGCACGAAATCCAGATATTCGGCCGTTTGCTGGCCCGGGCGAATGCCGGGGACGAAACCGCCGTATTTTTTCAGCATCTCGGCGTTTTCCTTCGGATTGAAGACCACGGCCGTATAAAAGAAGCAGAAGAACGCGATCAGCAATGCGTACATGATCATGTACACCGGCTGGCCGTGTTGCAGATGGCGGGCGATGGTCGAGACGATATCGCTGCCTTCAGCCCCTGCGAAGCCCACCAAAGTCATGGGCAACAACAGCAGGGAGGACGCGAAGATCGGCGGGATGACACCGGCGGTATTGAGTTTCAGCGGCAGATGCGACATCTGGGCCGAGGCCATGGAATTCTGGCCCACCTGGCGGCGCGGATACTGGACCGGCACGCGGCGCTGGGCACGCTCGATATAGACGATGAACACGATGACAACCACAACCATGATGCACATACCCAGCAGGATGAGCGGGTTGAACTGGCCTTCGCGGGTGAGTTCAAGCAGCGACGCGACAGCGCGCGGGAGGCCCGCAACGATACCCGCATAGATCAGCAGCGATGTGCCGTTGCCGATACCGCGCTGCGTGATTTGTTCACCCAGCCACATCAGGAACACGGTGCCGCCGACGATGGTGATGACGGTGGAAACGCGGAAGAACATGCCCGGATCGATAACGGCGGAGCCGGATGCGCCGCTCATGCCTTCAAGGCCTGCGGCCAGACCCCATGCCTGGATGCAGGCAAGAAGGACCGTCAGATAACGCGTGTACTGGTTGATCTTGATGCGGCCGACTTCGCCTTCTTTTTTGATGGCTTCCAGCGATGGCACCATGGATGATGCCAGTTGCATGATAATCGATGCCGAAATGTAGGGCATGATGTTGAGCGAGAAGATGGACATACGCTCAAGCGCGCCACCGGCGAACATGTTGAACATGTCGAGAATGCCGCCGGCCTTCTGGTTGTAAATTTCGTTCCACACGGTGACGTCGATGCCGGGCAGCGGGATGTGCGTGCCGATGCGATAGATGACCAGAGCACCCAGTACGAACAAAAGACGCTGCTTGAGTTCAACTGCTTTGGAGAAAACACCCCAGTTCAATTGCGCTGATTGATTGCCGGCTGTTGCCATGATTATGCTACCCGTAAAAGTTAATTTTAGTCGGCTGAACAGTACCGAGGGGTGCCCATTCCGTCAACGTGACATTGTTGACAATCTGTAGGCATTTCGGCATCTTGGACCCTATGAACGTTCTTCGCTGCACCGCACGATTTTATTACTGGTACGTCCTTTAAGGGCCGGCCGGTTTTTTGAACGTTTAAAACACATCAAACACCACCTGATTGCGCCCTTTTCAAACCGGAAAGGGCTTTTTGCTGCGGTCTTGCCCCTTCCCGGTCCATCAAAAGGCCGCAGGAACATGAAAGGCAGTACCATGAATACCCGTCCCAATACATTACAGGCATTTGGATTCGCAACCGGCGAGGCAGGCAATGACAACGCCCGCTTTGGCGTATGGCCGAACAATTATGACGGGAGCATCGTACATGCCGAAAAGGTCGTGTTTGCCCGTCCGCCTTTCATGCCCGCCCATCTGGCGAAGACATTCAACATGCTGCGTGAGAACCAGACACCGGCGCAGCTGGTAACGGTGCGCAAGGCCAATGTGATGGAAGCCCGTGACAACAGCCATCTTGATCATTTCCTGATCCCGGCGGAAACACCGGTCCAGATTGTCGGCATGACGATCTAAAGAAAGAAAAGCCCGGGGAAATCCGGGCTTTTTTATCAGAAGGGACGCGGTGTTTCCGGCGTCTGGCCTTTTTGCGGTTCCTGACCCGCGTGACGGGGTTCTCTGAGCAACCCCCAGTTGGCGGCTTCTTCCATGCCGCAGTCCTGTGCGCTGGCGGGCATTGTGCCTACGGTGCCGAAGGGTGACTTGGCATCCGCTTTTTTAGCTTCCGTGCTCATATGATCTCTTTTTCAATGGTTTTCCGATGCATAACCGTAGCAGACGGCGACGCATCACCGTCAAGGCAATTCCCGGTTTTGAGCGCAGGTGCAGCACATGTACGCTTACGGAGGCGTACAACATAAAAAAGCCCGCTTTCGCGGGCCTTTTTTTTAAAATTTCGACGCGATGATTATTTTGCGTATTGCTTCTTGCGCACGACCGGCTTGCGGACGATGGCAACGATTTCCAGCGAGCCGCCGGCTTTTTCGACAGCAGCCTTGGCAGCTTCCGAAGCACCGGTGACTTTCAGGGTTAGCTTGGCTTTCAGCGTGCCTTTGGCCAGCAGACGAATGCCGTCCTGTTTGCGGCGAACAACTTTCGTGGCAACCAGCATGGCTTCATCGATGGTATTTTTTGCATCGAGCGTACCAGCATCAATAGCTGATTGCAGGGTGCTGAGGTTGATTTCAGCGTAAGCCTTGCGGTTCGGCTTGTTGAAGCCGCGTTTCGGCAGACGACGGTACAGAGGCGTTTGACCACCTTCGAAACCATTGATTGCAACGCCGGTACGCGCCGTTTGACCCTTACCGCCCTTGCCAGAGGTTTTACCCTTGCCGGAGCCGATACCACGACCAACGCGCATCGGTTTCTTGCGCGAATTAGCCTTGGGTTTGAGTTCGTTGAGTTTCATTCCAAATACTCCTTAAGCCGCGTCGACGATTTTGACGAGGTGTTTGACTTTATTGATCATGCCGCGGACAGCCGGGGTATCTTCCAGCGTGCGGGTCTTGTGGCGCTTGTTCAGGCCCAGACCCTTCAGGGTTGCTTCCTGGTCCGGCGTACGGCCGATCGGAGAACCCGTCTGCAGGACGGTTACGGTTTTGCCCGAAGCAGCGGCCTTTTTGGCCGGTGCTTTTTTAGCCGGTGCTTTTTCCTTAGTCATCGGATGCCTCTTCAGTGCCTTGACCCTGGCGGTTGGTCACGATGTCGCTGACTTTTTTGCCACGACGGGTCGCGATCTGACGCGGGGATTGGATGGATTGCAGTGCGTCGAATGTTGCCTGCACCATGTTGTGCGGGTTCGACGTACCGGTTGCTTTTGCGACGATGTCCTGAATACCAACGGCTTCGAAGATAGCGCGCATCGGACCGCCGGCGATGATACCGGTACCGGCAGGTGCCGTACGCAGGATCACTTTACCAGCGCCGAAATGGCCCTTGATGTCGTGGTGGATCGTGCGGCCTTCGCGCAGCGGGATACGCACCATTTGGCGTTTCGCAGCTTCGGTGGCTTTCTTGATCGCTTCCGGAACTTCTTTCGACTTGGCGTGGCCATGGCCAACGCGGCCTTTGCCATCACCAACAACCACGAGAGCGGAGAAGCCGAAACGACGGCCACCCTTCACGGTTTTGGAGACACGGTTGATGGCGACCAGTTTTTCAACGATGTCGCTTGGTTCTTTGCCTTCAGAGCGTTTGCCCTCAGAGCGTTGTTTGGGTTCGCGGCGTTCCATCATGATCTCCTTAGAATTCCAGTCCGCCTTCACGGGCAGCGTCGGCAAGAGCCTTGACGCGACCGTGATACAGGTACGACCCACGGTCGAAAACAACCTGCTTCACACCCGCTTTTTTAGCGCGGGCGGCGATGAGTTTACCAACTTCGGCCGCTGCTTTGACGTTACCGCCAATTTTGACCGCAGTCTTCAGTTCCTTATCGGCAGAGGATGCCGAAGCCAGCGTGACACCTTTGGTGTCGTCGATGACCTGTGCGTAGATGTTCGACGCCGAACGATAGACGTTCAGACGCGGGCGAGCACCTTTGAGGGCCAGGGCGCGGACTTTATTCCGGTTGCGGAACTGGCGGCGCTGTACCGTGTTTGTTTTCGGTTTTTTCATGGCCATCTCTTACTTCTTCTTGCCTTCTTTACGGATGATACGCTCACCCTCGTATTTGATGCCTTTGCCTTTGTAGGGCTCGGGCTCGCGCCAGGAACGGATTTCAGCCGCAACCTGACCGACTTTTTGCTTGTCAGAACCAGCAACGGTGATTGCAGTCTGTTTATCGACCGTAATCTTGATGCCTTCCGGGATCGCATATTTCACGTCGTGGGAATAACCAAGCTGCATCACCAGTTCCTTGCCGGCGATCTGGGCGCGGTAACCGACGCCGTTGATCTCAAGCTTTTTCTCGAAGCCGGTATCCAGGCCCTTGAAAAGGTTCACGATGTTACGCTGGGTGGTTGCCCACATAGCTCTGTTCTGCGCTTCTTCAGACGGGGTGACGGTGATTTTGCCGTCAGCCTGCGTGATGAGGACGTCGTTGGTGATGGCGATCTTGCCTTCACCGTTTTTGCCTTTTGCCTTCAGTTCGTTCGGCTTCAATTCAACCGTAACGCCTGACGGAATGGCGACTGCGTGTTTGCCTACGCGTGACATTAGAACACCTCGCAGAGTACTTCGCCGCCGACATTTTCTTTACGGGCTACATGATCGCTCATGACGCCGTGCGGAGTCGACAGGATGGTGATGCCAAGGCCGTTATGCACCATGCGCAGGCCTTTGACGTTGGAATATACGCGGCGACCGGGGGTCGATACGCGCTTGATCGTACGGATGGCGGCAGCGCCTTCCGAGTATTTCAGTTCGATCGAAAGCTCGCGATCCGAAGCGTTATAGCCGCGGATGTAACCTTCGTTCTTCAGCACGTCCAGCACCGAACGGCGCAGGCGTGAGTTCGGCGACGTGATGGTCGCCAGCTTTGCTTGTTGTCCGTTGCGAATGCGTGTCAGCAAATCGCCCAGAGGATCGCTCATTGACATGGGATTTCCTCGTCCTTTCTTACCAGCTAGATTTCACAACACCCGGCAACTCACCACGCGAAGCTTTTTCGCGGAGCATGTTGCGGGACAATTTAAACTTACGGTGCACTGCACGCGGGCGGCCGGTCAGAGCGCAGCGGTTACGCTTGCGGATCTTGGCGGAGTTGCGCGGCAATTTAGCGAGCTTCATGTTCGCTTCAAAGATTTCAGCCGGATCGGCCGTACGGTCGCGAGCCACTTTAAGCAGAGCTATACGCTTCGCAGCGAAACGTTTCTCCAGCTTGGCGCGTTTTTTCTCGCGTTCGATCATACAGGTTTTAGCCATTTTTCGTTCTCTCCTTAGCGATCACGGATCGGCATGTTGAATTCTTTGAGAAGTGCGAAGGCCTCATCCCGGTTTTTGGCCGTCGTGCAGATGACGATGTCCATACCAAGGATTTTGTCGACCTTGTCGAAGTTCACTTCCGGGAAAATCACGTGTTCCTTGATGCCCAGGGAGTAATTGCCCTGACCGTCGAACGAACGCGGCGACAGGCCGCGGAAGTCACGCACGCGCGGCAGAGCCACGTTGATCAGGCGATCCAGGAATTCGTACATGCGGCGTTTGCGCAGGGTGACTTTGCAGCCGAGGGGCATGTTCTCGCGGACTTTAAAGGTCGCGATCGATTTCTTGGCGTAGGTCACGACGGCGCGCTGGCCGGCGATGAGGGTCAGGTCTTCAGCCGCCTGAGCCGCTTTACGCGAGTCTTGCGTCGATTCGCCGACACCCATGTTCAGGACGATTTTATCCAGAGCAGGAATTTCGTGCACGTTCTTGAAGCCGAACTTCTCAGCCAGCGCCTTACGGACACGTGCTTCATAGTCAGCCTGCAGGCGCGGCTTGTAACCCTTGTCAGGGGCGGCTTGCTTCTTGACGGTTTTCACCGCCGATTCTTCAGCCTTTTCTTTTTTGACTTTCTTTTCGGTCGCCATGATTATTTGCCTTCAATCGTTTCGCCCGATTTCCGCGCTACGCGGACTTTCGTGCCATCTTTCTGGGTTTTGAAGCCGACTTTGGTGGCTTTACCGGATTTCGGATCGGCAATTGCGACGTTCGAAACGTGGATCGAACCTTCGCTCTTTTCGATGCCGCCCGGGGTCGTCTGGGTCGGTTTCTTGTGCAGGGTGCGCATGTTGACACCCTGAACGACAACGCGGTTTTCATCGCGCAGGACTTTCAGAACTTCGCCTTTCGCGCCCTTATTGGAGCCCGAAATAACGACGACCTGGTCGCCCTTTTTGATTTTGAATTTGGTTGCGCTTGTCATTACAGCACCTCAGCAGCCAGTGAAATGATTTTCATGTAGCCGGCGGGACGCAGTTCGCGCGTCACCGGGCCGAAGATACGCGTGCCGACCGGTTCTTTCTGGGCATTGACCAGAACAACCGAGTTGGAGTCGAAGCGGATTGTCGTGCCATCTTCGCGTTTCATGCCGGTCTTCGTGCGGACGATAACCGCCTTGACGACCTGGCCTTTTTTCACGCGACCGCGCGGAATCGCGTCCTTGACGGAGCATACGATTTCTTCGCCGATGTTGGCGGTACGCTTGTGCGAACCACCGAGCACTTTAATGCACATCACTTTCTTGGCGCCGGAGTTGTCGGCAACGTCAAGAACGGTTTGCATCTGGATCATTGTTGCACCTATTCCTTTTTGTTATTTCTTAGCAGCTGCTTTTTTAGCAGCAGCGGGTTTCTTAGCGGCCGGAGCCTTGGGAGCCTTTGCGGCAACCGGGGCAGCGACGGTCGTGGCCGGATCAAATGCCGGGACTTCGTAGGCTTTACCTTTACGGTCGCGGCCTTCGATGACTTTCCAGGACTTGTTCTTGGAAATCGGACGGCACTCTTCGATCGAAACGATGTCGCCGACTTTGCAGACATTGGTTTCATCGTGAGCCGAGTACTTCGACGACTTCTTCACGTATTTCTTGTATTTCTCGTGCATGATACGGCGTTCGACCAGAACCGTGATGGTTTTGTTCGCTTTATCGGACGTAACAGTGCCTTGCAGTACGCGGCGGGGCATCTTTTCTCTCCTTATGCCTTGGCTTTAGCCGCTTTTTTAGCGACGGGCGCTTTAGCAGCTTTTTTAGCCGGGGCTTTAGCCGTTTTCACGGCGGCACCAGCGTTTTGTTGTTTCAAAAGGGTCTTGGCGCGCGCGATGTTGCGACGAACGACAGTCAGTTGTGTCGTGTTCTGCAGCTGCTGAGCGGATTTCTGGAAGCGCAGGGTCATTTGCTCCTTGCGCAGTTCCATGATCATCTCTTTCAGCTCATCGGCCGACTTGGCGCGCATTTGTTCAGCTTTCATAGTGTCCTCTATCCTTATTCGCCGATACGAGCGACGATTTTTGTTTTGAGCGGAAGTTTGGCAGCAGCCAGTTCCAGCGCTTCTTTTGCCAGCTGGACAGGGATGCCGTCCAGTTCAAACATGATACGGCCCGGCTTGACGCGGCAGACCCAGTATTCCGGCGAACCTTTGCCCGAACCCATACGCACTTCGAGGGGTTTTTTCGAGACAGGGACGTCCGGGAAAACGCGGATCCAGAGCTGGCCCTGGCGTTTCATGTGACGGGAAATCGCACGGCGGGCAGCCTCGATCTGGCGCGCAGTGATGCGCTCCGGCTCGATTGCTTTGAGACCGACCGAACCGAAGTTCAGTTCGGTGCCGCCCTTGGCGACGCCACGGATACGGCCCTTGTGGGCTTTCCGGTACTTGGTTTTCTTAGGCTGCATCATGACAGCAGTTCCTTATCCTTGTAATTTCTAGTTATTCTTTGTTTTCTTCTTTGCGGTCACGACGGCCACCACGAGGGCGGTCTTCGCGGTCCGGGCGCGGTTCACGTGCCGGACGGTCCTGGTTGCCGCCTTCGCGGTTCCAGCCCTGGGCTTCCGAGATACGCTTGTCGCGTGCCATCGGATCGTGAGCCATAACTTCGCCCTTATAGATCCAGACTTTGCAGCCGATGATACCGTAGGTGGTCAGCGCTTCAGCAAAGCCGAAATCGATGTCAGCGCGCAGGGTGTGCAACGGCACGCGGCCTTCGCGGTACCATTCCATACGGGCGATGTCACCACCAGCCAGACGGCCGGAGACGTTGATACGGATACCCTGGCCGCCCATACGCAGAGCGGACTGGACAGCGCGTTTCATGGCACGACGGAAAGCAACGCGGCGTTCCAGCTGTTGTGCCACGCCTTCAGCGACGAGCTGAGCGTCAATTTCCGGCTTGCGGATTTCAACGATGTTCAGAGCGACGTCAGCGCCGGCCTTTTCAGACAGTTCCTTGCGCAGTTTTTCAATATCAGCGCCTTTTTTGCCGATGATCACGCCCGGACGCGCGGTGTGGATGGCCACACGCACGTTCTTGGCAGCGCGCTCAACGATCACTTTGCTGACGCCGGCGGCCTTCAGTTTTTCGTGAACGTATTTACGCAGTTTCAGATCGTCGATGAGCTTGCTTGCGTAATCGCGATCCGCGAACCAACGCGAATCCCAAGTACGGTTAATGCCTACGCGCATGCCGATCGGATTGACTTTCTGACCCATAATTACGCTTCCTTCTTAGCAGCGGATTTTCTCTCGGCTGCAGGTTTGGTTTTGACCTTTTTGACTTTCGGTTCGCCTTCGCGGACGACAATGGTCAGGCGCGAGAACGGCTTTTCGATACGGGATGCTTTACCGCGGCCACGTGCGTGGAAACGCTTCATGGACATCGTACGACCAACCGACGCTTCGGCGACGACCAGACGGTCGACATCGAGGTTGTGGTTGTTCTCGGCGTTGGTCACGGCGGCTTTCAGAACTTTCTGAACGTCTTTCGCGATGCGGCGATGGCTGAAGGTCAGGTCAATCAGCGCTTTTTCAGCCGATTTACCGCGGATCATGGCAGCCACCAGGTTCAGCTTGCGAGGGCTCGTGCGCAGGTATTGCGAGTGCGCGCGCGACTCATTCTTCGCTTGCTTGGGAGGATTTGCAGCTTTGCTCATTTCATATCTCCTTATTTACCGGCTGCTTTAGCGGCAGGTGCTGCTGCTTCAGCTTTTTTGTCGGCAGCAGTGTGAGCGCTGAAGGTACGCGTCGGGGCGAATTCGCCGAGACGGTGGCCAATCATCTGGTCATTGACGATGACCGGGATGAATTTGTGACCGTTGTGCACGCCAAAGGTCAAACCCACGAAATGCGGGAGAATGACGGTTGCGCGGGAATACGTCTGAATAATGACGTTTTTGCCGCCTGCACGAGCCTTGTCGACCTTCTTCAAAATTGAAGGATGGACGAACGGGCCTTTCCAAGTTGAACGAGACATTTTCTATTTTCTCCTTACGCTCTGCCGTTTTTCTTTTTGCGGCGGCGAATAATAAATCTATCAGTCGATTTGTTAGTACGCGTTTTGTTGCCTTTGGTGCCTTTGCCCCACGGGGTGACCGGGTGGCGACCACCGGACGTACGGCCTTCACCACCACCATGCGGGTGATCGACCGGGTTCATTGCCACGCCGCGGACGGTCGGGCGAATGCCCTTCCAGCGTTGACGGCCGGCTTTGGCATAGGATTCGTTCATGTGATCCGCGTTGGACATTGCACCAACGGTGGCCATGCAGTCACCTTTAATGATGCGCAGTTCGCCCGAAGACAGTTTGACCTGAACGTAACCAGCATCACGGCCGACGACCTGAGCGTAGCAACCGGCCGAGCGGGACAGTTGTCCGCCCTTGCCGAGGCGCAGTTCAATGTTGTGCACGATCGTGCCAACCGGCATGTTTTTCAGCGGCAGGGCGTTGCCCGGCTTGATGTCAGCGGTCGGACCGGACGAGATCTTGTCGCCCTTGGCCAGACGCTGAGGCGCCAGGATGTAGGCTTTTTCGCCGTCGGTGTATTCGATCAGAGCGATGTAACCGGTGCGGTTCGGATCATATTCCAGGCGCAGGACGGTTGCTTCGACGCCGTGTTTCAGACGTTTGAAGTCGATGATGCGGTACAGTTGCTTGTGACCACCGCCGATGTGACGGGTGGTGACATGGCCCATGTTGTTACGGCCGCCGGTTTTCTTTTTACCTGCGGTCAGCTTCTTCTCGGGCTTGCCCTTCCACAGCTCTTCACGCGTGTTCAGAACGAGCTGACGCTGCGAGGAGGTGACGGGTTTATATTGCTTGAGTGCCATGGTGGTCTCTCTTCCTTACTTCACCTGACCGAAGTCAATCGCTTGACCGTCAGCCAGTTTCACAATCGCTTTTTTCATGTCAGAGCGGAAAGCGCGCTTGCCACGGAAAAGCTTGGTTTTGCCTTTTTGAACGAGCGTGTTGACGCCCAGAACCTTGACGCCGAACAGCGTTTCGACGGCAGCGCGGATTTCCGGCTTGGTCGCGGTCTTGGAGACTTCAAAGGTCACTTCGTTGCGTTCTGCGCCGCGTGCTGATTTCTCAGTCACAACCGGACGGCGGATGATGGTGTACATCCACTCGGCAGTTTTTACGTTCTCGGTTTTCTTTTTCGTAGCCATGATCAGTCCTTCAGCTTTTCGGTCAGAGCCGTAACAGCTTCTTTGGTGAGAACCAGCATGTCGCGACGCAGGATGTCGTACACGTTGGCGCCATTGATCGACAACACGTCAATCAGCGGGATGTTGGTGGTCGCACGGGCGAAGTTGACGTCCATGTCAGCGCCGGTGACGATGACGGCGGAAGCGATACCCAGTTGCTTGAACGAGGCGACCATTTCCTTGGTCTTGTGCGATTTGGCGGTGACGTTCTCGATGATCACCAGCTTGCCTTCAGCAGCCTTGCTGGAGAGAGCCGATTTCAGCGCCATTTTGCGGACTTTTTTCGGCAGGTCGATCGCGTGTGAGCGGTTGACCGGGCCGAAGATCACTGCACCACCGCGGAACTGCGGCGAGCGGAGCGAGCCCTGACGAGCGTTACCGGTGCCTTTTTGTTTGTAAGGCTTTTTACCGGTGCCAGACACTTCAGAAATGCCACGGGTTTTGTGCGTGCCGGCGCGGCGTTTCGCCAGTTGGTAGCGAACCATCGCGAGCAGGATGTCCTTACGGACAGGCGCGCCAAAGACCGATGCGTCGAGTTCGACTGAACCAGCGTCTTTGTTATCAAGAGTTTTAACAGCGAGTTTCATGTCGGCTTACTCCGCGTTTTTCTGGGCGGCTTCGTTAACCGAAGCCTCCGTTTGCGGGGCTTCAGCAGCTTGTTCAGCGGCAGGAGCTTCCACTTGTTGTTCTTGTTTGGCCGTTTTCAGACCGGCAGGCATCGGAGCGTCTTTGTGACGGGCTTTTTTCACTGCGTCCGTGATTGCAATCCACGCGCCTTTATGGCCCGGGACCGAACCCTGGATCAGGATCAGGCCTTCTGCTTCATCGATACCGACGACTTTCAGGTTCTGGGTGGTGGTCAGCTCGTTACCGAGATGACCGGCCATTTTTTTGCCTTTGAAGGTACGGCCCGGATCCTGGCGCTGACCGGTCGAACCAGCCGAACGGTGAGAGACGGACACGCCGTGCGTTGCGCGAAGACCGCCGAAGTTCCAGCGTTTCATGACACCGGCGTAACCTTTACCGGTTGAGAAACCCTGCACATCGACAAACTGGCCGGCGACGAAGTGGTTAACGCCGAGTTCGGCACCAACTTCGAGGACATTCTTCGGATCGACGCGGAATTCCATCAGCTTCGACTTCGGCGAAACTTTCGTTTTTGCAAACGATTCACGCTGAGCCTTGGCGAGGTTTTTCACTTTCGGTGTGCCGGCGCCCAGCTGGACAGCGGTGTAACCGTTTTTCTCTTCAGTCATCACAGCGGTGACCTGGAGGTTTTCGATCTTGAGAATCGTCACGGGCACGTGTGCGCCTTCCGGGGTGAAGTAGCGGCTCATCCCTTCCTTGCGTGCGATCAAACCAGTTCTTGCAGTCATACTCTTTATTCCTTGTTCAGAGGCTCACGCCCACCCAACCCAATGTTAGGCAGCTTGTCCGAGCTTGATTTCAACATCCACGCCTGCGGCCAGGTCGAGCTTCATCAGCGCGTCGATGGTCTGGGGCGTCGGTTCCACAATATCAATCACGCGCTTGTGGGTACGCATTTCGAATGCTTCCATCGACTTTTTGTCGATGTGCGGCGAGCGAAGAACGGTAAAGCGTTCAATGCGCGTCGGCAGCGGCACCGGACCACGAACTTGTGCACCGGTACGTTTTGCTGTGTTGACGATCTCGCTGCTGGCTTGGTCCAGAAGGCGGTGATCGAAAGCCCGGAGGCGGATGCGGATGTCTTGAGCGCTCATTGTCTTTTCTTTCCTTAAGCCAGGATCTTACCGACGACGCCGGCGCCGACGGTCTTGCCGCCTTCGCGGATAGCGAAGCGCAGGCCTTCAGTCATGGCGATCGGGGCGATCAGTTCAACCGTAACGGTCACGTTGTCGCCAGGCATAACCATCTCGGTGCCGGCAGCAAGTTCAACCGTGCCAGTCACGTCCGTCGTGCGGAAGTAGAACTGAGGGCGGTATTTGTTGAAGAACGGCGTGTGACGGCCACCCTCTTCTTTCGAGAGAATGTAGGTCTCGGCCGTGAACTTCGTGTGCGGCGTGATCGAACCCGGAGCGCAGAGCACCTGACCGCGCTCAACGTCTTCGCGTTTCGTACCACGGAGCAGCGCGCCAATGTTGTCGCCAGCTTCGCCCTGATCGAGCAGCTTGCGGAACATTTCAACGCCGGTCAGAACCGTCTTCTGCGTGGCTTTCAGGCCAACGATTTCCAGTTCGTCGCCAACCTTCACGATGCCTTGCTCGACACGGCCCGTAACAACGGTACCGCGGCCAGAGATCGAGAACACGTCTTCGACCGGCATCAGGAACGGCTTGTCTTTCGGACGCGCCGGGGTCGGAATGTATTCGTCAACGGCAGCCATCAGTTTCAGGATCGCGTCGTGACCCAGTTCCGGTTGCTTGCCTTCCAGCGCGCACACAGCCGAACCACGGATGATCGGGATCGTGTCGCCAGGGAAGTTGTACTTGGTCAGCAGTTCGCGGACTTCCATCTCAACCAGGTCAACCAGTTCAGCGTCGTCGACCATGTCGCATTTGTTGAGGAACA
>DIUZ01000026.1:0-446408 GCA_002423205.1 Micavibrio sp. UBA6145 | reverse complement strand
ACGTGCGCGTAGTGACGGTTGGCCGTCTCGTACTCAACGTGTGCCGTCGAAATCGTAATACCGCGGGCGCGCTCTTCAGGGGCCTTGTCGATCTGGTCGTAGGCCGTGAACGTGGCACCGCCCGTCTCAGCCAGCACCTTCGTGATAGCAGCGGTCAGCGAGGTCTTACCATGGTCAACGTGGCCAATCGTGCCAATGTTGACGTGCGGTTTGGAACGATTGAATTTCTCTTTAGACATTTTCTTCTCCTAAAATCCTATTTCTTGCTCTTGGTCGGACCGGCTTACCCGGTCCTCCCGTTGGGCCTTAAGCGGCCATTTTCTTTTTAACTTCGTCAGCGATGTGCGACGGCACCGGCTCGTAGTGGTCATAGACCATCGAGTAGGAAGCACGACCCTGCGACATCGAACGCAGCAGATTGATGTAACCGAACATCGAGCTCAGCGGGACCATGGCCGAAATGACCTTGGCGTTGCCGCGCTCTTCCATGTTGGCGATTTGACCACGGCGGCTGTTGATGTCGCCGATGATGTCGCCCATGTATTCTTCCGGTGTCACGACTTCGACCTTCATGATCGGCTCGAGCAGCTGGGCACCGGCTTTCGCCATGCCTTCTTTGAATGCTGCGCGGGTCGCGATTTCGAACGCCAGGGCGCTCGAGTCAACGTCGTGGTATGCGCCGTCGGTCAGCTCGACTTCGAAATCGATGACCGGGAAGCCGGCGACGATACCGTTGTCTTTCGAACCTTCGAGGCCTTTGATGACGCCCGGGATGTATTCTTTCGGAACGGAACCGCCAACGATCGAGTTAACGAAGTTGAAGGATGCGCCTTTTTCCAGGTCTTTATCTTCGCTTTGCGAGATCGGACGGAAGGTCATGATGACGCGTGCGTACTGGCCCGTACCACCTGATTGCTTCTTGTGGGTGTAATCGATTTCAGCGGCTTTGGTGATGGTTTCACGGTAAGCAACCTGCGGCGCGCCGACGTTGGCTTCAACGCCGTACGTACGCTTGAGGATGTCGACTTTAATGTCGAGGTGAAGTTCGCCCATGCCCTTCATGATCGTCTGGCCAGATTCCTGGTCAGTCTGAACGCGGAAGGACGGATCTTCGGAAACCAGTTTACCAAGGGCAATGCCCATTTTCTCCTGGTCGGCTTTCGTCTTCGGCTCAATCGCGATTTCGATAACCGGTTCCGGGAATTCCATGCGCTCGAGAACGATCGGCTTGTCCGGATCGCAGAGCGTGTCGCCCGTGATGGTGTCTTTCAAACCGACCAGAGCGACGATATCGCCAGCCTGTGCCGTTTTGATTTCTTCGCGGTTGTTTGCGTGCATCAGCAGCATACGGCCGATACGTTCTTTTTTATCCTTGGTCGAGTTGATGGCGTAGGAGCCAGCATTCAGGGTGCCCGAATAAATACGAACGAAGGTCAGCGTGCCGACGAACGGGTCGGTCATGATTTTGAAAGCGAGACCAGCGAACGGTGCGGCGGCATCCGGCTCGCGCGTTGCATCTTCGTCTTTGTACATCGTTTTGCCATGGACAGCACCGACGTCGAGCGGGGACGGCAGGTAGTCAACGACAGCGTCCAGCATCGGCTGAACACCTTTGTTTTTGAAGGCGGAACCGCACAGCATCGGGACGATTTTCAGTGAAATCGTGCCTTTACGCAGGCAGGCCTTGAGAACGTCGTTCGACGGGACTTTACCGTCGAGATAGTCAGCCATCGCCGCGTCGTCCATTTCGACAGCGCGCTCGATGAGGGTTTCGCGGTAGGCCTTGGCCTGATCGAGCAGGTCAGCGGGAATTTCTTCTTCGTGGAAGGATGCGCCGAGGTTCTCAGAGTCCCAGACGATGGCTTTCATCGTCATGACGTCGACAACACCTTTAAAGGTATTTTCGATACCGATCGGGAAGTTCAGAACAACCGGGTTGATGCCCAGACGTTTTTGAACGGTCTCAATGCACATCGAGAAGTCAGCGCCGATTTTGTCCATTTTGTTGGCGAAAATGATACGGGGAACGCCGTATTTGTCGCCCTGACGCCAGACGGTTTCGGTCTGGGGCTCAACACCCTGGTTACCATCGAGAAGGCAGACTGCGCCGTCGAGCACTTTCAGCGAACGTTCGACTTCAATCGTGAAGTCCACGTGGCCGGGGGTGTCGATGATGTTGACGCGGTAGGTTTCCTTGTTCTGGCCGATCCAGTAAGCGGTGGTCGCGGCAGAGGTGATGGTGATACCACGCTCCTGCTCCTGCTCCATCCAGTCCATGGTCGCTGCGCCGTCGTGCACTTCGCCGATTTTGTGCGATTTGCCGGTGTAGTACAGCACGCGTTCCGTGGTCGTGGTTTTACCAGCATCAATGTGAGCCATGATGCCGATGTTACGGTAGCGTTGCAGAGGAACTTGTTCAGCCATTGTCTTCTCTTTGTTTGGTTGGTTTTGATTACCAAAACCTTCCGTTTGTCTTGCTTACCAGCGGTAGTGAGCGAAAGCTTTGTTGGCTTCGGCCATCTTATGGGTGTCTTCGCGCTTCTTAACGGCGTTACCGCGGTTGTTCGACGCTTCCATGATTTCGCCAGCCAGACGCTCGCGCATCGTTTTTTCGCCGCGACGACGCGCAGCATCGATGAGCCAGCGGCGTGCGAGCGCACGGGCACGGTCAAAGCGAACTTCAACCGGAACCTGGTACGTGGCGCCGCCAACGCGGCGTGAACGCACTTCAAGGTGCGGCGCAACGTTTTTCAGGGCTTTGTAGAATGTGATGAGACCTTTGTGCGTGACAACAGCGCCGCCGGATGTGGTGGCGACGTTTTCGTCAGCGGCTTCGTCTTTTGCGTTCTTGTCGTTCGCGGTGCGTTTCTCGAGGATATCGAGAGCGCCGTAAACGATGGTTTCCGCGGCAGATTTTTTGCCGTCGTACATCAGGGAGTTCATGAATTTCGTCAGTTCAATGTCATTGAACTTCGGATCCGGCAGAACTTCGCGCTTGGGAGCTTGGTGGCGACGTGACATGGATTATTTGCCTTTCTTAGCGCCGTACTTGGAGCGCGATTTCTTACGGTCTTTAACGGCTTGCGTATCGAGCGCGCCGCGGACGATGGTGTAACGGACACCCGGCAAATCTTTTACACGACCGCCGCGAACGAGCACGACGGAGTGTTCCTGAAGGTTGTGACCTTCGCCAGGGATGTAGCAGATGACTTCGAAGCCAGTGGTCAGACGGACCTTGGCGACCTTACGCAGAGCCGAGTTAGGCTTTTTCGGGGTGGTCGTGTACACGCGGGTGCAAACGCCACGTTTTTGTGGGTTGCTTTTCAGCGCGCGGTTTTTCTTACGAGCGACGCTGAGCGTGCGGGGCTTGCGAATAAGTTGCGAAATTGTCGGCATCGTTGCCTTTTCCTTAGGTTGTCAAAATTCTGTGGACGGTTACCGGTCGAAACCTCATTCGGGACAAAGACGAAAAAGCCGCTACGGAAGACCGGGGCTTTTCGGCATGAGTGCCGGTGAAGTTCCTGAACTGCGTTTGACGACAATTTTCTGAGTCTTTTCAGAAGGTTGTCGTCACGACCAATCCATCCGAAATTCATATTTGCGCGGACCTTATAGTAAAATGTTCCGCTGCGTCAATACTTTATTTACGAAGTTGACTCTGCCTTCGAGTCCGCGGATTCCCTTGGTTTGCGGAGTCCCGCCTTTTTCAGCACTCTAGAAACATACTGGAATCCGTCTAAAAACCAGACCACATAACCTGTTGATTTCATTTAATTTATTTGACTGTCTTTGTCGTGACTCATAATACCGGAATCAGGCTGGTTTTCAGGCGCTTAAAAGTCTGCGTGTCCGTGCATTAAAAACAATGTCCTGCGCAAGGGTTATGGGGCCATGCACGTGTCGCGGGATACATGTTTTTGAAAGAAATACAGGCGATTCGTATAACAAAGCGATTCAACGCGTGAAGCAAACAGCGTATAGACTGTGGCCATGACGCTTCCGCTTTACAATCCGACCACCAGCCCCTTCAAGACCGGCATCGCCTGCAAATGCCCGCGATGCCAGCAGGGGCGCGTTTTTAATGGCTACCTGAAGG
Source organism: Micavibrio sp. UBA6145 (assembly GCA_002423205.1). Lineage (GTDB taxonomy): Bacteria > Pseudomonadota > Alphaproteobacteria > Micavibrionales > UBA1664 > UBA6145. The sequence continues at coordinate 442,312 of DIUZ01000026.1, read as the reverse complement.
TTGCCAAGGCCTGTGACGCGTGCGGTCTGGATTTCGGGTTTTCCGACACAGCGGACGGACCGGCGTTTTTTGCCATGTCCATTGTCAGCCCGTTTTCGGTAGCCATGGCCCTATGGCTGCAATTCGCCTATGAGGCACCGATCTGGGTGCAAGCGATCACCACCCTGCCCTTTACGGTGCTGGGGTGCATGTTCTTCCTGCGGCCGCTTAAGGGATGGCTTTTATGCTCCCAATACGTGCATTTGGTGCGCGAAGGTAAGCTAAAATCCTGAATTAATTGAAAGAATAGCCGATTGTGATACCAGCCATACCCTGGTTGGCCGAACCGCGCTGTTCGACCAGCGGGGAATCCGCCGCTTCATCGCCCAGACGGTCATAACCGGCAAACACGGTGGTGCGAACCTTTTCAGTCACCGGCACAGTCACGGAGCCGCCCATACCGTAGGATACAACGCCGCCATCGGGGCTATAAGCGCCGAGGCCGGAGCGTGCGGACTGGCCCGCATCGATGCCGAAATAGGATTCGGTGTAATCCTCGCTGGCGATACGCATGCGCGGACCGGCGCTGAAATAGACCGGGCGGTCAAAGCCGCCGACTTGCGTTTTATAATTGACGCCCAGATCACCGACCAGGCCTTCATGGCCGCCGATGGCCTGGCGCAGTTCAGCCTTGGCCTCCAGGAATGGCAGGATGTCGTATTCGATAAAGCCGCCTAGTTCAGGTGCGCCGTCAACATCACCCAGACCGCGCAGATCATTGGTTTCATCGCCGCCGACGCGGAAAATGCTGTCGCCGTCTTCGTCGCGGCCGAAATCGTAACGCGCGATGGGGCCGGCACGCAGGCCGTTATAGTTTACAAGGTTGTAACGCACACCCTTGTGCACGGAGGCTTCGAAATCCTCGCGGTATTTTACGGATACATCGGGGACAAGGGAGAGCTGGTAATCATCAGAACCCTGGTAGGCAGGCGCGTAGATGGCACCGGCACCAGCGGTGGCCGTCCAGCCATCGGGAAAGCTTTGCGCGTTGGCTGCCGTACCGGCAAGTGCCGCGACAATCAGGGTCGCAGAGAAAGCAAAACGTGGGGCGAAGCGGGTCATGAGCACCATCAAGATAAAAGGGTTTAGGTCCGTAAGGGATTTAGAGCGCCGATTGTAAAAGAAAAGCCACCCCGTTTCCGGCGTGGCTTTTTAAATACCAGTTCCTGAAATTATACTGCTTTAACGGTTGTCAGGAAACGGCTGACATTATCCTGCATGTCCGTGGCCTGGCGGGCCAGGTCGCTGGACGCGGCCAGAAGCTGGCGCGCCGTTTCGCCGGTTTCACCGGTGGCGCGGCTGATCTGCGTGATGTTTTCGGAAACGTCACGTGTGCCCACGGCGGCTTCGCGGATGTTGTGCGAAATCTCTGACGTTACGTTGCTTTGCTGCGTCATCGAGCTTGAGATCGATGCCGATACATCATGAATGCCGTCGATGATGGAGACAATGTTGCCGATGGCGTCCACCACGCTTTGCGATACGGCCTGAAGCGAGTCGACCTGGTCGCTGATCTGCTCGGTTGCCCGGGCGGTCTGGTCGGCAAGACTTTTGACTTCGTTGGCGACGACGGCAAAACCTTTGCCGGCTTCACCCGCGCGCGCGGCCTCGATCGTGGCATTGAGTGCCAGCAGGTTGGTCTGCGCAGCGATTTTCTGGATCAGGACCAGCACATTGCCGATTTCGCGGCTGGCTTCCAGCAGACGGCTGGCAAAATCCGACGTCTTGCGCGCCTCTTCCATGGCGGTATCGACCGTGGTGTTGGAATGCTTCACCTGCTGCATGATATCGCCGATCGACGACGCGAGTTGTTCGGTCGAGTTCGAGACAATCTGGACGTTGGCGGATGCCTGTTCTGCCGCGGCGGCGACGGAGCCGACGGAATGGCTGCTCTGTTCAGCCATGTTCGACATGGACCCGGCGGTGGCTTCGAGTTCGGTTGATGCGGCACCAATGGCTTTGAGCACATCGCGGATGCCGTTGTCGAATTCGCGCAGGATGCGTTCCATCTCAACAGCGCGGCGTTCCTTGGCGGTCTGTTCTTCCTTCTGCACGGCGGTCAGGCGGTCGGCATCAAGCAATCCCTTGCGGAAGACTTCGACGGCACCGGCCATTTCGCCGATTTCATTTTTGGAATCAAGATCAGGTATAACGACGGATGTATTGCCGCCGGCAAGCGAGAGCATGGTGGCCGTCATGCCGCGCAACGGACGGATGATGCCGCGATAGGTCAGGGTCAGCGCCAGGATCAGGCCAAGCGGCAGGCCGAGGCTGATGATCAGGAGGATGATGTTTTTCCGGGCGTTGTAGTAATCCTGGGTCTCTTCAACCGTCTGGGCGATTTCGGCATTGTTGCCGTCGGCCAGTTTGACGACCAGATCATTCAGCGCCTTACGGTTCGCGCGGTTCTTGTCGTTGTCACCCCATGCACGCGCCTCGGGAATGCTGACCTCACGCGCCAGGCGCACGAGCTCGCTGCGATAGCTAATGAATTCATCGGCTTTTGCGATGGCGGGTGACAATTCAGCCTTACGGTCTTCGGGCAGAAGGTCATGCCATTCGTTCAGGTGCGTGCGCACGGCGGCCAGGTTTTTCAAAAGCGGCTTACCGTATTTTTCGACATCTTCCTGGGTCGTGGCCATGTAGATGCCGCGCGAGTCCATGACGACGGAAAGAATGGCCGCGTTCATGCGTTCGCCAGCAACGGCGCGGGCCGAAGCCATACGCATTTTTTCTACAAGACTGTTGTAATGGTTCATGGAGATGAGCCCGACCAGACCGGCGGAAAGACACATCAATGCCATTGTAATCACAACACCAAGCAATTGGTGACGCAGCTTTACCGTTTTGATCAGTCTGTTCATGTCAGTGCCCAAAAACCTTAGAATTTATATTCGTAGAACACCGCGACCTTGGTCGTGTCGGTGAATAGATCTTCCGCGTTGTAATCAGCGTAACGCAGCGTGAAGTCGTGGTTCTTGACCGGGGTGTAGGTCATGCTCAGACCCAGCTCGGTGCCGTAATCGAGAGATCCCTTTACCGAATTGAAATCATGATACTGGCCGGTGAAGGTGATTTTCTGGCCCTCCCATGGCAGATCCACCGGGTACACCGCCTGGAAGCGCGTATCGGTCAGACCCTGCACCGGGATGGTGCCGAATTTTTCCGTCCAGCCAAGGAAATTATAGGCGGTGCCGATCGGCGTCTGTAGCGATGCGGTGCCGTCGCTGCCCAGATGTTCGTGGGCAATACTCAGGCGGATGGTGTCGAGCTTGGCACCGGCTTCAACGGCGTAATAATTCGCATTATAGGATAGTGGATTCTGGCCGTAGTCAGACTGGCGGGCATACTCCACCGATCCGAACGGCAGCCATGTCTTACCCTTAGGGTCATAGACAGCGCGTACGCCGTATGTTCTGGACGACAGGGCGTTTTCCGTCGGTTCTTCAAAATCGACGAGGTAGCCGTAGCCGGACACGGTAAAGCCCTTGGGCAATTCATAGCGGGCGTTGAAAAGATTGATGTTGGCATCATAACGCCCTGCATCGGAACGGCGACCCGAATACCGGTTTACGCCGGTGCTGTGTGCGTATGAGAGTTTGAGTTTTTCCAGTGGTTCAAACTGGATCTGCGCAGCGTCGTGGGTGACGTCGTTCTGACGCCATTTCGACCAGGATACAAAACGTTGATTGTCGAAAAGCAGCGGCTGGCGGCCAAGGCGCAGCTGTACGCCGTGATCCTTGTAATCAAGATATGCCTGATTGACGCCGGTCATGCGCGGATCATTGACGCGCGGATAACGGGCCTTGCCGTTGAGGCCGTCATTGAATTGTTCGCCGCCCAGAATCTGGTTCGATTCCATTTCGCCGAAAAACTTGAAGCCTTTATAGACCGGGCTTTCATAGCCAAGGCGCAGGCGTGCCGTATGGGCGCGGGCAGAATCCCGCAGGCCCGTCTGGTCCACGAATTCAGAGCGGTAGCGGAAATCGCCGGAGATCTTGCCGTATTTGGCGTCTTCGCCAATATCGGCGGCAGTGGCAGCAGCGGTGTGAAGAACGGCAAACGCGCAGGCGGAGAGAAACAGCGAAGAGAATTTGGAATTTGTCATAGCAAAAAAAACGACCCTTGTTAGAGATCAGTATCGTATATTCGCGTCATTTTTTCAGCCCGTTTATTTGCCGCAGATAAAATTAAAGCTCTGCGCTTTTAGTAAAAATTTAACGGATGTAATTTTATGACCATGAAAAAACCCCGCGGGATGCGCGGGGTTTTTCGTAAGTCTGTTTCGTTTGCTTATGCAGCCGAACGCTTGGTCTCTTCGTTCGCGGCGAGAGCGGGCATTTCGCCGTCTTCCACTGCGTTCGAAGATTGCTGAGCGGCCAGGGCAACCTTATCGCGGTCAGCAGCGACCTTGCGGACGCGGTTGACATACGAACCGGTACCAGCCGGGATCAGGCGACCAACGATGACGTTTTCTTTGAGACCGTTCAGGGAGTCGACTTTGCCCTGCGTTGCGGCTTCGGTGAGAACGCGCGTGGTTTCCTGGAACGATGCAGCCGAGATGAACGACTTCGTCTGCAGCGAGGCCTTGGTGATACCCATGAGGATGGGTTTCGCTTCAGCCGGACGCTTGCCGTCGTCGAGATCTTTCTGACGCTGGACTTTGAAGTCTTCGCGGTCAACATGCTCGCCAACGAGGTAGGTCGTATCGCCGACAGCCGTCACTTCAACCTTCTGCATCATCTGACGCGCGATGGTTTCAATGTGCTTGTCGTTGATCTTAACACCCTGGAGACGGTAGACGTCCTGGATCTCGTTGACGAGGTAGTCGGCCAGAGCCTCAACACCCATCACGTCCAGAATATCGTGCGGCACCATGGCGCCTTCGAGAACGGCGTCACCGCGGCGGACAAAGTCACCTTCCTGAACGACAATGTGTTTGCCTTTCGGGATCAGGTATTCCTTCGATTCCTGTTTCTTATCGACCGGGTTCACAATGATACGGCGTTTGTTTTTGTAGTCTTTGCCGAATTCAATGTAGCCATCGACTTCCGAGATGATCGCGAAGTCTTTCGGACGACGTGCTTCGAACAACTCGGCCACGCGGGGCAGACCGCCCGTAATGTCGCGGGTTTTCGAAGTTTCGCGCGGAATACGTGCGATAACGTCACCAGCTTTAACTTCAGCACCGTTCTCAACGCCGATAATCGCGCCGACCGACATGTAGTAGTTGGCAGGCAGGCCGTTCGGAAGGGTGATGACCTTCTTGTTTTTATCGAGCAGCGAAATGCGCGGCTTGAGATCACCAGCCTTGGGCATGGCACGCCAGTCGATAACCGTCTTGGCAGCGATACCCGTGGCTTCGTCCACCTGGTCGACGACGGACGAACCTTCGACGAGGTCGAAGTAGTGCGCCACACCGGTCATTTCGGTGATGATCGGCATGGTGTACGGATCCCACTCGGCAATTTTCGTGCCGGCCTTGATCTTGTCGCCGTTCTTGGAGAGAAGTTTCGCGCCGTAGGGAATACGGTACGATGCTTTCTCGGAACCGCGGCCATCCTTGATCACGACTTCGGTGTTACGGCTCATGACGATTTCAATGCCGTCCGAGTTTTTAACCGTGTTCGAGTTGCGGATGTCCAGGGTGCCGTCCATGGATGCTTCGACGTTCGATTGTTCCGCACCACGTTGTGCAGCGCCACCGATGTGGAAGGTACGCATGGTCAGCTGGGTACCCGGTTCGCCGATGGACTGAGCGGCAACGACGCCGACAGCTTCACCGAGGTTGACCGTCGTACCACGGGCCAGATCGCGGCCGTAGCAGTTACCGCAGATACCGATTTTGGTCGTGCAGGTCAGGACCGAACGGACAATGACGGAGTCAATGCCGGCCGTATCGATTTCAGCAGCCGCGATTTCGCCGATTTCTTCAGTTGCCTTGACCAGAACCTTGCCGGTCAGCGGGTTGACGATATCGACGGCAGCATGACGACCGAGAACGCGTTCGGACAACGGAACGATCACGTCGCCGCCGTCAATGACAGCGCGAAGGGTCAGACCGTTTTGCGTGCCGCAATCACGTTCGGTGATGATGACGTCCTGTGCCACGTCAACCAGACGACGGGTCAGATAACCGGAGTTAGCGGTTTTCAGAGCCGTATCCGCGAGGCCTTTACGGGCACCGTGGGTCGAGTTGAAGTATTCAAGAACGGTCAGACCTTCCTTGAAGTTGGCGGTAATCGGCGTTTCGATGATTTCGCCCGACGGTTTGGCCATCAGACCGCGCATACCAGCAAGCTGGCGGATCTGAGCAGCCGAACCACGTGCGCCCGAGTGGGCCATCATGTAGACCGAGTTGAGGCCGACTTCCTTGATGTTGGAAATCTTCTTCATCATGGCGGTTGCGACTTCGTCAGTGCAATGGGACCAGATGTCGACGACCTTGTTGTATTTTTCGCCTTTGGTGATGAGGCCGTCCAGGTATTGCTGTTCGAACTCTTTCACCTGATCTTTTGCTTTCGCGATCAGTTTGACTTTTTCTTCCGGAATGATGAGGTCATCTTTACCGAACGAAATACCGGCGATGCATGCCTGGCGGAAGCCGAGCTTCATCATACGGTCGCAGAAGATCACGGTCTCTTTCTGACCGCAGTGGCGGTAAACCACGTCGATCAGGGACTGGATTTCTTTTTTCGTCATCACGGTGTTGATGACAGCATACGGGACCTTGTGGTGCTTGGGCAGAAGTTCGCCCATCATCATACGGCCCGGGGTGGTTTCAACGATGGAAACAACCGGTTCGCCAGCCTCGTCATACGACGTGACACGGGCTTTGATTTTCGCATGCAGCGAAAGCACTTTGGCTTCCATTGCGTGTGCGATTTCAGCCGTGTTGCCGAACGCCATGCCTTCGCCGGGTTCGCCGTCGCGCATGATGGACAGGTAGTACAGGCCCAGAATGATATCCTGGGACGGCACGATGATCGGTTTACCGTTGGCAGGCGAGAGAATGTTGTTGGTCGACATCATCAGAACGCGCGCTTCCAGCTGTGCCTCAATGGACAGCGGGACGTGAACGGCCATCTGGTCACCGTCGAAGTCGGCGTTGAACGCCGTACAGACGAGCGGGTGCAGCTGGATCGCTTTACCTTCGATCAGGGTTGGTTCGAACGCCTGGATGCCCAGACGGTGCAGCGTCGGCGCACGGTTCAGAAGAACCGGGTGCTCGCGGATGACTTCTTCAAGAATGTCCCAGACTTCCGGACGCTCTTTTTCGACCATGCGCTTGGCGGCCTTAACGGTCGTTGCGAGACCGTAGAGTTCCAGCTTGTGGTAGATGAACGGCTTGAACAGCTCGAGGGCCATTTTCTTCGGCAGACCGCATTGGTGCAGCTTCAGTTCAGGACCGACAACGATGACCGAACGGCCAGAATAGTCGACGCGTTTGCCGAGCAGGTTCTGACGGAAACGACCTTGTTTGCCTTTGAGCATGTCGGAGAGCGATTTCAGCGGGCGCTTGTTGGTGCCCGTGATCACGCGGCCGCGACGGCCGTTGTCGAACAATGCGTCGACCGATTCCTGCAGCATGCGTTTTTCGTTGCGGACGATGATGTCCGGCGCACGCAGTTCGATCAGGCGTTTCAGACGGTTGTTACGGTTAATGACGCGGCGGTACAGATCGTTGAGATCCGAGGTCGCGAAACGGCCACCGTCCAGCGGGACGAGCGGGCGCAGTTCAGGCGGCAGAACCGGAACGACATCCATGACCATCCATTCCGGGCGGGTGCCGGATTCGATGAAGGATGAGACCAGGTGCAGCTGCTTGACGACTTTTTTGCGGCGGGCTTCAGAGGTGGTCTCTTTCAGCTCTTCCTCAAGGTTTTTCTTCATGTCGTCGAGGTTGACGGCCATGAGCATTTCCTTGATCGCTTCAGCGCCGATGCCGGCACGGAAGTTTTCATCGCCATATTCGTCCTGTGCCGAGAAGAATTCGTCTTCGGTCAGCAACTGGAATTGCTTGAGCGGGGTCATGCCCGGCTCGGTCACAACGTACGATTCAAAGTACAGGACCTTTTCCAGATCCTTCAGCGTCATGTCCATCATCAGGCCGATGCGCGACGGCAGCGACTTGAGGAACCAGATATGCGCAACCGGCGAAGCCAGTTGGATGTGACCCATGCGTTCGCGGCGGACTTTCGTCAGCGTGACTTCAACGCCGCATTTTTCGCAGATGATGCCTTTGTACTTCATGCGCTTGTACTTGCNNCCGCACAGGCATTCGTAATCCTTGATCGGGCCGAAAATACGGGCGCAGAACAGGCCGTCACGTTCCGGTTTGAACGTACGGTAGTTGATCGTTTCCGGCTTCTTCACTTCGCCGAAGGACCAGCTGGAAATCTGTTCCGGGGACGCAATCGCGATGCGGATGGCATCGAAGCTTTGCGGGCCTTGCACCTGGCCAAAGAGGTTCATCAATTCATTCATTTTTCTCTCCACTTGTCCGGCTATCCCGGACTTAAAAATCTGTCTCTAGTCTTGAACCCCGGTGTTTTAAGGCACCGGGGGATGCATCTTAGAAATTACGATCCCGTGCTTTTCAGGTCGACGTTCAGGCCCAAAGCTTTGAGTTCCTTGGTAAGAACGTTGAAGGATTCCGGAACACCGATTTCGAACGTGTCTTCGCCACGGACGATGGATTCGTAAACCTTCGAGCGGCCTGCCACGTCGTCCGACTTGACGGTGAGCAGTTCCTGCAGCGTGTATGCTGCGCCGTAAGCCTGCAGAGCCCACACTTCCATCTCCCCGAAGCGCTGACCGCCGAACTGGGCCTTACCGCCCAGAGGCTGTTGCGTGACCAGCGAGTACGGGCCGGTCGAACGGGCGTGGATTTTGTCGTCCACCAAGTGGTGCAGTTTGAGCATGTAGATGTAACCGACAGTAACGTCGCGGTGGAATTGTTCACCGGTACGACCGTCGGTCAGGCGGACCTGACCCGATTTCTGCAGACCAGCCTGTTTGAGCAGGACGTCGATATCAGCCTCATGCGCTCCGTCGAATACCGGCGTAGCCATCGGCACGCCACCACGGAGGTTTTTGGCCATGTCGAGCATGGTCTTGTCGTCGAGCTTGGTGACTTTCTCGTTGAATTCCTTGTCACCGTAGACTTCCTTCAGCTTGCCTTTGAGGCCGTCCATTTCTTTGGCGGTTGCGTCATTGGCATTGGCGAAGGTGTCGATCATTTCACCGATCTGCTTGCCCAGCGTGGCCGAAGCCCAGCCGAGGTGCGTTTCAAGAATCTGACCCACGTTCATACGTGAAGGGACGCCCAGCGGGTTGAGGACGATGTCGACCGGCGTACCATCTTCGAGGTACGGCATGTCTTCGTTCTTCATGATGCGCGAGACGACACCTTTGTTACCGTGACGGCCGGCCATTTTGTCGCCCGGCTGGATTTTACGCTTCACGGCGATGAAGACTTTGACCATCTTCATCACGCCCGGGGGCAGTTCGTCACCGCGCTGCAGTTTCTCGACTTTGTTTTCGAAACGCTGCTTCAGGTTGTCGATTGCTTCGTCGAAGGTTTTACCCATGCCTTCGATCTGGCTTGCGATCTTCTCGTTCTCGATAGCGATCTGACGCCATTGGCCGCGCTTGAGTTCATCAAGTGCCTCGCCTTTGATCTTGTCGCCCTTCTTGAGGTCGATGCCTTTGGCAGCGGATGCAACGCTCTGGCCGACGATGAGGTCGCGCAGCGCATTGTAGAAGCCGTTTTCCAGGATCGCGCGTTCGTCGTCGCGGTCTTTGGCCATTTGCTCGATCTGTTCGCGTTCGATTTGCATCGCACGCGCGTCTTTGTCGACGCCGCGGCGGTTGAACACGCGCACTTCGACGATCGTACCGGTAACGCCCGGGGGAACGCGAAGCGAGGAGTCTTTCACATCGGATGCTTTTTCACCGAAGATGGCGCGCAGGAGTTTTTCTTCCGGCGTCATCAGCGATTCACCTTTCGGCGTGACTTTGCCGACCAGGATGTCGCCCGGGTTTACGTCAGCGCCGATGTAAACGATGCCAGCTTCGTCAAGGTGACGTAAGGCTTCTTCGCCGACGTTCGGGATGTCGCGGGTGATTTCTTCCTGACCCAGTTTGGTATCGCGGGCCATGACTTCGAATTCTTCGATGTGGATCGAGGTGTAGACGTCATCCTTGACGATACGCTCGCTCAGCAGGATGGAGTCTTCGAAGTTGTAACCGTTCCAGGGCATGAACGCGACGAGCACGTTTTTACCCAGAGCCAGTTCGCCGAATTGGGTCGACGGACCGTCAGCGATAATGTCGCCGGCTTTCAGGTTGTCGCCGACTTTGACCAACGGAATCTGGTTGATGCAGGTCGACTGGTTCGAACGCTGGAATTTCGACAGGCGGTAGATATCAACCGTCGGTTCGTCAGAGCGCGTCTGTTCGGACGCCTGAATAACGATACGGGTTGCATCCACCAGCGTGACTTTGCCCGAACGGCGGGCGGTCACAGCAGCGCCGGAGTCGCGTGCGACAATGGCTTCCATGCCGGTGCCGACAAGCGGCGCATCCGACTGAATCAGCGGCACTGCCTGACGTTGCATGTTCGAACCCATGAGCGCGCGGTTGGCGTCGTCGTTTTCGAGGAACGGAATGAGGGCCGCAGCAACCGAGACGATCTGTTTCGGAGAAACGTCGATCATTTCGATAGCGTCCGGGGTCGCCATGATGTTCTCGCCGCCTTTACGGGCTGCGACGAACTCGGCGGTGAACTTGCCGTCCTTCATTTCGGAGTTTGCCTGCGCAATCGTGTAGCGGGCTTCTTCCATGGCCGACAGGTAGACAACATCGTCCGTGACCTTGCCGTTCGTGATCTTGCGGTACGGGCTTTCAATGAAGCCGTACTGGTTGACGCGGGCGAAAGTGGACAGCGAGTTGATCAGACCGATGTTCGGACCTTCCGGGGTCTCAATCGGGCAGATACGACCGTAGTGGGTCGGGTGCACGTCGCGGACTTCGAAGCCGGCGCGTTCACGCGACAGACCACCAGGTCCAAGCGCCGAAAGACGGCGTTTGTGCGTGATTTCCGAAAGCGGGTTGGTCTGGTCCATGAACTGCGACAGCTGCGAGGAGCCGAAGAATTCGCGAACAGCGGCCTGAACCGGTTTCGAGTTGATAAGATCGTGCGGCATGTAGGTGTCGATTTCGACAGACGACATACGTTCGCGGATGGCGCGTTCCATACGGAGCAGGCCAACGCGGATCTGGTTTTCCATCAGTTCGCCGACCGAACGGACGCGGCGGTTGCCAAGGTTGTCGATATCGTCAACTTCGCCACGGCCATCTTTCAGACCGACGAGGTATTTAATGATCGCCAGGATGTCAGCCTTACGCAGGACGCGCATCTGGTCATCGGTCTGGAGGTCAAGGCGCAGGTTCATCTTCACGCGGCCGACCGTCGAGAGGTCATAGCGTTCAGCGTCGAAGAACAGCGAGTTGAACAGATTGTCAGCGGATTCGACCGTAGGCGGCTCACCCGGGCGCATGACGCGGTACATGTCGATCAGCGCTTCTTCGCGGGTCGTGCACTTGTCAGCCATCAGGGTGTTGCGGATGTAGGCACCGGTATTGACGTGGTCAATGCCAAGCAGCTGGATCTGGGAGACGCCGGATTTATCGAAATCCTTCATCATCTCTTTGGTAACTTCTTCGCCAGCTTCAGAGATGACTTCGCCGGTCTTGCCGTCGAACATGTCGAGGGCGAGGTAGCCGCCGATCAATTCTTCGTCCTGGATCTGGATTTCTTTCAGGCCGTCTTCTTCAAGTTTCTTGATCTGACGGGCGACCAGTTTGGTGCCTGCTTCAACCACGACTTTGCCCGTCTTGGCGTTGACGAGGTCATGCGCAATTTTCACGCCGCGGAAACGCGCCGGGTTGAAAGCGGTTTTCCAGCCGTTTTTGTCTTTGGTGTAGGTGACGACGTCGTAGAAGCTGCTGAGGATTTCCTCGTTGCCCATACCCTGGACCATCATCGGGTCGACCTGCTCGCCAGCTTCCATAGCTGCGCCGCGTGCGATTTCGGTTTCAACCGAGTCAAGCGCGCGCAGGAACGTGGTCACCGGGAGTTTACGGCGACGGTCGATACGAACGTTGACGATGTCTTTGGCGTCGAATTCGAAGTCGAGCCATGAACCGCGGTACGGAATAACGCGCGACGAGAACAGGTACTTGCCAGAAGCATGGGTTTTGCCGCCGTCGTGGTCAAAGAACACGCCGGGTGAACGGTGCATCTGCGAGACGATAACGCGCTCGGTGCCGTTGATGCAGAAAGTGCCGTTTGCGGTCATCAGCGGCATATCGACCAGGTAGACGTCCTGTTCTTTGATGTCGCGGATCGAACGCAGGCCGGTTTGTTCGTCAATGTCGAACACCGACAGGCGCAGGGTGACGCGCAAGGGGGCTGCAAAGGTCATGTCGCGCTGAATGCATTCTTCAACGTCGTATTTCGGTGCTTCGAGTTCGTATTTCACGAAATCGATTTCAGCCTTGTCGGAGAAATCCTTGATCGGGAACACGGTCGAGAGCACTTCATGCAGACCCTGCATTTTGCGTGCGTCGGCACCAGTGTCCATTTGCAGGAACTGTTCGTAGGAATTGCGCTGAACTTCAATCAGGTTCGGCATCTCGCATACTTCGCGGATTTTGCCGAAGGAGCGGCGAACACGTTTGCGGCCGGTGAACGACGTGACGTCGACCGTGCCGAGAATGCGCGAGGCATTGGTAAGACCGGCCATACGGGTCGGCGTCTGTGCGCGACCCTGAACCGGCGCTTCAGCAGCCAGTGTTCCAGTCTTGCGCGATTTGGTGGTGGCTTTCTTTGCTTTTGTCGGTGCAGCAGCCGGTTTCTTGGTCGTCATGTCAGTCCCTTTAAATCCAAAACTTGTTTCGCCGGCGGTGTTTAAGGCCCTAGCCGGTGGGCCGTTTAGAAACGTCTTTTTCGTTAAGCCGTCAGAAACGCCATGCGGCGGGAAGCTTTGATGCTACCCGCCGGATGGTCAAAATTTTAAAACTTTAAAACTTTCGTCAATTTCAATTCCGTATTCAAAAAAGCGTTACTGAAAAATCGTGGTCTGGTCGGATTGGCTTACCAATCCTCCCGTCAACCGAACTCAATTACTTGAGTTCGACTTTACCGCCAGCAGCCTCGATGGTTGCTTTGATTTTGTCAGCTTCGTCTTTCTTGATGCCGGTTTTCAGCGGCTTCGGAGCGGCTTCAACCAGGTCTTTGGCTTCTTTCAGGCCCAGACCGGTGATAGCACGGACTTCTTTGATGACGTTGATTTTGTTGTCGCCAGCGGCGGTCAGAACAACGTCAAATTCGGTCTTGGCTTCAGCAGCCGGACCAGCGGCGGCAGCAGCAACTGCAACCGGTGCAGCAGCGGTGACGCCCCATTTTTCTTCGAGCATTTTCGAGAGTTCAGCGGCTTCCAGAACGTTCAGTTCCGAGAGAGCGTCAACCAGTTTCGCGAGATCAGCCATGTTATTACTCCATAAAAAGTTAGTATTCGTTGTTACAAAAAACAGTCCTTAAAAACTGGTACGCTTAGCCTTTGCGGCCTTGCGCTGCCGTAACGCCGATAAGCTGCTGGGCCGGAGCCTGCAGGATACGGGCGAGCTTCGTTGCCGGTGCTTGCAGCACACCAACAATGGTGCCACGCAGTTGATCGAGCGAAGGCAGTTTGGCGAGAGCTTCCACAGCGGCTTTGTCGAGCACTTTCGCGCCCATCGCACCACCGAGAATGGAAACCTTGTCGTTACCTTTTGCGTAATCAAACGTGACTTTCGCCGCGGCCACCGGGTCTTTCGACAGGATGATTGCGGTCGTACCCTTGAACAGAGGTTCAAGAGATTCGAAGCGCGTGCCTTTGAGAGCACGAACGATCAGTTTGTTTTTAGTGACTTTGGCCGTACCACCCAGAGCCCGAGCTTTCACGCGAAGATCAGTGAATTCCGCGACGGTCAAACCCTTGGGTTCGAACACGACTACGGTTTCATTGGCATTCAGCATGTCGCTAAGGGCTTGGACAGTGTCGGCTTTTTGTGCGCGGCTAATGGGCATGAGATTACCTTGCCTTTAAAAGTTGTTGCACAAACCACCCACGGCACACACCGCGGGGGCCACACTGCTTTTCAGGGACATACATCCCTTTCCAGCCCTGCCCCGGAGACGGCCTAAGAATCTTGAAGCTAACAATGGTCGGATTTAGTAACTAAATCCTCCGGTTAGCAAGGTCTTAGAACCTTCACCGTCTATACAGGGGATTAAGAAAGCTGACTCGCGCCAGAACCTTCACCTGTAGTCTTGGACAGGTGCAATTCGCTAAAAAAAACGATTGCAAGCGCCGCCCTTATAGGTGTGGATAACCAACGAGTCAACACATTTTTAACCTTTTGGGGGAACTTGCCGCCCCAGCACTGCGTTCTACGGAATATGTAAACCGTCTGTGCGGGAGACGCGTTCAATGATCAGCAGGGCTATAATAATCGCCACCCACCACACGCCTTTGGACCCGCCATTGCGTAACGGCCTGGTCACATCATCGTCACCACGCGTCTTGGGGTTTGCCGGCAGGTCGTCCGCATGCGGCGTCCAGTCCGACGGGACCTTGGAAGGGTCGAATTTGGCGGGATCGAATTTGTCGTCTGCGGTCATGACATCGTTTTAAACGTAAAAAGAAACGCCGCCAAGATGGCGGCGTTTCTTGAATTCTTATTCCGAGTGCCTATCAGGCAGACAGGATGGCAGCCAGGTCGAGCTTGAGGCCAGGGCCCATGGTCGAAGACACGGATGCCTTCTTCATGTAGATGCCTTTGACGCCCGACGGCTTGGCTTTGTTCAGGGCGTCGATGAACGCCTTGATGTTCTCAGCCAGTTGCGCTTCGGTGAACGATGCTTTGCCAATGCCAGCCTGAACGATACCGGCCTTTTCGACGCGGAATTCGATCGAACCGGCTTTCGCGGATTCAACAGCTTTCTTGACGTCCATGGTCACGGTGCCGAGTTTCGGGTTCGGCATCAGGCCTTTCGGACCCAGCACTTTACCCAGACGGCCGACGAGCGGCATCAGATCCGGCGTGGCGATAACACGATCGTAATCGAGCTTGCCAGCGTTCATCGATTCCATCAGGTCGTCAGCGCCGACAGCGTCAGCACCGGCTTTTTTCGCTTCTTCGGCTTTGGGGCCGCGGGCGAAAACAGCAACGCGCAGGGATTTACCGGTGCCGTGCGGCAGTTCGGTCATCCCGCGGACCTGTTGGTCGGCGTATTTCGGATCAGCGTTGAGGTTAACGGCCAGGTCGATGGATTCATCGAACTTGGTCGTTGCATTGGCTTTCACCAGCTTGACGGCTTCAGCAACCGTGTATGCGCGGTCGCGGTCAACAGCAGAGAATTTCTGCTGGCGCTTGGACTGCCACGGGCCTTCTGCACGTTTGCCTTTGGCTTTAGGAGCCTTGGCAGCTTTCGGTGCTTTGGTTTCGGTTGCTTCCGGCGCTTGCGCTTCGGTTGCTTCTACTGCGTCTTTTTTCTTCGTAGCCATGACTTATCCCACCACTTCGATGCCAGCCGAACGTGCAGAACCTTCGATCATGCGCATCGCGCCGCCGAGGTCTTTTGCGTTCAGGTCTTTCATTTTGAGTTCAGCGATTTCCTGAACCTGTTTCTTCGTCACTTTACCCACGATCTCTTTCGAGGGGGTTTTCGCGCCCTTGGAAATCTTGGCCGCTTTTTGCAGCAGATAACCGACCGGCGGGGTTTTGATGATGAAGGTGAAGGAACGGTCTGCGAAGACGGAGATCACAACCGGGCAAGGCATGCCTTTTTCAAGGTCCTTGGTCTGGTCGTTGAACCCTTTGCAGAATTCCATGATGTTGAGACCGCGCTGACCGAGGGCCGGGCCGATCGGGGGCGAGGGGTTAGCCGCACCAGCCGGAACTTCCAGCTTGATGAAGCCTACGGGCTGTTTGCCCTTAGGTGCTGCCATTTTTAACTCCTTATGGACAGTATGGTTTTTTACGATGTCGGACTTGCTTACCAAGCCCTTCAACGGGTCAGCGTGGTGGGGCCTGGAGTGGCCTCCCACAGTGATCGGGGCGGTTATAGGCGTCTTTGAGACGCAAAATCAAGCTAAACCTTACAATTTGGCCTGTTTGGCCGCCCACATATTGTCGACCAGGTTGGGATAGGGACGCCCTGCCGCTGCGGCGCGCTCCCTCGCGGCAGCCTTCTGGTCGTCCGTCAGGGGCCTGGATTTCCCTTTTTTCAGGTTTTTCGTCTTCCAGGGCGGGACAGTGTCGGTCATGAGGCCTTTTGGGTCGGATTCAGGGGGATCACGTCGTCTTTACGGCCGTGCAGGCGCTGCAGTTCTGCCGAATCCAGCAGCAGGTATCCGGCCCAGCGGAAGATATTATGCTCGCGCACCTGGCGGCGCATGGCCTTCATGCGCTCGGCCTGTTCGTTCGGGTGCATGGTCACGGCGCGGGTCAGTGCCTGCGCACAGGCATCGATATGATACGGGTTCACCAGCAATGCGTCCGGCAGGTCGCCGGCGGCCCCGGTGAACTCGCTTAAGATCAGCACCCCCTGCTCATCCGTGCGGGCAGCCACGAATTCCTTGGCGACAAGGTTCATGCCGTCGTGGAGTGAGCTGACAAAGCACAGATTGGCGGCGCGGTAGTATCGATACACCTCATCCTTGTCGTGATGGAATTCCCGCAGGATGATCAGCGGGATGCGGCTTTCAAAGCGGCGATTGATGCGGGCGGCCTCATTGCGCACGGCCTGCGCGTATTCCTGATATGCGGCGACATCGGTGCGGCTGGGTGCCGCGATCTGGATGAAGCTGAACGACCCGCGCAGGTTTTGGTTATTCTCCATCATACGCTCCACCGCCTGAAAACGTTCAAGGATGCCCTTGCTGTAATCAAGGCGGTCGATGCCGATACCGATGCGTGTGCTGGGCGGCAGGTCGTTTTCAGCCAGTACGGCGCGGCGTGCCTGTTCAATCGCACCGCCGTCGGTTTTATCGCCCGACGCCCAGTCGATGGACATGGGATACGCCGCGACGCGCGTGACGGATGATTTAAAGGCGACATCGCCGTTCACGAAATTAACGCGCGCCTCCAGATTGCTGGCAATCGCGTGCTGGAAATTACGCACGTAGCCGGATGTGTGGAAGCCGATGATCTGCGATCCCAGCAGGCCGTCGAGCAATTCGTCTTTCCACGGGCAGATATTGAACATCTCCGCGTTCGGCCACGGGATGTGCCAGAAGGTGATGATATTCGCATCAGGCAGGCGTTCGCGGATCATGCGCGGCAACAGGGCGAAGTGATAATCCTGCACCAGCACAAGCGGGTTTTTGGTTTTGACTTCGGCGACGAGTGCGTCCGCAAATTTCTGGTTTACGGCTTTATACATGTCCCAATCCGCCGTGCGAAAGACGGGGCGTGTGTGCGTCAAATGGCATAGCGGCCAGAGTGCGGCGTTGGAAAAACCGTTGTAATGACCTTCGCGTTCCTCTTCCGTCAACCACACACGTTTGAGACGGAAGGACGGATTTTCCGGCGGCATCATGACCGAGTCATTGGCATCCACTGTTTCACGGTCGCCGGAACCGCCACCATGCGCGATCCATGTGCCGTTGCAGACGCCCACAATGGGTTCCAGCGCGGTGACAAGACCGCTGGCCGGGCGCTCGAGATGGATTGAGCCGTCGTCTTTCTTGTGATGGACGTAAGGCTCGCGGTTGGAGATGACGAAAATCTCGTTCCCCTTCATATGCGCCTTGATCAGCTGGCGGATCGCGTCGGCATTCCAGGTTTTGCGTTCGTCCTCCATCTGCGCGATCAGGCCGCGCACGTCTTTGAGGATGGGTTCAAAGGCCTGATCGTCCTGTCCACTGGACAGCGTGCGGCGCAGGGCGCGGATCCACAGGCGGCGCGTGGCCTCAGCCACTGAAAATGCCAGCAGGGCAATCACCGCGGCCGCGATCAATGTGGCCCAGCCGATAATGGCGCGGGTTTCGGATGCGCGGGTCATCGCGTAATCCAGCGAGTGCACGGTGATGAGCGAGCCGATCTGCGCCGCATCCTCCGTGGTTTTATGGACAGGCGTGTGACTTACAAAGAAACGATCCCCGCCGGGCAGCGCGATGGTGTCGGTTGCGCCGTCCATACCGCTGGCTGCATCGGGGCATTTGTAATCCCCGAAAAAGTCGGCTGATTTATTAACAATCCGTCCCTGCAGGTCGCAAAAGCCCAGCGCATAAAGACGTTCGTTTTTAACAAGGCGTTCAAAGCCACGACGGACGACGGGTGAATTTTCGCTGGACAGTTCAGTGACGAAACCATCGCCCAATGACGACGCAATCAGGCGCGTGCGCAAGGTCACATCTTTTTCAGACCACGCAAGAATAAGACGTTCCGCCAGCGGGCCGGAGAGCATGCCCACCGCGATGATGATAGCGGCAATGGGCAGGGCCAGGCGGATAGCGAATTTCCAGTCGTATCGAACCGATTTTGTCATTGTTCAACCTTCGATATGGATATGTGATTGTGGGATGGGTTTAAGTATACACCCATCACGCCGCGCGATCAAATGCGGGAAATTCCCAAAGCGCGGCGACGGATTATCAAATATGACACCAGTGCGATGTTCGCCGCTGCATAGGCCGTCGGTGCCAGAACATTGACCAACGCGCGGTCATGCATCGCAAACAATGATGCCAGCGTCCATCCGGTGGACAGAACAAACAGCATCGCGCCCTCTTCCTGCGGTCTGGACCATGCTTTGCGGAATGTCGGGCCGTAGCCGGCAATATCAATGCTGGTGACCAGAATGACGGACCACAGTGGATCATGCGTGAAAAACCATAATGGTATGGCGCACAGCCCCGCGGTCAGCATGATCCAGTCGGACCGCGTGATGTGTTTTTCGCCGTACCGGATGGCAAGTGCGACCACGACAAGGTTGAGCGCAGCGCCCGCCAGCATGGCCCATGCGCCCGGCCCTGCACCTTGCGACCACTGCGCAATGCCGGTGATGCCCATGGTCAGCGTCCAGAGCAGCCACGAAAACATATGCGGCTTGATCGTGCCACGCGCGATGCCGATAAAATAAGGAAGAACCGCCGCCGCAAGGGCGACAAGGGACAGGATGCCAAAAAGAACTCTTGGATCACCCATCATTTTTTTTAAGAATTTCGATTTTCTTTTTCTCTTCTAACGCAAGTCTTCTGAAAAGAATAAAAGGCCAAATTTCTGAATGATTATTCTTTGTTTTTTTGCTTAAGGCTAAAAAATTCACAATTGGGCTAACAATCAATAATCCGAAAATACAATATTCAAAAAGATCATCAGGCCCATCTTTTTCAAAAATTATATAAGCAATAAACATCAATACTGCGAGGTTTCCTGCCTTGGCTAAATTTAACATCTAAATCTCCTACATCACTCGTCATTAAACGGACGAGAGAGCAAATTATCGATCACAGTTTCAACCGATGCGCCTTCGTGCAGGATCGCGTGCACGCCGGTCATGATTGGCAGGTCGATATCCAGCGTCTTAATCAGGTTGCGCACGGCGCGCGCGGTGTGCACACCCTCGGTCACGGCGGTGCGGGATTCCATGATCTCGGCCAACGAACGCCCCTCACCCAGTGCAAAACCGAGCGAGAAATTGCGTGACTGCATCGACGTCGCAGTGAGGACAAGGTCACCAAGCCCGCACATACCCATCAGGGTTTCACGCTTGCCGCCAAGGGCCAGCGCCATGCGCGTCATTTCAGACATGCCGCGTGCCAGCAATGCGGCACGTGCGGAATCACCATATTTACGGCCCGCGATAATACCGCAGGCGATGGCGAGCACGTTTTTGATGGCCCCGCCGATTTCAGCGCCGATCACATCGTCGGATGCATAGGGGCGGAATGTCTTACTGCCCAACAGGACGGACAGGTCACGCGCGTGGGCAATGTCATCCGCCGCAACCGTGACGGCAGCGGGCAGGCCCATCGCGATTTCCCTGGCGAAGGTGGGGCCCGTCAGCACGGCGATATGCGCATCGTGTACGGTTTCGCGCAGAATCTGCGAGAGCAGTTCGCCGGTTTCAATTTCAATGCCCTTGGCGCAGAGCACCAGTGTTTTACCGGCAAGGTTTTTGACACCGGCCTCCCGCACCATGGCGCGCATGTACTGGGCCGGGACGACCAACAACAGGACATCGGGCCGGATGGCTTCGGATAGGTCGGATGTCGCGTGAATGTTTTTATGCAGCTCGACGCCGGGCAAAAAGGGCGTGTTTTCGCCCATGTTATTCACGGCATTGACCACGGCCGCTTCGCGCGCCCAGAGGGTCACATTGCGTCCCGCCGCTGCCTGCACCTGCGCAAGAGCCGTACCCCAGGCGCCAGCGCCTATAACACCAATCGAATTTGTCATGCGCTCAGTTTAACAGGGTTTTGATCGAGCGGCCAACGGGGGCGCGCCGGGATATCCAGAGGGGATGTTTCACCCCGTTGCAGGCGCTCAATACCGGCCCATGCGATCATGGCCCCGTTATCGGTGCACAGCGCAGACGGCGGTGCCATAAACGGCAGGCCGCGCGCACCGGCAATTTTTTCAAGTGCTGCACGCACCGCACCATTTGCGGCAACGCCGCCCGCGGCCACGATGGCGGTGACACTCACGGTATCGAGGGCGCGCGAAACACGGTCAGACAGGTGACCCGCAATCGTGTTTTGCAGGGCGCAGGCAAGGTCAGCCGCGTCATCATGTTTGATATGGCCGTCGGCAGAGAGCGATTCAATACGTTCACGCACGGCGGTCTTAAGGCCGGAGAACGAGAAATTCAGCGTCTTTTTGCCGATCAGCGGGCGCGGCAATTCAAACCGCGCGGGATTCTTTGCTTCACGCGCGAGTTTCTCCAGCGCGGGGCCGCCCGGTTGCGGCAGGCTCAGGAGTTTTGCAGTTTTATCGAAACATTCACCGGCGGCATCATCAATCGTGGCACCGACAAGCGTGTAATCACCCACGTCCTTGCACAGCAAAATTTGCGTATGACCGCCTGATACCAGCAACAGGAGATACGGGAACGGGACATTATGTGACAGGCGGGGGCTGAGCGCATGCCCCTCCAGATGATTGATCCCGATGAACGGTTTTTGCCATTGGGCCGACAGGGCCTTGCCCGTCATCAGCCCGACCATGACCCCGCCAATCAGGCCGGGACCGGCGGTCGCGGCGATGCCGGCCAGATCCTTGCCGGTGATGCCGGCGGTTTTCAGGGCCTGATCGACCACAGTATTAATGGCGTTCAAATGGGCGCGGGCGGCGATTTCAGGCACGACACCGCCGAAAGCCGCATGATCGGCAATCTGGGAAAAGACGATATTGGACAATATGTTACGGTCCGCGTCGACCACGGCGGCGGCGGTTTCATCGCAACTTGTCTCAATGCCCAGGACACAGAGGGCCATTATTCGAAATTCCTTTATTTCGGCTCAAAAGGACACTAATAGAAACCCGAGATGAACGAAAGTCTTCAACAAAAAACGCAACTTACCAAAATCAAGGTAGGGACACGGGGCAGCAAACTGGCGCTGACGCAGACCGAGATGGTTTGCGAACGCCTGCGCGCCGCGCATCCGTGGCTGGAGACAGAGATCGTTATCATTAAGTCATCCGGCGACTGGAAACCGGGTCAGGGCGAAATCCGCCTGTCCGAAGCCAAGGGCGGCAAGGGACAGTATGTCCAGAATATCGAAGATCACATGCGCGAAGGCCATATCGATATCGGCGTGCATTCCTTAAAAGACGTGCCGACCCACATGCCGGACGATCTTGTGGTCGAACATTTCATGCCGCGCGGCGATGCGCGCGATGCGTTTATTTCTCACAAATCCGTATCGCTGGACGAACTGCCTGCGGGTGCCGTGGTGGGTACGTCATCACCGCGCCGTCAGGCCGTTATCCTCAACCGCCGCCCCGACCTTCAGGTCGTCACCCTGCGCGGCAATGTCGATACGCGTATCGAAAAACTGCAAAAGGGCCAGGTCGATGCGATGATTTTGGCCGCTGTGGGCTTAAAGCGTCTTGGCCGCGAGAGCATTATTTCATCCTATATCGAACCCGAAGCCATGCTGCCCGCTGTCGGCCAAGGCACGGTGGCCATTGAAAGCCGCAAGGATGACCATGTCGTTCATGCGCTGCTGGAAGGCATCAACCATCTTGAAACCCGTATTGTCACCGCGGCGGAACGTTCGCTGCTGGGCGTTCTGGACGGCAGCTGCGGCACGCCGATCGGGTCATATGCCATGTTTATCGAGCCGGGCGTCATGCGCCTGCGCGGGTTTTTCGCGTCCCCCGATGGGACCGAGATATTCCATGCCGACGAAAATGCCCCCGTCGCATCGGTTGAAGATGCCTACGCGCTTGGCCTTCGCGTCGGCCGGTCATTAAGAGAGATGATCCCGCAGGCCGTTTTACTTTCCTGTGTAAGTTAAGTTAAACCTTTCCCATGAAGACAGTGGTCATCACACGCACCCGGCCCGACGCCGATGCGCTCGCCGGGCGTATTGAAGCCATGGGCTATCGCGCTTTGATCGAGCCGATGCTGCGCGTGGCGGCCACCCATGCCCCGACCCCGCATGACCCGATGTGCGTTGAGGGGCTGGTGGTGACATCGGCGCAGGCGCTCCGGCATCTCAACACCCTGGTGCGTGAGGTCGCCTTCCTTCACAAGCCCTTGTACGCCGTGGGGCCGAAGACGGCGCAGCTGGCCCGTGAACGCGGTTGGGTCAATGTCCATGACGGCGGCGGCGACGTGCGCACGTTGGGTACGTTTTTAAAGAGCCGGAAAGAAATCGGGCCGGCGTCACGCCTGCTTCATATCTCCGGCCGCGACATCGCCCGGGACACGCGCGGGGTGCTGGCAGATGTACCGGGTATCATCCTGGACTGGGTTGTCTACGAAACCGAGCCCGCCGCCGGTTTTTCCAATGAGTTTCTTGAGGCTTTGCACAGCGGCGATATCCATGCCGTACTTTTTCATTCCGCCCGTGCGGGCGAAGTGTTTTCGGAAAATGTACGCCTGTACGTAAAAGACCGATCCTTGAATCAAATCAAACTCTTGTGTCTGGCACCGTCCGTGCTAGAGTCGCTGGGAACACTACACAGTGGCGGTACGTACGCGGCTCAGCGGCCGGATGAAGACGCCCTTCTGGCGCTTCTTTAAAAGGTACATGCCCCGCTCCACATCTAAGGATGCAAAGGCATGGCCATGGTACAAGAATCCCATCACGACGATATCATCCCGAACGGCGGCCAGATCGTGGAACGCTTTGGCGGCATCCGTCCGATGGCGTCCAAGCTCAATGTCCCGGTCACGACCGTGCAGGGCTGGAAAAAGCGCGATGCGATTCCGGCCATCCGCCGCGACGAAATTGTGAACGCCGCACGCCGTTACGACGTTAGCATCATGGACCTGATCGGTACGGGCGCGAACGAAAACGCCCGCGCCAACACCCCGAACACGTCCGGCACCATTGCCGAAGACCCGGCCTTGTCGCGCCATCAACACCAGACCATGCCCGCCCCGGACAGCATTCTGACCGGATCGCCGGTTAACCGTACAACCGCACCGCAGGCCCAACGCAAGGTGGAGACCATGAATCAGCAGACCCCGCGTCCCAACACAACGCCGAACGCGGCACCGCACACTGCCACGCTCAACACCCCGCCGAAGCGCGAACCCATTGTCGGTGTCGACATGGGTGCCGTGCGCAAAAGCGCGCGCCGCACGTCGTTCCTGACCACCACCTGCCTTGTGCTTCTGGCAGCAGGCGCGGGTTACATGCTGTTCGCGGGCGAAAGCACGAAAGACCCGCGCATCCAGACACTGGATACGCGCGTGACCGCGCTGGAAACACAACGTATGTCCGCGCCGACCACCGGCGCTTTCGAAGCGCTGCAAAACCAGGTCAGCAACATCACCACCGCCATCGGGTCGTCGACAGACGGGCTGGCGCAACTGGCGCGCGAAGTCGCCGCCGGCACCAATGCACCGCTGACCCAGCGTCTGGCCGTGCTTGAGGCGCAACTGAAATCAAATGCGGGTGCGGCTGCCCCTGCCCTGTCGGCACTGACCGACCGCATGGAAGCCATGGCCGCATCGCCGCAGGGTCAGGCGGAATGGCAGTCTGCCATTTCCGATCTGCGCGATACCGTCACCGGTCTTTCGGGCCGCACGGATAATATTGATACGGCACTGGCCGAAGCCCGCGCGCAGAATGACGCGCTGGGCCGCACGCTTTCGCAAGTCTCAGGCAATGATGTGGGTGCTGCCGCCATGTTGCTGGCGCTGACCAATCTGCGCGGTGCGGTCGACCGTCAGGCACCGTTCCAGCAGGATCTTGAGCTGCTCAAAGGCGTAAGTGATGCCGACCCGGCACTGGCCGAGTCACTGGACAAACTCGCGCCGTATGCACAAAGCGGCATCATGTCGCCCGCCGCACTGAAAGGCGCGCTGCAGGCATCGGCCAACGACATCATCACCGCCAAACTGCGCGGCGAGGATGTATCGATGAAAGAAAAATTCATGCTGCACCTGAAATCACTGCTGTCCATCCGCAAGGACGGTGTGGCTGATGGTTCGGGCGCGGAGCAGGAACTGATCCAGACCGCCAGCCGCCAGCTTGATAGCGGCGACGTTGCCGGCGCAATGGCGACACTGCAACAACTCCAAGGTCCGTCGGCGCAAGCCGCCGCCCCGTGGCAAGC
This sequence comes from Micavibrio sp. UBA6145, assembly GCA_002423205.1. Classification (GTDB taxonomy): domain Bacteria; phylum Pseudomonadota; class Alphaproteobacteria; order Micavibrionales; family UBA1664; genus UBA6145. Next base: position 417,418 of record DIUZ01000026.1, on the reverse strand, counting down.
ACAGGCGCAGGGCACGCTGGTCGCGCAAAGCGTCGACATGAATCTGGTCAACGCCATCATCACCAAAGTTAAAAACGGCCTGGCAACAGCCGCATCGCCGGTCAGCAGCATGACGGGCGTCGTCAATATGGGTCCGATCAATATGGGACCGGCTACTACAACAGCCGTTCCGGCACCGGCACAGATTGAACCGGCACCGGGCATTGTCCAGCAGACACCGCCGCCGCAGACGATGGCGCCGATGGAAGCGCAGCGCGTGCCGGGCGTGGTTATTCCGCCCGCACAGACGGCACCGCTGCCGCAAACCGAACCGCAGGCGGGGGCCATTGTCCCGCAGGCACCCGTACAACCGTCGGTCATCATTCAGCAATAAGGATACGCACCATGCCGCGTATGAAGAGGAATTAAGCCATGCTTCGCACGCTGTGGACCATTACCAAACTGGGTGTCTTCATCGCGGCTGGCGTATGGCTTTCGATGCAGCCCGGACAAACCGAACTGCACTGGATGGGCTATGACGTCGATGTGCGCACGGGCTTCCTGATTTTCTGCGTCCTGTGTTTTTCGATTGTCTTCGCATGGCTCTACCGATTCTGGATTGCGCTCAAGGCCACGCCGCGCACGATTGCGCGCAAGCTTGATGCGCGCGCGCAGGATCAGGCCCTGCAGGCCGTCAGCCACGGCCTGTCCGCCATTGCCGCTGGCGATGTCCATTCCGCCGAGAAACAGGCCGACCGCGCGCGCCGCCTGATCAAGAACGACCACGGGCTTGTGCCACTGTTGTCCGGCATGACGGCACGTCTTAAGGGCGATTCTGTTGCTGCTGAAAACGCTTTCCGTGAATTGCTGAACACCAAACAGACCGCCTTTATCGGTGTGCGCGGCCTGCTGCAACTCTCCATCGACCGTCACCAGCATGACCAGGCACTGGTGCTGGCACGCCAGGCATACCGCATGCACCCGAAACAGGCGTGGATTTTGAAGACCCTGTACGCGCTCGAACTGCGCGCCCGTCACTGGAACGAGGCACAGGACATCCTGAACAAGATTGAAAAGATCAAAAGCATCGACGCGGTGCATGCCAAGGCCGACCGCGCCGCGATGTTGCTGGCGCGTGCCAGCGAGGCACAGAATCGCGGCACCGCCGACCAGGCGTATCTGCTGACGCGGGAAGCGTATAACGCGGCGCCCGCCTTTCTGCCCGCCGTGCTTGGCTATCTGCCTTTCCTGATCCGCCGCAGCGAACGCAAAGGCGCGATGAAGGTCATCGAGAAAGCCTGGGGTACAGCCCCGCATCCTGAACTGAAAGACGCTTGGCTGAAACTTGCCCCGGAAGGCACGAATACCCCGGCCAAGGAATATCAGTGGCTGCAAAAGCTCAGCCAGGCAAACCCGGATCACGAAGATTCGCATCTGATGCTGGCCGAAAGCGCGCTGGTGCAGAACCTGACCGGGGCTGCACGCACGCATATCGACGCCGCGATACTGGCCCGTAAATCCGGCCGCGCCATGCGCATGATGGCCACGCTGGAAGAAAAACTGGACCACCAGAATGCTGCCGATCTGTTCATGGAATCGGCCAACAGCGCCGCACCGGACCGCGTCTGGGTGTGTACGGAATCGGGCCGCATCTATGCCAACTGGATGCCGTTTGCGCATCCGCATAATTCATTCAACACTATCGTGTGGGATGACCCGTCGCAGGCGCGGCGCGCGCCGTCGATCATTACTGCGCTGCCCGATCAGGGTGACGCGTTACAGCTGATCGAAAGTCGCGCAGCTTAAAATCAGGGACCCGAAAGGGTCCCTTTTTCTACGTGACGTTCTTTCTAAGCTACATTCTTGGTGATGGGGCCGTCGGCGCGGCCGTGGATGAATTGTTCGACAAACGGGTTACCGGAATGGTCAAGTTCGCTGACCGGGCCGGTCCAGATGATTTTGCCTTCATAAATCATGGCGACGTGGTCGGCGATCTTGCGGACCGATGCCATGTCATGGGTGATGGTAAGCGCGGTGGCTCCAAGATCCTTCACGCATTGCACGATCAGTTCGTTAATGACGTCGGCCATGATCGGGTCGAGGCCGGTCGTGGGTTCGTCAAAGAAAATGATTTCGGGGTTGGTGGCAATGGCGCGGGCAAGGCTCACGCGTTTTTGCATGCCGCCCGAGAGTTCGGCCGGTAATTGCGTGGCGACATGCTCGCCAAGGCCGACGCTTTTGAGTTTTTCAATCGCGATGACGCGCGCCTCTTCCTTGTTCATTTTCTTGCCGTGGATCAGGCCGAAGGCGACGTTTTCCCAGACGGGGAGCGAGTCGAACAACGCGCCGCCCTGGAATAGCATGCCGAATTTTTTCATGACGGCGTCGCGTTTGGACCCGCGCAGGCGCGTGGTTTTTTGACCGTCAATCAGGATGTCGCCGGAATCAGGGTATAGCAGGCCCAACACTGATTTCAGCATGACCGATTTGCCCGTGCCTGAGCCGCCGATGATGACCATGGATGATCCTTTCGGGACAACCAGATCAACGCCGTTGAGCACGTGTTTGGACCCGAAGGATTTCTTTACCTGTTTAAGCTCGATCTTCGGGATCATGAGAAAAACACCTGGGTAAGCAGATAATTGAAGATCAGGATCAGGATGGAGGCCGACACAACCGCGTTGGTGGTGGCCGCGCCCACGCCCTGCGCGCCGCGATCGGAATTATAACCGTTGTAGCAACCCATCAGCGTGACGATGAAACCGAACACAGCGGCTTTGACGAGACCGGAGATAACATCGACAGGCTGCAAAAACTGCAGGGTCTGGTGCACGTACTGGCTTCCGTTGAAACCCAGGCGGTACACAGCGACAATGTAGCCACCGAAAATACCAATGATGTCACCGATCAGCACAAGCACCGGCATGACGACCGTGCCCGCCAGAATGCGCGGCACGACCAGATATTTGAACGGGTTGACCGACAGAGTCTTGAGCGCGTCGATCTGTTCCGTCACGCGCATTGTGCCGATTTCCGCCGCGATGGACGCGCCGATACGGCCCGCCACCATCAGGCCCGCCAGCACCGGGGCCAGTTCGCGTGTGATGGACAGAGCCACAACGTTGGCGATTGCGCCTTCGGCGTTGAAGCGTGCGAAGCCCGTATAGGATTGCAGCGCCAGCACCATGCCCGAGAACAACGTCGTCAGGCCGACAACGGCGAGCGAGTAATAACCGATATCAATAAACTGGCGGCTGATCTGGCGGCCGAACCAGGGCGGCATGAAGAAACTGGCCAGTGCCTGTCCGCCGAATTCAGCCAGACGCCCCACGGATGCGAAAAAGCGCATCAACGACTGGCCGATCGTTTCGCACAAATCGAGGGCAGCGTTGCCAAATTGAACGAGACGGGTTTGCGCGTGGTTCTGGGCGGTCATGACAGCGGCATTTCGCACGGAAAATGCAAAGATGTAAAGTGCTTACGCGTGACCGGCTTCGGACGTCAGGAAAGCGGGATCTATGCCGAGCTTGTGTAGGGCCTTGTCCCATTTTTCGCCGGCGGGGGTGCGGAAGACCAGATCCATATCGGCATCGATCACCAGCCAGGCATTGTCGTTGATTTCTTTTTCAAGCTGGCCGCCGGTCCAACCGGCATAGCCGAGGGCGAAAATCTTTTCATGGGGGCCTGCGCCCGACACGATGTCGCGCAGCGCCTCCACCGTGCCGGTGACGGCAAAGTCGCGGTCGATGACGATGGATTCGTTTTTCAGGACATCGGCGGAATGCAAAAGCAGCCCGCGCGCGGTTTCAACCGGGCCACCCTGCAAAACCGGGAAATCGGCAAAATCATCGCCCGTCGGGACGGAAAGTTGTGAAAGCAGCAGGGACACAGGCACATGCGTCATTTCATTATTGATGACGATACCCATCGCGCCCTTTTCATCATGGGCGCACATAAAGATCAGTGACTTTTTAAAACGGGGGTCGGACATGACCGGCATGGCAGCCAGCAGCTTGCCCGTCAGCCATGCGCCTTTTTGGGGCGTGGCACCGGAATCTTTGGTGGTTGAGCGCAGAGAGGGATGCATGTCTTTATCCAGCATGACATAGGCGGCAAGGACAATACAACAATAGCCGCGTTAATTATTCACCGTTATGGTTCAGGATATAGTGACGGATCTGTTCGATGTCGTTGGGCAGGATGGTGAAATGCTCCTCCCGGTCGAACAGATCGGCCAGGGCTTGCGGCAAAGCCGGATGCTGGCCGGTGGCATCGGTGACCGCATCCGGGAACTTGGCGGGATGGGCGCAGGCCAGTGCCACGGTCGGGCCTTTGAGTGTGTCCTTCAGGCCTTCATAGACATGGAAGCCCACCGCCGTGTGCGGGTCGATGGTGTATCCATAGGCGTTGTGAACGCGGGTAATGGTGGCCAGAATCTGGTCGTCGTCTGCCCGGCCCCCCATAAAAGTGGCGCGCAAAGTGTCCAGGACATCAGGGGCGACGGTATAGGTACCGGTCTTCGTAAAGTCAGCCATCAGGGTTTTGAGGGCGTCGGCATCCTGCCCCAACAGGTCGAACAACAGGCGTTCAAAATTGCTTGAGACCTGAATGTCCATGCTGGGGCTTAAGGACGGTTCGACATCCCGTTTTGTCATAGTGCCGGTTTCAAGAAAGCGGGCGAGGATGTCATTGCGGTTGGATGCGACCACCAGACGGCCGATCGGGGCCCCCATTTTCCTGGCCACGTACGCGGCATAGATGTTGCCGAAATTGCCCGTCGGGACGACGAAGTTGGTCAATCCCCCTACCCTGTATGCGGTATGTACGTAGTAAACCGTCTGGGCCATGATGCGGGCCCAGTTGATGGAATTGACCGCCGTCAGGTTCTGGCTGGCGCGGAAAGCGGGGTCGTTGAACAGGGCTTTGACGATGGCCTGGCAGTCGTCAAAACTACCCTGTACGGCGATGGCATGGATGTTGTCTGAAGCCACCGTTGTCATCTGGCGGCGTTGTACGTCGGAAGGGCGGCCATGGGGGTATAAAATATGGACACGTGCACCCGCAGCATGGCGGCATCCCTCGATTGCAGCCGATCCGGTATCACCGGATGTAGCACCCAGAATGGTCAGTTTTTTACCCGTACGCTGGAGGTTCCAGTCGAATAATTGCCCCAGAAACTGGAGGGCGACATCCTTGAATGCCAGGGTCGGACCACGGAATAATTCGAGCACAGAAAGCCGGTCGTCAAGGCGTACGATGGGGGTGACATCCGGCGTATCGAAACCATCCAGTCGGGGGGTGTAGGTGTTTTCCAGAAGCGTACGAAGCTCGCCCGATGACATGTCGGGGCTGACATAGGGCAGAAGGACCGTATGTGCGATGTCGATGTAAGACAGGCCGGGTTTCAGGTCCGGCAGTTTGGGGAATTCCTTTGGCACATACAGGCCGCCGTCCGGGGCCAACCCCTGCATCAGGACTTCAGTGAAGGAGGCTTCGGGCGCGCGGCCGCGTGTAGAAATATATTTCATGTGCCTCAGGATAAGGGAATTGCCATCGCCCCCCAAGCGTTTAGGTTTGAAGGACCCACATAATTGGCCCACATAATTGGATAGACCATGAAAGCCATCGCCCTTATTCCCCTTGCCGCCATCCTTGCCCTGTCCGCCTGCGCGGGTGTTAAAACATTCGACCAGCATCTGCGCCAGCTGGAAGGCAAGCCGGTCAACGATGCCGACCTGTTGCTCGGCCACCATGCTGATGGTGAGTATCGGAGCGGAAATGATACGGTTTATGTCTGGCAGAAACAGGATGTCGAAAGCATCTTCGGCCCTGCCGTCACCTCCGGCGGTTATCGTCTGGGCAGCCCGTCACAGGCCATGGGCGGCAGCGCCATGATCTGGTCGGGCATCCAGCTCAATTCCTGTGTCATCCGGGCGACCACCAATGACGGGATCATCAAAAAGATCACCTTTGAGGGTAACCCCGGCGGCTGTGAGACCGTTTACGGCTTCCGACGCGATCGCCATGACCGAGCCGTATCCCAATAAAGATCACCCTTTAGGTTGATGGGTTGACAGATGGGTCAATCATCACCAGAATTGGTGAATGCAATTGGACACACCCACACTTGATAACATCATGATTGCCCTCTCGGACCAGACCCGCCGGTCTATTCTGGAGCGCTTGTTCGAGGGCGAAGCCCGGGTAACCGACCTTGCCAAGCCATTCGACATGTCGCTGAACTCGGTCTCCAAGCATATCCGCATCCTGGAGCGTGCCGGGCTGGTGGTTCGCCGCAAATCAGGCCGCGACCATTTCCTGTCCTTTAATGCCGAGCCGTTTAACGCGGCTACAGCATGGATGAACGCCCGCGCCCGCGGCGGCGATACCACCGATAAATCCGCCGATCTGGACAGCTTTGCGGCCCTTATGAAGGCCGATGCGCAGACGAAGAAGAAACGCTGGAGCCTTTGGGGCGTCTAACCCCGCGCAGCCGTCATTACCACAGGCGCTGTTTATCCCGGAACAATCCTGTGGCGTTGGCGCCTGCGGCTGCAGCACGCAGCGTATGCAGAACCACGCCAAACCGCGCATTCAGCCCGCGGCAATTATAGGTTTTCAGATAATGACCGTTGCGGCGCAGGCGGGGTTTTTGCAAACGCTCGGTCAGACCTTCAAATTCAATCTGCGCCCGCGGCGGGTTCACAAATTCAAATGAAATCATCAGCGGCGCGCGGGCGGTGATGCGGCGCATGTCCGACCACGGGATGAAACCGATATAGCCCAGATCAATGCCGTCAGCGCGCACGGTGAATATATCCGTATAGATGAAGCGGTATACGAATTGCCCGAGCGAAAAGGCCGCAAGCAGCGCAAGCGCACATGTGGCCGCCATCATCACATAGCCATTGGGTGCGGGCGCATACGCTTCATCATAGGCGGTGGCGGCCAGCGCCAGCAGGAAGAGGCCGGCACCCAGAAAATACAGCTGCTTCCAGCGAACAACATGAAATGTGCGGGGCAGTGCGGCAGGCGTAGCCATCACGGTTACTGCACCTTGGCGCAGGACAGGGATTTGAACTGCTCCCTGGCTGTCTCTACAGCCTTGGTCATATCGTTTTCTTTTTGATAGATGGCCACCAGATTGGCGGTCGCGGCGCGTTCATACATACGCCCCAGCATGAAGTCCGTGCTGGCAGGCGGGATGGAAATCAGCTTGAAGCCAACGATGTCGCCCTTGACGTCATCGGGCGTGAGTTTCATCTCGCGCGTGCCTTCGACGAATTTTTTGCCCTCGGCATTGCCGATGGCCAGGAGGCGTGTTGCCTGTTCCGCATCACCGGTCAAACCGGCCAGCTCCGCACATTGATACGCCGACCACGCCTTTTTACCCGAAGGCAGGAAATCCGCCAGCGTCGCCGCGTGGGCAGAGACGGGGAAGAGCAGGAGCGCGAGGAGCAGAAGCTTTTTCATACAATGGCCTTATCTTTATCAATAAAATTATTATCCATGTTTAATCAAAGAAATAGCAAGTGACTAAAATAAAGGGGCTTTTGCCAAAGAGGATTTATGAACCAATTCACCAAGCCCATTTTCTTGGCAAACCTTGTTGACGACATCCGCGAACCATTCGGACGCAGCCGGATCTACATATACCCCTTTAATCAGATTCTTGACATCAATCGGAACAGCTACACCGCTTTCAGTAATGTTTAGCTGTTCTATATTCCACTCCGGATGTTTTCTTGTTTCAGCGAGAAGATTGGCTTGCCAAACTACGGCACGGATTTCTTTCTCATGTTCAAAAGATTTACGTTTGTAAGTGACTGGATGCAAAACATTCCCATAAGGAATCAACTCACTATCGTAATCAATATAACGGACGCCACCCAGCATTACATACGGAGGCAAAACCTTATCCAAATCTTCGTAAGTTGATTGTATGCTCAAAATAGGCTCGCCCCGAGAATACAATCTCCACATGGCGGCGGATTCATAAGAACTCATATGCCAACAGTTAACCATAAACTCATGTCTGAGCTTTTTGGTTTGCTCACTCAACATATCAAGAAAAGTCTTTTTTCTTTCTTCTAACTCCTCTTCAGAAAAGCTTGTTTGAAGTTCAGGAGAATAAAGAAAACCTTCTCTCTGTTTTATAGTCGCCAAAGGTAGCGATCCTTCAAAGGCATCTTCGAAGTAATTTAGGCGTGAAAAAAACAACGTTTTACTTTGAAGCAGTGAGAGAAATTTAGGTAGCGACATGTAACGCCATATCTTCACCCCCTTATCCACAGGCTGGATAAAAGATGGATGCGGCTCACGAGTCATCTTTACTCCCACTCAATCGTGCCCGGCGGTTTGCTTGTCACGTCGTAGACGACGCGGTTGATGCCGCGGACTTCGTTGATGATGCGGGTACAGACGCGGGCGAGGAAGGCGTGTTCGAACGGGTAGGATTCCGCCGTCATACCGTCGGTTGATGTGACCGCGCGCAGGGCGCAGACGTAATCGTAGGAACGGCCATCGCCCATGACGCCTACGGTCTTGACCGGGAGAAGCACGGCGAATGCCTGCCAGATTTTATCGTAGAGGCCGGCTTTGCGGATTTCGTCGAGATAGACGAGATCGGCCTTGCGCAGGATGTCGAGTTTTTCAGCAGTGATTTCGCCGGGCAGGCGAATGGCCAGACCCGGACCCGGGAACGGATGACGGCCGACAAAGTCGGGGTGCAGGCCCAGTTCGACGCCGAGCGCACGGACTTCGTCCTTGAAGAGTTCGCGCAAGGGTTCGACCAATTTCAGGTCCATGCGTTCGGGCAGACCGCCGACATTGTGGTGGGATTTGATGGTGACGGACGGGCCGCCGGTGAAGGAGACGGATTCGATGACGTCGGGGTAGAGCGTACCCTGCGCCAGGAATTTCGCGCCGCCGACCTGTTTGGCCTTGGCTTCGAATACGTCGATGAACAATTTGCCGATGGTCTTGCGCTTGGTTTCCGGGTCGGAGACGCCCTCGAGATTATCGAGGAAGAGTTTGGATGCGTCTTCGTGGATGAGCGGGATGTTGTAGTGATCGCGGAAAAGTTTGACCACCTGTTCGGATTCACCCGCACGCATCAGGCCGGTATCGACATAGATGCAGGTCAGCTGGTCGCCAATGGCTTCGTGGATCAGGACAGCGGCCACGGACGAGTCGACGCCGCCGGAGAGGCCGCAGATGACCTTGGCGTCACCCACCTGCGCACGGATTTTTGCAATCGCCTCGTCCTTGTACGACTTCATGGTCCAGTCGGCCTTGCAGCCGCAGATGTTGAGCACGAAGTTACGGTAGAGTTTGGCACCGTCGAGCGTGTGGTACACTTCCGGGTGGAACTGGACGCCGTAGATTTTTTTAGCTTCGTTGGAGATAGCGGCGAAGGGTGCATTTTCGGACGTCGCGATAACTTCGAAGCCTTCGGGAATTTTTGTGACGCGGTCGCCGTGTGACATCCAGACCTGATGCGTTTGCCCGGTTTCCCAGACGCCGTCATAGAGCGCGGATTTTTTGTCGATGTTCAGCATCGCCTTGCCGAATTCGCGGTGGTGGCCGGATTCAACCGTGCCGCCCAGTTGTTCGCACAATGTCTGCTGGCCGTAGCAGACGGCGAGCACGGGCACATTCAGGTCCCAGACCGTTTGCGGGGCGCGGGGCGAGCCTTCATCCCGGACGGAACAGGGGGAGCCGGATAAAATGATGCCCTTGGGGGCGTAGGCGCGGATGCGTTCGTCCGTGGCCAGATTGAAGGGCCAGATTTCGCAGTAGACGCCAGCCTCCCTTACCCGCCGCGCAATGAGCTGGGTGACCTGGGAGCCGAAATCGAGAATGAGGATATGATCGTGGGAAGCCATGTTTTTAGATAAAGACATGACGATGATCTGTAAAGAGGAAGAATGCCGCGGTTAAAAGCGGCATAAGCCCTTTAAGTCGTTGATGAAATCAGGATGCCATATTGGCGTGCGGCTTCCGACAGGCCACCCTTGATCGGGTCGCCGGCGGGGGTCAGGAACCATTCAACCCCGTTGCGGTAGATTTCAGCCACGCGCACGGCGGTGGCTTCGCCCAGTTTGGAGCGGTCGACCTTGAAACGGTAGATCTCGGCATTGGCGTCGCCGTTTTCGACGCGGAAGGTCATGTCCTGCAATTTGCCCATATGCTGGTCGCGTTCATCGCCCTGGTAGATGGAAACGACGAAAACAATGCGCCAGATTTCAAAGGACAGATTGTCGAAATCGATGGAAATGGCCTGGTCGTCGACCGGGTCGGCCTCAACCCTTGAATCGCCCAGATGGCGCAGGGCCAGTTGGGCACCTTGCGGGTTGTTGTAGAACACGAAATCCTCATCCTCGCGGGTGAGGTTGTCGCGGCCGAGGATAAAACAGCACAAATCGGTGTCATACGCTTCGCCGTCGGCGAGCTTGAATTCCCACCCGGCGCTGACGATGATTTTCTTCAGGCCCGTGACAAGCGCGGTCAGGTTGATATCGGTTTCTGCGTCGGCTTTGGTCATAGTCCCCTCAAGGCCCCTCTTGTTTTCGGGGCGTTTGCGAATAGAATCAATACGCTGGCACCCCTTTAGACGAAGTTAATGATAATGTCCGATCTGACCCTTAGCAATGAGCTGTTTTTTACCCGGACGGGGCTTGATCCGGATGCCACGCAAAAAATCGTGCGGGAGGCCCTTTCGGGCTGCGATGATGGGGAATTATTCCTGGAATATGACGCGTCTGAATTTTTTTCCCGCGATGACGGGGTTTTAAAAAGCGCATCCTTCGACGTCCATGCCGGTTTCGGCCTGCGGGCGGTTGCGGGGGAACTGACCGCCTATGCCCATGCGGGCGAGATTTCACACGGTGCATTGAAACGCGCGGCGGAAACCGTGCGGTCGGTTGCCGGCGGCTATGCCGGGACGCTGGACCTCGCACCACAACTGACCAACACGCATCTGTACCGTGCGGACAATCCGCAGGATTCGATGGCGTTCGATAAAAAAATCGCGCTGCTATCGGCCATTGAAGATTACGCGCGCGCACGCGACACGCTGGTTAAAACGGTTTCGGTGTCGATGTCCGGCACGTGGCAGGTGGTGCAGATCATCCGCCCGGACGGGTCATGCTATGCCGATACGCGCCCGCTTGTGCGTATGGATGTATCGGTCACGCTGGACAAGGGCGGGCGTATCGAGGGCGGCCATGAAGGCTGGGGCGGTCGTGCGGGTTACGAATTATTCAACGACACCAAACGCTGGCAGGCGGCGGTGGACGAAGCCATCCGTCAGGCGCGTGTCGCGCTTGAGGCCATTCCGGCGCCTGCGGGCGAAATGGATGTCGTGCTTGGCGCAGGCTGGCCGGGTGTGATGCTGCATGAAGCAGTCGGCCATGGGCTTGAGGGTGATTTTCACCGCAAGGGTACGTCCGTGTTTACCGGCATGATGGGCCAGCGTGTGGCAAGTGAAAACGTCACCGTCGTCGATGACGGCACGCTGGAAGGCCGGCGCGGGTCGATTTCCATCGACGACGAAGGCACGCCAAGCCAGCGCAATGTGCTGATTGAAAACGGCATCCTTGTCGGCCTGATGCAGGACCGGCTGAACGCACGGCTGATGGGCGTCAAACCCACGGGCAACGGGCGGCGTGAATCCTATGCGCACAAACCCATGCCGCGCATGACCAACACGATGATGCTGTCGGGTCCGTATGGGCGCGATGAAATTATCGCATCGGTGAAGAAGGGTATTTACGCCCCGCATTTCGGCGGTGGTCAGGTCGACATCACGTCGGGACAGTTCGTGTTCTCGGCGGCGGAGGCGTATCTGATTGAAAACGGCAAGATCGGCGCGCCCATTAAGGGCGCGACGCTGATCGGTAAAGGTGCGGATTCACTTACCAAGGTGAAGATGGTGGGCAATGACATGGCGCTTGACCACGGTGTGGGCACATGTGGCAAGGACGGTCAGGGTGTGCCGGTGGGCGTGGGCCAGCCGACGCTTTTGATGAACGGGATTACAATTGGCGGTACAGACGCTTAAAGGGAGACATCAATGATTGTCAGTTTATATGCGGGCATACTTGCCCTTATTTATGTGGTTTTAAGCCTTCATATCGTATCCAAGCGCACACGCGGCAAGGTGATGTTCGGCGATAATAACGAACCAGACATGGTGCGCGCCGTACGCATTCACGGCAATTTTGCCGAGTATGTGCCGCTGGCATTGCTGCTTCTGGCTTTGTACGAAACACAGGCAGGCAGTTTTTACGCGGTGCATGCGTTCGGCATAACACTCGTCACGGCACGGATTGCGCATATTATCGGGCTGCACAGCGATGTGCTGATCGCACGCGGGATTGGCACGTTCCTGACCCTGACGACGGTCGCCATACTGGGCGTGATATTGATCCTTAAGGGGATTACAGCGACCCAAGTCTTGTAAGCATTGCCGCCACGGCGGTTTCAGATCGCAAGACATTCGGCCCCAATGTCACAGGCGTGATGTTGGGGCTGTTGTTTAGCAGATCACGCTCGCGGTCGGTCCATCCACCCACCGGGCCAACAAGACAGGCGCAGTCACCGGCGGGGACCAGCGCATCGCGCAGGGGTTTGGCGTCGCTGCGTTCAAGCCCTGCAAATATATTCATGGTGACGCGGTCGAGCGATTGCAACGGGTGCAGCGTGGGCAGGTCAAGACGCTCGCATTGTTCGGCGGCCTCGATGATATAGGCGTTCAGTTTGTCTTCTTTAATCTCGCGCACTTCGGTGCGTTCGGTGATGACGGGGTGAAGGTCTGTGGCATCCAGCTGCACGGCGCATTCAATCAAAGTTTCCATCCGGTCTTTTTTCAGGGGCGTGAAAAACAGGTGCACGCGGCGCAGGCGCTGTGGCTGAGGTTTGACCTGCCGGTTTAAAACCACACTTGTATCGCGCTTGCCGATGAATTTCAGTGCGCCGAGCCATTCGCCGTCGGTCCCATTGAACAGGCGCACCTGTTCACCATCTTCGCGGCGCATGACATTGCGCAGGTAATGCGCCTGTTCAGACGCCAGCGGCAGTTCACCGCCGGCCAGCGGGTCGTTCACGTATAAGCGGGGGTATTTGTACAGGTCGTCAGCCATGATATGGATTTATACATGCCGTATACGGACATTACCATTCCCAAGTGGCTTGCGCCCCATTCCGAGCGGATGCGGGCCTATGCCCATCTGATGCGCCTCGACCGGCCGATCGGCACGTGGCTGCTGCTGCTGCCCGGATGGTGGGCGATTGCGCTGGCCGATGCGTCGCGCTGGGATCTTTATATCCTGTTCGCCATCGGCGCGGTTGTGATGCGCGGCGCGGGATGTGCCATCAACGACCTCTGGGACCAGGATATGGACGCGAAGGTGGAACGCACGCAGTTACGCCCCCTGCCCAGCGGCCGTCTGACACGGCGGGAGGCGTTCGGGCTGCTTGGCGTTCTGCTGCTGACCGGATTCCTGATTTTAATCAGCATGCCCCCTATGGCGATCGCGCTTGGCGTGCTGTCGCTCGGCTTTGTCGTCACCTATCCGCTGATGAAGCGGTTTACCTGGTGGCCGCAATTGTTTCTGGGTTTCACATTCAATTTCGGCGCGCTGATCGGGTGGGCCGCAGCCACCGGCGTTTTAAGCTGGCAGGCGGTTGTGCTTTATACGGGCGGGATTTTCTGGACGCTGGGCTATGACACCATCTATGCGCATCAGGACAAGGAAGACGACGCGCTGGCCGGTATCAAATCCACCGCGCGGCTGTTCGGTAACAACAGCAAGCGATGGATTGCCGGATTTTATGCGGCGGCCATTATGTTGTTCGCGGTGGCCGTGCCGTTGCATGCGTCCGTGCTGATGATTTTACCGGCCCTGCATTTTGCTTGGCAGGTGCGTGAATGGGACATGAACGACCCGGCCAGCAGTCTCAAATTCTTTAAATCAAACCGCGACGCCGGTCTGCTGATCCTGCTGATTATCTTTTTATTCGCCTAGATCGTGAATTTGGATTCCTGCGCGGCCTTGCGGATGGCATCAGCGTAGGACCCTTCGTGCATGTTGTGGCTGTGTTCGGCGGCGGCATCCAAAACCTTTGACGCCATCGCCAGAATGCACAGACCTTTATCATATGTCATGACACTGCAATGGCGTGCGGTCAGGCCGAATTCATGACGCATGGCCTTGCGCAGTTTGGTGGCGATATCCAGCGAGTGTTGTGTTTCCACCACCACGTAATTCCATTCACGTCCGCGCGTATCACGCGTTACGGCACCACGCGTCAAAAGGTTGAGCATGTGATGCGCCTGCGTACGCGATGTCACGGTTTGTACCGGCGGTGCGCCGGTAGACAGGGCGGCATGCAATACATCACCCTGCGACCAGATGGCTTCGCGCTGGTCGAGGGAGGTGATGAGGTTCAGGCCCGCATCATCTGCCTCGACAAAGAACGTGCGGGGCGATGACACGTCATGGCCTTCAAATTCCGTCGTATCGCGCCACGGCTTTTGTACGATATTGAGATGCGTGCGCTGGTCCGGGCGCAGCGTCGTGACATTTGCCGGCAATTCCGGTTGCACGATGCGGTAACCGGCGGGAGCGTTGATGGCTTCAATCCCCAGTTCAAGCCCGAAGTCGCATGCGACCACCAGTTTGGTGACATCAGCCAGATCAAACGGCGGTATGCCCCACCCGGCGGCGAGCGCATCACTGATGCTGGCGACATGGATCTGTGCGCCTTTCTGAACCGGCTTTACCGGCCGTTCGGCGCATGCGGGCAGATTGACCTGATAAGCGCCGATGATCACGGCCTTGTTGCCAACGCCATCGAAAATTACGGCTATGTCGGTGCCGGGAACCTCGACCACATTATGAGCTGCGGGTTTAACCGGTGTGATACTGAGGCTCTGCTGATGTGCGAACGCGCTTTCTCCACCATAAGTAAATGTCGTGCCGGATTCGTCGACTATGACGACGCGGTCTTTCTCGATCGCGAAGGACAGGGCCGATCCGGATTTGTGTTCGACATGGACCTTGGTTCCCGTACGGTTCACTGTGCGACTGGCGGTGGGCGTCACCTGATGCGAGGAGGCCTTGCGCATATCGTCCATGAAGAAATTCATGTCGAATTGGTTGCGCCAGTTGGCCCGTTTCGAGAAATGGTCGAGGAGCCGCATTTTTTGCGGGTAATCCAGATGCATGAAAATCTCTGTTCTTAGTTTTTTATCGTTACATAAAGTTAAACAGGCCCTTTCGGGCCTGTCAAAAAGTTTTCAGAACTTATGAGATATCTATTGTCCGGCGATCTGGCGCAGGCGCTGTTCGGCCAGGGTCAGCATGGCCAGGTCCAGATGCGGCAGGCGGCGCATATCGGCCAGAAGCCCGTCTATGCCGCGCAGGGCTTCCCCGTGCATGGCTTTCCAGGCGGCCAGGCGGGCCTTGGCATCTTTCTTCTTGTCGCTTTGCGCCAGCACTTTTCGGGTGATGTCCGCCTGCGTTGCGTAAAGTTGCGACATGACGCCGTCTATGGCCTCGGCCTGCCAGAAGGATGCGCCGGACAGGGCACGGCCCTGTTCACGCAGCCAGTCGAAATGCAGGTCTTCGCCCAGATGGTAGAAGACGGTCGCGGCGAGCGGGATCTGCTTCCTGTCGCCACCGGCCACACGGCAGATATCGAGCGAGGAACGCAGCGGACCCAGATGCGCCAGGATCAGTGCCAGATGATCGGGCAGACCAGAATCTTCAGCGGCACGGATATGCTGTTCCACGCGGGCGCGGCGTTTAGGCGGCAGCGCGGTTGAGAGGTTTTCAAGAATGATACGCACGCATGCGCCCATTTCCGTAGCGGCCGCCGCCAGCGACCCTTTACGCAGGATGCTTGGGTCGTAGCGCAAAATCCACAGGGTCAGGAATTCCACCAGCTTGCCGATCTGTTTCATCGCACGGAGCTGGTCTTTAGCGCTGATCAGGCCGTCGAGCGATTCAAGCGCGCTCCACAGGGGGCGCAGTTTGAACGATTCACGGACCAGGAAGGCGGCCTTGGCAATGTCTGCCACTTCCGCACCGGTTTTTTCCTGCATGGCCATCATGAAGGTCGGGCCCATGCGGTTGACGATGGACGCCGTCATCATGGTCGCATTGATTTCGCGTTTCAGACGGTGTTTGCGGATCACATGCGGGTATTTCTCGCGCAACGGCGCGGGGAAATAATGCATCAGCCAGTCTTCGGCCAGCGGATCGTCCGGCAGGTCGGTATCCAGCAGGTCCTTGGCCGTCTGGATCTTGGCGAGCGAGATGATCGTCGCCAGTTCGGAACGGGTCAGGCCTTTATGGTCTTTCTTGCGTTCTTCGATCTCACCGTTGGTGGGCAGACCTTCGACGTTGCGTTTGATCTTGTATTTCTGTTCCAGCATGTCGATGAAACGCGCGTGATTGCCAAGGCATTCGACCGCGTCCATTTCAGCGGCGGAAATCGCCTGGGATTGCTGGTAATTATCGCGCAGGACAAGGGCCGCGACTTCATCCGTCATGGCTTCCAGCAATTTGTTACGCTGCGGGATGGTCATGACAGGGTTTTTACCGCCGGTCAGGTCCTGGAAGAAGATTTTGATGTTCACTTCATGGTCGGAGCAATCGACGCCGCCCGAGTTGTCGATGAAGTCGGCATTCAGTTTGATGCCGCGCAGGCCCATTTCGACGCGCGCCTTACGGGTGACGGCAAGGTTTGCGCCCTCGCCCACCACTTTGGCGTTAACGTCGAGACCGGTAACACGCAGTCCGTCATTGGCACGGTCGCCGATATCCGGCGGGGTTTGCGTGGCGCCGGCCACATATGTGCCGATACCACCGAAATACAGCAATTCGCAGTGTGCCTTCAGCATCGCATTGATCAGGTCGCTCGGTGCGATTTTATCAACCGTGAGACCGAAGCATTCCTTGATTTCCCTGGTCAGGGTCAGCGATTTTTCGCTGCGCGAGAAAATGGCCCCGCCCTTGGAGAGGAGTTTCCGGTCGTAATCGCCCCATGCCTTGACGGCCTTGAACAGGCGGTTGCGCTCTTTCCAGGTTTTTGCCGCGTCCGGGTTCGGGTCGCAGAAAATATGCTGGTGGTTGAATGCGCCGATCAGCTTGATGTGTTTGGACAACAGCATGCCGTTGCCGAACACGTCGCCGGCCATGTCGCCGATACCGATGACCGTGAAGTCTTCGGACTGGATGTCTTTACCCAGTTCGCGGAAGTGCCGTTTGATGCATTCCCATGCGCCGCGGGCGGTAATGCCCACTTCTTTGTGGTCGTAACCGGCTGAACCGCCGGATGCGAACGCATCACCCAGCCAGAATCCGTAATCGGCGGACAGGGCATTGGCGATGTCGGAGAACGTGGCCGTGCCTTTGTCGGCGGCCACCACCAGATACGGATCTTCCTCGTCGTGGCAGACAACGTCGGCGGGGGGAATGATTTTCTCGCCCGAGCGGTTGTCGGTGATGTCGAGCATGCCGCGCACCAGCATGCGGTAACATTCGATGCCTTCGGCCTGGAACGCTTCGCGGGTCATGCCTTCGACCGAACGTTTAAGGACGAAACCGCCTTTCGCGCCTTCCGGCACGATCACGGCGTTTTTGACCATCTGCGCCTGCATCAATCCCAGGATTTCCGTACGGAAATCTTCGGCGCGATCGGACCAGCGGATACCGCCGCGTGCGATCTTGCCGCCGCGCAGGTGGATACCTTCCATACGCGGGGAATAAACCCAGATCTCACGCCACGGGCGCGGATCGGGCAGATAGGCGACCAGGGCCGAGTCAATCTTGAACGACAACGCGGCCTTGGGATTACCTTCGGCATCGCGCTGGTAGAAATTGGTGCGCAGAGTTGCATCGATCATCGTTTTGATGAAACGGATGATGCGGTCCTGGTCGAGAAGCGCCACGGCTTCGAGGCCGGAGGCGATGGCCGCTTCCCACTGACCGGTTTTGCGTTTTGTGGGCGGCAGGGATGGATCGTTCTTGGCATGGAACAGGCCAATCAGCGCAGCAGAGAGCATCGGATGGTCGACCAGCGCCTTCATGACGTAAGGCGGCGTGTACGACACGCGCGCCTGCTGCATGTATTTGACGTAGGCACGCAGGATCACGACATCGCGCCAGTCGATGCCCGAAGTGAGTACAAGCTGGTTCAGCGGGTCGGATTCGGCGTGACCGTACCAGATCGCCATCAGGGCGGCTTCCGCCGTTGCCTTCATGTCGCCAAGGTCGGTAACCGGCATGCCCCCGCGCAGGCGCAGATGCAGTTCATGGATCCACATGATACGCGCGCCTTCCTGCGGGCGCACTTCAAACGGATATTCAGCCTCAACCCGGAAGCCCATGTTTTCAAGAATCGGCAGCACATCCGACAGGGATGCTGCGTGGTTGGGGTGATAAAGCTTCAGGTGGACAAGGCCGTCAGTCGCTGATGTGCCGACTATGCGCAGATCGAGCGCGATGCGGCGGTTGTTGAATGCCTCTTCAATTTTTTCGATGTCGGCCACGCCGTCATCCGGCGTGTAGTAGTCACGGTACGATACGGGGAATGCCGTATCGTATGTCATGGCCAGTTCGATGGCGCGGCGTTCGTCGGCCATGCTGGACATGAGCGCAAAGCGCAGGCGTTCGTCCCAGCTGCGGGAAGCAGAGACAAGCTTTTTCTCAATCGCCTCGAAATCATGATTGCGGTGAATGCGCTGGTCGGTCGCGATGATATAAGTGACGCGGGCCAGCGGCGAATCGTCGAGCGTGGTGTAGAAGTTTTCGCACACGCCTTCGAGTTCGTTTTCGAGAATGGTCTGAATGGCGACGCGCAGATTGGTTTCATAACGTTCGCGCGGCACATAGACCAGGCACGATACGTAACGGCGGAAATCATCGACGCGCGTGTACAGCGCGACGCGCGGACGGTCCTGCAGACGCAGGATGCCGATGGCGTGTTCGCGGATCTGGTCGACCGGCATCTGGAACAGTTCATCGCGTGGGTATTTTTCAAGAATATGCGCAAGTGAACGGAAATCATGCGAATCCGATGCGAAAGATGCCTCTTCGACCACTTTGCGCAGTTTGCGGCGGATCAGCGGAACGTCGGCGACAGAACGCGAATAGGTGACGGACGTGAACAGGCCGACGAACAGTTTTTCGCCGACCGGCTTGCCCTTGTCATTCAGGATCTTGATAGTAATGGCGTCCAGCGGCACGGGGCGGTGAACAGTGGAGCGACGGTTGACCTTGTAGACGGAAACCAGCGGCGCGTTCAGGCGCAGTTGCTGTAAATCCTGCGGCAGTGGGATGGAGGATTTATTGATATAGACCGGGTTGCGTTCATCCGAGAGCAGCGCGAGCGAACAGCCCGGCACGATGGATGACGTGATATCGCCGCCTTTTTCGGTGAATTTATATTCGCGGTAACCCAGCAGCGTAAAGTTGTTGTTGTGAAGGTATTCAAGGAAGGCCACGTATTCATCAAGGGTGCCGTCGTCGCCCTTCATCAGGGGCCCCTTATAACGGTTCAGTTCGGCAATCGTGTTGCGCAGTTCGCCGCGCATTTTTTGCCAGTCGCGCGTGGCCAGAACCACGTCGGCCATCACGCGCTGCAGATCCTGTTCCAGCAGACGGCGGGCATTGGCACCCATGGCCCCCTGGATCTCGATCACGATCCAGGATTCATTCGCGCCCTTGCCGCTGTCGCGGGTGTCAGCGGCGGTGATGTGACCGCGGCCATCGCGGGTGATGGACACAACCGGGTGGAACAGCGTGCGGATCACAAGACCGCGGCGGTTCAGTTCGGCGGTGACGGAATCAATAATAAAGGCGCGGTCGGGTGACACCACGAACAGGCGGGTGCGTTCATGCAGCCAGCCTTTTTTCTTGCCCTCGATAACGGTGGCGGCAACCAGTGACTCAGAACCGGGGCGGCGTTCGCCGAATTCGAACAGGTCCTTGATCGTGGATGCGACCAGGGGCGCAGCGTGGTCTGCGAAATCCTCTTCCTGCAAACCGCCGATGAAGGCCTTTGCAAATTTGCCAAAAAGGGCGGGAGCGTTTTTCGGGAGGGCTTTGAGTGCGGCTTGTCGGGACATAGACTGCTCGAAGAGGCGTTGGTTTTGGTGGGCAGAACCTAATCCTAAAGACTTTATACGACAAGAGCCGGTGCAACAATGTGTGGACGTTATGTTTTGACCCAGAATCTGGCAGAAATCTGCGCCGCATTTCTGGCCACCAGCGGGCTTTCAGGCATTGCACCGCATTATAATATTGCCCCCGAAAGCAAACAGGTCATCGTGGTCCGGGACCGTGTCGGCGAAGGTGTATGGGGCTGGCCGGTCGCACCGACATACAGCCCGGTTATCAATATCCGAAGCGAAGGCATGGCGGAAAAGCCGATGTTCGCGCGCTCCGTCGAGATGGGTCGCAGATGCGTGATCCCGGCCAGCGGGTTTTATGAATGGGACAATGACGGCCAGCCGTTTTATGTGCACGCGCCGGATGCGCCCCTTTTGGGTCTGTGCGGATTATGGACCAAGGACGAGGACGATATGGTGCGTTTCGGCATCGTCACCCGCGCAGCCCTGCCCCATCTGGCACCGGTCCACCCGCGCATGCCCGCCGTTTTGCGGCCCGGCGGGGCAAAGACCTGGCTGGAGCAGGGTCAATTGCCGGAAATGCCGGGTCTTGAGATATATCCGGTCGGAAAAGGGGTAAACAGCGCAACAAACGATAATGCCGCGCTGCTCGACCCCATGGCCGGCGCGCCTCAGGGCAACCTGTTTATGGCCGGGTAGGCATTGTTTGGGGACCGATAATCGTTTAGGTTTCCCCGCATGTTAAGCGTCATCGTCCCTGTCTATAACGAAGCGGAAAATATCGAACCGCTGATCACCGAAATCGCCGCCCTGAAAAGCCGGGTGCCGATCCTTGAGATCGTTTATGTGAACGACGGCAGCAACGATGGCACGCTGGCCGCGCTCAAGCGCATGCAGACCCTGGAACCGATGCTGCGTGTTGTCACGCAGTCCCCCCGTTCCGGCCAGTCCTGCGCCACATGGACCGGCGTTCAGGCCGCAACCCAACCGATTTGCGTGACACTGGACGGCGACGGCCAGAACGACCCCGAAGGCATCGTCCAGATGTTCCAGACATTCATGGATGCATCGAAAAAGACCCCGCATGTCATGGTCGCGGGCCAGCGCCAGAAACGCGAAGACAATATCCTGCGCATTATATCCAGCCGCGTCGCCAACAAGGTGCGTTCAGGCATTTTGAATGACGGCGTGCGCGATACGGGCTGCGCGCTGAAAATGTTCCGCCGGGACGATTACCTGGCCCTGCCCTATTTCAATCACATGCACCGTTTTCTTGCGGCGCTGTTCATCCGCAACGGCGTTGCGATCAGCCTGTCGCCGGTCAAGCACCGCCCGCGCACACGCGGTACATCCAAATACGGCGTCATGAACCGCCTGTTCGTCGGCATCGTCGATCTGTTCGGCGTGCGCTGGCTTCAGGCCCGGGGCAAGCCTGAGCATCTGCGTGTGATTGAGGACAAGGACGCATGACCACCGCACCGGCGTATAACGGGGCGCATGATCTGATCCTGTCGCTTTTTCATGGCCCGGTCACGGCCATGGACGCGCTGATCATCATCGGCTTTGCCGGCCAGGCTTTGTTTTTTGGCCGTTTCTTCGTGCAATGGATCGCGTCTGAGCGCGCGGGCCGCAGCGTGGTGCCGGAAGCGTTCTGGTATTTCTCGCTCTGCGGCGGGCTGGTCCTGACGATTTATGCATTTTTGCGCCACGACCCGGTGTTCCTGCTGGGCCAGAGCGCGGGTCTGTTCATCTATATACGCAACATCATGCTGGTGCGCCGCGCCAAAAAGATGGAAGCGAACGTCACGGAAGCCTTACCAAAATGAAATCGCCCTTGATACGGACCGTAGTCGGCATGATGGCCGCGTGGATTATTGTATTCGCCACCGTTGCCGTTTTCCGCCCTTTGATGCCTGTCGATGAAACGCGTTATATGTCCGTTGCATGGGAAATGATCGTGCGCGGCAACTGGGTTTTGCCGACACTGAATTTTGAACCGTATTCGCATAAGCCGCCGCTTTTATTCTGGCTGATCAACCTGTCATGGCTGTTTGGCGGGGTACATGTATGGCCCGCGCGTATCGTGGCGTTTGCGCTTACGGCCCTGTTTGTATGGTTGTCGGGCAAACTGGCACGCCGTCTTCTGCCTGAAATTCCGAATGCCGATGTGTCCACCATGCTGTGCCTTGCGGCATTGCCCATGTTCTTGATTTACGGCAGCGTCATCATGTTCGACACGATGATGGGCGCATGCGTGCTGGCGGCCATGCTGGTGCTGTGGCGTCTGGCGCAATCGGATACGCGCGAATGGCGTCTATGGGCTGTCTTTGGCGGCATTATCGGTCTTGGCATTCTGGCCAAGGGGCCGGTTGCGCTTGTCTACATGCTTCCGGCTGCATTGCTGGCGCCGCTCTGGGCACCAAGCATTACGCGCCGCTGGTATGCGGGCCTTTTTGCGGCCCTTGCCATGGGCGCGGCCATCGGTCTTGCCTGGGCGATTCCGGCGGCCATCGCGGGCGGTCCCGAATACATGGACAAGATTTTCTTCAAACAATCGGCCGGGCGCATGGTCAACGCGTTTGATCACCGCCGCCCGTTCTGGTTTTATTTCATGGTGCTGGCGTCGTTCCTGGCGCCTTTGGTGCTGTGGCCCAGCCTGTGGAGCAGCGTCAAGCAAGCCGCCGCCGGCATGCGCAAGGAAGCATCGGTGCGTTTTATCCTGTCCTGGATTTTGCCGGTGTTCGTGTTTTTCTCGGCCATCAGCAGCAAACAATTCCATTACATGATCCCGATATTACCGGGGTTTGTGATTCTGGCTGTCATGGCGCTGAACCGCAGTCATATGCCGCGTCTTTCATCCGTGGGCATTCCCATGGCGCTGATGCTGATTCCGTCGCTGATCATCATGCTGTGCGGTATCGCGGGCCTGCCGCTTATGAAGATGGAGATACCGCAGGCCAGCCTGCATTTCGGATACCTGCAGATCGCCCTGACCGCCGTCATCGTTTGGTGGACCAGCAGAAGCCCCGGGCGTATTTTCAATGGATTGGCGCTGGCCGCGTTTGTCATGGTGGTGATGACGCATGCGCAACTGGGGCAACGATTCCTGCCGCGTTATGATCTTATGCCGATCCGCGATGCAGTTGCTCAATACCGCGACCGCCCAATGGCCGCCGCGCCGAAATACGACGGCGAATACGGATACGCGCTGCGCCTGACGCATCATGTGGATTCCGTCGGCCGTGAAAACGTCGCGGAATGGTTTGCCGCCAATCCGAACGGCGTCATGATCGGACGCTACAAGGAAGGCAAAGTGCCGGATGAGTACGAGATCCTGCACCAGCAGATCTTCCGCACCGAAGAGGTGCTGGTGATCATGCAGCGCATGGTCATGGTGGGCAGCAAGTAATAAAGTTTGCCCAATCAGAACCAGAAATAAAAAGGGCCCGCGTGAAGCGGGCCCTTTTTAGTAAGAAATGGTGGAGATAATCGGGAACTCCACCATGCCCTTCAAAGGCCGAGAATACGCCACTTCATGAATGAGCGGGTTTCTAAATGTCTCACCAGCATGGCTCACTTGGGACTTTTACGTCAAGTGGCGCTGTAGGGCGCGTATAGATGCGTACGTTCGTTTTAAAGGCAAAGTGAGGGGAAAGTGCCTGAGAAGATCTTACATCACTGTAGGCGCTATTACGCGCCCCATAGCTACCCAATCTTTAATAACTCAGTCCGAACACTTTCAAGATAGTTATTCCGCTCTGAGCTAAGATCATCCCAAATTTTATATGCTTCATCCTTCAAAGATATTTGCATGACTGGCTTATCTAAATTCTCGAATTGGTCAAACTGCGCTATTGGCATTAAAGCATTTATGCGACCTCCTGCGAACAGGACGTAGGAAGATATAGCCTCAGTCACACGAGCCAAAATTTTCATTACTTCGTTAATTTTATTAGTGGTTACCACGGCATCGGCTATGCGCTGCCTGCCTTCTAAATTTCCAGCATGCGCCAAATACACATGACTCCAATCCACAAGATCATCTGCGCCACTTTCATTGAGCCATTTCTCGATGGTGTCCATCAGCGTAAGCGGTAACCGATCTTCCCGGCTGCGCTTGTCGGGGGAAATGCCTGTGAGTTTATCAAACTGCTCGTGAGCCATTTTCGATGTGCCCCAAGCCTTGGGCCCGGTAGTCGGAGCCCAAAAAGCTCCTTTTCCTGCACGCTCTGCTATTTCCTCGTGCATGACTACTTCATAGTCGTAAGGGAGGCCATCGTAACAAACATAATTTTCTCGCGTGAACAATTTGAAGTTACTGCGTATATCCATTATCAGACGCCGTATCGATATGTTGCCTCTTCCACAATCTACTAGTCTACGAATAGCCAATATTTGCGTGGCAAAGTGTCCATTAATGAGTTGTTCCGCAAGTAAGGGATTCCCAAGAGAGCTTGTCTCATCGTCTTTTGCTAGCTGGGCAATTGTTCTAAATGAAACGTCAGTCCAAACCATCCCAGATATAGCGGTCCAGATTGCATGGTCTTCATCCTCATCAAGCCACATCAACCATTGAGCACGCTTGGCGCGATATGCCTCAAGAGCTGAGTGCCGCTCTTTCGGTACATCACATTCAGTAATCTGAATTTTATAATCGCTCGCCATATGGCAATATAGCAAAAATTCCTCAGAACGATAAATACAGATGTTCAAGCACGAGAAGGGCTATGGGGGACTTTCGCCGCCTAGGCTTATATAAATACTCTCTTGTGTTAGTTCATTATTTTTTGAAATTTCTATCAGATACTCAGGTAGATAATCTTCTTACTAGATAGGTATCTAGAGCTATTGATAATACCCAGGTTGTAACCTGAGGTAATACTCTGGTTATATCTATATGGGTACAGTTCAGCCGCAAACCTAGAGAATGCTTAGAAAACATCAGGGGACTAAACACGGTCCTGAAGGTGCCTAACTGCTTCATGCAGGTTCTGCACCAGCCTGCGTAATAGCGCGTACAGCCGTTTTGCGTTCCTCTGGTAGGGTCATGCCCGTTCTATGCTTAATGCTTACGTGAGCACCTTTACGCGGCCAATAGCATGCAGTGGAGGTATGGGGGAAATCACTCTTCCGTTACCTATAATCACCCTCTCGCGTTAGATCGTCAGTTTTTGAAACGCTCTTCAAGAGTAAGCCAATGAAGACACCCGTAGCTAAGCTTGCGCCAATGACCTGAGCTACAATGAATGGTGAGGTGAGTGCGTATAGCCGCGCACAGTTACTTTGGGATTGCAGCTAAGGGAGATGTGGCCAAGATGCCCTTGCTCTTCTGTAAGCACCTCTACGCAGCGACTAGCATAGCTAGATTACGGCCTGTGGGAATAAGCTGGTTATACCTCTATGGGCACAGTTCAGCTGTGAATCTAGAGAATGCCTAGAAAACATCAGGGGACTAAACACTAGTCCTAAAGTCGCTGTGTCATGCCATGCGAAGGTTCTACAATAGACCGCGTAATGGCGCGTACAATCGTTTTATATTCCTCTGGTAGGGTCATGCCACCTTTATGCTCAATCCTTATGTGAGCGCCTATACGCAGCTTTTAGCGTTCACTTATTCCGCACCTTTGGTCGGGGATCGAGACAGAGAAAAGATAAATCGCGCTGCACACTCGAACGCCATGATCGGTGTAGCTACTATTCCCATGAAGGCTAGCCATACTAGTGAGTACCCAATGACAGTGAATACGAAGAAATTGGGAGAAACGGCGAAGCCGAGTGCCATGCATAGTGGAATAATGATAATGCTTACCCTATCGAGTACACGGCTTATCCTGTCGATGGTCCTCTCGGCTTTATCTTTCCAGCGCCATTCAATGACTTGAACTCCAAACGGTGCGTAAAGCGTAAGCACGCTCGAATAGCATGAGCTAAGCGAGATTTTACGCACGTGCGCTGTAATCCTACTTACCGCTAAGCAAACAAACACTTGTGCTAGAGCTGAGTGGATTTTGTAGAGGCTGGGTATATTCGCGTACTCGCCGATAACCATTGAGCCGATAAATGACAAGATTACCGCCACAGGTGCGCGTCTTATGTAGACCGCTGCTATCAAAGTAACGACTAGCGGTAAGTCAATGGTCACACCCAGTAAGTAACCGGGCGAGAGCTCTTTAATGCTGGTTAAGAGAACTACATACCCAAAGAAGGCAATTAGACTGCTGATAGAAAACAATAACATTCGTCCTCACGGTTAAAACTAAACGGCTCCGAGCTTTCGCTCTGGAGCCGAGGAGTTAGTAACCGCCCGTAGACGGCGCAGCGTATTCACGCTGACGCGCTATTGTATTCCGCCGCCTCCTCGACAGGTGAGAAAGCAGCATCAATTGTCACGGCCTGATGCTCATAGGCCGCTACGGGAGAGGTTACTAAGCCTCAGCTCCATTAAATAGGAGCTAGAATGATGCTAGGGAATTATCGAGAATCCGTCAACAAACTCAGATTGCTACGTCTTTGCCTTATATTTTTTAATGCGTGCCTCTATTTCATCCTTTGGTAGGCGAACAAGAGGATCTGACTTGAAATGCTCTAGTGCAGAAATAAGGTGCTTAATTGAAGCTGTGTTAGCTTCTTCTAGCGCATCGCAAATCCACAAGGTCCCGTGAACCTTCACAGCGACTTCGGCAGCAGCAGTACGCATTCGTTTATCGCCTGTTAAAAGCATGAGATCATTGCTCTTAGCTAGCGCTAGCGCAAAACTATCTTGCTCCGAAAGCGCTGGATAATTTGTTGCATACTCATAAGCCAAAGCCATTGAGTGTTCGTCAAACGGATGCGGGGTGAGTCCAAGCTTTACTAAACCAGCAACTGTATAAGAACCAATTTGTAGCAGTTCGCCGCAAAGCATTGTTTCAGGAATCACAAATCCCCGCTCCAGCCTTAACGTTGCTTCAATAAGGTTGGTCTTACAGAGGTCTATAATAACCGAACTATCAATGACAATGGGTGACATTCTCACAAGCTTCCGGGGCTTTCATCATGCATTCTATAGTTTCGATGTTTTTCCCTAAAAGCTCGGATGCTTTCGACAAGGATACGTAGTCTTCACTCAGTGCCCAAAAACACAATCTCTCAAAGCGACGAGGCTGTTCTTTGCATCCTCTTTCTTCATCTTTTTCTAAAGGTTTTGGCTCTATGTCGCTCTTCCAGTGCTGGCTGTAAAATACATGGAAATTACGATAGGTAATCTCATTAATGATCTCTAGATCTTTCAGCCTACGAACCAACGCCTTCAAGCTTACTCTATAGGACTGTTTTAAATCATACAGTTCCGGCATTGAGATTGCAGTACGATGCTTACCAAACTCACTCTCTATATGGCTACGAGGCATAAGGAAGGCGCTAGCAAATCTATGAGCAGCCTTTTCAAAATCTGATAGTTTCGATTCTGGCTTTATTAGCCGGTGGCCAAGCTCATGAGCCAAAGTAAATCTACGGTGTTCCAAGTTTTTCTTTTTGCTTACGACCACAACAGGAACCTGCATTTTGTCGGGTCCATATTCGAGCATAGCCGTTAGTCCAGATACCCTGTCTGAATCGACCATTAGTACTTTAATGCCCAAATCTTCGAGTAGCTCGGTCATATTAGGAATGGGATCACTGCCTAATTTCCAGTGCTCACGACATTCCTGCGCTAACACTTCTATATCTGCATTATCGTCTTTAACGATACGCGCTGATTTTTCCCAAATACTGTCGGTCTCTGCTCCAACTATTTTTTCTATAGCAAGATACTTCTCAGCTAAATCTATCACCTGAGATTGAACCGAGGCTTCTTCACGCGCTTTAGTTTGGGAATGCTTGCGATATTCAATGTTCGCTAAGCGTAGCTTCATGGGACTCATGAAAAATCCCGTACCCACATCAAGTATTTTGCATAATTTGGTCAAAACGCCCGAATTTGGCAACATCAGGCCACGCTCATATTTGCTGAGAGCCTGAGCACTAACGTCCGCCTTCTCAGCAAGATCCCGTAAGGATAACCCTGCTTTTTTGCGGGCAAGCTTTAATCTTTCTCCAAACATGTGTTGACTCGCTCTGGTTTACATTTTATCATTATAAGGCTTGGTTTGTAAACAAAGGGTAAACCTGCTGTCAACTTTGTCAATGGGGTGACCTAACCAGCAAAACGTAAAAATAATGC
Source organism: Micavibrio sp. UBA6145 (assembly GCA_002423205.1). Lineage (GTDB taxonomy): Bacteria > Pseudomonadota > Alphaproteobacteria > Micavibrionales > UBA1664 > UBA6145. The sequence goes on along the minus strand of DIUZ01000026.1, from coordinate 389,096 downwards.
CGCTCACGTTGCTGCGTGGCGGCATTCAGCAGGGAGAAGGGGTTATGCCGTCTCCAAGCCTTACTCTTGGTAGTATAGATAGGTTCTTCCTGTTTGACAACTCTTTGCTCCTTGATCCCATCCTGTCCGGGGAGCAGAAAGGATAAACCTATCATGGGTTTAGCTTCTACTCTGCTTGGCATGACCAGTGCCAAGTTCACCCTGTTTAAGGGCCGGGATGGTCACCATTACTGGAACTTTAAGGCCCCGAATGGAGAAATTCTCTGCCATTCAGAGGGGTACACCAGCAAGCAAGCAGCCGTGAATGGCATTCGTTCTCTCAAAGAGAATATCGCCTACGCGGATGTGAGTGACCTTACCTAACGAGCGTGCGGGAAGCCTACAAAGCTTCCCGCTTTTCTTAAACCAACAGAAAGAAACAGATATGGCTACCAATCCTCCGAAAGGCGATGGACACAGAAACGGTGCAGTACGTGACCGCTCGCAAACGCATAACCCTTCAAATGACCGTTGGGTTAAACGTGATACTGACTCTGGTCGATTCATAGACCAAAAAGCAGATACAAAGCCTTTTAAAGGCGTAACCAAAGAGAAGTAAAAAGACCAGCTAAGCCAAATCTTCTATAGCAAGGCTTTGACTTAGCTGGCGCTGTGCTGGTCTTTATCCAATGGGCAGATCTTGCAAAATCTTTTCCAAAGCTTCTTGGCGCTGCTTGGATAAAAACCCTTTAACGTAGCTGGCGTGCATCATGCCTGCTTTTTTGTGACCCACGATATCTTGAGCAAGAGGGTGCTCTACGCCTGCCTGTATTAACAAGGTCATGACCGTATGCCTAAAGGAATGGAAGACCAGCCGTTTGGTTTTGATTCCTAGTTCAGGTAAAAACCTCTCATTGAACCACCTACTCAAGTTACGCCCGTATCCGTTCTGAGCGTCATAAACCAGTTCATGCAGCAAACGCTTCTTACCCTGCTTACGGAGGTTCTCAGCGTGTTCTAGCACCCCCCAGCTAATCAAATGAGAGTGTATGGGCACGAGGCGCTTGGATGGTTTGTTTTTTAAGCGTTTCCGACTTTCGTCCTTGTCGCCTTCCCCATCGTCGTTGATGTCGAAGCACCATACGCCTTCAACCTGCCGTATATCTGTAAGCTCAAGCTGTGCGATCTCGTTGAGCCTTGCTCCCGTGTACAAGCCTATAAGCGTGCCCCATTTCTGGTACTCCTTGTTTATTAAACCTCTGCTGTTTGTTTGGAGCTCGTGAACCATTTTGAGAATTTGCTCATGGGTGAAGTGGTCACGTACCTGTTCTTGAGGGCCTAGGTTTAAGAGAATGTTCTTAAAAGGGTTCTCGGCTGTTTTTCCTTGGTTCACTGCCCACTGATAAAAAGTGCTGTAACTACCCAAGTACTTGTTAACACTTTGAGGCGACATACGTGCGGCTGGTGAAAACTCCATAGCACGTAGCTCACTCAGCGTTTTACGTTCAGCCTTGCCCAGACGGTTCTTAGGAATGCTCATAAGCATTTTTTTGATGTCGTAGGCTACGTCTGCGGAGATGTGCATTGATGCGTTGGGCCCAAGGTATTCCTCTAACAGGGCATACTGTGCCTTGTATGCCTTAGCACTCTTATCGGTCCAGCTTTTGGTCTGGAGCTTTTCGCTAACAAAATCCTCTAAGACCGTTGTAAGTTTCTCTCCTCTACGTACTGGAGCGGAGACAGGCACAGGCGTAGAGAAATCATAACTGCCGCCTGTCTGGTTATAATCCAGCATCGTTTTGGATAGGTCTCTTCGTGCCTTCACGATCTCGGAGCGCAGCATAAGCCATTCTTTATCGCCCTGCTTACATTGGAAGCCATAAGCAATAGCGCTTCGGTCTACTTCCTCATCTGATATCGCAAGCCAAAAGTCATTGTCTTGAATAGCTTCCGCTGCAATCTCATAGGAGTTTTGAAGGGCGACCAGCTCTATGCCCTTAAGAGGGCCAGATAAGGCAATGCGCTCTTTGCGCTTCTCAAGCCCTCGTAGGAAATGGCTTTTGATAGTCTGTTTTATCTGCTCAAGCGATGCACCCACGATATGCGGACTCCTCATAATCTCTTCTCCAACGTAGAAGAGAAGTCGAGCTAACTGCAATGCCTCCTCAGGATGCCGGGTTTTCAGCGAAAATTTTACATGAGTGGTCTTGCCCTGCGGGTGCAAAGCCTTGGGAATCGGGAATCGAAGGTAAAAGACGTTGTGGCGCGATAGGGCCAGATAACGAGGGTTTAACATGGCACGTTGTCTCACTTGGCTGGCTCACCAGCGAAACAACGTACCTAAACCCTTACTCTAGAAAGAAATGGTGGAGATAATCGGGATCGAACCGACGACCTCCTGCATGCCATGCAGGCGCTCTCCCAGCTGAGCTATATCCCCGTATTTCTGGTGGACCGGTTTTAAGGCAGGTCGCGGCCAGATTCAAGCAAAACTATTTTTTAAGCAAATCCCTGATTTCCCGCAGCAAAAGGACGTCTTCCGACGGGCCTGCGGCGGCTTCCTTCTTGCGGACCAGGCGGTGCATGCCCTTGATCAGCATAAATACCGCAAAACCCACGATCATGAACTTGATGATGGCGTTGATGAAAAGGCCATAATTGAGGGTCGGGACGCCCGCGGCCTTGGCCGCAGCCACGGTCACGTAGGTTGTATCCATCGGGTCCCTGAGATTGACGAACAGGTTCGAGAAATCGATACCGTGCAGCATAAGGCCGATGACCGGCATGATCATGTCATCTACTAGGGATGAAACGATCGCGGTAAAGGCCGCGCCGATGATGATACCGACGGCCAGATCCAGCACGTTGCCGCGCATGATGAATTCCTTGAATTCCTTAACCAGAGACATAGGATTCCTTTCACAGTGATATGTGCCATTTGATTTGTCACACCGATCAGCCCCTGTCAAACTCGGACCCCATGGATATCAAAGCCAATATCAGGGCCATTCAGGCCCGTATTCCGCCGCAGGTGACGCTGGTGGCCGTGACCAAGACGCAAAGCGCCGAGACCCTTCAGGCGGCGCTGGATGCGGGTTTGCGCGTATTCGGCGAGAACCGGGTACAGGAAGCGAAAGAACACTGGGCCGGTAAACGGGCCGCCTATACCGACCTTGAACTGCATCTGATCGGGCCGTTACAGACCAACAAGGCGCGGGAGGCGGTGGCCCTGTTTGACGTGATCGAAACCGTGGACCGGGAACGCCTGGTCGATGCGCTGGTGGCTGAAATGGACAGGCAAAACCGGCAGATCGCGTGTTATATCCAGGTCAATACGGGGCTGGAGCCGCAAAAAGGCGGGGTTTTGCCGGATGATCTGGATTCGCTGTACCGGTATTGCGTGGGCAAGAACCTGACTATCAACGGCCTTATGTGCATCCCCCCGGCCGATGCCGACCCGAAGGCACATTTCGAGATGCTGGCGGCGGCGGCAAGACGCCTGAACCTGAAACATTTAAGCATGGGCATGTCCGGCGATTACGAAACCGCGATTGCGATGGGTTCCACGCATGTACGCCTGGGATCCATCTTGTTCGGCGCGCGCGGAGGCGTATAACCAAGGCATGGCAAACACGATTGGCATTATTGGCGGGGGTCTCGCCGGTCTGACACTGGCGGCGCTTCTGGGCGAAGCCGGGTTTGACGTGACCTGCATCGACGCTGAAGCGCTATCGACCAGCGCATCCGCCGGATACGACGTCCGGACCACGGCCATTTCATACGGGTCGCGTCAGGTGATGGAAGACGCCGGCGTGTGGCAAAGCCTTGCCGGTAACCGCGAGGCGATCAAAACCATCGACATTCTTGATGGCGATTCAAAGCATGTCCTGAATTTCGACAGCAAAGAGATTGATGCCGAGGCGTTTGGGTGGATTGTCGATAACGCCGATCTGCGCCGTGCGCTTGTGGCGCGCGTGCAGTCACTCAAAACAGTGAGACATCTGACCGGCGTAAAGGTCCGCGATGTGACGTTCACCGATACGCATGCGCGTATTATACTGGATAGCGGCAAAAATATTGATGTCGGTCTTGTGATCGGCGCGGATGGACGCAAGTCGATTTTGCGCGATGTCATGCGCATCGGGACATGGGGCCGCGATTACAAGCAAACCGCCATCGTGTGTCTTGTGGTGCATGAGAAACCCCATCACGGCATGGCGGTTGAGCATTTCATGGCCGAAGGGCCGTTCGCCCTGCTTCCGTTTACCGACCTTCCGGATGGGACGCATCGCAGCGCATTGGTGTGGACCGTGCACGGCGGCGATGCACGGCCATGGATTGATTGCGACGAAGATATATTCAACGCGGCATTGAATGAACGCAGCGCGGGCCGGTACGGCACCATGCGCGTAGCAGGAAAACGCGGGGCGTTTCCATTATCGCTGGCAAAATCATATGCCTATACCGCACCGCGCGCCGTGCTGGTGGCGGAGGCTGCGCACGGCATCCACCCGACTGCGGGTCAGGGCCTGAACATGAGCCTTCGCGACATTGCGGCGCTTGCGGATATTCTGCGCGAACACAAAGGCAGCGATATCGGCGACAGGGCCGTTTTAAAACAATTCCAGTCCGAGCGGCGCATGGACAATCTGAGCATGGCATTTGCGACCGACGGACTGACCATGCTGTTTTCCAACGACTTCATTCCGGTGTCATTGCTGCGCAAGGCGGGGCTGCACATGGTGTCGCGCCTGTCTTTCGCCAAGCGTTTCTTCATGGAACAGGCGATGGGACTGGGGGCCTTTAAAAAGGCAGCGGATATTTCCGGTAAACGCCGTCCATCTCGCGCAGCACGTCAGCGCTGAGCGTCAGGTCACCCGCATCGATCGCGTTTTTCAGCTGGTCCATCGTGGTTGCACCGATGATGGTCGATGTCGCGAAATTCTGCTGACGGCAAAATGCAATCGCCATCTGGACGACATCAAGCCCATGTTTTTTGGCAATGGCGATATATTCAGCCACGGCCGCATGGGTTTGCGGCGTATCGCGATGCGGCATGCGCGGATCAACGGTCCAGCGGGCACCGGCGGGCCTTGCGCCGCCCGCATATTTTCCGGACAGCACACCGCCGCCCAGCGGCGACCACGGAAGATACGCCACATCTTCACGCACACACACCTCGGCCACGTACGGATCGTCATGGCGGTTCAGGGGGCCGAATTCACACTGGATGGATTGCGGGCGGGGCAGGTTATGTTTTTCGGCAAGGGCAATGTATTTCATGATTCCCCAGGCGGAATCGTTCGAGAGGCCAAAATGACGGATTTTCCCTGCCTTCTGGGCCTCGCCCAGCGCCTGCAATGTATCAAGCAGTGACGCTTCTTCTTTTGCCGTATCCGTGGCCGTAAAATCAATACGGCCTGCGCCGTGATTGGCGAAATGCGGGAACGGGCGGTTGGGCCAGTGCAATTGATACACGTCGATATAATCGGTCTGCAGACGCTGGAGCGAGCCTTCGACGGCCTGCGTCAATGCCTTGCCGCTGATCGGCGCGCCGCCGCGCACCCACGGCATGCCGGGACCCGCCATCTTGGTCATCAGGATGATGTCGGCGCGGTTTTTCTTTTTTGCAAACCACGTACCGATGATGCTTTCGGTTTTGCCGTATGTTTCGGCGCTGGGCGGGACGGCGTACATTTCAGCCGTGTCGAAAAACGTGATGCCGCGTTCGACCGCGTAATCCATCTGGGCGTGGCCCTCATCTTCGGTATTCTGGTTACCCCAGGTCATGGTGCCAAGGCAGATATCGGTCACGCTCACGCCGGTGCGGCCCAGTTTTTTCATTTGCATGGATGGAGTCCCCTACCCTTTGAATTTCTTTGCGCCTTAGGTAGCGCAAGGATACGGGTTTGGGAAGTGAGACAAACCGCCCTAACGCGGGCCTTTGGCAAAATAGAAGGTATTTCCGGCACGGCCGCCGCATTTAAAGCCGAGTTTTTCGATTTCGCCCGCCATAATATCCGGCGTTGCGTCAGGGCGGCCGGTCAAAGACGGTTCATGCAGTTCGATGACAATCTGGCGGATTTTGCCGAAAGCATCCGGCTCTTTGCGGATCATATCGATTTCAGCGCCTTCCGCGTCACAGATCAGGGATGCCCCGTGTGTGGCATGGCGGTTCACCAGGTCTGACAGCGAGACAGTCTGCACGCACAGCATTTTATCGCGGCGGTTGGGCGTCGTCGATGTTGCAAGGCCGGAGCTTAGATTATCGCGCTGGCGGAAATGGGCATGACCTTGCGCCTGTGCGCTGACTGCGCGTTCAACAATCTCGTAACTGCGTAAAGGGCGAAGCGATACGGCACGTTCCATGTTGCGGCGAAGCGGATACAGGGATTTCGGGTTGGGCTCCACACAGACGATGTGGCCGCCATCAACCAGTTTTTCTTCCAGTGCCGTGGATGCAACAACGCCGATATTGGCGCCGATATCGATGATGGACTCATCCGGAGTAAACAGTGCGCGCATCAAGCCGCGTTCATCCTTTTCATAGATGCCGCGTTTCAGCGCAAGATAGTCAAACGGGTGAATGTTGCGATTGACGGTATAAACCTGTCCGTCAGGCGTCGCGACCTGGTCGAACACCTGCGTCAGGGCACGCAGGCCAATGCGTGCCGTGGGTATTGCGATTTTGCGCAGGGCGCGTTTCCATAGAGGTCTCATGCCCCCACCCTACGAATGCATGGCTGAAACTGTCAATTTTTGGAAATGGTTAAAGCAGAGCCTAAAGTGAAAACCCCGGAAAACCGGGGTTTTTATGCGGTTTGCACCGCCGCAAAATCAGTCTTTGTAATCAAGCAGGTTGGACGGCAGGTCCTTGGGCAGGGCATTATCCAGTTCCTGCACCATCAGAAGCGGCATTTCTTTCTGGAAGAATTTTATTTTCTCTTCTGGAATCGCTTTGCGGTCCATGGTGATGCGCGAGAGCGTTATCCGGCCCTTCGCATCTTGCGAGAAGAAACATTCAAATGTGCGGACCTGTTGCGATCCGAAGGGATTGACGTCGGAAAAACGTATCACGGCACTGCCGCGGGTTTCACCGCCCTGATTGATCACCAGCGTGGTTGGAAACCGTAAATATTGTTCAAGGAAGACTTTGCAGATGCCGTAACGCTGCGTGGCATAAGCGGGCTGCGAGACCTTGTACCAGATGCCGGCTGCGCTTACGACCACCAGAATGGCCAGCCAGACCCCGGTTTTAAGTCCGAGAATTTTGTCGTTTAAAAATCCCGTGTCCATGATCAGCCTTGCTGCGACGAATCTTGTTCGGGGTTGCTGTGCGACATGGCGACCAGTTCTTCGACGATTTCTTCCACCACGGCGGAGACGGCGGTGGTCTGCGTTTCGCCGCTTTCAGCACGGGCGAAAACGCGGCGCTTGATTTCGGAGCGGGCAGAACCGCCCGGGAAGTTGGATGCCAGCAACTGGCGCGCGCGGCGTGCGCCAAGGCGCGTGTACAGGCGGTTACGAATGGCGACATCTTCGCCGGATGTGGAAAGCGCCCAAAGTTCAACCGGGCCCAGCGTATTGATCAAATGCTGTTCGTAGCGGCCCTCGTTCGTGCCAAGAACCAGCAATGCGGGCGCGCCGGCTGCGCGCGGACCGGTCAGGCGGTGGCGGATAACCTGACGCGCAGTATTGGACAGGCCAAAGCGTGCCTGCACGTTTTCAACAGCGCGTTCGGACACGGCCGTACCCAGAACCCAGACACCGGTTGCAAGGTCGATCATGTCATTGTCAAAGTCATCCAGAAGCTGCGACGACAGGACGATCTGAACAGAGCGTTTACGACCTTCACGGACGTCGCGGATGATCTGGCCGCGCACGGATTTGGATTTGGCGGTACGGTGGAATTCGTCGTAGCACAGACGCTTGGGGGTTTCGCCCATGTCGACCAGACGGCTTTCGTGATACTTGCGGTATTTTTCAGGAATGGCGCGGAGTGAGTCCATGCTCATCCACCAGCTGCGGACCAGCGCGTGGCGGGCCAGCATGTACATGATCGATGTCTGGCGATCGGCGGTTTCATCGCCCTGCGGTGCCACGTCCATAAGGTCGAGCGAGCAGACGCGCGCATCGGTGATTTCAAAGCGCGTGACGGATGCCAGAATTGGATATTCACGAATGGCGGATGTGATCATACGTTCGAACGCATTGATCACGGTTTCGGCGGATGTACCGATCTGTGTTTCTTCCAGCAGCGAGCGGATCTGCGGGCGGCGGGCGGCGGTGATGCCGTCACCCAGAACCGGGACCGCATGACGCTGCGCCAGATTGGCAAGGTGCCAAAGTTCACGGTCAAAGAACTGGTCGACGATATCCCACCAGTACGGATCGGCGGGCAGGTGAATGTTGTATTTCTTGATCGCCTCGTCGATATCGTGATCGACGCGGGGCAGATACGGGCGCGCTTCGGAGTTGGCAGTGGAGTCATCACGCCAGCGATACATTTCATCGACGACAAGGCCCGCAAGCTGCTGGATACCGTCATAGGGGCGTTCCTGACCCGGCGGGGTGCAAAGCAGGGTCAGCAATTCCGTCAGGTAGCTGCGTTCATCCATCAGCGGATAACGGCAGCCAAGCTGCGTGTCGAACGGGTTGATCGCGTATTGCGGCGACATCTGCAGACGGTAATAGGCCGCTTCGTGGCGGCGTTCCTGCGGCAATGCTTCCTTGATCAGCGAGATAAGACCCGACGATGACGGGCCGATGTCGATGACCGCCACGAAAGGCAGGCGGGACAGACCCGGCGACAGGCATGTGCCAAGGTTAAGCGAATTCATCAGCACCGATTTACCGGCACCGGGTTGCGCGAAGATAAGATCGAACCACGTGGTGGTCAGCGATGTGCCGGTCTGATACGGCCAGACCTTGCCGTCCGGCGTGCGCAACAGCAACGCGCCCTTGTCGAACGGGCTTGAGGGGCGCTGCCACGGCAGAAGCTTCATGACATCGGCCATTGGCGCGATGGCGGCCGGCGCGGTGGAGGCGCAGGCAATGCCCATGGTCGACGACATCACGCATTCCAGCGGGTCCCCGACAACGTTTGAGACCTGGCAGTAACCCCATGCTTCCGCCGCCTGCATCAGAACAGAAACACGGTCTTCGACCAGTTCAGGTTTATCCGCGGGTGCCCATGTCGCGAGCGAGATGCGCAGTTTTACGACAGGCTCGGACCGCGCGAGCGCCTTGAGCGCGTCCAGCGAGTTTTTGATGGTCCGGTTGATGGGATTGGTGATGGTCAGGAATGTTGCGATGGAATTTTTGGCGTTCATGCCCTCCGCACCGCCGGATTCGATCAGGAACGAGATGCGGAACGGCACCTTGGTTTCGAACAGGCGGTTGAGCAGCATCGGGAACGGCGACGGGTCCATCGGGGCCAGCACAATGTCGCAACCACCCCACAGCATGCCGCCGATCTGGACGATATGGTCGGATTTGATCGTAGCACTGGACGCGGTTATCTGCTGGCGCAGCGGCGGCCAGAGAATGTCAGAAAGATCGTTCGGGTCCTTGGCGGCGCGTACCGGAATCGGATCGCCAGGAAGAACCGGCTTCCATTTGTCGTTGACGTGGTCCGGGAACATGTTGTTGCGCACCGCGCGCAATGCATCATGCGATTCCAGAAGATCGGCACGAATGCCCAGTTCATCCAGCGCGGACATGATACCGGCCACGTATGAACGGTGACGGGCACGCAGGACATCAAGCGCGGCCAGCGGGTATTGCGCGTTCGGCGCGTTGACCCATTTTTTGTTTTTGGAATCTTTCGATGCGCGCGCGTAATCGGATTTGGTCAGGATGCTGGGGCGGGTCCACAGCACGAAGTAACATTCTTCCCAGACCATGTAGTGTGAGAGGTGGCGCACGCGTTCACGGAACAGATCCTCGAGATCGAGACCGATGTTGCGTGACGCTGTCAGCGAGGGGCGGACCAGTTCTTCCAGCGCGCCGCGCGAACGGGCGGGGTCACGCACGAAGAAAATCTGCATCGCGTGGCCGCGGCGGTCGAAACGCGCGCCGAGTTTGACGGTCGCGGATTCGACCAGATGGGCGTATTCCTCTTCACCGATGATCTGACGCGATCCATCGACTTTGAGATAGGACAGCAGCGATCCATCAGCGGCGACAATCGTGTTCTCGTCATCGGCCGTTTCAAGGCGGATAAACGATTCCACCGGCTGCCTGAAGCCGTTCACGAAAGGTGAGAAGAATTTGTCAAAAAAGGACATCGAATCAGCGCGCTGTAAATCTTAACGATTGTACCTTGAAATCAGCGGTGTATCTAGGCTGTCATTGAGAACGCAGCACAGCAATCCGTACGGTCTTTCAACTGGTTAGATTGCATGGATTGCCGCGTCGCCCTTCGGGCTCCCCGCAACGCGCTAGGCGGCTTTGAGCTGCTTGAACTCTTCCAGCCACTGGGATGGCTGCCACTGGCCGAACGGACCGTCCTTGGAGCGCCAGTAGGCCAGGATTTGGGGGAACTGGTTGAATTCCAGGTCGCCCTCGGAAATGGTGCGGCGGTCGAGCGGGAACAGGCGCAGACCGTCCAGTTTGTCGCCGCGGTTTTTGTAGGCGCGCGGGTCAATGTAATCACGCAGAACCATGCTCAAGACAGCCGGGTCATCGGTCTTGATGCGTTTTTTTGCCTCTTCCCGGCGGGATGTGATGACTTCAAGCGCACGGCGGGCAGCCTCGGCCACCGGTCCCTGGCTGATGCGCGCGACATAAACGGCGCGGGCGATGTGGTGAAGCATGGACTGGTCAATTTCGGGCAGCCAGACAAGCACGCCGGATTTCATGGCGGCGACGCGGTCCAGCGCAAAGCACTGGTCGCAGAAAATACAGGATGTCACGAGATCGGACGGGTTTTCAGGGTTAGCCTTGGCCCCCTTGGCGCGCACGATCTGGTATTTGCGCGAGGAAAAACCGCAGTATTGGCACGTATGGTTATCGCGTTCGAAAACCTTATTACGCATGTCTTCCGTGATTTCGGGCATGGAAGCAGAAGAGCCGGCGGTTAGACCGCCGGCTTTTCCGTTAGGCTCGGCAAGGCCGAGCGTGATGGGTAGAAACGCCACCGAACGTATCTTAGTTGATCGTCGGGCGGGTGCCGAAGTCCTGGTACTGGACCTGCTGGCCGTCTTTGACCGTGCCTTGCGCAACGCCAGCCAGGAACGGCAGTGCCAGAAGCATGCCGCCGAAGCCGAGTTTCGCAATGCCGTTTTTCATCGGCGTCTGCGACGGGTTTTCGACGTGTTTTTTCAGGTCGACGATACCCAGGGCCGACAGAGCGGCGCCACCGATATACGAGATATAGGTGATGATATCGACGATCGAGTTGGTTTTACCAGAGACGGTCGAAGCGTAGGAGTTCAGGTCCGAAGCGGAAGCGATGCCCATCGTCGAATAGATGAACAGACCACCGGTCAGCGAGAACATGACGCCCGCGCGAATTTTCGCGGCCGACTTGGTACGGGCGTGAATCACGGAATCGACCGTAGCCGACATGTGATGACCCAGATTAGCGATAGATACTTTCATTTTTTAATCCTCCTGCCTTTGCACTAATTGAATGTTACGGGAAAAGTAGTCACACCTAAAGAGGTTTGTACGGCGTTAAGAAATGCCCCCAGGTTGATGCAGAGCGAGCCTGCGACAATATGGGTAACGACGGACATCATACTGGCCTGCTGGCCCCCGTCGGCGAAGCTTTTGAGCAGGAAAAGCCCACGCACCACCGAGAGGAAGCCCACCACCGCCATAAAGGCGAGGACGGCCGAAAATACGTTTTTAGCATTCTGAACCTGGGCCGCGTCGACCCCGGTCAGGGACATCAGTACCTGCGTCTTGGCACCGCCGGTGCCGGTCAGAGATAGGTTAATGGACGTCAGAAGCTGCGGGAAGGACAACAGGGCACCGGCCACCACGAACATGGTGATGGTACCGAAGGTCAAAGGCCCGCGCGGACCGTCCTGCGCCGTGCGCACCAGGCGCTGCAGGCCAAACAGGATCAGCAGGATGCCCGAGATATAACAGAAGAATTCAATCGCCTGGAATGCCGGGTTGGCGATATCCGCAATGAAGCGGACCATCATGCCGTCCAGACCGGCCGCATTGCCGCCGGTCGAGGACCAACCGGAATTACCAAGACCTGCACCCGTGACGCCAAAGGTTTTGGCAATCACATTGACGATCATCGGGAAGCTTAACAGCGCGCCGCCGACAGCCAGGCGTTTGATGCCTTCAGGCAGCGGGGCCTGGCCCGGATTTTCGACGTGGTTGCGGACCAGCTGGATGCCGCGCACGGTAAAGAATGTGCCGATGATAAAGGCCAGAAACGCGGCAACGCTGACCAGCACGCCCGCCTGGGTTATGCCGCGGTTGATATAGGAACCGATGCCGCCTGTCGTGCTGTTCTGACTAAAGGCAAAGCTCTGGACCATGCTTATGGCATAAGCTGCAGCACCGCCCTTCATCGTGCCGGATACGACACCGATGATAAACGGCAGCGACAGAAACAGGCCGCCTACGAACAATTTGATAACGCCGTTCTTCCACGGATGCTGCGATCCGTTTTCGACGGTCTTGCGAACATCGCTCAAGCCAAGACCGATGGAAATCGCGCCCATGGTGAAGGCGAGGTAATTGATGATGTCGACGATTTTGTTGCTGTGGCCGCTAACAGCCGTGGCATAGCCCGTCAGGTTGACGTTGCCGCCAGCGGATGCATCCCATGAGATTGCCAGAACCGGCAATGCAGCCAATGCGATAACAGCCAGCTTTTTGAGGGCCGGAATAACAGTGGAAACGGTCAGTCGAACCGATTTCATCATTCGCACGTTAGGACACACCTTTTTGTTTTTTCTTATTAAAACACAGACTTCCAGTTGTGCGCAACGTCTGTGCTTTTACCTAATTCGAGATCATATTGCGCCAATGGCGCTTAATTAAACGTTAAAATACATAAAATTTTAGGTAAATGGAAAGGGGGCGATGACGCCCCCATGTCTAAGTCCTTATTTCCTTTGGAAATCTTACCGCAGGTAATACTCGACGGTGGTGACCACACGCACGCGCTTGTCGATGACGGTGGATTCGGGCGCATTATCGTCGTCGCGGGCATTGATGCTGAACAGGCCCTGGGACGCGGTTTTGATGCCGCCGACCTCTGCGCCGGAATCAGCCGCGAATTTCCCGGCCCCTTCGCGGGCGGATTTGGTCGCCTGCGCGATCATGTCGGGTTTCACATCGTTGAGCTGGGTAAACATATAAGATGGGCCTGACCCCTGCGCGAGGATGACGCCCTGCGCGATCAGGTCGCCGATGTTGCGGTACATCTTATCGACCAGCGCCACGTCATTGGTGCGCACCATATAAGTCTTGGTCAGGATGTAGCGGCCGTTCTGGATATTGTCGGGACGGTATTGCTGGGCCAGAAGGTCGGTGACTTCGACCTTTTGCACTTTTACGTTATCCGCCGGCAGGCCCTGCGCGGCCAGGAAGGCCTCAACCTTTTTGCCCTGTTCGTCCAGCGAGGCCTGCGCCGTCGCCAGTTCATTGTTGGTGACCGTATACTGGATCGGCCAGATGGCCAGATTGGCCACGACATCGCGTTCGGCCACGCCACGCACGGATACGGCGCGTTCGCCGCCGCGCAGATGGAACAGACCCTGTTTTACGAACCAGCCCGCACCAATCAGGCCGATGGCCAGGAAAAGCGCGACGATGATTTTACCGCCGCCGCAGGATCCGCATTTGCAATTCGTGGTTGTCGTGTCGGTCATTTCACAGCCCTGATGATTTTGAATCCGTCCGTATCAGCCAGCAAGATAACGCGCGACGCCGCTTTCTCAAGAATGTCCTCGTACGGCATGTGGCGGTTGGCGACGAGATACAGCTCACCCCCGGTTTTGAGCATTTTCAGGGCCGCTTCACAGAATTTCTGACCCAGCTCACGGTCTTCCGCCTGTTGCGTATGGAAGGGCGGGTTCATGACGACGAAATCCATCGGCGGCAGATCATCGTGATCGCCGGTCGCATCGCGCCAGAAGACATGCGTCGGGATGGTTGCGCCGCGGTCTGCGAGGTTGAGCTTACAGCATTCCACCGCTTTGGAATCGGCGTCCATCGCCCAGATTTCCGCAGCGCCCTCTTTCTTAGACAGCGCGCCGGTCAACAGGCCGTTACCACACCCCAGATCGGCGATATTGCCGGCCATGGTTTTGGGCAGATACGACAGCAGCAGGACAGAACCGGCATCCGGGCGGTCCCATGAGAAAACACCCGGCGCGGACCAGAATTCGCCGCGGTTGTGCTTCACCTTGCGGACGGCAGCGTCATTCACCCATTTGAGGAGGATGTCCGCCTGCGCATCGGCGGCGTCGAGCACCAGAACGCGGCATTTGAATTTGACGACATTCCCCAAATTCGGGAAAGCGCGGGTGAGTTGTTTCTCAACGCCGCCGGCACCATGCGCGTTTTCCTGCGCCACATATATACGTCCGTCAGGGGCGCAATGGGCATGAGCCAGTGCCACAAGGCCCAATGTCTCCGCCAATTGGCGGGTTGCACGGACCAGAACAGTGTTAAATACACCATCGAGTGTGTTTGGTAATTTGTTACAGGCGTCATCACTGATTCTGACGTAGCTGGAATCTTCGGCACCGGTGGCATTCACAACGGCAACAGGGGGTGTAACGCCGCCGGATTTCTCCAGCGCATAGTTCAGGGCGTCACTTAAAACATCATATCCTACAGGCATGGCGCATCGTACCCATAAAGCCAACGTGATGCCAGCAGCGTTTTACATTCAACGTTCAGGGATAATTTGGTTTTTTGTCACCGTCAGGGGTGAAAGACGCACAGGATACGTGGTGCATGCCTGCGTAACCCAGTGCTGCATACAAATATCAGTTTAAAACAGCCCTACCCTGTTCATTGAGGGCGTTTGAGGTGATTTATAGGTTGTTTTTGGTCTGACTCTGGCATTTTTGATGCTCATTCAGGCTTAATGGACCAGAAATACCCCATCTACCGCCTTAATTTCGCCTACGGAGAGCAGTTTTTGGCGCGCTACATACACAGAATGGAGCTTTCCTTCTATTTTTTCGACCCAAAAGCCCAAAAACCGGTTCAATTGTGGGAATTGTGGGGCCAGATCATAGTCCTGCCAGATAAAGGTCTGGAGCAGCGCGGGATGGTCAGGCATGTGGTAGAGGATTTCCGCCGTCACCAGCCGATAGTCATGCAGCTGGCGTTCCAGGTCGGTGAGATGGGTCATGGGTCCTCCCGCAGTTCGACCCACGGTTCTTCGCAAGCCTAGCAACCATTATCCCATGGAAGATTTTAAGGATTTGTAAATCCTTCGCACGCGCAGCCGAAATAACAGCGTTTTTTAGGCGGCCGTCTTTTTGGGGAAGTGTTTCTGGTACGCATGCAGGCCCAGAACGACGATCCAGCCGATCACCGCACCGATGACGCCCGAAAGCGCGGCTTTGGTCAGCCATGCGCCAAGACCGCCGGCATAGGCACCCACAGCGTGCGATGCGACTTCCAGAATGTGTTCAGGCGCGGCCCAGCCAAAATAATACGTGCCGTGAATGACAATGCCGCCGCCAACCCAGAGCATGGCAAGGGCCCCTGCGATTTCCAGCGCGCCAAACACTTTTGGCATCGCTTTGACCAGACCACGGCCGAACGGGTGGAGCAGCGTGTGGCGTGACCGCGCCATCGCAAGGCCGATATCGTCCATCTTCACCAGAAGCGCGACGGCGCCGTATACGCCCACCGTCATGATAATACCGGTGAAAATGAGCACGGTTGCCTGGGTGATGAACGCAGATGTCGCCACGCTTGAGAATGTCAGGGTCATGATTTCAGCCGACAAAATCACATCGGTACGGATGGCACCCTTGATGCGGTTTGCTTCCTCTATCTCAGCCGCGACCGGGGTTTCCACCACGGGGACGTTCGGCGCAACTTCGTGATGTACGATCATTTCATGCATTTTTTCGTAGCCTTCAAAGGCCAGGAACGCGCCGCCCGCCATCAGCAACGGCGTCAGGATATGCAGGATCGGCCAGCCGGTGAATGACAGGGCATAGCTGAGCAGCAGGATGCCGGAGACAAGGATCGCCTTGTTAACGGCCGAGCCCTTGGCAATGCGGGCGATAATGGGCAGTTCGCGCGCGGGGCTGAGGCCCGTCACATACTGGGGCGTGGTCGCGGTGTCATCGATGACAATGCCGGAGGCCTTGGCGGTGGCTTTCAGTGACTGGCTGGCGGCGTCGTCCAGCGTGACGGCTGAAAGCTTGGCCATGGCCGTGATTTTGTCCAGAAATGCGAAGCCGCTGCTCATAACCCTGAAATTCCTTATATTTTTCGTCTGTTTGGTGCGTCAGCCCCTCTTATGCGCGATTGCCCTTGCTTTTCCAAGCCCCGGAACGATATAAAACGGCGTCTGGCACTCACTGAATTCGAGTGCTAACGGACTTAAACCAACCAAACGGAGCCACAGAACATGAAATTTCGTCCTCTGCATGACCGGGTTCTCCTGCGTCGCATCGAGCAAGCCGAAAAAACCGCTGGCGGGATCATCATCCCGGACACAGCCAAAGAAAAACCGATTGAAGGCGAAGTCGTCGCCGTGGGCACCGGCCTGCGTGATGACAAGGGCAATGTTGTTCCGCTGGACGTCAAAGCCGGCGACCGCGTGCTGTTTTCCAAATGGTCAGGCACCGAAGTCACCATCGACGGCAAAGAATACATGGTCATGAAAGAGTCCGACATCGTCGGTATCGTTCAAGCCGCTTAATCAACACATATAAGGAGATACACCTATGGCTGCTAAAAATGTGCTGTTCAGCACCGATGCCCGCGAAGAGATTCTGATGGGCGTCGACATCATCGCAAACGCGGTGAAAGTCACCCTCGGTCCGAAAGGCCGTAACGTTCTGATCGAAAAAGCGTTCGGCGCACCGCGCTCGACCAAAGACGGCGTTACCGTCGCTAAAGAGATCGAACTGAAAGACAAAAAGCGTAACCTCGGCGCACAGCTGATCCGCGAAGTCGCGTCCAAGCAAGCCGACCACTCGGGCGATGGCACGACCACCGCAACCGTTCTGGCACAATCGATCGCACGCGAAGGCGTGAAGGCCGTTGCTGCCGGCATGAACCCGATGGATCTGAAACGCGGCATGGATAAAGCCGTTGCTGCCGTCATCGCAGACATCAAAAAACGCGGCACCCCCGTTAAAGGCAACGAAGAGATCAAACAGATCGCCCTCGTTTCCGCCAACGGCGACGAAGACATTGCCGGCAAAATTGCCGAAGCCATGGAAAAAGTCGGCAAAGAAGGCGTGATCACGGTTGAAGAAGCCAAATCGATGGACTCCGAACTGGACGTCGTCGAAGGCATGCAATTCGACCGCGGCTACATCAGCCCGTACTTCATCACCAACGCTGAGAAAATGGTCTGCGAACTCGACAACCCGTTCATCCTGCTGGTTGAGAAAAAAATCTCAGGCCTGCAGCCGCTGCTGCCGGTTCTGGAAGCTGTTGTCCAGTCGGGCCGTCCGCTGCTGATCATCGCAGAAGACGTCGAAGGCGAAGCGCTGGCGACACTGGTCGTCAACAAACTGCGCGGCGGCCTCAAAGTCGCTGCGGTCAAGGCACCGGGCTTCGGCGATCGCCGCAAGGCTATGCTGGAAGACATCGCGATCCTGACCAAGGCTCAACTGATCTCGGAAGACCTGGGCATCAAGCTTGAGACCGTGACACCGGAAATGCTTGGCAAAGCCAAGACTGTCCGTATCACCAAGGACGAAACCACGATCATCGACGGCGCAGGCGACAAAAAGAACATTGACGCACGCGTTAACCAGATCCGTGGCCAGATCGAAGAAACCTCCAGCGACTACGACCGCGAAAAACTGCAAGAACGTCTGGCCAAACTGGCCGGCGGTGTTGCCGTCATCCGCGTCGGCGGTGCCACGGAAGTGGAAGTGAAAGAGAAAAAAGACCGCGTTGACGATGCCATGCACGCGACCCGCGCCGCCGTTGAAGAAGGCGTGATCGCAGGTGGTGGCGTTGCTCTGCTCTACGCAACCAAAGCACTCGAAGCCCTCAAAGGTGACAATAACGACCAGCAGGTCGGTATCGACATCATCCGCCGCGCCATTCAGGCCCCGATCCGTCAGATCGTGGAGAATGCCGGTGCTGAAGGTTCGGTCATCGTTGGTAAACTGCTTGATCAAAAAGACACGTCGTACGGCTACAACGCCCAGACCGGCGAATTTGTCGACATGGTCAAGACGGGCATCATCGACCCGGTGAAAGTGGTCCGCACCGCGCTGCAAGACGCATCGTCGGTTGCTTCGCTGCTGATCACCACCGAAGCGATGATCTTCGACGCACCGGATGACAAAAAAGCCTCCGGCCCGGATATGGGCGGTGGTATGGGTGGCATGGGCGGTATGGATTTCTAAGAAATCCCGCTCACTACCAAACAAGAAGGCCGGGATTTTCCCGGCCTTTTTTATTGCTTCAAAAGATCATCAAGATCGAGTGCGTCTGACACCATAGCCAGATGACCGTTGTCATCTTTGGGCCATTCGTCTTCGGGACGGTCCCAATATAATTCGACACCATTTTCATCCGGGTCGCGCAGATAGATTGCCTGGCTGACGCCGTGATCGGACGCACCGTCGACCGGAATGCCCGCCGCGATGACACGGCGCAACGCATCGGCAAGCGCCGCACGCGTGGGATACAGGATAGCGGTATGGAACAGGCCGGTGGTGCCGGGCGGCGGTGGCGTACCACCTTTCGACGACCATGTGTTGAGACCGATGTGGTGGTGGTAACCGCCGGCGGAAATAAACGCGGCGCTGCGGCCATAGGTCTGCATCAGATCGAAGCCGAGCACGCCGCAGTAAAAGCCAAGCGCGCGGTCGATATCCGCGACTTTCAGATGGACATGACCAATACGGGTACCGGGATGGATGGGGGGATTTGCAGGATCGAGTGCTTTCATTGCCCTTATATAGGGCAATGATAAAAAATTACATGCCCAGTTTGCGTTGCGCCTGCGCACGGGCGCGGTGGCAGGTCTTGGGCGTTTTAGCCTTGGGAGGCGTCGACGAAACATGCGCCACGCCATTGCGGCCATTGGCCTTGGCCTGATACAACGCGCGGTCCGCGCGGGCTTTGAATGCTTCTGCCGTATCGCTGGCCGTGTGCATGGTGACACCGATTGATACGGTGATGGCGGGCATGTCGGGACGCGCGGGGCGCGACTGTACTTTGGCACGCAGACGCTCGGCAATTTTCAGTGCCTGTTCCTGCGTTACCCCGGAAAGCAGCGCCATAAATTCTTCACCGCCGTAACGCGCGACAAGATCGCCGTCTTTCAAGCCGCGCTGAATCTGACGCGCGAAAACCCGCAACACCTGATCACCGGCGGCGTGACCATAGGTGTCGTTCACTTGTTTGAAATGGTCGATATCAAACGCCAGCAGGGCAAGATCGCCGCCGGTCATTGATGATGTTTTCATGGCAGCATCCAGCGCTGTATCAAAATACGCGCGGTTATGTACACGGGTCAGCACATCGGTCGATGTGTGCGCACGGACAAGATGGTCGAGCAGAACGGTAACGTCGGCGATCTGGGTGCTTTGATCCTGAATTTTTTTGAGAAGGTTTTTGCGGTCCTCATCGCTGCATTCGGGACGCAGGGCGATTTCAGTCATGCTGCTGATATGAATGGCCAGCAGGGCAATGACGGAAAACATGCTCGCGGGGTTACCGGGTTCAAGTTCGTGCGCGTGTTGTGTGAGGGCTTTGAGTGCAAATGTATGTTTCATGGCGCGCACCGTATCAAACATTTACATAATCATCAACCATAAAAACATGGCTCTATATCAATATGTTGGGTATGGCTATCGGGCAGACAGGCTTAGAAACGGGCCCGGGGCATGGTCGAAACGAGCGTTTCGGCGAGGATTTCAATGCGCTCACCTGCCGGTTTGCGGTCACCGACCAGCGAACGGGCATTTACCCAGGCATAGTGGCGGGCATTGTCGCCGAAATTCCCAAGGATGCCCTGTTCCAGCAATGCCAGGTCATTACAGGGCCAGCCGCCGCGCTGCGTCAGCCATGGGTATTTTATGCCGCCGCATGATGCGCCTGATACCGGCACACCAAGCGACACCATAGACCATGCATTGAGCATGATGATGTCGTTGAGCACTGAATGCGTATACGCAACATGCTGGTCACCGCCCGCCATGGAAGGATAGGGGGAGGCATGCCGGTCGGTGGCCCAGCGCCCGCCAAGAGATGCGTCAAACATGTGCGTGAGTTGCGGCGTGTATGGGCCGCGATACACCAGAAAAACATTCGGGTTACGCGCAATCACATCCACCAGCGACGAGACGAAATTTTTATATCCGGGCGTGTCGAGATTTTCGCCATAAAAAACGATGATTTTTTTATTCTGCGCCATCAGCGGCAGTGTAGCGCGGAAACGACGCGTTAAACCCGTGATATCAAGTTTGCTATATGCATCGTATTGCGGACGGCCAACAGCATAGGCATTGAAATTATTTTTAAGCGCGGCGTCGCGTGCTTTTTCGTCGATGGTCAGATACACCGCACGCGATGTCTGCGGCTGCACCTGCGCGAATACATTGCTTTCATCCTGATACATCATCAATGCACCGGGTGCCGTTTCAATCGCCGCTTCGATCAGGCCGTAGCGACCGGGCGCCGTGCGCACGCCGGTAATCACTAGATCAGCATCATTGAAAATTTCGCGCGCCTGTTGCGCCAATTTTGCGCGGCCGATGCGATTATCCATCGCCACGTCAGACCGCGAGAGATCGCGGGTACGGATGGTCCGGACATGCATATCTTTGCGTTCACGCAAACGCGCAACGACGGAAGATATCTGGGTCCGCAGAGCTGTGGTCCCCAGCGCAAAGGCAATCCTTGTTTTAGCCATGCCTGTTTATAAGGATTCCGGCGAAACGCCGTCAAATTTCGGACTCGACAAGAAGAACGGGGCGACTCCCCTCTGGACAGGGTTTTCTGGATAAAAAAGAATCCTGGAATAAGCGAATATCCGATTCTCTCGGGCTCTGAATACTGAGTCATTTTAAGTATTCGTTTGAATTTATACTTGATGTGACTGCAGTATTAAGGGGGATACTGTCGGATTACCCATACGGCCCGGGCCCATCTGGCCAAGCCGTTGAAATGGCTTATAAGCATTACTCATGCCCGAATTACCTGAAGTTGAAACCGTCCGAAAGGGCCTCGAACCCTTGCTTAAAGGGGCCACGATCAAAACCGTGACCCTGCGCCGGACAGGGCTTCGCGCGCCG
The DNA here is from genome assembly GCA_002423205.1 of Micavibrio sp. UBA6145. Classification (GTDB taxonomy): domain Bacteria; phylum Pseudomonadota; class Alphaproteobacteria; order Micavibrionales; family UBA1664; genus UBA6145. The sequence continues at coordinate 367,671 of DIUZ01000026.1, read as the reverse complement.
TTTCCTGCGGGTTTTGCGCAATCCCTGGAGGGCGCGACCATCACGCGCTTACGCCGCCGGGCCAAATACATCCTGGCCGACCTTGATACGGGCCAGGTGTGGCTCAGCCATCTGGGCATGTCAGGATCGTTCCGGGAGGTGCCAAAGGGTACCCCGTTTACGCCGGAGACGCATGACCATGTGATTTTAACGCTTGAGAGCGGAAAACGACTGGTTTTCAACGATCCGCGACGCTTTGGGCAGATGGATTTATATGACCGGGACCAGGAAGACGCGCACAAGGCGCTTTCGGCCCTTGGGCCTGAGCCGCTGACGCGTGATTTTAGCGGTTTGGTCCTGCACAAGCGCCTTCTGGGGAAAAAGGTGCCCATCAAGGTCGCCCTGCTGGATCAGAGGGTGGTTTCCGGGGTCGGAAACATCTATGCGTGCGAGGCCCTTTTCAGGGCAGGAATTAACCCGCGCAAAGCATCCGGAAAAATTAACCTTGCGTCATGCGACGATCTCGCGCAGGCGATCAAGGATGTCATGAATGCCGCCCTGAAAAGCGGTGGCAGTTCATTGCGCAATCATCGCCAGGTTGATGGAAAAGAAGGGCTTTTTCAGCATCATTTCATGGTTTACGACCATGCTGGCGCGCGATGCACGGCCTGCGGCTGTAAGAAAGAGCATTATATAAAAACGATCGTACAAGCCGGGCGCACGACGTTTTACTGCCCCGAAAAACAACGATAAAATGACCGGTAAATTTGCAGGCGGAATTAACCTGCTTTACCCTTAAAAATTATCCACATTGTTTTGCTTGACAGCGGAGGCTTTAACCCTCTAATTGTCGACGGTCAGATTGTGGATAACCACAAGTTAGACGCATTTTGAAACACGCGCCCAAAAGCGCTTTAAACGTTAGAAGAACATTGTAATGGCAAACCATAAGTCATCCGAGAAACGTATCCGTACGACGATCAAGCAGACCGCGACCAACACCGCGCGCCGCAACCGCATCCGTACCTTCGTTCGTAAAATTGAAGCTGCCGTCGCCGCCGGCGATGCCAAAGCAGCTGCTGAAGCCCTTAAAGTCGCCCGCCCTGAAATCCAGCGCGGCGTAACCAAAGGCGTTCTGGCCAAATCCACCGCTTCGCGCAAACTGTCGCGCCTGTCGGCCAGCATTAAAGCGATCAAAGCTTAATCGCTGTTTGGTAAAATCCACCAAATAACCGTCAAGTAAAAAAAGTATTCGAATTGCCCCGCAAATAATCACTGCGGGGCAAATTCATTTTCTGAAGTAATCAAGGCGATATATTCTTTCTTTTTTACTATTTTTTAAATTTTGACTCTTGTGGAAAAAATTTTCTGTGCGTAGTGTGATCGAACTTCAGAGCATACAGAAATTGACGCAGCCGCATTCCGGCTGACCCTTTTTTGCGCCCTAAAGACACGAGCAGTGCATAAAAACGCGCTGCCGACGGACAGAAAACACACCAAGGACCAAGGGGGATCCGCCACATGAGTAAAAAATCCAATACCGGTGCCATCAAGGCAGACATTGAAAATACAGCCGGTGTTGCCACGCCCGCGCGTGATGTGAGTGCCAAACTCAATACTGTTCCGACCCCCGAAATTCTGCAGACCTGGGAACAGGTCCATGACGCCCTGCGCCAGGAATACGGCGAAGCTGTCTTCCGTTCATGGCTGAAGCCGATGCAATTGCAGGCGTTCTACCAGGGCACGCTGGAGGTATCGGTCCCCACGCGCTTCATGCGCGACTGGATCGGCTCGCACTACCACGACCGCATCCTCGTCCTTTGCAAAGAATCCAATGCCGATATCCAGCGCGTCCAGATCGTCGTGCAGGTGCAGGCACTGAAAGACGCCGGCAACCGTGATTCCGGTATCGAAATCCCCGCAGCCGCGCGCGCCGGCGAGCCGGATATCTATTCCGAACTCTCATCCCCGCTTGATCCGCGCTTTACGTTCGATACGTTTGTCGTCGGCAAGCCCAACGCATTCGCCCACGCCGCCACGCGCCGCGTCGTCGAAGCTGACGGCATGCCGTTCAACCCGCTCTATATCTACGGCGGCGTTGGTCTTGGCAAAACCCACCTGATGCACGCTATGGCACATGCCCTGCGCGAAAAGCAGAACCGCAAAGTGGTTTATCTTTCGGCAGAAAAATTCATGTATCAGTTCGTCCGCGCCCTGCGCCGTCAGGACAGCATGAATTTCAAAGAGCAATTCCGCAGCGTCGACGTTCTGATGATCGACGACATCCAGTTCATCGCCGGCAAGGACACGACGCAGGAAGAATTCTTCCATACGTTCAACGCGCTGGTTGACCAGGGTAAACTGATTGTCATCTCCGGCGACCGCGCACCGATGGACCTTGAAGGTCTGGACGAACGTCTGCGTTCGCGTCTGGGCTGGGGCCTTGTTGCCGATATCAAACCGTCGACCTTTGATCTGCGTCTTGATGTCGTGAAATCGAAAGCCGCACTGATGAGCATCGAACTGCCGCAGGACGTTGCGCATTTCCTGGCTGGTAAAATCACCAGCAACATCCGCGAACTGGAAGGCGCATTGAATCGCCTTGCCGTTCACCGGGACATGACGGGTTCTGCCCTGACACTCGACACGACGCAGGATGTCCTTTCGGATGTGCTCCGTTCGTATGAGCGCCGCATCACGATCGACGAAATCCAGCGTAAAGTCGCCGAACACTACAATCTGCGCCTGACCGACATGCATTCCGCACGCCGCAGCCGCAATGTCGCCCGCCCGCGCCAGGTCGCCATGTACCTGTGCAAGAAGCTGACGACCCGCTCCCTCCCGGAAATCGGCCGCAAGTTCGGTGGCCGCGACCACACCACGGTCATGCACGCCGTCAAAAAGGTTGAAGAGCTGATGGGTGAAGACAATCTGTTCGCCGATGAAGTGAACGGCGTCCGCCGCGTCCTCAAGGGTGATTGATCATCCTTTGCTATGAATACAAAAAGCCCGCTTTTCGCGGGCTTTTTTAAATGCGCCATAACAACCTTATGGATTGTTTTCTATTAACCATTTGTACATTGAGGATTTAGTTGGGGCGTATAAGATCTTTTTAGATTCACTGTAGGAGAGCAAAATGTCGGCTTTGAAAGCAGCCTTATTCTTTGTAGCAGGCCTCGCAATTGCTTTTTATTTTATGAATGAGAATAGCGAGAAAAAGGTAACAGAAGCTGCAAGCGCATACAGAACTGTAGTTATCGAAAAACTTATTGAGGTTAAAGGGGATTCTACTGGTGGAGTAACACCCACCAATTGGAGCAAGCAGACGAAAGAAACGTCTATTGCTATAGATAAGTTAAAAGTTTTAGGAAAAATTTCTGATGATGAGATCGAAAGCCTTGAACAGATCATCCGGAATATGTCTGCCACCCTGACGCTTTGGAGAATATCTGGCTGCTATAATAGAATCTCAGATAGTTGCTTATCAGAAATTAGTGAGACGCTCTATCACAGCGACTTTCTTATAACTGCCCGCAAAGGAGATGAGCGTGCTTATCTAAGGAAAGGCAATGCTACATTAGACGAATATAATTTGGTTTTTAAACCTTACCTTCTCAATAATGATATCCAAAGCGGAAGTGATCTAGTTTCAGTTTATCTTACAAAGACATCTAACTCTATTGATGGTTATTTAGACATATACGCCAAATAACAGAGCCTATTGGTTGAATGCTTGTCGCGTGCGGTCGATTTTCGGTTGGGCGACGCCCTGGATATATCCCTGCCCCGGGTTCAGGGCGGCATAGTTCTGATGATAACCCTCAGCGGTGAAGAATTCCGTCAACGGTTCCAGCGTGGTAACGATGGGATGATCGAAGATGCGGGCTTCGCTCAGCTGCTTGATGTATTTTTGTGCCACCGCATGCTCCAGCTCGTCCGCGTAGAACACGGCGCTGCGGTACTGGGTGCCGATATCATTCCCCTGCCCGTTTAACTGGGTCGGGTCGTGGGCGAGCCAGAAAAAGGTCTTGAGGATCTGGCCCAGTGATACTTTGTCCATGTCGTAGACGATTTTGATGACTTCGGCGTGGCCGGTATCGCCCTCGCACACATCACGGTAATTGGCGCGTTTGGGGTCGCCGCCGGCATAACCGGATATCACGTCGGTGACGCCCGGCATCTGACGAAAAACCCCTTCCGTGCACCAGAAACACCCGCCCGCCAGCACGATCGTGCCGTTACCGGGCATGTCGAAGGCGGGATCTGGGAATGTGTCGAGGATGCGCGCCATGATTACCGTCAGTCGAAAATGTCGAACATATCGAGCATGGATTTTTTCTTACGGTATTTGCCGTGACCGTATTTGTAGGAGTCATCGTCATCACGGTAATGGGCCTGCTGCTGCGGCTGTTGCTGGCGCGGCTGCTCGTAATAGCGGCGTTCATCGTCCATGTCGTTTTTCAGTTCGCGCACCGGGGCGAGAAGCTTTTGCAGTTCACCGTCATCCAGCCAGACACCTTTGCATTTCGGGCAGATATCGACGCTGACGCCATTGCGGGTGATTTCGTTCATACCGGACTGGCATGACGGGCAGACGAGAATGGGCATGGATACTCCTTTTGGTTCAATCAGATCCCTAATCTAGGGGAAAAGACCCTAAAAACAATCCGTCTCAGGCAATCGACGATGGACCTTACGGGTGCTATGTCATTGGAATGCTTTATTTTGAACTCGGTATCGTTGCTTTTCTGATTGTCATTAACGGCCTTCTGGCCATGTCGGAACTGGCCGTGGTGTCCGCACGCCCGGCGCGCCTCAAAACCATGGCTGATCGTGGTGTCACCGGCGCACGACGCGCCATTGCGCTGGCGGAAGATCCGGGCCGCTTCCTGTCGACGGTACAAATCGGCATTACGATGGTCGGTGTTTTGTCGGGTGCATTCTCTGGCGCGACGCTGGGCCTGCGCCTCACCGAATGGATGATCAGCAAGGGTATGGGCGTCGATGCGGCGGAAGCACTGGGCGTTACCATTGTCGTTGCGGGCATCACGTACGCATCGCTGATCATCGGCGAACTGGTGCCGAAACAGGTGGCCCTGCGCGATCCTGAAACCATGGCCGCGCGCGTGGCGCCCGCCATGGTGCTGCTGGCCAAAATTGCGCGGCCGCTGGTGTGGTTCCTGGATGTGTCGGGGCGCGGCATTCTTTTCATCCTTGGCCAGAGCGGCGAGATTGATGAAAAAATCACCGACGAAGAAATCAAAACTCTGATCGCCGAGGCTGAGACCGCCGGCGTCATGGGCAAGGGGGAGCGCAGCATGCTGTCCGGCGTCATGCGCCTTGCCGATCGCAGCGTGCGCGGCATCATGACACCGCGTACGGAAATCCGCTGGCTTGATCTGAGCCAGGACACTGAAACACTCCACAATCTGTTGCGCCACGCATCGCATAGCCGCCTGCCCGTCAGCGACGGGACGATTGATAACATGACCGGCATCGTGCAGGTCCGCGATCTGTTGTCGGCCACGCTTTCCGGCCAGCCGCTTGATATCCGCACGCATATGCGCGAAGCCACGATCATTCATGACAATGCCGGTGCGATGGACGCGGTTTCGTTGCTGCGCAAGGCGGAGATACCGATGCTGTTCGTCTACGACGAATACGGGCATTTCGAAGGCATCGTCACGCCCGCCGATGTGATGCAGGCGATTTCCGGCATTACCGACACGGCACATGATGACGCGCCGGCCGTCAAACGTGCGGATGGTTCCTGGTTGCTGGCTGGGTATCTGCCGATTGACGAGGCGGTCGACAAGCTTGGCATCGCGCTGCCTGAAAACCGCGATTACGAGACGCTGGCCGGTTTTGTGCTGGCGGCATTCGGCCGACTGCCCAAGACGGGCGATGTGATTGAGCGTCTGGGCTGGCGGTTTGAGGTCATTGACCTGGACGGGCGGCGGATTGATAAAATTCTGGCGACGCGCCAGCCGTCATAAGGATAATTTTCCAGGCTTGAACAAAGCGGGGTTTTTCTCCGCAAAGCGTGCGCGGGCGGCATTGGCGCGTTCGCGGGCGGCGTGGATCTGCGGATCAAGCAGAACGGCAGAAACCAGCGCGTCCTGTTTTTGCAAGATAATGTCGGCAAGCGCGATGGCTCGGATGTTCGGTGCAATCATCATCGGATCAGGGCGCAGGGTTTTCAGATGCGCGATGCAGGTTTCTACATCCGCATCCGGGTTGGCCACGACCAGATAGGTGAGCGCCATGGCCACACTGCGGGATTTTCCCTGACGGCAATGGACCATCGGCGTACCGCCGTGGCTTTGTAAAAATTCCAGACCCTCGCGGATATTGGTGATATCGGGCCCACCGGGATAATCGTCTTCGGTGTCCCAGTACACCTGAATCATCTGTGGTATATCGATGCCCGCCTCATATAAACGCGGGGCAACCGCGTCGCCGCTGGCACCCGGGTGTTCGATGGACAGCACGCAGGATGGTTTCAGCCGCTCAACATCGGCTACCAGAAGGCGCGCCTCGGTTACAAAAATGCTTTTCATGGCGGGAAGCTTACATCAAGGCCACGAAAAGGGCCAAATTTGACAGACCCCGGTCTTAACCCGTAATTTTTTACCATGCAGATCAATCCCATCCTCGACCGCAGCGGGCCGGTGCCAGCGTTTGACAAGATAGAGCCGGGGCATTTCCTGCCTGCGCTGGATATCATCATCGATCAGGCACAGACGCGCATTGATGCCCTGGTCCAGGATGATGGGGCCGATGGTTTTGAGACACTGGCCCTGGCGCTGGACGCCGCCTTTCATGATCTGACGCATATCGCGAATGTGTTCAGCATTTATAATCTCAATAAAAAATCAACAGACATTGCCGCGATAGAGGCACCGCTTCAAAGCAAACGCGATGCATTTTCAAAGCAGGTTTTTCAAAACCCGGTATTGGCCGCCCGCTTTAAAACACTTTATGCCGACGGCGCGCATGGCAAAGACGGTGAGGACGCCTATCTTCTGGATGTTCTGAACCGCAAGTTTTTGCGCGAGGGTGCCTATCTGGATGAAGCGGGGAAAGAGCGTCTGCGCGCTATCGACCAGGGGCTGATCAACACAGCCACCGCGTTTGGTGAAAATTTACGTGCGGCGAAATTACATCACAGCGTACATGTAACTGACGAAGCCGTGCTTGCGGGCCTGGATGCAGGCACGATCGCCAGCCTGCGCGACAATGCCAGGGCACAGGGCAAAGACGGTTATGTTGTCGTTATTGAACGACTGCTGATTGATAATCTTCTGGGGATTGCCGAGAACCGCGATTTTCGCAAAAGTCTTCTTCAGGCCGTTGATGCCATGGGTACCGTGGCACCGTATGACAACCGTCCTCTTTTGCAGACGTTTGCGCAATTGCGCGATGAGCGCGCCAGGCTTCTTGGCTTTCCCCATTTTGCGGCATTTGCGCTGGACGGCACCATGCCCGGTAATGTGGAGCGTGCGGAAGAGGCCATCGCAGACATGGCACCCCGTGCGCTGAAATTATTCAGCGAGGAACTGGCCCGCATTCAGGACTATGCCCGTCAGAACGGCGGCCCGGATGTACTGGAGCCGCATGATTCCACGTATTGGGCTCAGCGTTACAAGAATTCGTTCTACGCGTTTGATGAGCGCGTGTTGTCGGAATACCTGCCGCTTGACGCCGTGCTGAAAGGGTATCTGGATCATACGCAGCGCCTATTCGGCCTGACATTTCATGAAAACGACCAATACCCGCGCTTCCATGACGATGTTCTGGTTTATGATATCACCGACACACAAAGCGGTGAACCCGTCGGCATCATATATATCGATCTCTACGCACGCGATGAAAAGCGCGGCGGCGCGTGGATGGAAATGATCCAGAACGCCACGGATACGCATCTGCCTGTTGTGTCGATCAACATCAACCAACTGAAACCCGAGGCAGGTAAACAGGCTTTGTTCTGCGTCGAGGATGTCGTCACGCTTTTCCATGAAGGCGGGCATGGCATGCATGGTCTTCTGGGCGGGAACCATCACATGATGCTCCAGGGGGTCGCGGACGGCGCGTCCACACCGGAGTTCAAGGAAATCCATTCCACCATGCAGGAAAAATGGGGTCGTCACACGCTGTCGACTTATGCGCGCCATCACCAGACGGGCGAGAAAGTGCCGCAGTCATTGCTGGATGCTTTTGAGCGGTCCATGTCGTTCTATGAATCTTTCGCAAAGGTGCGTCTTCTCCAAAACGCACTGTTTGACCTGACATTCCACAAAACGCCGGCGGCTGATTACAAGGGCGTCGAAGATACGCAGGCGCGCGCGCTGCTTGATCACCCGGGTATCATGCATGCCCGCCCGTATCCGCTCACGCGATTTGGCCATCTGTTTGAGGACGCGCAGAGCCAGTATGCGGCGGGGTATTACGGGTATTTCTGGGCAGATATTTATGCCGCGCACGGCTTTGCCAAATTTATGCAGAGCGGTGATATTTACGATCCGGCATTGTCGGGTGCGCTCAAGGCGTTTTACATGCGGGGCGGGGCGCTTCCGAGCGCGGCGATTTATGCAGGCTTTGCGCCGGAAGGGGCGAATGCGTCGGCCATGATGCGCGAGATCGGTCTGAAGGACGAACCCGCAGCGCCTAAACCGCCGACATTACATGCATAAAGAAAAAGCCCGGTTTCCCGGGCTTTTTTAATATCAGGCGGCTTCTGTTTTTGAACCCAGATTCGGGTCGTCTTTCTTGCCGTATTTGCCGGAGAACAGGTCTTCCGAGAAGACGTCTTCCCATGTACCGCCGGTCGATGCCTTGGAATATTCCGTGGCGCGGTTTTCGAAGAAGTTCACGTGCTCAGCACCATTCATCATGATGTCCATCCACGGGAGCGGGTTTTTATCCGCGCCGAAAACAGGCTCGAGGTTCAACTGCTGCAGGCGGCGGTCGCCGATGTAGCGGATGTATTGTTTGACTTCCTCGGCCGTCAGACCCTCGATACCGCCCTGCGCGAAGGCGAGGTCGATGAAGGCATCTTCGTATTTGATGATGGTCTTGCAGCTGTCGGTAATTTCTTCTTTCAGCTGGTCGTCCCAGATGTCCTGGTTCTCGTCGATGAAGGTGTTGAAGAGTTTGATCATCGACAGGCAGTGCAGGGTTTCATCACGCACCGACCAGGTCACGATCTGGCACATGCCCTTCATTTTATTGAAGCGCTGGAAGTTCATGAGGATCGCGAAGGATGCGAAGAGCTGCAGGCCTTCGGTGAACGCGCCGAACATGGCCATCGTTTTCGCGATATCGCGGCGCGACGACATGTTTGCGGTCTGCATGTAATCGTATTTGTCCTTCATTTCCTTGTAGTCCATGAAGGCCGAATATTCGATTTCCGGCATGCCGATGGTGTCGAGCAGGTGGCTGTAGGCCGCGATGTGCACGGTTTCGATGTTGGAGAACGCCGCCAGCATCATCTGCACTTCAACCGGTCCGAAAACCTGGCTGTAGTGTTTCATGTAGCAGTTGTTCACTTCGACGTCGGCCTGGGTGAAAAAGCGGAAAATCTGGGTGAGTAGGTTTTTCTCGGACTCGGTGAGTTTTTTGCGCCAGTCGCGGACGTCTTCAGCCAGCGGCACTTCTTCCGGCAGCCAGTGAACGCGTTGCTGGGTCAGCCAAGCCTCGTAGCACCAGGGGTACAAAAAGGGCTTATAGACGTGACGTTCCTGCAGCAGCTTGCTCATAGTTCTCTCTCTTCAATTTTTCTTTTTGATATTTCGATTCATAAGACGATTCCGTATCGCCACAACCTTTATTTCGTTAATTACGCGGCCTTTTTCTGCCCCTCGCGCCATGTGGCGAGCACCATCGCCAGATCCGGCGGGGAATAGTCCGGACCTTTGAGGATTTTGCCGTCTTCGGGGCGGATGACGGGTTTTCCGTCGCGGCCCAGCTTGGACATGTTCGAACGCTGGACTTCGGCGAATGCGATGTCTTTCAGCAGGTGATAGCCGAGCGAAAGATACGCGCCGTCGAGCACGTATTGAAGATCGGTCAGGGCGTCGAGCACTTCTTTCTCGTTGCCTTCGGCCAGGGCTTCTTTGAGCTCGTCGAGCTCTTCCTGCAGCAGGCTGATGCGCAGGGCATTGACGCGCGCGTCCGACAGATCGGGGGCGTCTTTTACAGGCAAGCCATAGGTATCGTGAAATTGCTTCACGCCGTCTAACGTATTTTTAACCATCTAGTTTCTCCCTATTTTTTGTCCTTGCACATGCAGAACGTACTTGCCGTGGTCTGTGGTTTTAGGACCATCCAGCACTTCTATTAGCAAATTCCGTTTCAATAGTTTCAGTCTGTGTTCTGGCGGAATGTGCCCTTTCATTATGGGCTGATCCGCTTGATGAAGAGATTTTAGCTCTTCAATACTCAAATCTCTTCCGTCATATAAGTTCTTCATTATCAATCTCCGTCCGATTTTCTCGGCTTCTTGGTTTTTATTTTTGAAAGTCACCCCGGCTTTCGCCGGGGTTTATATCTTACTGGCAGGCCAGGCACTCTTCGTACTTGCCGCCTTCGTTTTTGCTGGCGAGGTCATCGGCAGCGGTTTTCTTCTTGGCGCGATCCCACGATGCGGCGGATTCCGCACGTTGTACCGAGCGTGAGCGGCAGTAGTAGAGCGACTTCACGCCTTTTTTCCATGCGTCGAAGTGCACCTGGTGCAGGACCTTCTTATGCACGTCCGCCGGCAGGAAGACGTTGAGCGATTGCGCCTGGCACACAAACGGCGTGCGGTCGGCGGCGTGTTCGATCAACCAGCGCTGGTCGATTTCAAATGCGGTCTTGAAGACGTCTTTTTCCATGTCGGTCAGGAAGTCGAGGTGCATCACCGAACCTTCGTTGGTGAAGATCGACGACCAGACGTCTTCCGTATCCTGGCCTTTGTCAGCCAGAAGTTTTTTCAGATGCGGGTTTTTGACCGCAAACGAACCGGACAGGGTTTTGTGGTTGTAGGCGTTGGCCGCGTTCGGCTCGATGCCCGGGGACGCGCCGCCGGTGATGATCGAGATCGACGCCGTCGGTGCGATGGCCATCTTGTTCGAAAAACGCTCCATCACGCCGTAATCGGCAGCATCCGGGCATGGGCCACGGTCGTGGGCCAGTTTCTTGGATGCATCGTCAACCTGACGTTTGATGTGGCTGAACATGCGGCGGTTCCAGACCTTGGCCATCACCGATTCCATCGGGATGCCCTTGGATTGCAGGAACGAGTGGAAGCCCATGACGCCCAGACCAACCGAGCGTTCGCGCATGGCCGCGTATTTCGCGTGCGCAAAGCTGTCCGGTGCTTTTTCAATGAAGTCGGTCAGGACGTTGTCGAGGAAACGCATGATGTCGTCAATGAAGGTCGGGTGATCCTGCCATTGCTCAAATGTTTCCATGTTGAGCGATGAAAGACAGCACACAGCCGTGCGTTCCTTGCCGTCCGGATCAATGCCGGTCGGCAGCGTGATTTCCGAGCACAGGTTGGACATCTTGACGTTCAGGCCGGCCATTTTGTGGTGTTCCGGAATGGCCTTGTTCACGTGGTCGATGTACAGGATGTACGGCTCGCCGGTTTCGATACGGGCAGTGAGGATACGGATCCAGAGATCGCGCGCTTTGACCTTATCGATCACGACATTGTTGTGCGGTGAGCGCAGCGCCCATTCTTCGTCGTTTTCAACGGCAACCATGAACGCGTCAGGAATGACAACGCCGTGGTGCAGGTTCAGGGCTTTACGGTTCGGATCGCCACCGGTGGGGCGGCGCATTTCGATGAATTCCTCGATCTCGGGGTGCCAGACAGGCAGGTAGCATGCAGCCGAACCGCGGCGCAGGGAGCCTTGTGAAATGGCGAGGGTCAGGGAGTCCATCACGCGGATGAACGGAATGATGCCGGAGGTCTTGCCGTTGCGGCCGACTTTTTCACCGATGGAGCGCAGATTGCCCCAGTAGGAACCGATGCCGCCGCCCTTGGCCGCGAGCCAGACGTTTTCTGTCCAGAGGTCGACAATGCCTTCGAGTTTGTCTTGGCACTCGTTCAGGAAGCAGGAAATGGGCAGGCCGCGGTTGGTGCCACCGTTCGAGAGAATGGGGGTCGCGGGCATGAACCAGAGTTTGGAGACATAGTCGTAGATGCGCTGGGCATGCTCGGAATCGTCCGAGTAGGCCATGGCGACGCGCGCGAACAGGTCCTGGTACGATTCTTCCGGCAGCAAATAGCGGTCGTCGAGCGTGGCCTTACCGAAATCGGTCAGGTTGGCGTCGCGGCTGCGGTCGATACGGACCCGGGGTCCGGCTTCTACTTGGGCTACGTCAAACATGTATTTAAATCTCCCCCTGGAGGCGTCTGTTTGGACCGCTTTTAACCGGCGGTCCTTGAATTATGGCGGTTTTTTGGCAACTTTGGTGGTTTTGGCAGGAAGCCACAACCATTAGTGTCTCAACAGGTCTAATGATACTAGATGATGTGGTTGATGAAAGAGAAATGTATAGGTAACTATTCCTAACGTGGATAAAATTCATCCCCTTTTGCTATCCGAAAACCCAAATCATTATTTTCCATGCACTTGCATGCGAAGCCATTGGATTATCCACGGCCTTATAGACAGGCCGATACGCATTAAGGAAACAAACAAGGTCAAATCCAGCCTGCAAAATGAGACATGGTTCCTGTTGCGTTTTGATTCAAAGGCTGACCCCGGTTCGAATCAGGATTTAAAACACCACATTTAGTGGCTGCGTCGTTCAAAGTGAGTCGTTCACGTCTATTAGTTGGTGCAAAGGCAGGTTTTCTGCGGCTTCCAAGCTGCACTCTATGTCGGATGTACGATTCATATATATTGGCTGGATGACATCATCCATCCTCAGCCTCCCCCGCAAACGCCGCACCCGAATCGTCGCCACGCTTGGCCCTGCCAGTTCATCCCCTGAGATGATCACCAAGCTGTTCCATGCCGGGGCCGATGTCTTCCGCCTCAATTTCAGCCACGGCACCCATGCCGACCACCAGCAGCGCCTGAAGATCATCCGGGAACTGGAGGCCGATATCGGCTACCCCATCGGCATCATCGCCGACCTGCAGGGTCCGAAACTGCGCGTGGGCAAGTTTGCGAACAAGGCTATCGACCTGCGCGCCGGCATGGTGTTCACCATGGATCTGGACACCACACCGGGTGATGAAAACCGCGTCTGCCTGCCCCACCCGGAAATCATTGCCGTGGCCGAACCCGGCATGAAACTTCTGGTCGATGACGGCAAGGTGCAGTTGAACGTGCGTGAAAAGCACAAGGACCGCCTGATCGTCGAAGTGATCACGGGTACACGCCTGTCCGACAACAAGGGCGTGAACGTCCCCAATATGATTTTGCCGATTCCCGCGCTGACCGACAAAGACCGCATTGATCTTGCGGCCGCCATGGATATGGGCGCGGACTGGATCGCGCAGAGCTTTGTCCAGCGCCCTGAAGACATTGCCGAGGCCAAAAAACTGTCTGGTGGTCATGCGAAGATCATCGCCAAGCTTGAGAAGCCGTCTGCGCTTGAGCGTCTCGACGGAATCATCGAACTGACCGACGCCGTCATGGTTGCACGCGGCGACCTTGGTGTTGAAATTCCGCCGGAGCGCGTGCCGCCCGAACAAAAACGCATCGTCCGTAAAGTGCGCAGCATGGGCAAGCCCGTGATCGTGGCGACGCAGATGCTGGAATCCATGATTACGGCGGCAACACCAACCCGCGCCGAAGCATCGGACGTGGCCACGGCCATTTATGACGGTACGGATGCGATCATGCTGTCGGCGGAAACGGCGTCGGGTGATTATCCCATCGCGGCCGTCGAGATGATGGACCGTATCGCGCAATCCGTGGAATCTGATCCGCTCTACCGCCCGATCATGGACGCCGAGCACCCGGATGTCAGCGGCGACGATGTGTCGGACGCGATTTCGGCGTCGGCGCATTATATTGCCAAGGATCTGAAAGCCGCCGCCATCGTGACATTCACCATGTCCGGCTTTACCGCGCGGCGCGCGGCGCGCCAGCGCCCGGTCGTGCCGATTTTGTGCCTGACGCCCGATGCCGCCACCGCACGGCGCATGGCGCTGTCATACGGCGTGCACCCGGTGCACCATGCCAATGTCATTGATTTTGATGACATGGTCGCACGCGCGATCGAGATCGCGGCGGCGCAAGGGCTGGCCAAAAAGGGCCAGCGCCTGGTGATTACCGCAGGCGTGCCGTTTGGAACGCCTGGTAGCACAAACGTGCTACGCATCGCTTGGGTCGACTAACGGCGCTTCGCGCCGTTGGGGTCGACTAATAAATTTTTCAGATTTTAGAATGCGAGATCAGGACGGGGACCGCGCGCGGAGGCAAAGCGTCCTTCGGCCACCTGCAGGCGCGACAGATCGCGGCGGTGGTCGGTGTTCCAATCATACGCGTTGGCAACAAAACGCTGGCGCAATGTGCCGCGGATTTGCTGAGCCTTGCGCTGGGCAGCGATGCGCACCATCTCGGCGCGGGCGCGCATTTTCGACATGGTCAGGACCGACACCTGCGGGACCAGTTTGCCGACGGCTTTGTCGGGGCCGGCCATCAACAGGCTGGACGCCATGTTGGTACGGCGCATCACCGGCTGGCGGGCCAGGGTGAAGGACGGGGCCAGACGGCGGCGGAACATGGTGGTCGCGCCGTGCGCGTTGCCTTCGGGGGTGCGTTTGAAACGGCGGGCATGACGGGAATTCGACTTGGCGGCAACAGGTGCGCGCGCAGTCGCAATGGCGTCAGCGGCCATCAGCAAAGCGCTGGCATCTGCCAAAGGCAGGTTCGGGTCAATGCGACGGGTTAAGACAGCCGTGTTCATACCCTTAATATAGCTGAATCGCGGGTGGTTTCAAATCAACGCGAAAAGAATCTATGTATTCAGGTATTTATGGGGTCGATATGTAAAGGCTTCGGCCAGATGGGCGCGGGAAATGGTCTCCGCCCCGCCGTCGAGGTCAGCGATGGTGCGCGCCACGCGCAGGGTGCGGTGATAACCACGTGCCGACATGTTCATGGTCGCAGCGGCCTGATCGACCAATGCCTTTGCCTCGGTGCTGAGCGGCGCGATGGTTTCCAATTGGGCCACCGGTACATTGGCGTTGATGTGATCGCCGTTATAGCGCGCCTGTTGCATCTGGCGCGCATGGGCGACGCGGGCGGCGACGGATGATGAGGTCTCACCCGTCTTGGGCGCGTTGAGGTCGGCAAGCGAGACGGCCGGGACTTCTATATGCATGTCGATACGGTCGAGCAGCGGGCCGGAGAGTTTGCCCTGATAATCGGACGCGCAGCGCGGTGCCTTGGTGCATTCCTGGCCCGGGTCGCCAAGATAACCGCAGCGGCACGGGTTCATGGCGGCGACCAGTTGAAAGCGTGCGGGCCATGTCGCGTGTGCGTTCACGCGCGCGATGACGGCGGTGCCGGTTTCAAGCGGCTGGCGCAAAGATTCAAGTGAGCCGCGTGCGAATTCCGGCAGCTCATCCAGGAATAATACGCCGTGATGGGCGAGCGAGATTTCACCGGGCTTGGCCCGCGCGCCGCCGCCGACCAATGCGGGCAGTGACGCCGAATGGTGCGGGTCGCGGTAGGGACGCTGACGGACCATGCCGCCCTCCGGCAGGTTACCGGCGAGCGAGTGGATCATGGAAATTTCCAGCGCCTCGCGCGGCGAGAGCGGCGGCAGGATGGTGGCCAGACGCTGCGCCAGCATGGATTTGCCGGAGCCGGGCGGGCCCATCATCAACAGGTTATGACCACCGGCGGCGGCGATTTCGAGCGCGCGTTTCGCGCTTTCCTGTCCACGGATATCGGACAGGCAGGGGCCGCCGATATTATCGTTGTCGGCAAGGCGCGGTTGCGGCGCGCTTAAAACTTGCGTGCCTTTGAAATGGTTGATGAGTTGCAACAGGTCATTCGGCGCAAGAATGTCGAGACCGCCGGCCCATGCCGCTTCGGGTCCGCATGCGGCGGGACAGATCAGCGAGATTTCTTTGGCGGATGCATGGATGGCCGCGGGCAGCACGCCGGACACGGCGCGGATGCCGGCATCTAATCCAAGTTCACCGAGCACGCAGTAATGGCTGATTTCTTCTTTCGGCAGAATGCCCATGGCCGCGAGTGTGGCGAGCGCGATGGGCAGATCGTAATGCGATCCTTCCTTCATGACATCGGCGGGCGCGAGATTGACGGTGATGCGTTTGGGCGGCAGCGACAGGCCCATGGCGTGCAGGGCCGAGCGCACACGTTCGCGCGATTCACCCACCGCCTTGTCGGGCAGGCCGACAATGGTGAAGGCCGGAAGGCCCGATGCAATCTGCACCTGCACCTCGATCGGCAGAACGTCGATACCTGAAAACGCCACGGTCTGAACGGATGCGACCATAATTATTTCTTCATCTTATTTAGTGGTCCAAACTTTTTAGCGGCTTCGACCGCGTACTTCGCGTTTGTCCAACCTGCTTTTTTCAGCAGTTCCAATGTAAGCTGTTCGGGATATCTTGCCGTCAGTAGGAAAGTAATAATTCCTTGAGGGGTACATCCCGCCTGCGCCGAGCCTTTAGCTTTGTGAAAACTATCATATATTTCTTTAATATATGACATTCCCCAACCCTCGGACTCCTTCAGTAAATTTTCTATCTGTTCAAAATTGGTGATTCCTGCGGTTTGAGCCAAACTAATAGTGATCGAAAATGTCTCGCTATCACGCATTTCTATTCCAAGATTTTTAATTTTTTTAGCCCAGCGGTGTAGAGACTTTGATTTCTCGATATAAGCTTTAAAAGAGTCGGCATTAATTTCTACGCTCTTAATGTTGCTTTGAATATTCTTCTCATAGTGCTTGAATAATTTATAAGCATCGTCGCTTATCTGGTTTAACTCTTCGTCAGCAAGTTCAAAAAGGGCGCTTAGCCGAAATAGTTTTCTGCGTAGTTCTTTAGGAATGTCTTGCGTGTTCTTATAGTCCAGTGAGTGTTGCACCTCTGCCCATGCATGTTGCAAAAAGGTACGAACCTGAATTTCTGCCTTTAATTTTTTAAAATTTTTCCACTCAGGGAGTTTTCCACGCGCTGTTTTTAATTCAACAACATAGTGCTCAGACAAATAGCCAAACTGATCAGCTTTCATTTCATCTAGTTTGCTGATTGAATTTTCTACATCGAGAATAAATTCTTTTTTAAGTAGCTCGCCTACATTTTTAACATCGCTTAGTGTACGAACCGTGATCCGCAATCCACAAAGGTCCGTAACCTCATTAAGCGGGTCTTTGTAATTTTTATCTGATCTCGTGATTTTTTCTAAAAAACTCTTTGGTGTCTTAATGCGTTTTGTGACACTCGCGCTTTTTATATCTTCATTTTTAAGAAGCTCTTCTAAAAGCTCTTTAAATTTGTTTCCCATGATTTCATAGAGCGGCAACTTAGCTTCATAATCTAATTTACATTGTTTACTGTCCAGCATCCAGATCCCCTAATTCATAATGCTAACAATCTCTTATAGACCATTATCCACCGGCTGCAAATCTGATAGAATCATCTCAAGTAACGATTCTTTCCCTCTTTTCAGCCATTTTCATGACCCAGACCCAAAACCGTTTGTCCGAACAGGACCTGGCGCAGCTTTACATGCAAACCGAAGCTGCGCTGAAGCTCGACGACCTGCTGCAGGGCAAGGCCTATGGCCAGCCGGCGCAGATTGCCGTGCATGATTCCATTTCGGGCCAGACGCCGGACCTTGCGCTGATCTCGCTGTCGCTGTGCGGTCTTGTTGTCGTGCGCGATTTTCCGATCGCGCTGAAAGACGGTTACATGGGCCCGGTCCTGCGTGAGCTGATCGTGGTGTGCGAAGACAATTTGCTGAGCGTTGGCCGTTTATGGCTGGATTCCGTATGCCACGAGATGACGCCAGACCCGATCATGGACCGCGCGACGATTGAATCTATCCCGGACCGCCTGCGCATCATGACGTCGATTTTCATTGAGCTGCGCGACGCGCTGGAAGAAACCAGCGACTGCCCGGATATGTGCCACGCGGTCAAAAGCCTGTATTACCAATCGGAATCGCATGCCGATCTGGCCGACCGTTTTGTTGAAAAACTCAAAGGCCGCCGGAAAAAAGCCGACAAGGTCCCGGCCCGCGCCGTGCCCGACCAGATCCCCCTGCCGTATGAACTGACCCGTCCGCAGATTGGCGCGGAAGTGGTGCATTTCAGCCTGTTTGCCAAGGGCAAGCCGACAAGGCACTGATTTTCAGTCTGAATCATTGAAAAGCTTGAATATTCTTTCTGTTTTATGGTAATTACATTGCCATGAACCCGGCCCCCACCCTTGTCCGCCCTTTGCATGCCTTGTGGCAGGGTGCCGCACGCGTGCTGGGCCTGACCCGTCGGGCCGAAAAAACGGCGATGAGCTGCAAACAAAGCTTTGCGAAAGCCGCGGGGGTCGACGCCGAAAAATTCATGAACCTCCTGACCTCCGGCATGGATGTCACCCATACCAAGATGCGCCAACTTGCGAACGGCGCGTTCCAGATTTCTTACAAATCCAAGGTGTTCAGCGAAAAGTTTTCGATCGATTTTGCGCAAGGCCACATCCTTGAGGGCATGCTGACCAGCCATGAATCGGGTCAGGGCATTGGACGCCACATCTTCGCGCGTCGCCTGGCGGCGGGGATTTATCTAGGCCTCGAGCAACTGGACCTGAATGCCGGGATGATGATGGGCGGTTTTGTGTGGGCGCGCGCAGGTGTCAAAATGCATGAGGGCGACAGATACGATGTCAGCGTCATGCTGCGTGAACGCCTTGACCTGATCCGCGACCGGCTGGACGACCAGACATATGAACGCGTGGCTGACCTGATCCAGCTTCAACGCGACGGCGACCTGAATGCGCTGACGCGGCTTGATACGAAACTGGGCGGCATTGCCGCCATTTGGAATACGGCGCGTCACCGCGAAGAGCAATACCCGATAGAGTTCAAATCCTATCGCAGGCGCGGCCATGTCAAAGACAACAGCATGACACTGGGCCAGTATCTGATGTTCGGCATGTATTACCGCGCCCATGTCGACCTGAATGACGCCGCACAAATGCGACTGGTGGAACAGTATACCAACACGCCGATCCGCACGATGGCCGCCGGATGGGGCGGACGCCCGCAACAGACGGCAACACCTGCGCTGCAACTTCGTCCGGTGATGGTGTAGGCATGCCGCCACTGGATTTTGTCATCAGGGATACGGTAGCGCGGGCAGCAGATGCATGCCGTACGCTCATCACCGGGCCGACCAATGAACTCGAAAGACGACGTCGTTTTATACGCGAGCAACGCGCGCTGGAAAAATCGCTGGCACAAAAATGTCGCAATGATTTCATCGAAGCCGCGGGCATAACGCCGAAAGCATTTTTGAAGATGGCCATGCAGGGGTTGCCACACCCTCACAAAAGCAACATTCGTTACGAAGACGAAAGTGCAACATTTTTCACGGTAGCGTATAAAGGCCTTGGATACCGAGGCGATTACTCCATCAATTTCAAAGACATGGATTTTGAAGGCGGTACGGTGAAGAACACTGGCGCCAAACGCGGCGTCGGTAAACGCATGTTTGCACAGCATGTCGTCTCTGCGCTTTATTTTGGCCTTTCCCGTGTTAACGCCTCCGCATCCCTTGAACTGGGTGGTTATACATGGGCGCGAGCGGGCGCTTACATAAAGCCCCATGATGTTCCGAATACTTCCTACAGATTGCAGCGCAGGCTGAACGCCATTGTCGATTTTCTTGATCCGGAGACCTACAGCAACGTAGCCGAGCTTGTGATGCTCGCGAAACGCACTGATCTGCGAAAAATTGCAGAGCTGAACAAGATTCTTCCTGATATCGCCCCGGTATGGGAACACGTGCATCAACATGAAATTAGTATGGCCAAACCATATTCTTTTTATCGTGACCGAAAAATTGTAAAAGGCGACAACATGACTCTGGGTCAGTTTTTGCTGCTGGGACTGCGCTATGAAATCTATTTCAACCTGCGTGACCCTGCACAGATGAGCCGTCTGGAAAGATTTACAGGCGTGCCTATACGTGATCGCGCCGCGATCAATCGCGAGAAATATCCACGATCCATTACGAAGCGTCCGGTCAAGCCATGGCTGGTGATGCGATGACCATGGACGACGGCAATGATTTCGAACCCACATCACTGGTGGGCCTGTGGACGCGGCTCAAGCAACGTGCGACTGGACACATACAATCGAGTGGTTTTTTCCAGGAAACAGAAGAAGAAAAAACTGAGCGGTGCCGGGATGCGTTTTTGCGCGCAGCCGGAATCAGCAAAAATGTCTTCCTGAGCCGCGCGACGGCGGGTCTACCGCATATTATAAAATCAGATATTATTTTTACCGAGAAAACCCGTGAAGACCGATTCGAAGTCCAGTATAGCGGTGACGGTTTTTCCGATATGTACACGTTGAATTTTTCTGGCCGCAGTGTGGGTGCCGGGCATGTCGTGAATGAACGGGGCGACCGCACCACCGGGCGTCACATGTTCGCCCTGCGTGCGATCATGGGCATATGCATTGATTTTGAAACCATGGGTTTCAATGCATCGGACATGATGGGGGCGTTTAACTGGGCCAAGACAGGCGCGCATATTCACCCCAGCAGCCACTTTTCACTGACGCAGGACATGCAGACGCGCCTGAGAACATTGCAAGGGGTATTGCCGCGGTCTGAGTACGACCATGTGTCTAAGCTTGTGCGTGAGGGCGATGTGATGGGAATTGCGCATCTGTCACGGCCAATTCAGGACGGCGATATTCTGTGGGATGAAATGCGCCGCGTTGAAGACAAATATGCACCGACGCATCAGGCCTATGTCGCGCGTGGTTTCTTTGTCGAGCGCAGCATCACGCTGGGCCAGTATCTGTTATGCGGCCTGAGCTATGACGCCCTGATCAACCTTAAAGACACTCAACAACTTAAAAAGGTCGAGGCGTATACGCGTATCAATATCCGCGAAACAGCGAAGCGCATGCGCGCCAATAACGGGCCGCGCACATGAAAATTCTTGATATTTACAATTTCGTAAACCGGGCACGGGCGCGCAAACGCCGTATGCAAACACCCCCTGCGGTTTTAAACGTATGCGATAAATTTTTCCTGGCGGCGTCGGGTATGCGCGCGGACGATTTCAAGGCCATAGCCACGCGTGAGATTGGCACAGTGAACACAGCCGAGCTGATGTACCAGGGGGATCAGACCGTATTTTCATTTCGTTTCGCCGGTGACGGTTTCTCGGAACGGTACTCACTGGATTTTAACAGCCGTGTCGTGGGGGTAGAAAGCCTTGAGAACAACCGTCGTGACCGCACTACGGGCCGCCGCATGATCGGCGTTGCCGTTATTCCGGCGGTGTGCTTTGACATGGAGCGCGTGGAAGTGAGCGCGGGCAGAACCATGGGCGGCTTCACCTGGGCCAAGGCGGGCGTTTATGCCAATGACGATTCGCGTATCAGCCTGCCGTATAAAATGCGGCGGCGGCTTTTGTCCCTGAAAGGCCGGCTGTCAGAAGATGATTATAATGCGGCATGGGCGCTCACTGCGCTTACGCATGATACGGATTTGCAAAAAATTGCGCAGTTGCCGCAGGTGCTCGACGATGCTGGACCGTTATGGGACGCCGTCTGTGCGCGTGAATATAACGAGGGCGTAGACCATTCATACTATGTCGAGGAAGGGTATTTCCCGGGCGGGCGCATGACACTGGGCCAGTACCTGTTATGCGGACAGAATTACAATGCGCATATCGATGTTAAAAACACGCAGCAGCTGCGCGAGATTGAACGCTATACCGGCGTGAACATCCGTGCGAAGGCGAAAGAGTGGCGCGTGTCGCCACCCCAGATTTAATTAATCAATCAAATGTCTGCGGCTGATCAACCGTGACCGGTGCGGTGTGATGGCGCTTGAGCGTCGCATATTTCTGGAAGCCGACCGGGATGGACGACGCATAGGCGATCCCCATCAGCATCAGCATCAGCCACGGCGCATGGACCAGCGCGGCCAGAAACAAACCAGCAGCAGCCAGTAACGGCACGGTGGAACGCGCCGGAATCTTGATCATCTTGCTGGACAGTGTCGGCAGCTTGGACACCATCAGGGCGGCAATCAGGATAACCCAAAGGCCGATCAGCGGTGTCAGCATCGGGTAACCGGAGAGCACCGGGAATTGCAGCTGCACGATCAGCGGCAGAAGAATAAGACCGGCACCGGCAGGGGCAGGCACGCCCATGAAAAATTTATGGGCCCATTCAGGGCGCGGATCGATCTCGCTCATGGCGTTGAAACGCGCGAGACGCAGGGCCGAGCAGATGGCGAAAATCAGAACGGCAATCCAGCCGACGGGGCCGGCCTGGTCCAGCGTCCACAGATACATGACAAACGCAGGTGCCACACCGAATGACAGGAAGTCGGAGAGCGAATCAAGCTCAGCGCCGAATTTCGATGTCGCACGCAGCAGGCGTGCAAGCGCGCCGTCCAGCGTGTCGACAATGGCCGAGAATGTGATGAGCAGAACAGCCAGATCAAACTGGCCGTTGATGGCCTTTTGAATCGCCAGAAGACCGGATGACAAAGCACAGAGCGTCAGGAAATTGGGAAGGAAGCGACGCAGACGGAATTCCGGGCGCGGCGCTTCATGCTCGGGATCGCCGATGAAGTATTCTTCCAGCGGGCGATTTTCCTGCGTCATATTGCAACACCTTCGCGCGGTTTCTCGGCAGAACCGAAATCGGCGAGAACGGTTTCACCTTCGATCACGGTCTGGCCGACGGATACCATCGGGACACAGTCATCAGGCACATATACATCGATGCGCGATCCAAAACGGATCAGGCCCATGCGCTGCCCGGTGACAACCTGCTGGCCGGGTGTGAGCTGGTTGATGATGCGGCGGGCGACCCAGCCGGCGATCTGCACAAAGGCAACATCGACGTCTTTGTCTTTATGTCTGACCTTGAGCAGCGTGGCCGACATTTCGTTGTCGGTCGATGCCTTGTCGATGGCGGCGTTCAGGAACGCGCCGGGACGGTACGCGGTCTGCACCACTTCGCCCACGATGGGGATGCGGTTGACGTGCACATCGAACACGGACAGGAAGATGGAAATGCGCGTGAAGTTCGGACCGTCGTCCAGACCCATGTCGAGTTCGGCCGGGAGTTTCTGGTCCGGCACCACGAAGACGACGCGGCCGCAACCAGGCGACACCACGAGGCCGGGACGCGAAGGCACGGTCCGGACCGGGTCGCGGAAGAAGTACAGACACCATATGGTCAGGATCAGACCGATCCAGCCCAGGGGCTGCGCGATGATCGCAAGGATCACGGCGACGACTGCAAAGATGCAGATAAAGGGCCAGCCCGCCGGGTTGATGGGCAGGAAAACGGTTCTTTTGATGGTCTCGAACAGGTCGGACCAGTGTTTCGGATCAGTTGTCATGGGTCCTTATGTAGCAAACAGGCCCTTGAAGTTAAAGGGTTTACCTTTTAAACAATTGAGCCATGAAAAAGGTTTCCACGGTTTGCGTCTATCTGGGGTCCTCCAGCCGTTGCGACGAGATCCATAAAACGACCACTCATGCCTTTGGGCAATTGATGGCTAAATCGGGCATGTCGCTGGTTTACGGCGGCGGACGGGTCGGACTTATGGGTATGCTGGCCGATTCCGTGCTCGAAGCGGGTGGCAAGGTTATCGGCATTATCCCCGAGCACATCTCCAAACGCGAAATTCAGCATAATGACCTGACCGAGCTGCATGTCGTTGATTCCATGCATACACGTAAACGTATGATGGTTGATCTGTCGGACGCCTTCGTCGTTCTGTCGGGCGGTATCGGCACGCTGGACGAATTGTGCGAGATCATGACCTGGAAGCAACTGGGTATGCATGACAAGCCCATCGTCATCGTCAATGTCGCCGGATACTGGACCCCGTTTATCGCCATGATCGACAATGTCATTGCCGGTAAATTCATGCGCGAAGAAGATCGCCGCCTGTTTACCGTGGTCGAGGACATCGAATCCGCGATCAAGGCTTTGAGCGATGCGCCGAGCGAAACCTTCGATCCGTCGTCGAAATGGATTTAACGGTTTCTTAACCGGCTGATTTTCATAAACATTACAATGGGTTTTCCTGTTAACCGGGGATTTATCTTCTCCTGATATTTATGATATCGGGATATAATTCTTTACGTATCCGTGGGGACAGTTTTTCGTGAAGTACAATCACACAATCGATAAAGCGCGTGTCTATGCCGAAAAGGCGATGACCCGCATCCTGAAAGGCAAGCTGGCCCCTACGCCGCAGGTCTATGAACTGCTGTATGTATACGAAAGCGGCGAAGACGCCGAAGTGACCCGCGCGGTCGACATCATCATCAAGGGCGGCCATGAGCTGACCGAAGACCGCTGCGTCGAACTGCATAACCGTTTCCTGAACACCACCCTGCGCTCGGAAGAGGCGCTGACCAAGGCCGAGGGCCTGGTCGCAGAGACCATTACCAACGTGTCGTCGGCTGCTGCTGCCGTTCACGACAAGAACGACATTTATTCCGAGCAGATCGGCGTCGTCGCCACGCAGTTCGAGCGCGCCAGTTCAGCTGAAGAAATGAAGGCGGTTGCATCCGCCATGATCGTCGAAGCCAAGAAAATGGTCACCGAGAACAAGACTTTGGAAGACAAGCTCAACCAGTCGGCATCGGTGATGCAGCAACTGCGCGAGGAAATGGAAGCGGTGCGCCGCGAAGCCATGACCGACGCGCTGACCGGCATTGCCAACCGCAGGCTGTTCGACGCCGAGTTCGAAAAACTTGTCTACGAGTCGCATGAACACCAGAAGCCGATGACGCTTTTGATGATCGACATCGATCACTTCAAATCATTCAATGATAATTACGGCCACCAAGTCGGCGACCAGGTGTTGCGCCTTGTCGCCCGTACGCTGAAAGACGGCGTTAAAGGCCGCGACTTACCCGCCCGTTACGGCGGGGAGGAGTTCACTGTGCTGTTGCCGGAAACCGAGCTTGCCAACGCGCTCAAGCTTGCCAACGATCTGCGTGAAGCGGTGGCGGCCAAAGAAATCCTGAACCGTGCGACAGGCGGGCGTCTGGGACGCATCACCATGTCCATCGGCGCGGCTGAATTGGGCCAGAACGAGAAAACCATCGAGATGATGGAACGCGCAGACGCCGCGCTTTACAAGGCGAAACGCAATGGCCGCAACCAGGTCGTCGCCGCCGAAGCGCCGCGACAGAAACGTGTTGTCCTGCATAAGCAGTAAGATTTTGAACATTAAAAAAGCCCGCATGATGCGGGCTTTTTTGTATTCCGATTTTCGCGATTACTCGCGGTTGCCGCCCATGAGGCGCAGGATGAACTGGAAGAGCATGATGAAGTTTATGTACAGGCTGAGAGCGCCCATAATGGCCATCTTGCTGTTGGCTTCATCGCCAGCCGAGGACTGGTAGGTTTCTTTCAGTTCCTGTGTCGAGTATGCGGTCAGGCCGGTGTAGATCAGAACGCCGGCGGCGCAGATGACAAAATCCATCATCGACGATTTCAGGAAGATATTGACCACCATGGCCAGGATCAGACCGAAAACGCCCATCATCAGGAACGAACCGAATTTCGACAGGTCCGTCTTGGTGGTGTAGGACCATGCCGAAACGCCGGCGAAGGTACCGGCGGTCACGAAGAACGCGCGGGCCAGGTTAGCGCCGGAATACATGTACACCAGCGGTGCCAGGCACAGACCGAACACGCCGGAAAAAATGTAAAAGCGTACACGCAGGTCGCCCGCCGACTTTGTGGCCAGCGTATTGCCGTTGAACATGACGAAGCCGAGAACCAGCGGCAGGAACGCCACGGCAATGGCGAACATGGGTTGCGCGAACATGGTCATGATGGCCGGGGTCGACGCGCACAGGAACGCGATCAGGCCGGTAAAGACCAGACCCATGGTCATGGTGTTGTAGACTTTGCGGAAATGCTCGCGCAGACCTTCGTCGTATATAACCGCTGTACCGGCGGTTGCGGGATTGGGTCGATCAAACATTTTTCAAAACTCCTTGGTTATGCACTGCTTCCATTAATAATAAACTCAGCCCCCCTGAATTCAACTGAAAACGGTTCGCAACTGGCGGTGCGAATATGCTAAAAGGGTCGCTAAATGACTGCGATACTTCAGACTTCCTCAAGTTTCGCCTGCGCCACTGCCAGCGGCGCGGATTGGCGCGATGTGGGGCGAAAGGTGCTTGAAGCACTGGAATCCGTGCGCACGGAAGGCGACGGCATGAATATCGGATTCATTTACGCCACGCCGCAGCTTGCGGGCGACATGACCGCGCTTTTATCCCTTTTGAAAACCGTCACCCGCGTCAACGCGTGGTACGGCGCAACCGGACAGGGTATTTGCGGCGGCGGCGTTTCGCATGCCAGCGGGCCCGCAGCGGTCGCCATGATCGGCAAAATGCCGGAAGGGTCGTTTACCGGTTTTTCCATACCTGAAAATGACACAGGCACATTACCGGCAAATTTACGCACCTGGCTTTCGGGCCACATGGCGTCATGCAGTATCACCCACGGTATTTTATGCGCGCAGGGCGCGCAGCATCTGCGTCATATGCGCGAACGCGACGGGCTTTATACGATTGGCGGATTTACCGCGGCGGCACAGGGCGGCATCCATATAAGCGATGGCAATGTCGTGCGCTCGGGCGAGCCGCTGTCGGGCGTCATGTTTGATGGCAATGTACGCCTGATGAGCGCGGCAGCGTTCGGATGCATACCGGCGGGACGTATGGGCCGGATCAGCAAATGCGCCGGCAACGTGATCGAGATGATCGACGATATGCCCGCATCGGTATTTTTGCATGACGCGATCGACCAGTTGCATATTGACGATCCGGACCCGGACCGCGCCCGCCACGGCCATGTGCACGCGGCGTTTCCCATTACCGGGTCGGACAGGGCCAATTTCCTGATGCGCAACATTACGGAAGTGGATGACACCAAGGGGCATATTACGGTTGCCCACGCGTTTGAGCGCGGCGATTCGATCCAGTTCGTGTACCGCGACCGCGTCACCGCCAGCGCGGATTTAAGCCAGGTGTCCAGGGGTCTGTATGCCCGCGCCGCCGATGAGCATGGTGCCGCCAACCTGAAACCCAAAGCCATATTGTATTTTGGATGCGGCGCGCGCCTCCCCACGGGTGACGCCACGGACGAGGCCGCTATCCTGAAGGCCGTGTTCGGGGATGTGCCCATGGCCGGGTTTTATACAGCCGCCGAAATCAGTAACGGTCATGTCTACGGTTACACTGGAATCATTGTCCTGTTGCTGTAGAATGTAGGCGTTCTTCAAACGGAGTATGTCCATGCGCCGCCTGCTTATTATCCTCGCTCTTCTGATCACCATACCGGCACATGCCGCGCCGGAGGTATCCGGCCTCAAACTCAGTGATGAGCCGGCACTGCCCAAACCCTTACGCGAACAACGGGATCGCGGCGCACAGGTGTTTTACCTGGGCAAGTTCGAACAGTTATACGGATGGGCGATGATCCGTTCCGGCCAGCCGGAATTCTATTATGCCACCGAAGACAACAAGGCGCTGGTCATGGGCATCCTGTTCAATGACAAGGGCGACATGCTGACGGGTGAACAGCTCAAGGCGCTGGAAATATCGCGTAACAAAGATATCGTCACGATGATGGAATCGCAGATGGCGCCCAATCCGCGCGGCGAATCCCCGAAAGATGTGCCCATGCCCGAAGACCCGGCAGCCGGCATGACCAAACCTGCGGATGTGGCCGCGAATCTTCCGCCGATCAAACCGGACGCCGAAGCGGCAGCAACAGCCCCGCAGGAAACATCACCCGCCAAGAAAATGCTGGCCGATGTGCAAGCCGCCAGCAGCGTTTTGTGGGGCAAGCCGGGCGTGCCCGCGTTCTGGGCGTTCCTGGACCCGAACTGTGCCCATTGCCGCCAATTCATCAAGGATGTGGACCCGATGGTGACCGCTGGCAAAGTGGCCGTTCATATCGTGCCGGTTGCGTATGACAGCAAATCCAAATCGCAGGCCGCGCTTGTGCTGGCGGCGGCAGATGGCGCAGACCGGCTGGTCGCCTATTCCAAGGGCCAGGAAAACCTGCTTCCGGCCAGCGACACCATCAATACATCGACCATCCAGACCAATCTTGAACTGATGCGCAAATGGTCGCTCAGCGGCACGCCGATCATCGTTTACCAGTCGGGCAAGGGCGGCACGGTGCGCCTGATCCGCGGGCGGCCTTTGGACATCAACCAGGCGGTCGGTGACCTGCTTGGCCAAGAAGGGAATAAGTAAGCTTTGGCTTGGCTAAAACACAGGAAAAGACTCGACTTGGACCTTTCGCAGACCGTATATCTGGATAAAATTATAAAAACGGGCTGCGCGCGTTTAACAGCAGTCCGGCAAGTGGCGGTTCGTACGGTATGACTACTCGTGAGTCGAAACAGGCGCAGGCTTTGCTGCGCGTCTTCGAAAGTCTTGGCGTCCCCCTGATCGGGGCGGTCGACGAACTCATGGCCTGGCAGGGCGCTGCCGCTGACCCTGATCCGGAAGAAGCCGCGCGCCGCTTTTCCGCCCTTTTATCCGCCAGTATTTCCGCCGGTACGCACATGGCCAGCCGCCTTGCGCCGCGCAGCCAGGACGAAGCCGAAATCGTGCGCCTGCGTGCGGCCACACTGGCCGGGGCCATGATTGCCCAGCATTACGTCCTGTCCGGGGCCATGCCCGACGACGCCTTTAACCGCCGCATGAATTCCGCCTTTGACGGGATGTTGTCGCTGGCCGATTCGTTTCCCTTGCTGCCGGACGAACAGGCGGGCGAAACCGACCTGGTCGCCCGCCGGGTGGAGGCCCTGACCCCGTTCGTGGCCGCCGTCATGCGTTTCCCGTTTGGACAGGAAGACAGCCTTGTCATCCGCAAACTGGGCGAACATCTGTGCGACCGTGCGTCAGCACTGGCTGATGCGTTTTCCAGTGGTAACGGGGGCAGCCCCGATTTGTATGCCGAGCGTGAGCTGGCCTTCCTGAAGGGCGGAGCCAAACTGCTGGCCCGCGCATGCGAAGTTGAAATGGACCGCCTGCAACACACCATGGCCAACAATCCGGGCAGCCAGCCGCCGTCGCCGGAAGCCCTGTCCGAACGTATCTGGCAGCGGTTTGAAGACGGGCTTGATGTCCTGCGCGCGGTCATCGGGTTCATGACAGTACCGAGTTTATCCACTCAGCCTAACGCGCCCACGGCCCCGGCACCCCAGAAAACAGCCGTTTCTACGCCACCGGCCGCACCGCAGACGCCGGCACAAAACCCTTCCGCCGCTACGGACGGGCCGCGCAATCCAATGGCATTTTTCGTCAAAAAAGACGATAATAAAGGGTCCGACACCTCTGGAGAGGCCGCATGATCAACCACCTGTTCGCCGCCTGCCTTATGATGGCTGCACAGACCTACAACGTTCCGCCGCAGGTGCTTGTCGGGATATTGCATGTCGAGGGGGGCCGCATCGGCCAGCAGGTTGCCAACACCAACGGCACCTATGACCTTGGCCCCATGCAGATCAACACGCTGTGGCTGCCTACGCTGGCCAAGAACTGGAAAGTTTCGGAAAAGACCGCATGGCAATGGGTGCGCGACGATGGCTGCACCAATGTCAATGTGTCGGCCTGGATCCTGCGCCAGAACCTGAACGCCACCAACGGTTCACTGGCCAAGGCGGTTGCGTATTACCATTCGCGCACGCCGTCCCTTGGGTCCAAGTATAAGAGCAAAGTGGTGGCGGTGATGCGCAAGAAGGGCCTATTGTCCCAACCAGCCGATACCAAAGCCAGCGAAACAGCCAATAACCCACCCACCGCACCTGCCAAACGCATCCAACTCGGACGTTTCGACCAGGTTGAGGATAAGGGTTAAAAAAACAGTAGAGTGCCTTGTAGGCGTGATTCGACGCCTTTAGGATTCTGCGAAGATGAGGATATGTGTGTGTTAAATAAATCATTTTCCAGACATGTTCGCGTTGCTGCGGGCGTGATCACCGTGTTGTCGGTGTTTGCGCTGGCCGGCTGCGCCGACATCACCCGACGCGAAGCAAAAACCGCAAAGCCGCAGATCGTGGCCGAGCCTGACCCGACATCCCTGATGATCGCGGATGCGGCCGACCGCGCGACCCGCGCACTCGAATCCCTGGCCGCGGTCGAACAGGCGCGCACGCCGTCCGCCGCACAGTCGTCGGCTGCCATGGTGCCCAACGCCCCGCCGGAACTGCAACGCGCCGTCACACTCAACTGGTCCGGCCCTGCCGAAGACCTGGTGCGCGACCTTGCCTCGCACGCGACCTACACCTTTAACGCCCTTGGCGACCAGCCGCCGACACCGGTTATCGTGAACGTCAATGCGTTCAACAAACCGCTGATCGAGGTATTCCGCGATCTGGGCCTGCAGATGGGTACGCGCGCAGATCTTCGTGTCGACGCCAACCGCCGCACCGTCGAGATCATTTACGCGCAGACATATAACCGTGCGATGCCCAATGCGAGCAGCAATACCGACTTTTCGTCGGCGATGGGCGGCTCGCCCTCGCGGTCCACACCCAAACGTCACAGGTAAGCACCATGGTCAGACCGACCATTCGCATCCTTGCCATGACAGCGGCATTTCTTCTGCCGTCGTTTGCGCATGCCGACCCGGTTTTATCACCGGGTTTTGGCGATATCATGAGCCAGAGCGTCGGCCGTCCGGTAGACGACGCGATCGGCGCTGCGCCCCCGACACTTGAAGACCTGCAGGTCATTCCCGCCCCCGTCACCGAAACGGATGCCCAGAAAGAAGACGGCAACCCGGAACTGCGTAACGAAGGATTGAGCGACGCTGCCATGTCATTCGGCGCGCGCGGCGGACTTGCAGCACGCACATACCAGATCCGCCGGTCGTTGCAGGATAAATCCGCGTATCTGGATTCCATTTACGATTTCAAACGTCTTCTGATCACCGCACCTTCAGGGCTTTTGATTGAGCCGCCGATCATCGCGGAAGAAGAAGACGCGATGCTGATCGAAAAAGGCGGGCAGACCGCTGCCGTGGCCGACCGCATTTATAATATCAACGTCGACGCCAAAATCGTTTCAAGCCCGCGCAACTGGCGTGCCTATCTGGAACGTGACTGGGGCGACGTGACGCCGCCGCCCGCCATCCTGTACCCGGCCAACGAAGCTGAAAAAAAGGCTTGGCTCAAAACCCTGAAAAAGGGATGGGATGAAGGCACGAAGCAGGCCAACGAAGTTTTCCAGGCTGACCTGGACCGCCTGAACGCGGATTTCCGCGGCATGATCCGTTACCGCATGCTTCTGGCACAAGGTGTCGTCAGCGCGCCGTTTACATTGCAGACCGACCGCGGTGTAACGGGCGGCGGCAAAGAAATGCGCGTGGGCGACCGTGCGCTGCAGATCACCGGACCGTCACAACTCCAGCCGAGGCCTTACGAATGGCAGCCCGCAAGCCGATAAGCCTTCTCAAGGGTTCGGGTGGTATGGGCCAGACATGGCCGGCGGAGCCGACGCGTTTTTCGGAAGAACATATCGACCCGTTCCTGTTGTGGTGCGTGCAGCAGGGATCAAGCGACATTACCTGGCAGACCGACCGTCCGGTTTATAACGAACTTCACGGCAAGCTTTATCCCGGCACGTTCCGCCCGATGGACGCCGCCGACATGGCCATCGTGCTTGCAAAAATTTATGGCCCCGAAGCGCAGGCGCGTCTTGCGGGCGGTGATGATCTCGACGTGTCGTATGAAATCCGCCCGGATCGTTACACGCGTCACCGTTTCCGCGTGAACATCACTGCCATTCTTTCCAAGGGCCGCGACGCGGCGCAGGTCACCATGCGTGTCCTGCCATCCGAACCGCCGAAAATGTCGGACCTGAATATCGAACAGGAAATCATCGACAACTGGGCGCAGCGTCAGGGTCTGGTCGTTATCACCGGTCCGACAGGTTCGGGTAAAACCACGTTACTGGCATCCGGCTGCCGCATGATGCTTGAGAAAAAGCACGGCTGCGGCAAGATGCTGACCTACGAGGCACCGATCGAATTTACGTACGATGCGATTCATTCACCGCACTCGGTTGTCGCGCAGACTGAAATTCCGCGTCACCTTCCCAGTTTCTCGGCTGGTGTGCGCAATGCCCTGCGCCGCAAACCGAATATCATTCTGGTGGGTGAAGCCCGCGACAAGGAAACCATTTCCGCCGCGATCGAAGCCGGTCAGACCGGCCACGGCGTTTACACAACCACGCACACCACGGGTGTGGCCGCTACCATTCGACGCATGATCTCGACCTTCGACGGCGAGGAACGTGCGGAGCGCGCGTACGCGCTGATGGAAACATTGCGCATGATCGTGACGCAGGCGCTGGTGCCAAAAGTCGGCGGTGGCCGTGTGGGCGTGCGCGAATGGATGGTGTTCAACGACATCGTGCGCGAGAAGCTTCTGGATATGGACTACAACCAGTGGACCGTCGAAATCCAGCGCATGATCCCGAACTATGGCCAGACGCTGAAAGCGTCGGCGACCAAACAGTTTGAAGCCGGCATCATTGAACGCCGCTGGTACCTGACGCTGACGCAGGCGAGCGGCTCTACTTAATATGCCCCTCAGACGCCGGGCGGTTTCTTCCAGAAACCTTGGCTTCGATCGCATAAGCTCGCGGACCGCTTGCGGTCAGGCGCCTTTCGGCTCCTGTTTTGGGGCCTCGCCGGCCCGCTCACTGGCTTTCGCCCCCGCCCGCGCGAAAGCGCGAGGCCGCAGTCGCGGCCTTAACTCTCCCCTTTTATCACTAGCGGTGATATTCTTATTCCATGGCCGAAATCGAAACCCAAGGTGACTGGCATTGGCGCAATAGCATGAAGCCTGTGCGCTTCTTTGCGCTGGATGCGCGCGTGGCCTTTTTCTTCATGGTGTTTCTGGTGCATATGCGCCCGTGGACACTGACGCTGTTTTTATTGATGTGCATCCTGTTCTGGCTGCTGGAACGCAAGGGCCTGACCTTTGACGCATCGGTCCGGTCTTTCCGGACATGGATCCTTGGCACCAAGCGCCCGGGCCTGATCTGGCACCGGAAACGCAGATTAAACGATTTTGGTTAATATATTTATTAACCTTAAATGGTTATTCTTTTTTCGATGCGCGGGGCCAGGTATTGCGAACGGCGCCAACGACGGCCAGAACAGCAACTGCATATTGGCCCAGAGAACGACCCCATTCACCTTGTCCGCGTTATAAAGAAGATGGTCACTTAGATAAGGCTCAGCGCGACGGGCCACGGGGCCAGAAGCCCCGCAAGTAAAGGGTCGTGCGGTGCCTTCCGTTCCAGAGCCAGAATGGTGATGATGACGGCAAAGGTGGCGTCCGAAAATCCGGCGATGCGATGTTTTTTGCGGTGTCTATTCTATCCACCGCAAACCCTTTGAACAGCTTGTGTTTTGGCGGCAGCGCTTCTAGACTTCCTGAAAAATAAATGGCGAGCGATTCGCCGTTCTGCACGAGGGTTACGAGGTACACGATGAATAAGTACATGCGCAGCGTTATGATCGCCGCCTCTGTCCTGGCATTCCAGGCATCCGCCGCATACGCCGGTTTTCAATGGACCGCGCCCGCGCCGTCCGCTGTTTCCCCCGGTGCCATACAGGCCCGCCCGCCCGAGATGGCCCCGCGCTCGGCCTCTGCCCCGATCACCCCGGTTCAGACCGAATCACTGGGCAATGGCATCAATGCGGGCTCACCCATCGCCACCACGCCGGACGGTCCGGCCAGCGCCGCGCCGATTTACGGCAACGGCATGACCAACGACCCGGTTACATGGAATACGCCGGCACAGGCCCGCGCCAACGAGGTTTACATCCCGCGCGCGCCGCAGGCCACCCAGCCCCAGTCTATGGGCAACATGCCCCAGCCCATCGTGCCGCAACAGGCGATGGCCGCGCCGTCCGTCATGGATGACGGTATGTCAGGGATTACGTACAGCAACAACCCGACTATGATGGCACCGATGAGCACGGGCCGTTACGACGTGGCGCAGGGTTTTGGCCGCGATCTGCCGCTTGTCATGGCGATTCGCCAGATCGTGCCGCCGGAATTCGGTTTTGTTTTCGACCAGGGTATCGACGTGCAGAAACACGTGTCGTGGCAGGGCGGACAGCCCTGGGACATTGTTTTGCAAAACACGCTTGCGCCCATGGGCATGCAGGCGTCCGTTAACGGAAATGTCGTTTCGATCATGCGCGCCGGCAATATCAGCATGCAGGCATCCGCCCCTATGAGCGGCCCGATTGTCGCCACCCAGACGGTGACATCGTCGTCCACCACGACCATGACCCCGGCCCCCATCGCGACCCCCGCGGTTATCACCGCGCAGGAAGTGATGCCGGTCAACATGGAACAGATCAGCGCGGGCGGATCCAACCGCATCGCATCGCAGGCCGACCTTCTGGCCCGCGGCACGTGGACATCACCCCGCCATTCCACCCTGCGCAGTATCCTGCAGGACTGGTCCCAGCGCGCGGGCGTTGAGCTGTACTGGGCGTCCGAATATGACTACCCGGTCCAGTCGGCGGTATCACTGAACGGCACGTTTGAAGAGGCCGTCCAGGTCCTGCTGCGCGGTCTGACCGATTCGCGTCCGCGTCCGATGGGCCGCCTGCATCCGAACCTTCCGAACGGCCCGGCCGTCCTGATCATCGAGACCCGCCAGAACAGCATGTAACCCAAGCCCTTGCCGGGTTTTGGGGCCGTTAATTCCGCTTCTCTCATGCTGCCGCTTGCCGTACAATTTGAGTCGGTCATAACTGGCGGCTGCGCGCTTTCGTATCCGTCTTTCCCAACTCTTCCTCCCGGTGGCTTTTGCCCATGATGATTTCGCCCTTTAAAGGTTTTACCAAAACCATTGCCGCCCTTGTTTTCGTTATGGGCTTTGGACTTGCCTCGTGCTCCGAGATCAAGGCCACGCAGGAGAATTTCCAGACCACACAATCACAGGCCGACCGCGCCCTGGCTGAGATCAGCCCGACCCAGCCGCTGGCACAGGCGCTGACCATCAACTCCGCGCCGTATTTCGGTTCGGACGCGGTACCGATCACCAACGGTTCGCCCCTGCCCTCACAGTTTGAAAAACAAAACGCCATTGTCATGACGTTTGCCCGTCCGGTTACGATGGAAGAACTGATGCGCATGGTGCAGGCCGTTACCGGTGTGCGTGCGCAGGCCACGGGTACGACGCTGGGCTCCAGCTCAAACTCCGGCGCTGAAGTCAAAACATTCACCCCGACCGACGGCGAACAGGTTGCCGGCGGCCGCGTTGTGTGGTCGGGCCGTCTTTCGGACCTGCTGAACCAGGCGTCCGATTATTTCAACGCCGACTGGACGTTCGACGGTACCAGCATCCAGATGGCGCAACAGGTTACGCGCACCTTCATGCTGCATGCGCTGGCCAGCGAACTGAGCTATACCGGCACGGTCAAATCCGGTTCGTCGGGCGATTCCAGCTCCAACCTTCCGGAAGTCGACGTGACATCAAGCGCGTCGCTGAAAGTCTGGGATGAAATCAAGGACGCCGTCGGGACCATCATGGGCGATGCCGGTAAAGCTTCGTTCTCACCGTCGACCGGCACCATCACCGTGTCAGGCGCGCCGGATATCGTGCGCCGGGTTGAGACATACCTGAACCAGCAAAACTCCCTTCGCCTGCGCCGCGTCGCGATTGCGATCAAGATCATTTCGGTGACCGCTTCCAACGATCTGGACCTTTCTGCGGACGTTACCGGCATTATCCGCCGCGCGTTTGACCAGGCAACGGTACGCAGCATTGGCGGCGCTACATCGGGTCTCACGCTTGGCATCATCAAGCGTCCGGAAAGCGCGGATATCGCAACCAGCATCAGCGCAGACCGCCTGCTGGCTGAACTGAAAGCCGACAACAGGATTGAGCGCGCCGCTGTCGTTCACTCCGGCGCGCTTGTTACTCTTTCCGACCAGCCTGCACCGTTGCAGGTCGGCCGCCAGATCAGCTATCTGAAACGCACGTCATCCACGTCGGGTGATTCAGGTGGTTCGGTCAGCCTTGAGCCGGGCACGGTCAATACCGGCCTGATGATGACGGTTCTGCCGCGCATCGTTGAAGGCAACAAAATCCTGATGCGTCTTTCGATCGCGATTACCGATGCACAGCAGCCGTTCGCGACGTTCACGTCGGGTTCAGGCGACTCGGCCGCGTCGATCCAGCTGCCGGAAGTTGAAACCACCGGCTTCCTGCAGAACGCCGTCGTCACGTCGGGCGAAACGCTGGTGATGGCCGGTTTTGAAAAGAAGCAAAGCTCCACCATCGATGACGGCACGCCTTATGTGCCGATCCTGGGCGGCGGCAAGGCCACGAACCGCAGCCGCGAGATTTCGGTGATGCTGATCACGTCCGAGATTTTGCCGGAAGATCCGATCACGGTGATCGGCAACCAGTAAGAGAGGCCTAAAAAACCGTAATGGCCCGCAACGAGAACAGCACCGACAAGGATTTCCTGGACATCGATCTCGATGAGCCACTGGATCTGACTGAGGCCGAGGCGAGCGTGCACGAGGAAATCACGGCGCGCCCGGATCGCGGCGGTCCCGTGGGCGACGGTATTCTTCTGTATGACAACAAGCGTTACGCGGTCGGCCTGAAATGGCTGATGTCGGATGACGAGGGCGATTCAAGCCTTGCGAAGACGCGCGCCAAAGGTTTCAAGGCTGATTTCTATGTCATGCGCCAGGGCGTGGTCACGCAGCATGGCTTCGGTTTCCTGAGCAAAGGCCACCGCCTGGGCCAGTCGGCACTGGCGTCGCTTGCCGCCGACGCGCTGGTCGGTGAATGGCATGCGGTTTTCGTCGCCGATAACGGCTGGTGGTATGTCGCGGTTCACTCAGACAATTTATCCCCGGACGGCGATATCCTGTTCTCGTCGGAAGAGGCTGCCTACAACCATTTCATGGCGCAGATGGAGGCCTTCCGCTGGCCGCGCTCATATGCGCCGGAATCGTGGAATGCGCCGGACACAAGTGGTGAAATCCCGCTGTCGCGCATCGTCAACGAGGCGACTGCGCCTACGCTTAAGCCCGTAAACCTCGACGCCATTTTCTCGGGTAAACGTAATAAGCGCCTGGCGTTTGGCGCGCTGATCACCATTGTCATTCTTCTGGTCGTCTCGCTTGCGGGGCAGACCATTTTAACGTCATTCGTTCCCACCAAGGCCGAACTTCCTGCGCCGATCGTCAATGCCGGCGACACTCTGCAGACGCCGCCGAAAGAACCGAGCGTCATCAAGGAAGAAAGCGGCGAGATGCTGACACGCATGGCACTGCCTGCGCCCAGCGCACTGATGGCCAATTGCGTCGACGCGTTTTCCGCACTGGTCGTGCCGTTGCCTGGCTGGGTTCTGACCAGTCTGAAATGCAAAGACACATTGGTGGAAGGGTATTGGAACCGTCAGGGCGGGTCTTACGACATGCTTGAGCCGTATCTGTCGCGCTTCCCGGACGGCGTGTCACGCAATTTCGCGGATGCACAGAACCTGATCGCCAATCGCCGCCTGCCGACACGCCCCGCCGACGGCGCAGCGGAAGAGCTTTTGGACAGAAGTTATGCTATCATTACGCTGACCAAGCGCTTTGCGAATATCGGCCAACTGACCATGCGGGAGGTCGTGCCGGCTGCAAGCCAGCAGTTGATCCAGGGTATGGAAATGATGCAGCAATCAGGATTCAATGCCATCGGTAAGGACAAGGTCGAGATCAAGCCGCTGACGCGTGACGACATGCCGTATCTGTCGCTGGAAATCAAAACCCGCACGCCGCCCAATCTGATCGGAAAATATTTCGACATGCCCGGCCTGATATTGCAGGGCGTGTCCAACGACATCAAAGAGGGCGGCTGGCAGTATAATGCGAAACTAGTCCTTCGCCCGGATGCCCGTCTGATCGCCGCCAACACCAAGGCCAAACAACTGGCCGCGGCCAATGCGAATTAAGGAGTCAAAACGATGACCAGAAAAGATGCCTTCTTCCGCTTCGTAAGCGCCGCAAGCGTCATTGCCTTTATCGGCATGGCACAGGCACAGGACGTACCCGCGCCGGACGAGTCGCAACTGGCTACGCCGGGTGCCGCCGCAACTGCGCCGCAGGCGCAGACCGCCGCAACCGGCGCGATGCCTGAACAGCCGCAAGCCGTCGAAAACGACAATGCCGGCACGCAGGGGAACGACCCGTGCCCGACACCGGCCTCGATATCCAAAGCGCCGGACGATCTTGCCAAGGTGCAGGAAGATATCGACCGTTTCACATTATGCGTGCAACGCGCGCAACTGCTTGAGCGTCTGAATGAAAGC
Organism: Micavibrio sp. UBA6145; assembly: GCA_002423205.1. GTDB lineage: Bacteria > Pseudomonadota > Alphaproteobacteria > Micavibrionales > UBA1664 > UBA6145. Next base: position 329,095 of record DIUZ01000026.1, on the reverse strand, counting down.
CTTTTGAAAAACCAGCAATCCAGCGACATGGCCCTTGGCCTTGGCGGTATGCCGGGTGTCGCGGGCGCACAGCGGGCGGGATCGCCCGGTCTTATGCCGCTTCCGGCCAATGCTTTGGCTGGTGCGGATGTAGCGCCGCGTGCACCGGGCGCAGGAATGGCGCCTGCAAAAGCACCGAGCGCGCCGGCTGTGCAGGCACCCGCAGAAAAACAGGCGGAAGCCAAAGCGGAACCTGAAATGCCCGCCATGCCGTGGACGATCCGCGAGATTTACGGCGCAGGCACCGGTGTTGAAGCAAAACTGGTGAGCCCTGAAGGCGATGAAGTCAAAGCCAAAAGCGGCATGAAACTGCCGGATGGCAAAACCACCGTTGTGCGCGTTACACCGGCTGGCGTCACCGTCAAGGATGACAAGGGTGTTAAACCACTCGACTGGGTGAAAAGCTGATGGCATTCACGCTTCTGCCGGGGAAAAAAAAGAACGTTGAAGACTGGGATCCGGCGACACCGCTGACGGCGGAAGGCGGTCCGCTGGACCGTGGGCAGAATTTGCGCCAGATCGCCGCCTATTATAATGACGGCAAGCTGATCGTTTCGAAGTCGCATAAATCCAGCCCGCATATTCTTTCGCTGATCGCCGAAGTCCGCGCCGCCGGATATCCCGAACCGATCATCGAAGGCGTTGAGCTGAACCGCATCCAGGTGGCGTATGAACGCACCACCGGTTCGTTCGATTTCCGCAGCAAGCAGGACGAAGTGCGGATGCGCCGCGAGGTGCTCAACCTTGTCAGTGACATGGCCAAGCGCCGCGTATCGGATATTCACGTCGTTGTGTACGAACAATCATGCCTTGTGCGCGCGCGGGTTGCCGGGGCGATGGAACATATCGCCGAATGGCCGCCGGAATACGGCCACAGCTTTTGCGCGGCCGCGTTTACCATGGCCGACGCCGCAGACGTCAACTACCAGCCTTATGAATACCAGGGCGCGCGGGTTTCGAACCGCAAAGACCTGCAACTTCCGGAAGGCGTGATTTCGCTTCGTCTGCAATTCAACCCGACCGTGTATGACGGCCGCGCGATGATCGTGCGTCTTTTGTACAACACCGATGACAAAACCGCGGGCGACGTCGCCGCGCTCGGCTTTACGCCCGAGCAGCTGGAGGATTTTGAATTCCTGCGGTCCAAGCCGTACGGCATCAACGTGGTTGCCGGCCCTACGGGTCACGGTAAATCGACGACGCTGCAACGGAACATCATCGCGATCCTGAAGGAATATAATTACAACCTCGCGTTCTATACGGTGGAAGATCCGCCGGAATACCCGATTCAGGGCGCCGTGCAGATGCCGGTGACCAATGCCAATACACAGGAAGAACGCGCCGCGCAGTTTACCAAGGCGATCGCGGCGGCCATGCGTTCAAACCCCGACCGTATCATGATCGGTGAGGTGCGCGACGCCGCGTCCGCCGGCCTGGCATTCGAAGCCGCCATGACGGGTCACCAGGTCTGGACGTCGCTGCACTCCAACGACGCCATTACAATTCCCTTCCGTCTGCGCGACCTTGAGGTTGAAGAATACAAACTCTGCGATCCGACGCTGATGACGGGCATGATTTCCCAGCGCCTGGTGCGTAAGCTTTGCAAATCGTGCTGTCTGCCGATAGAAGAAAAAGAGCTCAACTATAATCTGCTGGCACGTCTTGAAGCGGCGCAGGTACCGGTTGAACGCCTGCGCAAACGCAATCCGCAGGGCTGCCCGAAATGCAACAGCACCGGTTATTCAAGCCGTACGGTCGTCTCGGAAATCATCATTCCGGACAACACGTTCATGGACATGGTGCGCCGCGACCAGAAACAGGATGCCGAGCAATACTGGCTGACATCGCTGAACGGGCGCAACATGATGGAACACATGGTTGACCGCCTGCGCGCCGGTGAGGTCGACCCCGGTGACGCCGAACGTGTTGTAGGCCCGATCATCCTGCCCAAGCGCGGATAAGGCGAATAGTATGGCCAAGAAACGCAAGAACGACCTTTTCTTCAAGCTTTCGATCAAGATGGAATTTAACGGCGAGACCCGCCAGAAATTCTACATCAAGCTCGTGCAGCTCCTTGAGAACGGCGTATCGCTGGACACTGCGCTTGGCCAGATTCAAAAAATCGCGCAACGCCAGAACCCGCGCGCCGCACTGCATAAGCTTTACAAAAAATGGCGCAACGACGTGGCCGAAGGTATGAATTTCGGTCAATGCGTGGGTCCGTATGTTCCCAGTTCCGAAGCTATCCTTCTTGAGACGGGCGCGAATTCAGGCAAGCTTCTGAAGTCGCTGCACAACGCCGCAGACGCCATTGAAAACCAGTCAAAAATCAAAAAAGCGATTATCGCCGCCGGGGCCTATCCGGCGGTGCTGACCTGCATGCTGATCGCGGCGATGGTGCTGTCGTCGTTCAAGGTCATTCCGACGTTTGAGCAGATCATCCCGGTCGAAAAATGGCAGGGTATCGCCTATACGGTCGCAATCGCCGCGCGCTTCATCCGCGAACAGGGCCTGTTTATCGTGGTCGCCCTTGTGGCCGTTGTCGTTATTGTTACGATGTCGATGCCCAGATGGACCGGACGCGCACGCGTTTATGCCGATCGTCTCGTGCCGTACAGCCTTTACAAGATGTGGCAGGGGTCGGCGTTTCTTTTGTCGGTGGCGTCACTGATGAGCGCAGGCGTCAAACTGGACGAGGTCAGCCTGCAACGGATCAGCCGACTGTCGTCGCCGTATCTGAAGCAACGGGTCAAGGCGATCCAGAAATATATCGCGGGCGGTGAAAACCTTGGCGACGCCCTGTTCAATGCGGGTTACGAATTTCCGGATACTGAAATCATCGGCGATTTACAGATTTATGCGCGTCTGCGCGGGTTCGACCAGAATCTGACACGCGTCACCAATACATGGGTCGACGGGCTGGTTGAGCGCGTCAATTCGGCGATGAAGATCGTCAACTTCGTGATTCTGGTGCTGATTGCGGTCGTTATCGGCTGCCTGATCCTGTCTTTCTATTCGGTATTCCAGCAAATCCAGGATCAGCAACAATAAGATTTGATCCAAATTGTCACACCAAAATCTAAATCAGATGAGACACTTAAGGTACATTGACAGATACAAAAAATAGCGCAGAATGCTCGGAGTTTAATAAATTTTTAGGCGGTTCGCCTTATCCTGAAAGCCTGGAGAAAAAAACACATGAAAATGACACTCAACAAACGCCACCAGTCGGGCTTTTCGCTTCTGGAACTGTTGCTCGTCGTCGCTGTTGGCGCCGTGCTCATCCTTGCCGGTCTTGGCGCGTATCGCCTGGTCTCGGAAAACAACAACACCAACCAAGCCACCCGTCTTCTGACCACGCTCAAGCAGCAGGTTCAGCAGGCTTATCAGGGCCAAACATCGTATGGTAACGGTAGCATCATCGATGACCTGATCAGCATGCGCGCCCTGCCGTCCGACCTTGGTGTTAACCCGGCTGGTACGAACACGGTTGCCAAAGGTCCGTTCGGCGATGTCACCATCACCGGCGCCGGCAACACGTTCGCAATCGCGTTTGACAACGTTCCGAAAGGTGCCTGCGTCCGTCTTGGCCAGCAATTCACCCCGCAGAACGCAAACGACTTCATCTCACTGGTTGTCGGTACCACGACCTATAACCAGAGCAGCACCGACATGACCCAGGCTACGTTCCTGACGTCCTGTGCTGAGCAGACGGACTCGAACGACATGACATGGACGTTCCAATAACCCAAGTCTTTCATAGACTTAAAGAGATTGAGGCCCCTTTTGGGGCCTCTTTTCTTTGTCCGGTTTTTCAGCGATTCAGATAGAGTTATCAGAGCCATACCTGTGGCTTCACCAAGTTTTAATCCCATTGCACTAGAATATAGAAACTAATGATGTGGGGACGTATACCGGCCATGAGAGCCTTCGCGACTCCCTTGAAAGCAGGGAAAAGGTACCAGAAAGGCGTTTCGCTTTTGCTGGCGCTTGTCTTTTGCGCCCTTTTCGGCGGCATCCTTGTGGTCATCGCCCGGTTTAACAGCAACGAGGTCCGCAAGACAGAAGCCCGGGTCGCGGGATGGGAAATGGTGGAAATCGCCAAGGCGGCCCGCCTTTATATGCGCGACCAGTTTGCGACCAATCCCGGCATTCGCAACACAGCCGCAACACCGACACCGATTACGCTGGCCGTGTTGCAGAACGGCGGATATCTGCCGCAGAATTTTGGCCGCACCGACGGCTCGGGCAACATTGTCAACGCACTGGGCCAGCGCGTGTATGTCATCATGGCCAACTGGTCGAATGGCGCTCTGGGCGGATCGGTCACCGACCCCGCCACCGTGCCATCGGCCTTTGTGTATTTTGAACCGGGCGGCAAGGCGACTGCCCCGCTTACCACCGAAGCCGTCACCAGCATCCGCCAGCAGAACGCGGCCGTGACCGCGCCGCTATTTGATCGCACCGATACCAATATTTCCGCCGATTGCCGCGGCGGCGGGCCCGCTGTCGGCCTTTGGGATACCGGGTGCCTGACACCGAATGAATTCGCCGCGCTTGTGGGACCGATAGGCCTTTCCACGACGTTTGCCGCAGGCGGGCTGATCATGCCGGCATGGAAATCGGTGCAGGCCGATCTGCGCGCCGTGTTGCGTTATCCGACACCGGAAAATCCGGGCTATGCCACCATGCTGACCGATCTTGGCATGGGCACGCCGACGGGTGACTGCACGCAGGCCAGCAACCAGGTGCATATCACAACCACGGATGCGTCGGACAATATCACACAGACATCGACCAATGTGTGTGACGCCCTGTCTGACAGTGCCGTTGCCGATGTGCGTTATAACATCAACCGCGTTGCCAACGTAATGGCACAGCGTCTTGTCGCCATGCCACAGACACAGGATTTTGGCGCGGAACTTTCAAATATCGGCAGCGCCAACGACGATGCCATGCGCATTAACGGCCAGGCCACGCTTGGCAGCGATCTGCGTGTTTTCAACACACGCGCCCTGCCCGCCGGTGTTGATACGCGTTTTGACGTGCCCAATGGCCGCGTTGTGGTTGAACGCAACGCCTATGCCTATTCGACCAGCACATCGATGCGCGGTCACGCCACAATCAACGCGGTTACCGCCAACGCATTGGTGACCGACCAGCTGAACAGCGATAATTTCGAATCCGTCGACACCGGCACAACGACCGGCGCGCCGCAGATGAACGTTACCAGCACCACCACACTGACCGGCCAGTTACAGGTACGCGACATCACGGGTGTCGCAAATTCGGAACTGATCACCGAGACGATGAGCGGGCCGTCGGCCAACGTGCGCGTTACCGACACGACGGGCACACAGGCACAAATTACAGGCACGCTTAATCTGAACAATTCTACGGCTAATGTTTTCAACACCACGCCGTCTGCCGCGACCCAGGGCTATGCCGTCATCGCGGGCCAGATATTCAACGCCGGTACCGTGCATGTCACCAGTGCCCAGCCGGGCGGCAGTAATAATGACCTGCAATTTCTTGCAACAGATGCTGTTATCAGCGCGGCTACGACCAGCAATGCAGTCGTCGATACGGCAACATCCGGTCCGTTGCCGACCATCAACACCACCGGCCGCTGCCTTGAGGGCGTCAACGTCGCCAATGCCTGCGCCGACCGTCAATACGTACCGCCGAACATCACGCCATGAAACAGAGCCGCATGATCACGTCCGCACGCAGCGCCGCAGGTTTTACCCTGCTGGAACTGCTTTTGACTGTCGGTCTTCTGGGCCTGCTTCTGGCGGGTATGTACGGCATCCTGAACAGCTGGGGCGAGCGCGCGGTCAACCGCCAGGCCGCCAGCGACATGTTACGCCTGCGTACGGCGGCACATGATTACGTGCTGGCGTCATTTGATGACATGCGCGCCGATGTGCCGAATGTCTTCACCGAAATCGATGTGGATGACCTGAAACCGGGTAATTTCCTGCAGGCGGGATATCAGCCCATCAATGCGTATAAACAGCGCATGCGCATCTTCAAACGCAATCTGCAGACGCCGAAACTCAATCCCGACGGCACGGTTACACTGGATGCTGCCGGCAACGCGGTTATCCTGACGACCATTGAAGTTGTCGTCATTGCTGATAACCCGCCTGGCGACACCATTCGCACGGGTAACAAACGCCTGATCGACGCCGCATCTGCGGGTGGGCCGGCCATGGGTGTCATGGCTGATATGGTTCTGGCCGGCAATTCTTTCGCCAACCGTGTTACATCGCTGTACCAGCAATGGTTTATCAGCACTGCCGCGCTGAATGCAGCGGGGTATAGCGCAACACCGGATACACAGGGCGGATATCTTGCCGCTTATGACCTGGTCAGTTCAGAGACGACGGAAGCGAATGATCACTGGCTGTACCGTGTACAGATCGATGGCCGCCCGGAACTTAACCGCATGGCGACCGACCTGAACATGAACGCCAATGAATTGCAGAATGTCGGCACGATCATTGCGGATAAATACAACGTCGAGGGCAACGCCGCGTTTCGCGGGCAGGCACAAGGTGCCGCCGCAGAGACAGCGCAAGGTATGACGGTCGAGCAGGCCCTGCGCATAGACACAGTCCAGGATGTACGCATCAACATGAAAACCAGCACAGCCGGATGCAGTTTCTCCGGCCCGGATGCAAGCGGCAACCGTACGCTTGTCGGTGCAGGCTGCACCATGAGCGGCGGTGAATTTCAAACCGTGGGTGAAGCCGTGGTTGACCCCGCGACAGGCGTGGCTACAAGCGTGGCAGGCGATGCACGCCTGCGTGTAACAGATACCATGACCGCGCAGGGCAATGTCATCAGCGATTTTACGAACGTCACGAATGCAGGCGGCACTGCATTGACGGATGTGGCGGGTATTTCCACGTTTGATACGATCGACGGCGCAGCCATGCAGACCAGCACCACGGCCCTTGCCCCGACCACGAACGTTACCGGCGTATCGGTGCTGACAGACCAGTTTCAGGCCGGCAACATGGGGGTCAGTAACGGCGCATCCATCATGAACCAGCTTGTCATGGCACGCGCCGAACCGGGTCTGACCCACCGCTTCCAGACCAACCAGATGGTGGTGGGTAACGTGGTACAACTGGACGGCCGCCTTGGCGCAAGCGAGGCGATCACGGCCAGCAACACGCTGTATCTGGATAATGCCAATACAACAACGAACCCGCGTTATAATGATCCGTCTATGCCAACCCGGGCCGGAGCGCCCCGGCAGGTTGTGTGCGTGCCCTGGGGGGGGCGCACCTATTGTGAGCCTCGCGGAGAGACATCATACAATATCAACGGTCAGACGATTTACGACGATTGCCGTGACAACGGTGCCGGTTATACATGCGACTATTACCGCACCACACAGTTATACGGCGTCCAAAGATTCGGCGATTGCACGTTCATTCGCTCTACCGGTACTTCGGGTCAAGCCTATCACTCCTACACGTGTAACTGATGATGAAACGCAACACGCGACACATGTCTGGTTTTTCGCTTCTGGAACTGCTCCTGGCTATGGGCGTGTTCTTTGCGCTTCTGATTGCGTTGTTCATCCTGCTGCAAGGCTTTAGCCAGCGTGAAGTCGCGCGCGCAAACAATAAATACATGACCACCGTTGCCGATTCGATGCGTGAGATCCTGAACGATCTTGATGCTTATAATGCGCTGTACCAGGCGGCGGTGGCCAACGGCGGCGGTTATCAGCTGACAGCGGATTCAAACGCGCCGGCGACAGATAACATCGCCAAAACATTTGTTCTGAATGGCATTACCATCCAGGGATCGCGTCTTTTGAACGCGCAGTTCCGCGACCAGACACCGCTGCGCGGGAACGTGCGTATCCTGCTGCGCGTGGCGGACGACATGACCAGTACGCTGGATACGCCGGCGCTTGAGATATTGCTTGTAACATCTGAACCACGCCCGGATGAGCTGGTGCGCCGCGCGGCCACAGAATCCGGCCCGCATGGCGGTTTTATTGAAACATATGGCACCAAGACAGACGCACGCGTGGTCAGCGCCTTTGGCACGTGGTCGGTCGACCCCACGCAGGGGCTGCAGAACACTGCGTGGTATAACAGCGAGCTGAACGCCGACCTGACATCGCGGGAAGACGGCAGTTATTACGCCTATTACATGTACAAAAACATTGAAGAAGTCGGCGGCGATTATCTGCACCGTGTTCGCGATGTCGATCCGGCACTGCGCCGCAATACAATGTACGGGCCTTTGAATATCGGGGGTAACGATATCTGGGGCGGCGACGATATCAATATCGGCAATGACGGCACTGCGCGGGCTTTTTCTTCGGCGACGCCGGGCGTCAATCCTGACTGTGACGGAAGTATTCTATGCGTCAACGGCACAGCCGTGATCAAGGGGTCTGCCAGTATCCGCGATCAAATGACGACCAACGGATCAGCATTAATTGCCGATTCGGCACGCATGAATAACCTGAACCTACAGAATGGATTGAGCGACGCCGACAAACAGGCTTACGGCGCACAGAACCATCTTGTGGTTGACGGCAACGGCAATGACGGCATGGGCACCCAGGATCTGGTCGAAGTCGGGACCAACGCCACATTCAGTGACGGCGCGACTGTCCGTGAGGGTAACCTTATCTTTACCCGGAACACGACCCTGACCATGCCGGATGGCGGCGTGCTGACAGCGGGTACAATCGATTCACGCCGGATCTCTGCCACTACCGTGACGTCACAGACACTGACCGTCGATAACCAGCTGCGCAGCGGCATCGTATCCAACGGTGATATCGATGTCGTCAGCGGCGCAACCGGGGTTATCGATATTACCAATTCGCGCGACATGATCTTTGGCGCGCCGGGCCGGAACCGGACGATCAACGTACCCCGCGTGAATATCGGCACCATGAACATCGAAAATTTTGGCGTCTGCGCCGATGGTTGTGCCGAATAGTGGGCATGGAAGATCGCCCTGTTTTCGCATATAATGAAGACAGGGAATCATACGATGCGCCGTCTTGTATTTTTATCATTTATTATCAGTGGTTTAGCATTTGCGCAGGCAAAGGCGCAGGAAATGCCTGCGTTTGCGGTACCGCAAATCATCACGGCTGATGAAATTGAAAATCTTTCCGTCGATTTCGACGAGTCTTTCAACGCTATCCAGAATCCGTATCTGTCCGACACGATGAAGCTGAATTACCAGATCAGCCTTCTGGACAAGCTGGTCACGCGCGAAGCCGCGCTTACCAAGATCGGCGAATCCTATACCGCGATCGGCATGCCCTTTACCCCGCCGCCGCCGCCGCGCGGCATCTGTGCACAATTGCCGCCGAACGGCCCGTGCCTTGCATCGTACCCGGATCTTTACGGCAAGCTGGTTGAGGAACGCAAAAAACATTACGAAAAAATCGTAGTTGAGGCGAAGAACGCAGAACCAGGCCGCAAGCCGAACGAATCCGATGAAGCCATGATCGAGCGCCAGCGCAAGGAAGCGGAAGAGCGCAAGCGGATCGCAGAAGAAGAAGCGCGCAGAACCCGTTACCAGTGGGCTGAGCTGACCTGCCTGTCCGGCGAATGCCGCGGCATCCTTGTCAACCGCACGGATACGACGATCCGTTACACCGTACGCGCCGGCGACCGTTTGCCGGACGGTACGGTGGTCGAAAGCATACGCCCCGGTGATGTGCGCGTGTCGCTTGACGGTGAAATGATCAAACTGCGCCCGGCACCGGGCGACATGAAGGGCGAGCAAAACCCCGCCGTCAATGCACTGGACGCCGCGATGGAGGCCTCGGGCCTTCCGTCGGCAAGCGAATCACGCGCGGCGGCTGCCAATATCGTGGCCAATGCCGGCGGTGCGCCGCAGGGTGAGCTGACATCTATCGAGAGCCCCCCGGTCAACGAGCCATTGCCGGAGGTAAAAACCTCCGCGGGTGCGCGCGCAGCCACGGCCACCGTCATAAACAACGCCGAAGAGGCCCCGCTGGGGCCATCCGGATTGTTCTAAATTTAGTGAGGTCGTCACCTTCATGCGCGGGCCTTTGCCCGCGCTTTTTATTTAGTTGAGGAAGCGTGCCAGGCTCAGCTGGCTCACGATGGACGTGATGTTATACGACGCCTCAAGCTGGGTTTGCAGTGTCTGAAAGCGGATGATGGCGTCCGTGGTGTCGGCAGCTTCCGTGTTTTCAAGAACCACCTGCAGACTTTGGGTGTCGTTCTGGTGATTGGTGGTCATGACTTCCAGCGCGGATGACGCAGTACCCAGTTTAGATGCTTCCGCACGCATGTCATCAATACCGGATTTGATCGACGCATATACATGGTTGATCACAGCGTAGAAATTATCCTTATTGGCCACATCCGTGCCTTCCGGATATTCCATCTGCGTCAAAGCACGCAGGCCGTTGATGACTTTTTTGAAGCCGTCGTTGTTTGCTTTAACGGTATAATCCACCTCGTAACTATCATCGGCACGGGCATAGATTTTTTTTGCGGTCTGCACCGTGGTGGAAAATCCCATTTCCGTATCTGTCATGCCGTCAAGGCCGCTGATAAATGCGTCCGTGTCGACCGTGCCATCCAGCCAGTTGGAAACCTGCTGGGCAATGTTGTTGGTTGCCCCGCTGCCGCCGGTGTAAGGCTTGTTGGTCACATCACTGCCTGAGAAAAGGTAACGGCCGCCGATTTCGGTGTTGACGTTGGATTCGATAACCTGCAGCGCGGTATTGGCCGCCTGCCTGATCGTTTCCATGCTGAATTCTTCGCCTTTGGGGAGCTGTAGACCGATGGCGGCAAGAATGTTCTGCGCCTGCTTCATGTTCTCATCGATGGCCTGGTTCATCTGAGAGATGTTCACCTGCGCGTTCGCGATATTGTAGCTGTAGGCTTCCAGTTCCTTGAGCGAGGCACGATAGCGCTGAATTTTCAAAGAATCGACGCCGTAATCGGCGAATGAATTGTGCTTCACGCCGGTTGTGACCTGTTGCTGGTACTTGCTCATATTCGCCTGAATATCTTTCATACGAGCAACAAGATTGAGCTGCTGGCCCAGTGTTGAGATCGATGCCATAAATTATCTCCTTATCGCATTCAGAAGTTCGTCCATCATCTGCTGCACAACGGTGATTGTGCGGGCGGAGGCGCTGTAAGCGGTTTGAATTGAAATCAGTTGCGCCATCTCTTCGTCGATGTTCACGCCAGATTCATTAATGAGCTGGCTTTCCAGAGTCGTTTTATAAACGCTTTCGTTGGCAAGCGACGACGTTGCGTAGCTGGAGTCCTGTGACTGCGTGCCCACAAGTTGCGTTGCGTATTCCAGTAGCGTCGGCGAGCCTGAAATGCGGCCGTCCAGATTGGCGCCGGGGCCAAGATTGAGGCTGTTAAATGCCGTGTGCGGCACTTCGGTGATGGTCATGCCCAGTGCCTGCAACGGATTTTTGAGACCGTCGATAATCGAAATATCGCCGCCTTCGGTGGGGCGAATTTCAAGATGTCCACCGACGATAGAAGCGGTGATGCCGGATACAGAATTTATTTTTGCCAAAAGCGTTGCGCCCGTGTCTGCGGATGTAATCGTGATCGTGGTCGGATCGTTATTGCCGGAAGCGATAGTGAAAGAAGGCGGTTGCGCCGTCGTGACGCCGGCTGTGAACCCAAGCGCCGCAAGACCGGCGGCGCTCATTGCGTTGGGGCCGGAAGAGCCAATGGTCAGGTTTGCGGGCGCTGTTAAAATCAGCTGACCGCCCGAAGAAAGCGCGGCCGTGCCGGGAATGGCCGTGTTGATGGCGGCCACAAGTGCAGCCGGCGTCATACTGGCCGTGATAGTGACGGTTTGCGGCAGGCCGGCACCAACCTGAAGGGTGAAGGTGTCGTTTTCGTTGATCGCGGGATCGGCATCCACCGATGACATGGCCTGAACATTCTGGTCGCCGATGATACGGGCCTGGCCGCTCAGGCCCAGCTCGGCGAACAGGGTGGTGGGACCGGTTGTGATATTCGCGGTACCGACGGCTTCGTGATACGCAACATCGCCAAAGGTAAATTCAATGATCTTGCGCAAGACTTCGCTGGACCCGGCCTGAACCGTGCTTAAAGGATTGGTGCCTTTGCGGATCAGGCTTGTGTCTGAGACGATCGCTGGATTGACAACCATCGCATCGGCAAAGCCAACATAGGCAGACGGTGTGTTGGCGGGGATCGAACCATTAGGCATAGTGAAAAGATTCAGACCCTCCGCAGAGAAGCGCGACGCCAGCTGGTAGGCGAGCTCATCAATCTGCGCCTGATAGGTCGGCAGGGTTTCATCGCGCAGCTTGACCAGTGCACCCATTCTACCGCCCAGCGACGTATCGTTGGTGATATCAGTGCCATGGATGGGATCGCCCAGCATCAGCGGTTTGGACGCCACCGGATAATACGATTGCACGCCCAGCTGTTCAGGCTTGAAGTAAAGTTTGACGGCGACATCATGCGCCAGCAACTGGCCTTCATGTGTCATGACGGTCACGGTGCCGTCCTGGTTGGTGAAGTACGATACATCGACTTCTTCTGAAAGCTTGCGGATGGCAAGATCGCGCTGGTCTTCCAGATCGGCGCTGGTGCGCTCCTGGTTTCGTGCGGCCTTGATTGATACGTTCAGATCGACGATCTGCTGGGTCAGACTGTTGATGGTGTTGACCGACTGGGTCATATCGCTCTGGACGGTGTTACGCAGCTGCGTGATCGATGTGCTGTAAGATGAGAATTGCTGCACCGTACGCTGGGCCACGTTGTAGGCAGATGTCAGCAGGTATTGCGATTCAGGTGAGTTGGCCAGTTGCGCGAAGGAATCCTTAAGCCGGCCGATCTGCGAGGTGATTGAGCTTTCGTTATTGGGCGTGCCGTGCAGTTCCTGCACCTGCCTCAGATAATCCTGCGTCGTTGCGAGGCCGGATGTCACTGAAACCTGTTTGCGGAAATCCTTCATCAGGATGTCGTTGATACGGCGCTGGACCAGTCCGACATCGACGCCGCCGCCCTGTCCGCCGACAATGACGGTGTACTGGGCCAGTGTCTTTTTGGTGTAGCCGTCCGTGGAGGCGTTGGCGATGTTGTTAGATGCCACGCCGATCAGCGCCTGCGCCGAGCGCAGACCCGAAAGGGCGATGTTGAGCGGGCTTACCGAGGTCATCAATTCATCCTTGCAATTCAACCCTGTGGCCAAAAATGCCCACAGGCAGGCTTACAGGGGATGATTTTGCAAGGACTATGCCAGACGGGGGCCAGACCGGGGTCTGACCGGGCGTAAACCCGATTCTTTCAATCATTTAGGATAATACCTTAAACCCCGGCTTAGTGGGGACGGTCGTTGCCGCTTTGAACGGCCTGAAGATTGGCGCGGATCTTCTCATATTTCGGCTCCAGCAGGATGCCGCCGATGGTGCCGAGCAAGAGGTTTGTCTGGCGGATCTGTTCGCGGATATCGTACATCAGGACGATCTGCTTCATTTCCTTTTGAATCCCAACGGACATCAGGTTTTCAAGGCTCATACTGGCAGCGCCTGCAAGATCGACAGAGGATGTCTTGGGATCGGAGTCATAAACCACATAACGGATGTAGTCTTCAGCAGCGCGGGAGATTTTGTCGTTTTTGATATAGGCTTCCTTAGCTTCGCCCGCATAACCGGCACGGTCGAGCACGCCTCTCAGTTCGCCCAAAGCTTCAACGTTACCGCTCAGCGGGGCGCGGTTGGCCTGTTCTTCAATAAACGGTCTCTGAAGAACGTTCAGTTTAGCAGAATAAGCCGATTGCTCGGCCATTGCCTGAACGACGTTGGGCGAAAGCGTGCTTTGGCCCGTCAGTGAGACAGGAATCGGTTCAAACGCGCGGGAATTGAAAACGTTTTCCACGAAACGCTGGGCGCGGTTTACAGTACCCAAGCTCTCAGAATTCTGCGCATCATCAAGGAGATATGTGCCCATCAGGGTTGAAACACGCTGGTCGGCGTTCATAATTGCCGGTTTTGGATTTTTGCAGTATTTGGCCGCGGCGCCGTTGCTGTCATTCGGGTTGCACATGCCTTCGTTGATACGGGCCTGGATCATGGCCTTCTGGTACTCGATACCGCCCATGGCTGTGGGCATGTCTTTATCGCCCCCGGCTTCCCGGGTGGCGCGCAATTCCAGCTGACGTGCGCCGTATCGGACTTTTTCGCGGTTGGCCAGGGCAGAACGGCCCATTGAGGGTTCAGGACAGAGCACTTCGGCACGGCCAAGATTTCTGGCCTGGTGCTCAACCGCCATGCGGCGGGTTTCCTGCATATAACGGGAATATTCGGCGGCCTGCGCCGTGCGGTCGGACATCTGCTGTTGCAGGGTGGAGACCTTGTCCTGCGCGCCCTGCTGGGCCTTGGTCAGCTCGATCATGCGGGGCCACCACACGTTTTCGTAATAGGTCACAAGCGACCAGGGAGGGACAATGCCCGGTATGGGAAGCAGGTCACCGCCTGGCGTTTCGCTGGGCACCATGCGCAGGAACGGGCCGGGAAGAGTACCCGTGGGCGTACCCATGATCGCCATGTTGGTCGAAGCGTACATGGCGGCGATTTCAGCAGTGCTTTGGGCAGCCATGGCGACCATTTCGGCGAGGTGCGCCTTCGTAACGGCGGCAACCACGCAACCATCGCAAACTGCCGCGGCTGGGCGCGGGTAAGATATTGAAATTATTGTGAAAAATATAAAAAGTAGAGAAAGTTTACGGCTGCCGCGCATCAAGCCCTCTATTGCCCTGCTTTTACCCTGTTTTTTGTTATTTTACCAAATTTACATGGGTTTTGGCAAAGCTTGTTTAGAGACCCATATCTTTCACTATAGCAGACAACAGGGCATCCGGCGCGTCTTCATGCGGATAAATGCCTTTCAGGTGTCCTTTCGGGTCACGCAGATACAGGAAGCCGGAATGGTCCATGGTGTAATCGCCGCCGTCCTGCGGGACTTTTGCGGCGTAGACTTTCCATGCGCTGACCGTTTTTGCGATGCGCTCCGGGCTGCCGGTAATTCCGGTAATGCCTTGTTCGAATGATGAAATATAGGATTTCATCTGCCCGGCCGTATCCCGCTCAGGATCAACGGTCACAAACAGGACAGCGAGTTTCTCACGGTCAGCAGGGTCCAGGTTTTTCAGGATGTAGGAGGCTTTTTGCAGGGCGGCGGGGCAAATGGCCGGGCAGTGCGTGAAGCCGAAAAAGACCAGCTGGTACTTACCCGCAAACGCGTCGGGGCCCAGAATTTTGCCGTCCTGATCCGTCAGGCCGGCAAAATTATCGCCAAAAGACTGGCCGATATAATTGTTACGTCCATCACCGGGTGGCGTTTTTTGCACCTGCGTGTAGGCGATCACGGCGGCGGCAATGACGCCGACAAGGATGGAGATAATAAAACGGGTCATACGGGCGTGGTTCATGCCCGCAAGATTTAAAGTACTGCGAGCATCTCGGCAACCAGCGGGTGACGGACAATGTCACAGGCCTTCAGGTTGACGACACCGACATTGCCGCAACGTTCCAGCTTGTGCGCCACCTGCGCCAGGCCGGACATGCCGGGCAGAAGGTCGCTCTGGTCCGGGTCGCCGGTGACGACCATGGTTGAATTCCAGCCAAGGCGCGTCAGCAGCATTTTCAATTGCTGGAAGGTGCAGTTCTGCGCCTCGTCAACGACGATGAAGGCGTTGTTCAGCGTACGGCCGCGCATGAAGCCGATCGGCGCGATTTCGATCGTACCGTCATCCATGTACTGGCGTACGCGCTTGCCGCCAAGGCGATCACCAAGTGCGTCGTAAAGCGGGCGTAAGTACGGTGCCATTTTTTCGTGCATGTCGCCGGGCAGGAAGCCGATGCTTTCCCCGGCTTCCATGGCGGGACGCGAGAGAATGATACGGTCGATCTTGTTGTCTTCCAGTGCCTCGACGGCGGCGGAAATAGCCAGATATGTCTTACCCGAACCGGCAGGGCCGATGGCCATGGTCAGGGCGTGCTGGTTGATGGATTCCATCAGCACTTTCTGGCCCTCCGTGCGGGGCTTCACGCGCTTGATATAGGACTGGTCGCGGTTGCGGTCGATTTCCTCCGCCATCGGATCCCAGGAGTCGTTAAAGGCTGACGGCGCGAAACGGTCCTGTTTCCCACCCTTAATGCTGCGGAAGTTGCTGTGCTTATCTTTCCGGGACATTTTTGTCATAGGGCAGTTTCCTTTTGGTTGGATTGTGAGATGCGGCGGTTTTAGGAAATCGAACTCAAATGCAAAAAACCTCCATGCGATGGAGGTTTTTGAAGACAGCAATTTTGGCAGAAGGCGCACCCGGCTCTGTGCGGGAAACATTGGGCAGAATGCGGAACAGATAGGTCAATGCGGGGGAACCCCTTGGGACTGACGAGGACTGTACTTGAAATGATTCTATCTGAATCGTATCAGAAAGCGTCATCTATTTTTTAAGATTAAATACCTTTCGCGCGGTCTATGCCTGCACGAATACTGGCGAGAAAACCATCGCCTTTTTCCAGGGCGATGGTGCTGATGCCTTGCGTATACAGGCGGTCAAGATCGCGGATCAGGTCCAGCACGGTGGCGCGGTCCAGACCGGCCACGGCATGGTCCAACGCGCTGGCATCTGCGGGGGTCGAAGGCGGCGGCGGGGGTGGCGGCGGTGCCGATACCGCACCGCGGCGGGCACCGGTCTGATACGCGCTCATCGCGGCGGCGGCCTGAGGCGAGGCGGCGGTGCGGTGAATTTCAGTGTGTGCGGGCGTCGAAGTGGGCGTGAGAGGTCCACCGATTTTATCGAGCAGCCCCATCAGGAAGCTTTTGAGTGCAGGTACTGATACATCCGCCAGATCTTCATACGGATCGCGAAAGCCGGGACGATCCCGATCGTCGTCTTTCTTTTTATAGAATTCCGGGTCGTGGCGTTGCAGCGACTGGCGTGTATCGGAATCGTCTGTCTTGCGCGGATCGGTTGGCGCCTTTGGTACGTTTGGCGGCTGGTCGATGCGTGAGATCATGGCAAAACAGCGCCGGATTTCAGATCGAGAAGGCTTTTGTCTTCTCTGGGTTTGTACGATGGGTCGCGCTGCATCCACAGCAATTCATCCTTGCCGTCGGACTTGCTCCAGAAGCGGATTTCCATCACCTGCCCGAGCACCAGCCAGTAAGACATCCTGCCATGAACAAAGGGGGTTTTTGCGTCCGCCTCAATCGGCTTGAGCAAAAGCTCGGCCATGATCTGGCCGCTGCCTGCCTTCTTAAGCATGTCGTTCATTTGTGCGTTGGTGATCTTGATCTTGTTGAAACGCGCAATATCGTGGGGCACAACGGCGATGTTTTCGTCGTACATCATGAAACTGAAGAACGTCTTGGACGTAAACTCACCCACGATCAGCTGCTCCTGCAGGGTGCTGTAATTATTCAGATGAATGACGGTCTGGATGTTCAGCAGTTGCGACGTATCAAGTTCGTTCCAATCCTGTTGCAGGCGATTGGATTCACGATTGACGATCATGTCATGGTCAATGGCGTTGGCCTTGCGCAAATAAGGCGATTTTTTTGCCCAGAGCAGAAAGTCAGGTGTCTGGCGGACCATTTTATGCCAGGTGAGAATGACTTTCTCCGGATGAGTGGGCGTGCCCCGGCTGAGCATCAGCATGGGGGTCGTATCAGGCGATGATTGTGAGTCTTTTTCCGTGCGCGTAGCCGGGATATTCTGCGCATACGCGGGGGCCGCAACAGTTATGGCCAGGGCACACAGAAACATCAGTATGCGCGTCATTTGAGGGCGTTCCATCCTTGGTGTAAGGTCCATTATACCGTTAATGCAGGAAGTGTCATTTTGAAAGAGCGATAATGGGCCGCCGCGGCAAGGACATAAATGTGGACGAAGAAGGGCTGTGGGCGCTGGTTGCCGCTGATATCACCCCCTTAAAGGGCCGCAAAAAACCGGCACCGCCGCCTGAACCGGCCATGCCCGCACAGGTCAGGACGCGCACCGGCACGGCCATGCCAAAGCCCCCCGCCCCGGTCCCTGCCAGCGCGGCCAAAGGGCGGGACGTTGACCGCCGCACCGAGCAAAAGCTGACGCGCGGCCAGATGGATATCGAGGCGGTCATCGACCTGCACGGCCATGGACAGGCCGCCGCGTATGAAAAGCTGCAACGTTTTTTGCAGGAAGCCTATCGCCGCGGATACAGATGCGTTCTGGTGATTACCGGCAAGGGCAAGGATGGATCGGGCGTGCTGCGCAAGCGCCTGCCCGAATGGATAGACGAAGCACCGTTAAAAGATATTGTTCTGAAGGCGGTACCCGCGCGCCAGGCCGACGGGGGACATGGGGCTTGGTATCTTATGCTGCGTCGTCGCCGCGATATAGGGTAGCGCGCTGACCGGCGCAGGGCGGCGTTTATCGGGCTTCGCCAGGACAAGACGGCCCGGACAAATCGTTTCAATTTGCCTGCGCATAACCTCAAGCGTTTTTTCCATGACGATATAGACCGCTTTACCGCCCCAGTTATTCACACGCGCAACCGGTACTATCACGAATGACGGATCGCACGGATCATTCCTGTTGGTCTTGAGATAGCGTATCGCGCATTCCTGGCCCTGCACGGTTTCAACCGTTTTCTGGTAGCCGAACTTCATGATCACGTCTTCAAGATGCTGGAATTCACCATGAAGGGCATTGAAACGCTCACTCATAGCCAGACCCGCCTGCGAGAAAACAACCATGAAATTGTCGAAGGCCTTGGTGGATGCTTCCTGATAGGCATCCAGCGCCGCAACGTAGTTCGGACCGCTGGCGGCAGCGCCCAGTTTTTTAAGATTTTGAATGGCTGTTTTTACACCGGCGAAATCCGGAATATCGAATGTCATGTTTTCGTAGAAGGCGTGCGTCATCCGCAATGTGCCGTCTTCCAGCGTCTGGCTGCGGTATCCCATGCCTTTTATGACACGCTCGAAATCGCGGACCTGGCATTCCAGAAATTCATGGCCGAATTTTGCTTCTTCGGCCGCTGACATCCGGCCCTTGCGTGTGGACGTCACGTTTATCGTACGGGACAGACAGGTGCCGATCTGGCGTACTTCGCCGGTGTGGTACACCAGCCCGTCTTTTTCACTGCTCTTATAGTTTTTGCAGGTTTGGAACAGAAACTGTTCCAGCGAGCCCTCTATCCGGAAATCTTCGTCGCGCTTGGTGACGCCAGCTTCCAGCTTATCCAGCGCCGAAAAGGCCGTGTCGTTGTCACCGTTGCGCGCAAAGCGGCGCACCGTGCCCGCAAGATGTTCGTAAACCTGATGCGCGAGATACAGGGTGCGGCGGCGGCGGCACACCGTGAATTCATATTCGTTTTCCAGTCTTGCGAGCTGGTTTGCAAAATTGCCTGCACGGCTCTTCATGGCCAGGTATTTTGCATCAATGTCATCCTGGTTCTCGGTGGCGCGGACGGTCATACCGATCTCGGGACACTGGGCATCACGGATAATGACGTGCTGCTGGCTGTGCAGGATTTCATCCCCGGGCCAGCGCGCGCGCAGATTTTCGGCCAATGCTTCCAGCACGAGGCCTTCGTCGCTCACTTTTTTATCACTACGCAGCTGTACTTCCCATGCCATGACGCCGGCCATGACATCGACATCCTGCGCCGGGTCATAGGGGGCAAAGTTGCGGGCCTTGCGCCATTCCGCCTGATAAACATGCAGCACATTTTCGTCGTCGACTTCATGGGTCACGCCGTAGACGAGAGACAGGCGGTCAATCAGGAATGAAAGATTTTCGGACATGCGATGCAGATAATTGATTTTCTGCTCCGCCGCGTCCGGGGTGATGTTGAATGGTATTTGAACACCCAGGCACGGGTAATCGCGCGAGGTCACGATCAGCGCATTATCGCCAATTTCAAATTCTTCGTGCGCGGTGTCGATTTTGCCGACAACTGCGCGCAGCCACAATTGACGTCTTGTCGGTTTGACTTTTTGTTTCTTCAGTTCGCGCACCTGCTCGACAGCCTTGGCTGCCTTCACCTGCGTGTCGCGCTTTTGCGTTTTGGCGATGACGTTGACGCATATCTCGGGAAACTCGCCATGGATGTAACGAAAATGCGACGAGCCGCCGCGCGCGGGACGATAATAGAATCCCTCGCGTTCGAGCATGCTGATTACATAGGGCGTCTCTATAATCTGATGACCGCGCCTGCAATCTTCGGGCTTGAGAGCCTTACTCATTAACTTCCCTGTTCTTCTTCTTGGTATGATGCAAGCACATGGCGGGCATGCAGCGCAAGAATTGCTTGCGGACGGGGTGTCGCAACCTAAATTAACATTCGTTAACGCGAGAATTTTGTAATTTTCTTTTACGTAGATTATAAGAGGATATGCTTTTAGCGGAACAGTTTGACCCGTTTGGCAAATCGCTGGGCACCGTTGCGGCGGATGCCTTTGATAAGGCCAGTTTTTACGAGCTGTCAGTGCGCGACAGATTGCGCTGCACGTCATGCGGGAATACTGCCGTTCATGTCAGCGCCTGCGCCGCAGATGGCAATACCATTGAACGCATCGCCCATTTCCGCGCAAATCACAAAACAGGTTGTACGCGTAGTGACGAAGCGCGCGGCAGCGAGCGCGCCCAAACCATCAAGCAGGCGCTGCAATCCGGCACGCCGATACTGATCAACATCGACTTCAATATCGGTTTCAAAAAAGATTCCCTGTCGCTCAAGTTCAATCCGCTGGTTGATTCCGAGCAAACCGGCCTATGGACCAAAAGCGCGTGGGCGCAATGGGTGTTGGCGACAAAGGGCGTTAAGCATCTGTCAGTGCCGGCACATGACATCACGGATGTGCTGTATTACCTGGAATTAGCCAAGCAGGCCGGGGGACAGGAGGCGCTTTCGCGCCTGTGGTTCAACACCGGCCGCATTGTTCAGTCATGCAAACGTTTTGTGATCGCCGACAGCCAGAAACAATCCCAGCGGGTTCTGCAATCACTGATAGACCGCGCCTATAGTACGCGCACGCAATCCAAAGAGCTGCGCGATACCCCGCGCCTGTTTCTTTTCCACGTCACTGGAAACCAGATCAAGCACGCTCAACAAAAAACCAATCATGCGATTTACGGTCAGGCGCTGGATGTTAACGTAAGTGTCAAAAACCCGCGCGGGGTCGAAAAAACCAAAAAGCATGTTATGAAACTGGCCATGCGTTTCGCTGATGAGAGCGGCATCAATAACCAGAACATTCTTCAGGAAGGCAGCGATCTTTGGGTCATCGGCCAACCGGCGCTGACCCGCCGCCGTGCTTTCGAAATCCGCGCCAAGGTACTTGGCGACATTTCCAGGCATATCAATCCGGCATTCTGCTACCTGCGCATCATTGATCGTCCGCAGTTTGTCCGGATCGGCGCGCCCCGGCGCGAGAAACCGCCGGTCAAAAACGCACCACAACCGGTGGCCGCTTAATTACGCTGCGCCACAACATTGAATCATTTCAATCGTTTGCTTTTCTTTCACCTTTTGCGCGCTATCATTGATACTGGACATCATGGAAAACGCAGCACACCAAAAAGACCAGTTATTGGCCGTTGAACGGGTTGAGCATTCAATCGAATCAACGGATCTCAACGATCTGTGCGATGCCACAGACGCGGCTATCAAGGCCGGCGGCGGATTCGGCTGGGTTGAATTGCCGTCGCGCGACGTGTTGGAACGTTTCTGGCAGGGTGTCGCGGCGATGCCGCTGCGGATTTTGTTTCTGGCGCGGCTGGACGGCGTGGTGTGTGGCACATGCCAGCTGATCCGCCCGACCCAGAATAACGAGGCGCAAAAACACGCGGCACAACTGACCGGCCTGTTTGTAACGCCCTGGGCACGCGGGCGAGGATTATCGCGCATGCTGCTGGACCATGCGGAGGCCGAGGCGCGCAAAATGGGGCATAGCGTCATCAATCTTGATGTGCGCGAAAGCATGGATACGGCGATCAAGCTGTATGAATCGGCCGGGTATGTGCAGATCGGCAGCCACCCGTATTACGCGCGCATAAACGACACCTATGTCGCCGGGCGGTATTACACAAAGGCACTTTAAGCCGATATCTTGAAGGCGTCCTGATAGGCCTATATCTTGGGGCCTATGATTCTTAAATCCGTATCCCCCTATTTTGCGAACGACGTGGCCCTTTTAAGCCGTTTTGGTGCGGAGGAATCCCTGTGGGAAGACGACGTGACGCAGGTTATCGAAGCCTATGCGCGGGACCTGTACACGGATGACGCCATAGCGGCAATCCAGAAGGCGCGCCGCCTGATCCGTATTTTTGTGGCGGGTCTTCATAACAACGAAGCGTTCAAAACCGCGCTGGCGGCGACGCCGTTGCAGGACTGGGGCACATTCTCGGAACCCCCTGCTCCGCGTGCGTTGCAGGACGCGCTGGCGGACAAGCTGTTCATCGTCGATGACGGCCATCGTACGCCGATTCTGGAGATTGGGGACCAGGCGCGGTATATCGGCACGGTTCTGTTTGATCGATGTGTCGCTGAAAAGCTGACCTTCGACGTCAATATATATGACGAAAATTTTGCGGCTGTCCTGTTCAAGCATGCGGACGATCTGGCGCTGCAGGCGCTGGCAGCGCATTTTTTAATGACGCGTTCGGATATTACCGCACGGATTTTTGTTCAGCATAATCTGCCTGAAGGTGTGGTGATTGAGGCGGATGTCGCAAAAATGCGCACCTACCGCGATCTGCTGCGCCCGTGGCGCGACCGGGTTGTGTCGGGCGCGATGCGCACGGTGCTGACATCCATACCAACCAGGCGCGACGCCGAAGTCGACGGCATTCCGCATAAGGAATATGCGGAACTGTATTTCCGCATGTGCGACCAGCCATGGGACCTGATCAAGACAGCGCAATATGCGCTGATTGAAAAGCTGAATGCGGGCAAGGTTTTGCGCTTTACCAATATCGACGGCACGGACCTGACGATGAACATCGACGGGTTCACGTTCTGTAATTCGGTGATTGCGCGCAACATCCCCGGATCAGAAGTTTTTTCGGCACCGAGGATCGATTCCACCAACGGTATCATTGTCGCCAAAGGCCGTTTTTCCGCCAAAGAGGATGCCGGGTCGATCATTGAGAACATCACGCTGGTGTTCAAAGACGGCACGCTGACATCCGCCCGCGCCGAAAGGGGGCAGGAGCACCTGGACAAGGCATTGTCAGTTGACGCCGGCGCAAAGCGTATTGGCGAGATCGGCATCGGCACCAACCCGTTTTTGAAACGCCATGTGGCCAGCATTTTATTGTCCGAGAAAATCGGCGGATCTTTCCACGTGGCGCTGGGCGATGCCTACACCATGACGGATTATATGGGCGACCCTGTGGTGGTCGATAACGGCAATCGCAGCCTGCTGCACTGGGACATCACGACCATGCTGTACGGTAAAAAAGGGCAGATCATTCTGGATGGCGTACCGATCATGGTCGACGGCATATTCCTGGACCCTGCGCTGGATGTCCTGAACCGCGGCTGGCAGGCCGTACCATTCGACCAGCGCCCGCCCGCGTGGCAAGAGATTTATAAAGACAGGTAAGGAGAGAGTGATGACGTACGATCCAAACAACATTTTCGCGCGCATCCTGCGCGGTGAAATACCGAACAACACGGTTTATGAAGACGCGCATGTTCTGGCGTTCAACGATATCCAGCCGCAGGCACCGACGCATATTCTTGTGATCCCCAAGGGCGCTTACGTATCGCTTACTGATTTTGCGCAAAAGGCCAGCACGGCCGAACAGGCTGCGTTTTTCGCGGCGGTCGGCAAAATCGTGGCTGAGAAAAAACTGGATGAAGCGGGTTACCGCGTGATTGCCAATACGGGCATCAACGGCGGGCAGGAAGTGCCGCATTTTCACCTGCATATCCTGGCCGGTAAAAAACTGGGCAAGATGCTGCCCGGTAACGATTAAGCGGAAATTCCGGCTTCAGGAAGCGTCGGCGCTTCTTTTTCTTTCACATCATCGCGCGTGCGGGATACCAGCCAGCGTGCGTCGCTGGATTTGACGTCGCGCGTGAAAGTCCAGACATCGGTCATGGTGACGACGCGGTCAGGGTGACCGGCGATCAGTTTACCGGTTGCGTCATGCAGGGCGTAAGATTCATCCGCCTTGATACGCAGGGTGATGGAGGCCATACGCCCATCAAGTTTTGCGTCAATGACATCAGCATCGCGGATGGAAAGGACTTCGGTCATCGCCTTTTGCCCGGCGGCTTCGCGCGCGGTGATGGAGGATTCAAAACCGGCATAGACGTCGGGGGTAAGCTTGTCTTTCAGTTTCTCGCGGTCGCCGTCGGCAAAGGCGGCAACAATGGCGGCGAAAGAATCCTTCGCGTTTTCAAGGAAACGGTTGGTATCAAATCCGCGATCGGCGAGCGCGATCTGGACCATCGCGGCATCAACCGGTGACGTAGCGACATTGGGTGTGGCGGCCGGTGCGCCGGCGGTTGCAGGTGCCGGCATGCCGCCGGGCAATGTGAAGGGGTTGGGGCGCTGGCGATCAGACGACCCGCGCGTGCCGAGAACACTGCGCAGCCACAGCAGCAGGGCGCCTGCGATAACCGCATACACGATGATGTCCGTCGGGATTTTATCCATTTGCTCCAATACCTTGTTATTAGGGTTTTTGCATGCTACAGCACTTGGACACACAAGACGATTCAAAAGACATGACCGAAAATACGCAAAAAAATCAATCTGATGCCATTAATCCGCGCATGGTGCCCCTGACCATCCATGCTCAATATATTAAGGATTTGTCATTCGAAAACCCCCGTGCCCCACAAAGCCTTATGCCGGGTCTGGCCATGCCGGGTATGGACGTCAATGTCACGCTGGATGCGCGCAAGGTTGATGCGATCCGTCCGGAGTCGACGTCGTATGAAGTCATCCTGCATATCGAGGCGAAAGCCACGCGCGAGAAAAACGCGATTTTTATTGTCGAGCTGGATTACGCCGTTGTCGCATCCGTAGCCAACGAAGTGCCGGAACAACATCACCATCCGCTGCTGATGATCGAAGCGCCGAAACTGGCGTTTCCGTTTGCGCGCCAGATTTTGTCGGATCTGACCAGCCAGGCCGGTTTCCCGCCCCTGTTGCTGAATCCCGTCGATTTCGAAGGCATGTACCGCGACCAGTATCTGGCGCAGGCACGTGCGGCGAACACTTCGGCCGCCTAGGTTTCAGGCGTTACCGGTTTTCTTCCAGATCGGATCTTTAAGTTTATCGACCATGGCGGCGTGTGCCGCCTCTTCCTCCGGGCTTGCGCTGAATACGCGCAAGGGCCGCGGGAGTTTTGAGTCATGCGCGATAACGCCCGGTTCCTGCGCCACTGATTTCAGCGGCGGGGTGTCCAATGTCAGGCCATGCTGGCGGCCGCCCAGCAATTCCAGATACACAGCAGCAAGAAGTTCGGAGTCGAGCAACGCGCCGTGCAGCGTGCGTTCGCTGGCATCGATGCCGAAACGGCGGCACAGCGCGTCGAGGCTTGCAGGGCTGCCGGGAAATTTACGGCGGGCCATCTGCACGGTGTCGATGACACGACGCATCTGCAAGGCCGGGAAACCCAGCGTGCGCAGTTCAGCGTTCAGAAACTTCATGTCGAACTCGGCATTGTGAATGACGAGTACGTCTTCGCCGATGAAGTTGATGAACTGGTCGACGACCTCGGAGAAGGTCGGTTGTTTTTTCAGGAAATCATAGGTCAGGCCGTGGACGGCCACGGCTTCGGCCGGGACTTCGCGTTCGGGGTTCAGATACAGGTGCAGATGTTTGCCCGTAGGCACGTGGTTCATCAGCTCCACACAGCCGATTTCAACCAGACGGTCGCCGGTGGACGGGTCCATGCCCGTGGTTTCAGTATCAAGAACGATTTCACGCATGCGCCTACTATAGCGCGCAGGGGTTATCCCGCGTCAACGAGTGCGTGCTGGTGCTTCACAAGAAGACCGGGGGCAACCTCGTCCAGCCAGTCGGTGAAAAAGCAGCGATTTTGGTTTTTCAGTCGGTCGCCGTGGCGATGGGCCATTTCGCGCATGGATTCGACCGTGTGACCGGCTTCATGGATGTCACAGACCAGGCGGGCGTACCAGCGCTCCAGCTTCACTTCCGTGACTTCGGGGTGAAATTGCAGGGCCAGCGCGTTTTTGCCGTACGAAAACGCCTGATGCGGGTACATGGCGGAGCTGGCCAGCAGTTTTGCGCCTTTGGGCAAATCAAACGTGTCGCCGTGCCAGTGGGCGCAGACACATTGTGACTGGTCCAGATGGCGCAGCGGGGTTTGCATGCCGTCTTCGTTGACGCTGACCGGATTCCAGCCGACTTCCTTGGTGGCGCCTTTGTACACGCGCGCGCCCAGCGCCTTGGCCATGATCTGCGACCCTAGGCAGATGCCGAGAATGGGTTTACCCAGCGCCATGCGCGCTTCGGCAAAACGAATTTCGTGGTGAAGATGCGGATAGGTGTTGGCTTCGTATACGCCCATCGGGCCGCCCATGATGATGACCAGGTCCGGCTCAGCGGGGTCGAGGCGTTCAATATCGCAGGTGCCGGTCAGGAACGTGCGCGGACGGATGCCGTGCGCGCGAAGGACATGTTCAAACGACCCAAGGTCTTCATGCGTCACGTGGACGAATGCCCAGACTTTAGGTTCGGTCGGTACCATTTCCCTTCTCTCCTTCCGCCATCAAGGCGCTTATGACACGTTTTACGGCTGCGCGTGTCGCGCGGTATCCATGGGCCGTGTTGATGACGGAGTCGGCGCGGGCACGCTTTTCCCGGTCAGGCATTTGCAATTTCAGTATTGCACGCAGGCGCTGTTCCGTCATGTTTCTGCGTGAGAGTACGCGGCGTTTTTGGACAAATTGTGGCGCAGTCACCACAATAATGTGGTCAAACCGATGAGCCTGTTTTGTTTCGAACAACAGCGGAATGTCCAGAACCGCCAGTTTTCTGCCCTTTTGGCGCTGTTGCCGCAGGAATTTTTCGGACTCTTTACGCACCAGCGGGTGCAGAATTTTTTCGAGTTTTTTTCTCGCAACTGCGTCATCAAAGACAATCTGTCCCAGAATTTTCCGGTCGATTCTGTTATTTCGTAACGCTTTGGGGAAGAGTTTGCCCACCTTATTCACCGCCAGACCGTTATATCCTAACAGTTTATGGACGGCCTCGTCAGACGCATGAACGGGGATTTTCATCGATCGCAATTGCTGTGCCAGCACCGATTTGCCCATACCGATCGAACCGGTGAGGCCAATCACAATCATGCCAGCACCATCTTCACGAGATCGGGATCAACATCCGGCATGACGCCGAACCATGCCTCGAACGCCGGGCGCGCCTGATGCAGCAACATGCCGATACCCGTCACGGTCGGGTTGCCAGCGGCGCGGGCATCGCGCAGCAGCGGTGTCTCGAGCGGCGCGTAAACGATGTCGTGTACAAGCGCGGTTGGTTTTATGCGGGCGAAATCAAGTTCCAGTGGCGCCTGCCCTGTCATACCCAGCGTGGTGGTATTGATGATCAGGTTTGCGTCTTTGGTCACGTCCGGCAGGCGGTCCCATGCAAGACCTTCACACGGTGAAAATTCAGCGGCAAGGGCGCGGGCGTTTTCCAGCGTGCGATTGATGATGCGGATATTTTCGACACCCTCTTTTTGCAGCGCATAGGTCACGGCGCGCGCGGCACCGCCCGCACCGATGACAATGGCGGGACCGGCGCGCAGATTAAAATCAGGGGCGGAGAGTTTGATATTGGCGATGAAGCCGAACGCGTCAGTGTTGCGCCCTTCCAGCGTGCCGTCAGCACCGATCACCACGGTGTTCACCGCGCCGATACGCTCGGCGTCCGGGCGAATGAAATCCATGTGGTCAAGGATTGCCTGTTTATGCGGGACGGTGACGTTGAAGCCGCTATAGCCGGCATCGACCAGACGCTGGATGCTTTCTTTCAGGGCGACGGGGGCGACGGCGATTGCCTCATACGTGCCGGGGATGCTGTAACGCGAAAGCCAGTGATTGTGGATCAGCGGCGATTTGGAATGATTGATGGGCCATCCGATGACGGCGGCTTTCGCGGTCATAACAACATGTCTTCGGGTTTACGGCGGTTGAGCAGGACCATGATTTCAGCGGCGGTTTCCTCGACACTGCGGCGGGTCACGTCGATCACCGGCCAGCCATGGCTTGAGAATAATTTACGCGCCTTTCTGATTTCTTCGTCGACGGCATCGAGCGAAAGGTACGAACTTTGCGCAAAGCGCATGTCCAGCACCTCCCCCGTCTTCAGGCGGTTGCGGCGAATTTCGACCAGACGTTCGGGGGACTCAACAAGGCCGACATATAGAGGGCCCTTATGTTCAAATGCCTCAGGCGGCACATTGACGCCGGGGACCAGCGGAATGTTGGCGGCGCGGATGCCGCGATTGGCCAGATAGATGGATGTCGGTGTTTTGGATGTGCGCGATGCGCCGACCAGAATGACCTGCGCATCGTCGATGGTGTCCAGGCTTTGGCCGTCATCGTGATGCAGGGCGAAGTCGACGGCGTCGATGCGTTCAAAATATGCGGCGTTGAGTTCATACTGCGCTGCGGGTTTTTCTTTCGAGTCCTGGCCCAGATAATGGGAAAGTCCGCGCAGGATGGGATCAAGAACCGGCACGCACGGCACCTGCAGTTTCGTGCAGGCATCGCGCAGTTTTTTGCGTAAGGGGTTTTCAACCAGCGTGAACAGGACGGGGCCCGGCGTTTCGGCGATGCCTTCGATCACCTGATCCAGTTGTTCTTCGGTGCGGAT
Organism: Micavibrio sp. UBA6145; assembly: GCA_002423205.1. Lineage (GTDB taxonomy): Bacteria > Pseudomonadota > Alphaproteobacteria > Micavibrionales > UBA1664 > UBA6145. The sequence goes on along the minus strand of DIUZ01000026.1, from coordinate 300,158 downwards.
GAAGTTCCAGAATTTTTCGATGGGCACGGCACCTTCGAACTGGGCCAGACAGGCACGGGCGACACCGTGCAGCGTGGTGCCGGTAGCGTCAGAGACAAGGTGCAAATAAAAACGGCCAGCCATCAGGCTTTAGTTTAGGCCTGAACCAGTTGATCGGGGAAGAGGCGTGCGGCCAGTTTTTTGTCCCGGATGGCAAGACCGGCCACGCGCACGGCACCAATATCGCCGATGATCTGTGCAAAATGGGCCTGTGCGACGTCATCCGTGATGCTGCGCCATGCAGGGTTACCGGCAATTTCAGCCGCGCGCGGACCGAGATAGGACTGTCCGCCGATGGGATCGATGGTCAGGCATTTGATCGCCCCTTCCGAAAGGGTGCCGCTACCTTCAAAATTCAGGGTGCTTATGGCTGCATCCATTTCGGCCAGTGTCTCAAAATCGCATTTGCGCACGCGGCCCGCGCGCTCGAACCATTGCAGGAATGATGTCGCCAGCGCCGGCATATCGCCAAGCACCTTGGGCGCTGCCGGCAGGACACGGGCATAGCTGAGCGCGATATCGCCGTCTTTTTCACCCAGGGCGTGGTGCCAGAGGCTGTCATCAAAATCATGGCGGGTTTCATGAACCATGCGCACGGTCATCGCGGCGATATCGGCCTCCGCAATCCGGGTGAGCAGCGGCCAGATATCGATGCGATGCATATCAAGGGCGTCGTCGACGCGTTCAGACTGCCAGGCGGCGCGCAGGGCGGCGAAGCTGCGCAGGGTCAACGTATTTTGAAAATAGCGGGAGCGGCCAATGGCCACATCGGCCAGACCGTCATTGTTTACCGTAATGATGCGGTTGTCGGTGTCGATCTCATACGGGCGGTCTTCCAGGTCCGCGCCCTGCAGCAACCAGCCATCAAGGTCCACAGCCAGGCAAATGGCAGTGTCCGAGGCCTGAACAAGCGTCGCCACCGGCCAGTTGGCCAGCAGGTCGTTCGGATTGGTGCAGTCGATAATGTGAGGCAAGGAAATAGCCATAAGAGAGGGTGTCCGTTCTTACGAACGGCTGAGGTTATACACAGGTTCCGATTCGTTGGGAATCCGAATCTTAACGATTGGAAAGAGAGGTGAAGTGGTCGAGGTAGTAAACGGTTGCCATATCACTGGTCCCGGTTTTCTTCGCGACCGTGCCTTTTGCAGCAGCGGTATTAGATTTGAACGCGATGATTTCGGCCTTCGTAGCATTGGCGTCACCTTGCGATTTTTGTGAGGTGCCTTCGAGTGCACCTGCGGAGATCGCAGGAATTCCATGCAAGGGTTGTTCCACGGTCTCTTCCGAAGCGCGGAAAGAGCGTTCGAATTTGATAAACCACAGGAAATTGGCGTTGGAGCGGTCGCGCACTTCGGTGAAGAGCGGGTCGGACAGGATCATTTCGACCAGGCCGGTGAGATAATTTTTACCCAGCGGCATGTCGCCGGTGCGCGCAATGATGTCGCCGGTGACGATTTTGGAAACATGCGGGTTGTCGAAGACCAGACCATGATGGTCAGCCAGCATCGACTGGATCAGTTTGCGGTCGACGTCCTTGCAACGGCCGGAGAAGAACCAGCGTTCAAAGGCGGCGTGCGCGGCCTGGCCATTATTGAGGGCACGGAAATCAGCAATCGCTTCGCGGGCAAAACCAGCGGCGAGATCATAGGCGGAACCGGTCAGAATGCGGGTCCAGGCGTCCTTGTTGCCGGAAAGGTTCATCTCCCACGCGGCGCGCACCATGGTGCATGCGCTGTCAGCCTGTTGAATACGGTTGAGAAGAACGGCTTCTTCCGGCGCGAAGTGCAGCGGGTTGATGGCAACACCGTTCAGGTGCAGCCATGCCTGGCGCAATGAACGCACTGTCAGCAGCGTAGCCACCGAAAGCGGCAGACGCGGGTTGATATGGATGGTGACGGCATCGCGGTCGTACGAGGTGGTATCGATCTGCGCGTTCATCACGAATTTCAGATTGCGCTTCACGCCGTCGGCATACATGGCCATGGCGAGGGACGATTGCGAAAGCGCGTCCAGAACCTGTTCAGCGGTCAGGTTGGTGGCGGGTGTCGTCAGGGCCGCGTCAAAGGCAGCTTCGATATTGTCGCGCACGTAACCGTCGATGTGCTGGCTTGCGCCTTCAAGGCGGGCCATGCGGGCGCGCAGGCCTTCAAGATTTTCAGGATAGAATTCACCGGACATTTCAGCGCCGGTCATCATGCCCAGGCTTGCGTCCATTTCGGCTTCGTCGGCGTCGACATAGTCGATGTAGAAGAGCGGCTGGTCACCCAGGATGTTGCAGACGGCAACTGAGGCGCGATCACCCATGTGGCAGGCCATGCGTGTCGCAATCGGTCCGCGGTAGATGAAGGTGTCGTTGGTGTCGGTAATCATGAGAGGCCTTTTATGCCGTTGTTTAACCTCATTCATTCTACGGACGGGTGGTTAAAGACTTCCCAACGAAAGACTAACAGAGTCTTTAGTGATTATAGAAAATTTAACACTTAAGATCTTTATTTATCAATAACTTGGCAATAGCGCATTACCGGCCAAACCGGGGAGCTGGCACCGGACATTTACGAATTTCAAAGATTTTTAAAGCCCGGTGAGCGGATCGCTGACGGTCAGACCTTCGGCGACCATGTGGCGGTTTACGACTTCAACCTCGCCCGACGGTTTGACCTTGAGCTGGCAATCAAACAGCGTATCGCGGAATAAAACGCAGGCGCTGTAGACCACACCGTCAGTATCGGTGCGCAGAAGCGCGATGGGCATCACGCTTTTGGCCAAGGATTTGCGGGCCTGCGGCGTGGGTTCTTCGCGCCACGGCATATCGTCGACGGATTCAATCAAAACGAAGCGATCGGCGGGGTTGCGGGCGTATTCAAACCAGAATCGTAAGTAATCGTCGCCCGTGTCTTCGTCGATGCGAAAGCCGTTCTGGGCCGCAAAAGACGGGATAAATGTGGCGTCGAATCGGACCGGCACGCATTCTTTGCCGTTATCGAGGGCGATGCAGCGTTTTTCGGGAATCGACGTAGCATCACCGGCTTCGGCCAGGGTCCAGTCATCGGCAAAAGGCAGCGAACGTGCGTGTACGGCGGTGCGTTCGGCGTCAAAAGGTGATCCCGCCCATGCCTTATTCAGGCGGTCGATAAATTTTTTGGCCTTTTGACCTTCGAGCTTTTCAAATGCGCCTTGCGACATCGATTCGTTACTTTCCAATAGTTATGTCGCACACGGGCTGTGGGCGACTCTGTAGAAAAACAGGCATATAAACCTGTGACACCAATTGGGGGTCATTTTACCCCCACTCGTGACATGATGCCAGAGACAGGGTTCCGAGTCCGGGAACAGGTATGGGATGAAGGTGTGAAAAATTCGAATCTGTGGCCGGGGCGACTCGCGGCGGAATCTCTCGGGAATCGGGGTCCGGGCGGGTTGTGGGCGAATCTGTAGGTGGAATCTTATCCCCGACTCTCACAGGCCCAACTACTACCACTACCTGATTCTATTCTATTAATTATTTATTGATTGGTACGGTCTGGTCGGTATGTTCGGCGCCATGGAAAACAGTCTGGAAATTGTGAAGGCCTGGAGAGGCGAGAAAACGGAACGCATGCCGGTCTGGCTGATGCGGCAGGCAGGGCGATACCTGCCGGAATACCGTGCACTGCGTGAAAAGGCTGGGTCGTTTCTGACCATGTGCTACACCCCGGAATTTGCGCACGAAGTCACGATGCAGCCGATGCGCCGGTTTGACCTGGACGCTGCCATCATTTTTTCGGACATCCTGGTCATTCCCCATGCGCTGGGCCAGAACGTTTATTTCGTCGAAGGCGAAGGCCCGAAACTGGACCCGGTCGATTTCAAAACCCTGTCGATGCGCGACGGTTTCCTCAACCCGGTTTACGAGGCGATCCGCATGACCAGGGCTGACCTGCCCAAGAACAAGGCGCTGATTGGTTTTGTGGGTGGTCCGTGGACATTGGCCAGCTACATGATCGAGGGCGGCGGCGGACATGATTTTTCAAAAATCCGTGCGTTTATGCGTGATCGCAAACCCGAATTCGATGCGCTGATGGATATGCTGACCAGGGCCGTAACCAGCCATTTGCAGGCCCAGATCGATGCGGGCGTGGACGCGGTTCAGGTTTTTGAGTCCCATGCGGGGCAACTGGCCGGTGGGTATTACGCGGAATACGTGGTCCGCCCTGTGCGCAAGATTGTGCAATCTTTGGGATCAAACGTGCCAATCATCGGCTTTTCAAGGGGTTCGTCGCAGGATGATTTGCTGCGTTATGCTGTGGATACCGGTATCGACGTGGTCGGTATCGACCAGATGACATCGATCAGCTGGGCGGCCCGAAATATGCCGCCGCGCTTAAGCCTGCAGGGCAATCTGGACCCTGAAACCCTGAAATCCGGGATCGGTATGGAAGGCGCGGTACGCATGATCAAGGAAGCGGTTGCAAACCGTGCGCATGTGTTCAATCTGGGACACGGCGTGATCAAAGAAACCAACCCTGACCACGTCGCAAAACTGGTCGATCTGGTGCATGCATGAACACTGAAAAACAAATCGCCGTCGTATTGTTCAACCTTGGCGGGCCTGATTCACGGGAAACAATCAAACCGTTCCTGACCAATTTTTTCATGGATAAAAATATCATCCCCCTTCCGCGTCCGTTGCGGTGGATGATTGCGAAATGGATCGCGTTTTCACGCGGACGTAAACAAGCCGGTGACTCGTACGCGCGTCTTGGCAACAAGTCGCCGCTGCTGGGCAATACGAATGCGCAGGCGCATGCGCTGGAACAATTGCTGGGGCCAGGCTTCAAGGTTTATGTGTGTATGCGTTACTGGCACCCGATGGCTGAAGCCGTCGCTGCGCGTGTGAAGTCGGACAATCCGGACCAGATTATTTTGCTGCCCCTGTATCCGCAGTTTTCGACGACGACGACATGGTCGTCATTCGAGGCATGGCATGAGGCCACCAAAGCGCAGGAGATGGATATTCCGACGTCCTTCGTGTGCTGCTATCCATCCAACGCCGGTTTTATCAATGCGTCCGCCGCGCTGGTGAAACGGTATTACACGGGTGCACGCGTGGACGCCGAAAGCGCCGGTCACAAACCGCCGCGCGTTTTGTTTTCGGCACACGGTCTGCCGGAAGACATCATTAAGAAAGGCGATCCGTATCAATGGCAGTGCGAAAAAACCGCAAGCCTGATCGCGCGCGCGATGCAGGTGCCGGATATGGACTGGCAGATTTGTTACCAGTCGCGCGTGGGGCCCAAAAAATGGATCGGTCCGTCAACAGACGAAGCGTTGCACAAGGCCGCCGAAGACAAAGTACCGGTTGTGATTTATCCGCACGCGTTTGTGTCGGAGCATGTCGAGACGCTGGTCGAGATTGAAGAAGAATACCGCGAGCTGGCGCACAAGATCGGCGTGCCGGCATTTACGCGTGTACCGACCGTATCGACGGATGAAACATTTATCGGCGCGCTGGCCGCGATGGTGCGCAGCCGTGTTGGTATCAACGGCGTTGCGTCTGACCTGATGGCGCGGGTGTGCCCGAGCGGGTTTACACGCTGCTGCATGGCTCAGGGTCTGCATCTTGAAGGCGGGCGTCACTGCGACGTGAAATCACCGCAGATCACGATTTAGGAGAATACAAAATGCAAATGTTCCTGCTGACCCATTTCCAGGCGATCCTGTCCATTCACGTGATCGCGATCATTTCGTGGATGGCGGGCATGCTGTATCTGCCGCGTCTGTTTGTATATCACTGCGGTGCCGCCAAGGGCTCGGAGATGTCGGAGACATTCAAGGTGATGGAGCGCCGTTTGCTGCGCGCCATTATCAACCCGGCCATGATCGTTGCCTGGGTTGCCGGTGTTGCGATGATCTATGCCAACCCTATGCTGCTCCAGGAAGGGTGGCTGCATGCCAAGGTAACGTGCGTTCTTCTGCTGCAGGTGGTTCACGCGATGCTGGCCCGTCACCGCAAACAGTTTGAGCGTGATGCCAATGTCCATTCGGCCAGGTACTACCGCTGGCTGAACGAGGCCCCGACGGTGTTGATGATCGTTATCGTCGTCATGGTCATCGCCAAGCCGTTTTAACCAAATATTTTACGTAATATTGTAATTTAAAGATCAGGGTTGCGCGGCGGCCCTTAAATCAACGAATCATTTATTGACAATGGGTTAGCCCAGAGTTAGTTATGAGGGGTCTTTATAGTTTCTTTCACGAAAAGCCGAATACAATTCAATTCGTGAGCGCAATTGCCCGGCGTTATCAGGGTTTCCAACCACCAAAAAACGAGTATCGATCTTTCGCACCGTCCCCCGGTGCCAGCCTTTCAAACCTCACATCCTTTCCCGGATCAACATCGCGATTTCTCACAATGGATCTTCAAGAAATAAAAACCCGCTCACCCGCTGAACTTCTGGCCTTCGCCGAAGAACTGGGCATTGAAAACTGCGCATCGCTCCGTAAGCAGGACATGATGTTCGCGATCCTCAAGCAACTGGCTGAACAGGGCGTACCGATTGCGGGTGCCGGTGTTCTGGAAGTGCTGCAGGACGGTTTCGGTTTCCTGCGCTCACCGCAGGAAAACTACCTGCCGGGTCCGGATGATATTTACATCAGCCCGTCCCAGGTCAAACGTTTCGGTCTGCGCACCGGTGATACGATCGACGGTGAAATCCGCGCCCCGAAAGAATCCGAACGTTACTTCGCGCTGGTCAAGGTCAACTCGATCAACCACGAGTCTCCTGACAAACTGCGCCACCGCATCAACTTCGACAACCTGACCCCGCTGTACCCGGATCGCAAGATCCGCCTGGAACTGCCGGACCCCACCAAAAAGAATTACACGCAGCGCATTATCGAACTGGTGTCACCGCTTGGCTTTGGCCAGCGTGCCCTGATCGTCGCGCCGCCGCGCACCGGTAAAACGGTGATGATGCAGAACATCGCGCATTCGGTTGCTGAAAATCATCCTGAATCCTACCTGATCGTTCTTCTGATTGACGAGCGTCCGGAAGAAGTCACGGACATGGCCCGCTCGGTTAAGGGCGAGGTTGTTTCGTCCACATTCGACGAACCGGCATCGCGCCACGTCCAGGTCGCCGAGATGGTGATGGAAAAAGCCAAGCGTCTTGTTGAACACAAGCGCGACGTTATCATCCTGCTCGACTCCATCACGCGTCTGGCGCGTGCCTACAATACGGTCGTTCCGTCGTCCGGTAAAGTTCTGACCGGTGGTGTGGATGCCAACGCATTGCAACGCCCGAAACGTTTCTTCGGTGCGGCGCGTAACATCGAACAGGGCGGCAGCTTAACCATCATCGCCACCGCGCTGATTGAAACCGGCAGCCGCATGGACGAAGTCATCTTCGAAGAATTCAAAGGCACCGGTAACGCCGAGATCGTGCTTGAGCGTAAAATCGCCGATAAGCGCGTCTTCCCGGCCATCGACATTCAGAAATCCGGCACCCGTAAGGAAGAGCTTCTGGTTCCGAAAGACCAGCTGCAGAAGATGTGGATCCTGCGCCGTATCCTGAACCCGATGGGTACGATCGACGCGGTCGAGTTCCTGATCGACAAACTCAAAGATACGAAAACCAACGACGATTTCTTCCAGGCTATGAATGGCTAACCAAACGGAATGACCTGAATATAAAAAGCGGCCTTTCAAAGGCCGCTTTTTATTTCGTCGGGTCTCAATTAGAGCGTTGCGCCGCCGGGGCCTTTGCTTTGCTGCTGGCGGAATTTTTGCGCCGCCGGGCTTTGCAGATTTTGCGCCGCTTGCTCGCGGCTGATACCTGTCTCGCGCGCGATGCCATTGGCAGCGTTTGGTATGTAATCAGGGTTGGATTCCTTGAAAGCGCCCGCCATGCGACCGGCAGCATAGAGGTTACCGCCTTCGTTGAAGCTAACGACGCTGACATCTTTCATCAGGGAGTCGATGACCGGGCGTCCGGCCACGCTCCACACCGCTTCGCGTCCGCCGCCGCCACCATTCAAAACCCGGTCTTTTACGGCATTGGTATCGGTGCCGCCATAGGTCAGGCCGACTTCCTGCAAACCCTTCATATGGGTTTCACGCGCAGTCGGTGAAAGTTTATCGAACAGACCTTTGCGTTTTTTGTCGTCCTGATCGCGGATGCTGTCGGCGTAAATATCCTGATCATTCTGGCCCAGAAGGTCGAATTTTTTATTGGCGGCCGAGTAATCTGTTTTCTTCATCGGACGATAATCGCCGTCGAGCACGGCGCATGTTTCAACACCATCACGCAAATAGGGGGAGTAATTTTTTTCCTTCATCTCGCCTTGGGCGGTGATGCTGAAAGCGGCGCGGACATTTGGTGCAGGCATGTTTATTCCCAATCGTTATTTTGCTTTAGTCTATGACAAATTCCATAAGGTGTGGTTAATCCGCAGGCAAGCGCGAAATTAAGACATCATTAATATTTAGGCGACTTTAGACCAGCGACCACAATCCTGAGATGATAATCAGCGCCAGTGCGATGCAAGCGGTGCCGACCCACATCCACAATCCGGGGACGCCGGGGTTGGGCATAGGCAATTTGCCGCCGGCGACAACGCCCAGGCCTTCGAGCACGGTGCGCAAAGACCGGCGTGCGATAAAACGAATGGCGTATGTGCCGCCGAATGCGAGACCTGCGATCAATGCCATATCAATGCACCACGCGGCGAGCGGTGGAAGCCCGCCCGAGATAGCGGCGCGTCCGCCGTAGAGATAAAAGCCGGCCAGTACAATAAAGGCCACGACAAGCGAACCGAGCATCACAACCGTGCGTGGCCAGAGCGAGAGGCGTGAGAGAGCGGTGTTCGCATCTTTGACAATGTGTTTTGCAAACGCGTCGGACATGCCAAGCGGATACGCCTCGGTCACGGCCTTGAGCACGCGTTTGGGTGTCGTGCGGATAATGCCGCGCAGGATATCGCCAAGGGCGCGATAGCGTGACGCCGCCAGAATCATTTGCGATGCGCCTGCACCGCCCTGTGCCGCGTCGGTCAGATATTGCGCACCGGGACGCAGGAGCGCATCCATAAAATCAGGCACGTCGACCATGCGCGCCTTGTAGCCCGCAAGTTTCGGCTTGATGTTGACCTTGCCCATGGCGATGTCGAGTTCGGCATACGGAATTTCAGCGCGGTATAAAAACCACAGTGATGCGCCCGGTTCGATATCGGCCTCGCTGCGCCAGTCTTCGGCGGCCTTGCCCAGTACGGGTGTGACGCGCACGTGATGGTCGGTCGCAAGGCGCGCGCCGCCGACACGGTCGATGAGTTGCACAAGCGATGGCGGCAGACCTTTGGTACGCATGCGGAACGATGCCTGCGCCGTTAATGTCACGGACCATGATCGTGTGTTACCGCCCTGCCCCTGGCACGCTTCGCATATACGCTTGCCCTGCCCTGCGCATTCCGGGCACATGATCATGCGCTGGCCCTGGCATACGGGACATGCAGATAATCCACGGCCCGCGCAGGCGTGGCATGTGACGGGACCCTGCGGTGTCAGTATCTGTCCGCGGCCTGAACATGTGACGCATGGAATACCGCCCTGTGCGTGACAGCGATAACATGTGATGCGCATCTGTCCGCGGCAGTTGTGACATGCGGTGCCGCCGGCACCACGGCATACGCCGCAGGCTTCGTGGGCGACAAACATGCGCGCGACCTGCGGCAATGGAATGGGATCACCGACAACACCGAAGCCGTGGTCGGGGCGTTCAAGAATGGTCTGGTGTACGAGGCCTAGTACACCGCGGTCGGCGGCAGCGCGGCCGATGAATTCCTGGATCGAGGCATCGATCTGGTTGGCGTTGATGATCTGTCCGTCGGTAAATCTGCCGGCGCGTTTGCCTTCCTGTACCGCGGGGACAAGTTTGACCGATGTGGTCGCGAAGAAACTGTAAACCTCGCCGCTCATGTTTTTCAGTTCGACCGATGACGGGCGCAGGCCGTTGCCCTGTACCTGTTTGCGGATACGCGCGATGGCACCTTCGGCCAGCGATGCGTCAATGGGCACGGCAGGCGGCTGCGGCGGCTGTGCCTGCTGGTACGTGCCGTCTTGTACGCTTTCGATGGTGAAGGGCGGACGCGTCACATCATGCTTTCAGGTGACGGGAGAAAAATTCATCCGTGCGCGCATTGGCAAGATCCGCGGCAGCGCCATTGTAATGGTCACCGTTCTTGCGGGCGAATGCGTGGTCAACACCGGCATAGACATGTGGTGTGACGATGGTGGAATCTTTGAAATGCGCAACGACGGCATCACGTGCATCGGGGGTAGAAAATTTATCGAGCTCGGCAATGTGGAGCATGAGCGGCGCATGAATGTTTTCGGATTCGCCCAGCATGGTATCGAGCGCCACGCCGTAGTAACCCACGGATGCATCGACATCCGAGCGCGCACTCAGCAGATACGCAAGTTTACCGCCCAGGCAGTAACCCACCGCGCCGACCTTACCGGTGCATTCGCCGGAAACGCGCGTGGTCTCGACAACGGTGATCAGGTCATCGATGCCCTTGCCGGTATCGAAACCGTTCATCAGCGCGAACGCCTTTTCCCATTCGGCTTTGGTCTTGTCGGTCAGGTCGACGCCCGGTTCCTGACGCCAGAACAAATCCGGGCAGACTGCGATGTAACCCTTGGCGGCGAATTCATCGCATTTCGCGCGCATGTCGGCGTTGACGCCGAAAATTTCCTGGATCAGGACAATGGCGGGTGCGGGCAGTTGTGCGGGCATCGCGATATAGGCGGAAAACTGGCCCGCGCCGTCCTCGGCCTTGAAGTGGATGGTCGTCATTATTTGGTCCTTTCGAGCACGGTTTTGTACCCGTGATGCGGTTCCTGTTCAAGAAAACGGGCAACGCGACCAACCGTCGTGGTCGATGCGCCCGTAAGGGCCGAAATTTCCCGGTATGACATGTCGCCATTATGAAGCAGGCGCGCGATCAAAAAACGTTCGCCGAAATCCTTCATCTCGCCGGGCGTGCACAAATCGACCAGGAAGCGGCGTACCTCGTCCTCTGATCTAAGGCCGGTGATGGCCTTGCACAGTGCGGCAAAGCGCTGCTCGGGCGTTTCATTTTTTGGTGTTTGCATGGTGACACAGTAATTGGCAAATTTTCGCTTCGCAACCAGGTGTCTGGCGCGTTACAAAGCCTTAAGCCACACATAGCATGGAGCCAGGATCATGAAATTCACTGTCAATTGCGATTGCACCCCGGAAGAGGCCCGTTCGTTTTTCGGTCTTCCCGACTTCAAACCCATGCAGGACGCCGTAATGGCGGATATGCAGGCCCAGATGCAGAAGAACATGTCCGCGATGGAGCCTGAGAACATGATGAAAATGTGGTTCCCGCAAGGGACCGGCGGCGGCATGCAGGCGTTTTCGGACCTGCAACGCTCCATCTGGGACCAGATGATGGGTATTGCCAGCCAGCCCGGTGAGAAAAAAGCCAAAGGCAAATGACCGATACGATCTACGCATTGGCAAGCGCCCCGGGTAGAGCCGGGGTGGCGGTGGTCCGGGTATCGGGCCCGAAGGCGTTTGAATCCCTTGTTGCCCTGACCGATCCATTGCCCCTGCCCGATGCGCGGGTTGCGTCATTACGCAAACTCAAGAACCCGGTCACGGGTGGTTCGGTGGACGAAGCCGTCATCATCCGGTTCGTCGCCCCGCATTCCTTTACCGGCGAAGATGTCGTCGAATATCACATCCATGGTGGTCGCGCGGTGCTTGATGCGCTGACCCTGACGCTGTCCCAGATGCCCGGACACCGCATGGCAGTCGGGGGTGAATTCACCCGCAGGGGTTTTGAAAATGGCCGTATGGACCTGACGGCGGCTGAGGCCGTGGCTGATCTGATCGCCGCCGAGACAGAAGCACAACGTGAGCAGGCATTGTCACAAATGGGTGGTTCGCTCTCCCGTTTGTATGAAGGTTGGACGGACCGGCTTTCGAAGATTCTGGCGCATATCGAAGCGGATATCGATTTCCCGGATGAGGATCTGCCGGAGGGTATCGCCCTTAAAATGCGCCCCGGTATTCGCCAGATTGCCTTTGAAATTCATCAACATATCAACGATGGCCGTCGTGGCGAGATTTTGCGCGAGGGTGTGCGTATTGCCGTGGTCGGTTCGCCCAATGCGGGTAAGTCGTCATTGGTCAACGCTTTGGCTCAACGTGATGTTGCGATTGTGTCCGATATACCGGGTACGACCCGCGATATTATCGAGGTGCACCTCAATCTTGGCGGATATCCGGTCATTCTGGCGGATACGGCCGGTCTTCGCCCCGACCAGATTGGTCATACGGGGCAGGCCGGGATTGAACAGGAAGGCATTCGTCGGGCGCTGTCTTATGCGCAAAGTGCGGATATCGTGCTGCTGCTTTTCGACGGCGCGGTATTGCCGAGCCTTGATCCGCATTCCCTGAAATTGCTCGATGGCCGGACGGTGGTCTATGCGACCAAGGCCGATATCGTGCGCGGTGCCCTGCCCCGGGTTCGCGGCCTTGAAATTCCGGCGGTGTCGGTTTCAACCGGAAACGGCATGGACAGGCTGATTTCGGACTTAGCCAAACGGGTGAGCAATATCATGGGTGTGTCTGACCGCCCTCATTTGACCCGTGCCCGTCACCGGGAGGCGTTGGTTCAATGTCTGGAATCTTTGAGCCGGGCCGAAAATGCGATGCTGCCGGAGCTGGTCGCCGAAGACCTGCGTCTGGGATTGCGGTCGATTGGCCGGATCACGGGGCGCGTGGATGTCGAGGATCTGCTCGACATCATCTTCCGCGATTTCTGTATCGGGAAATAATCTTAGATTGAGTAGATGTCGATTTTGGCGGTGCGCGCGTATTCCGAGCGGCGCAGCGGATGTTCCCATGGCATTAGTATGGGGGTTGCCTGGCGTGCGGCTGGTTGTGATTGACCAGGCTGGTTTACAGGCGTTCCGTTCTGAGCGGCGAACTGGGTGGTCAGGGTATGGTCGTGAAACATGTCTTTGGCGGGTCTCGGTTAACAGAATTAAAGCTACATGATTTATAATTATGGAGACCAATGTGTTTTCGACATGGCCCATATACGAAAATACTTAGGCAAACTGGAAAAGCGTGGGATTTCCGCGTATAAGGTCCGGCGATGGAAGACATTTTTGACGTTATTGTTGTTGGTGGCGGACATGCGGGCTGTGAAGCTGCCGCGGCGGCCGCGCGCATGGGCGTCAGAACTGCACTTGTCACCCACAAGCTCGCGACGATTGGCGTCATGTCGTGCAATCCGGCCATTGGCGGATTGGGTAAAGGGCATCTGGTTCGTGAGATCGATGCGCTGGACGGCATTATGGGCCGCGCCGCTGACCGTTCGGGCATTCAATTCCGCATGCTGAACGCGTCCAAGGGGCATGCCGTGCGCGGGCCCCGGACACAGGCAGACCGCAAATTATACCGCGAAGCCATTCAGGATATATTATCGCAATATCAGACACTTAGTCTGATTGAAGGCGAAGCTGATGATGTCATAATGGACTCGGATCAGACCATCTCTGGTCTGAAATTGGCAGACGGGCGTATTCTGTATTCACCTACGGTTGTTATCACCACGGGGACATTCCTGCGTGGAATCATTCACCGCGGTGAAACGCAGACACCGGCTGGGCGTATTGATGAAGCCCCGTCTGTCGGCCTGGCATTAACCCTTGAAAAATTAGGGCTTCCTTTAGGGCGTCTCAAGACTGGCACCCCGGCCCGTATTGATGGCCGGACAATTGACTGGTCGAAGATGGAGATGCAGGCGGCGGACGAGGTCCCTACCCCCTTCTCTTTCATGAACGATAAAATCGAGGTTCGCCAGATAGCGTGTGGCATGACCTATACCTCGCAGGCGACCCACGACATCATCAAGGCGAACATCCATCGCGCCCCGATGTATTCGGGCCAGATCCAGTCGCGTGGTCCGCGTTACTGCCCGTCGATCGAGGACAAAGTTGTCCGTTTCGCGGATAAGGAACGTCACCAGATTTTCCTGGAGCCGGAAGGTCTGGACGATCCGACGGTGTACCCGAATGGCATCTCAACCTCCCTGCCCGAAGATGTGCAGGCAGCCATGCTGAAGACCATACCTGGTCTGGAGAATGCTCAAGTATTTCAATGGGGCTACGCGGTAGAATATGATTACTGCGATCCCCGCGACCTGAAAGCCACGCTGGAATCCAAGCGTCTGCCGGGCCTGTTTCTGGCTGGCCAGATCAATGGGACGACAGGATATGAGGAAGCGGCGGCACAGGGTCTGATGGCCGGTGTGAATGCCGCGCTGCAGTCGATGGTTTCACGTGAATCAATTGAAGGGTCGACAGGTGGCTCTGTTTCACGTGAATCAATAGGCGAGGTTAAGCCTGTTTCACGTGAATCAAATTCTGAGGTGCGTTCCCGGTTGGTTTCACGTGAAACCGCAAAGACGTTTATCCTTGATCGCGCCACCGCCTATATAGGTGTGCTGATCGACGACCTGATTACCCGTGGGGCGCCGGAGCCATACCGCATGTTTACGAGTCGGGCCGAATACCGCCTGACGCTGCGGTCTGATAACGCGGACCAGCGCCTAACCACCAGGGGCGTGGATATCGGCTGCGTCGGCGCTGCGCGTGCGGCGCGTTGGTCTGAGAAGGCCAGGGCGCTGGAGGAGGCGAGGGAGATGTGTTCCAGACTTATGGCAACTCCTAACCTATTGAAAACATTTGATATTATCGTCAATTCGGATGGTAAGCGCAGAAACGTGTTCGAAATTCTGCGCTACGACAATGTGACGTGGGAAAAGCTTCTGGCCATCTGGCCGGAGCTGTCGGTCATTGAGGCGGCCATCGCCGAGCAGATCCAGATTGACGCCCAGTACGCCGGTTATATCGAGCGTCAGGAAGATGACATCGCCGCGTTCCGTAAGGACGAGGGGCTGATGCTGCCTGCGGATCTGGATTATGCGTCCATCGGGTCGATGTCGACGGAAATTCGCGCCAAGCTGGTCGCGGCGAAGCCGGTTACGCTTGGGGCGGCTGCAAGGCTGCCCGGTGTAACCCCGGCGGCCATTGTCGCGCTGCTGCGTCATGTGAAAAAGTCTAAAACGACGTCTGTAGAGGCCGATGCAGCCTGAGCTTCGGCAAAAATTGCAGCTTTATCTCCAGTTGCTGACGAAGTGGCAGCGCACCATCAATCTGGTGGCGCCGAATACCCTTACGCAGGCCTGGGAAAGGCATATCGAGGACAGCCTTCAGGTCGTTGATATGATTCCGCAAAACGCAACAATTGCAGACCTGGGAAGCGGTGGCGGTTTCCCCGGAATGGTGATCGCGCTGGCGCGTCCGGACGTCACTGTAAACCTGATCGAAAGCGATCAGAAGAAGTGTACATTCCTGTTGGTGGTTTCACGTGAAACTGGTGCAAAAAATGTGCATGTCTATTCAGAACGTATTGAAAACATTCTGCCGAAACTGCCTGTCGACGTTATCACCGCGCGTGCGCTGGCGTCGCTCGGCACATTGCTCGATATGTGCAAGTCGCAGCCCAACGCGATGTGCATTTTTCTGAAGGGTGAAACATGGCGTCAGGAGGTCGATCTGGCCAGGAAAGACCATCTATTCGCGTTTGACTCGCAACCCAGCAAAACCGAGCCTTCTGCGGCAATCCTGCGGATCATGCGCGTCTAATTCTTGACCGGTCCCGAGTCGGTCTTTAGCGTTGATTCATTCCAACGAATTCTACCTCGGGTGCTTCATGACAGCGCGCATTCTTGCTATCGCCAATCAAAAAGGCGGCGTCGGTAAAACGACGACGGCCGTCAACCTTGCCACGTCGCTTGCGGCAGTCGGCAAGAAGGTGATGCTGATTGATCTCGACCCGCAGGGCAACGCATCCACCGGTCTTGGTATCGACCGCAAGAACCGTGCGATCAGCACCTATGATCTTTTGTTTGGCGGTGCCACCGCCACGAATGCGGCCGTTAAGACCCGCGTACCGGGCCTTTGGGTTGTACCGGCGTCGGTGCACCTTGCGGGTGCCGATATCGAACTGGTAACGGCTGAAAAGCGCGAATTCCGCCTGCGCGATGCGTTGCGCGGCAATACGGGCGATTTTGAATACGTCCTGATCGATTGCCCGCCGTCGCTGTCGCTGATCACGCTTAATGCACTGATTGCCGCTGACGGCGTCATGGTGCCGCTGCAATGCGAATTCTACGCGCTTGAGGGCTTAAGCCAGCTGGTGCGTACGATCGAGCGTGTGAAATCCACGTTCAATCCGGGGCTTGAGATCCAGGGCGTGGTCCTGACCATGTACGACAAGCGCAACAATCTGTCGGAGCAGGTGGCCAACGACGTCCGTGCGTTCTTTGGCCCCAAAGTGTACACCACCATCATTCCGCGCAACGTGCGCGTGTCCGAGGCGCCCAGCCACGGCCTGCCGGCGATTGTTTATGACATGAACTGCCCCGGTTCACAGGCGTATATTCAGCTGGCAAAAGAGATGCTTAAACGTGAACGGGGTCTTGCAGACAATCTCGCGGCGTAGTTTAAAGAATGGCATTTATTAAAACGGGACACACATGCAGGCAGCAGAGACCATGAACGATAAAGAAAACGTCGTCGACCTGAAGAAGAAGGGGCTGGGCCGCGGCCTCAACGCCCTGTTTGGCGATGAGGAAGATACGTCGGCTGAGCAGACCCAGGCAGGCAGCCGCCGCATGATGCCGATCGAATGGCTTTCGGCCAACCCGAACCAGCCGCGTACGGTCTTCCGCAAGGAGCTGATCGACGAGCTTTCGGAGTCGATCAAGCTGCATGGCATGATCCAGCCCATCCTGGTCCGCCCGGTGCCGGAAGCGGGCAACCGTTACGAGATCGTGGCCGGTGAACGCCGCTGGCGCGCCGCGCAACAGGCGCAACTTCACGAAGTTCCTGTTACAATTCAATATCTTACAGACGAAGCGGTGCTTGAGCTCGGCCTGATCGAGAATTTGCAGCGCGAAGATTTAAGCCCGCTGGAAGAGGCGGAAGCCTATCAGCAGCTGATGACCAAGTTTGGTCATACGCAGGACCGTGTGGCGCAGGCCGTGGGCAAATCACGTTCGCACGTGGCCAACATCGTGCGTCTGCTGGGGCTGCCGGAAACGGTGAAGGCGTATATCCGCGAAGGCAAGCTGACCGCGGGTCACGCGCGCACGCTGGTGACGGCTGACGATCCGGTTGCCATGGCCAAGGCCATGGTCGAGGGCGGCCTGAACGTTCGCGAGGCCGAAGCCTTCACGAACAAGAAAAAGGGCAAAGGCAAATCCAAGGCTGCCAAGAAGGACCCGAACACCATCGCGCTGGAGCGCGAGATGATGACGGTGCTGGGCATGCCGGTCGTAATCAACACCAAGGGCAAGGGCGGGGCGCTGACGATCAACTACGCCAGCCTCGACCAACTGGATGAAGTGCTCAAACGCCTGTCACAGGCACCTGTGCGTAAACAGATGTAACGATTCGAAAACGCAGCAAGAATTGAAAAAGGCCCGGATTTCCGGGCCTTTTTGATTCACGTGAAATACGGCTTAATTGGCGGGTGCTGTCGGGGTGACCGGTGCCGTTTCGGTGGTCGTGACCGTGGTGGTCGTTGCGGGAGCCGCAGCAGGCGCAACCAGCGGCGTCGAGGCCGTGGTGGTTACCGTGGTTGTTGTTTCCTGTTTCTGGACGGTGGGTGCGGCTACTGAGGCGGATTGCCATTGCTGCCATGCCTGCATTTCGCGCTCATGGCGGGCCTTGGCGTAACCGGCGGATGCGCCGCCGCTCAGCGATGCGAGCTTGTCGGAGGAGGTTTTGGTCTGGCCCAGCGAAGATGCGTCAGCCGCGATCTTCATCGGCGTGCCGTCGTCGTTCAGCGGCGACATCTGGCCGGTGGCAACCGGCGTCGGTGCAGCCGTGGCGGTTGCAACAGGTGCAGACGGAATGTCCAGAGCCGCAGCGGCAGGGGCTGCAGCCGTTGTGGTTGTCGTCATGGTTTGCTGCGTCGTTGTCGTGGTCAGGGCCGTTTCAGCCGCTTCGGGCGGAAGAGAGCGCGAGACTTCGTTTTTCGACGCCGTGATAGTCGGTGCGCCGGCCGGGAGCGGATGGCTCGGCGTCTCCGGTGTAATCACGGGGGCCGCGATGGCGGCGACCGGTGCGGTGGGCATTGGCACCGGCGCGGTGGTTGTCGTGGTTGTGATCTGCGCACCGCCATTGACCTGGTTCTGGAACAGGGCCATCTGGCGGGCGCGTTCAGCGTCGTCCATGGCGTGGGCGTTTGCGGCAAAGCAGCCAAGCATGGCTGCGCTCATCAGAAGTTTTTTCATGTGTCATTTCCCCATTTGCATTGAATTGTTCGAGTCCGTGTTTACTAGGCCTGTATGGCAGTATTGTGTCAACTGCGCATGATTACAGGCAGATAGGTAAGGTTAGGCTGCCCTGGCCAGGGTGGTTTTGAGCAGGATATTGGCGGTCAGGGTTTCGGCGGGCATTGCGGTCTGCTTGGTCTGTGCCTCAACCTGGCCCAGCATGTTGAGCAGGTTTTCAATCCGCCCGCGCGGCCAGCGGCGCAACTGGGTTGCGAATTGGTCTTCATACTTCCAGAAGACCGGCGGCTGTAACGATTTCATCGCGATCTTGGCGTCCAGGCCACCCTCCATTTTCAAATGCACCTGATACAGGCGGCGGAAGTGACCCTGCACCGTGCGCAGGATGGCGACGGGCGCAGTCTGCTCACGGGTGAGCGCGGTGAAGCTTGCGGCCATGCGCGGCGCATCGCCAAGACCGACAGCGTTGACGAGTTCGTCGAATGTACGGGAGCGGACATCGCCCTGGCATGCCTCGACATCTGCAAGGCGGATGACCTTGTCATCGTCGGAGATTTTGTAGGTGATCAGTTTTTCGAATTCGCCGCGTGCTACGGCGCGGTCACCGACCAGCGAACCGGCAAGGGCTGTCAGCGCATCGCGGTCGATGGTGAAGCCGGCGTCTTTGGCGGCGGTCTGCAAAAATTTGGTCAAGTCGCGTTCGTCCTCGACATAGCAGGGGACGGCGACGGCGTTCTCAGCCTTTTCGGCGAGGGCGCGTAAGGATGATTTGGTGCCAAGTTCACCCGCCTCCACGATCACCAGCGTGTCGCGGGATGGGTCTTTCAAATAGTCTTTCAGTAACGGCGTGAGGCCGTCAGCGGCATCGCGGATGATAACCAGACGATTGCCACCCATCAGGCTTTGCGCGAAGGCTTCGTCGTTCAGGCGGACGGGGTCATCCAGCAACTGGTCGGATGTCAGGATGACAACATTGAACGGGTCGTTCAGGTCGGGCGCGATGGTTTTACCCATGATTGCGCTGCGTTCGGTGACAAGGCCGGCATCTGGCCCGTAGACGACAATGACCCGGGCGGCGGCGGTGGGCCGCGCCACAAATCCTTCAATGTCGCGGAACGCCAGTTTCATACCGGTATGCCTTAGTAGCCGTCGAGCTGGTCCGCGATATAGGCGCGCGGATCGTGCGAGAGTCTGCGGTCGTTTTTATCTGGTTCGACCTGGCCAGCAACGGGGAAGCGCGCGGGGTTGGCGAAATACAGTTCAAGCATCGTCGCGATCTGGTCGGCGAGGTCGTTGATCGCCTGGCCGCGCGCATCGTCCTGTGTCACGAGGGTGGTGTATTCGCTGGCCAGTGTGTCGAACGATGTGACCGCGATCACGGTGCGGGTGATCAGCGGCTTGCCGGTGCTGTCGCCGACGCGGATCAGGTTCATGGTGGTGGCGAGTTTGATCTGGCTGCGGGTGGCGGTTGCGTCCTTGGCGATGCCCAGGCCGTAGACGCTTTCGCTGATCGAGGCGACCTGCAGGCGGTAACCGGCATCGGCCAGGTTTTTGCCGCCGGTACGGTAGAAACGGTCCATCAGGTGGTTGCGCAGTTTCTGGCCGCTGCGGTCAGGGATCGAGTCGATATACACGTTGTCGAGCGCGGTTGCGACCTGGCCTTGTGTGCCGCGGTTGGCATAGTCACCGTAAACGGGGGAAAAGCCACAGCCCGACAGGGCAATAAGGGCGATGAAGGCGACAAGGGTCAGGGCGGTTTTCGTGCTCATGCAAAGACGCTAGGACGGGGGCGACGCCAAGTCAATGCGTCAGCACATAAGGCCCAGAACATGAGCGGACGGCAGGAAGCCGAGATGTTTGCGGGACGCACCGGACAGGATGCCGGCGCAGAATTCCGGCCCTTCGGCCTTTTCCTTGGACGCGGTCAGGTCGGGCATGACCACCACGTTCATTTTAAAGTCGCGCGTGGCCGTGGTGACGGTCGCGGCGATGCAATCTTCCAGAATACCGCCGCCCATGACCAGGGTGTTGATGCCCCGGCGGTGAAGGCGAAAGCCGAGGTCGGTTTGCGAGAACGCACAAAAGTCCTTTTTAGGCAGGATCACATCCCGCTCGGTGGTCGGGACCACGATTTCACCGCGCAGGCCCTCGGCGTCACAGCGTTTGAGCTGGCGGTCGTGCTGGTGGACGGCAAAGATGGCGGAGAGATCGCCGCTTTTCTTCCGGGCGGCCCTGGTGAACCGGGCGATGCGGGATGCGACCATGGGAAGATAGACGCAGGCCTTTTCCGACGCGCCGCGCACGCGCAGGCGCTGGCGGTCGAAATAATCGGCCTGGACATCGACAAACAAAAACGCAGCCTGCTGCGCCGCGAAGGACGCGGCGAGCATGTTTTGCGTCTGAACGGCGTCCAGGTTCATTTCAGGCGCACACGAATTTCGACGGACCGGCCAGACGGCCGCCCAGTGCGCCGACATAATGCGCCGTGTGTTCGGGTGTGGTGCCGCAGCAGCCGCCGACAATGCTTGCACCGTGTTTGCGCAGGTTGCGGACCGTCAGGGCGAATTCCTTCGCCGGCAGGACAGCTTTTTGCGCTTCACAGGCGCTGTCATGCCAGACATCTGTATCGGTGCCGGTATCGGCGCTGTGTTCGGTGCGGGTGTGGGCGTATCCGTTGGGGTAGGCCACGATATGCGCCTTGTGGGCAGCGTTGCGTTCAAACTGGCGCTGCAGTTTTTTGGTGGCAGCCAGCGCGTCGTCGATCTCACAGCAATTGCTGCCGATGCCAATACGCAAAGGCGAGCGTGTGGCGATTTCTGCCGCTTCGATGCTGTTGCCATCAAGCGGGTTACCGCCCGCGCCAACGGTGAAGCTGACGATAAAGGGCAGGCCATGCTGTTCGGCGGCTTTGACCATGGCGACGGCCTCGCGCACGGTTGGCAGGGTTTCAAGGCAGACCAGGTCCGCACCAGCCCTGGCATGCAGGGCAACGTGATGAAAATGTTCACGCAACAGGATCGCGTCATCCGGCGTGACGTGCGGGTTATAGCAATCCTCAAGCGAGGTGAGGGAGCCGGCGAGGTATAGAGGATGGCCGGGGTATTGCACCTGTGTCTGGCGCGCGGCTTCATAGGCTGCGGTGATACCGTCGGCTGCGAATGTGTGACCGTATCTCTGGTCATGTTTTTTCTGACGCCACGGGGACAGATCGAAAGTATCCACGGTCAGGATGGTCGCGCCGGATTCCGCATAGGCATTGTGAACATGAGTCACAAGATTCGATGCGTCGAGGCTTGCGATGGCGTGACGTCCGTTCGGGCCCTCTGAGGGTGCGCCGTGCAGGCGCAGTTGTGATCCAAAACCGCCGGATAAAAAGGCGAGGTCGGTCAGTCTGAAAAATTCAACGGCGTCCGGGTAATCTTCGTATTGCAGCGGTGATGTAGAAATAGACATGGGGCTTCCTGTTTCCTTGAATATCGTTTCGATGTGCGAAAAATCGGGAAGCGCGTCACGCGGCTTCCGCTTGGACGCGACAGAATGCTGGCTTTAAGCCTTAAGCAATTCTGTCGCGCGGCATGGACATGTCCACGACGGCAAACGACATCGATAAGGGAACAGAGGGCGTCCTAAGACGCGAATGTGGCGCAAAGCCACTGCGGGTAAACATTTCTACGCTCCTTGTTTTGACGGATAAAGGGAAGGTCCGGGAGGCTGCTGCGTCGCCTCCATTCCAAATGCAGCTAGGTATGAAATAACCCGGCAGCCGGGTTATTGTCAAATTTCTGTTTAAATTTGGAAAAATCTAAAGCGCGAGGGTTTTTAGCTCATCCGTGGAATGAAACGGCTTCGCTGGGTGCTGGCTGCACGCTGTTGCTGCATGACACCCTGCGCTATGGCGTCGGTGTTGGTGCGCGGCTTGGGCAAGAGCATACGCATTGGCGTACGCGGCGGTTTATCGGGGTCGATACCGTCCTCGCGCATCCGCAGAAGGATGCGATCGAGAATATGCGGGTTGTCCCGCATCAGCTGAAGAGCATGTTTTATCTGGAGTTTGAGCATAGGCACGGGATTTCCCGCCATCATCATGGCGGTGGCATGCGCGATCTTGATAAGGCTACCGGCGGCCTTGATACCGATGCGGATGTTGTCGAGATCTTCCTGGGTTGCTTCGGGATTGAATTTGCGCACCAGTTCACGCATCGGTTCTTCGAACTCGGGACGTGCATAGGTGTCGAGCGCGTGACTCACGGCATTCCAGATATCGTGCGGCTCATGCGACGGATTTGCCAGACGATCCACCTGATGCAGCGTGTCGAGAACGAGTTCGCCCAGTTTGAAATATTTTTCGAAGCGGCCGGAAAGTGTTGTCATGCGACGATGTTGACGATGCGGTTGGGGACGACGATGACTTTTTTGACGGACAGGCCGTCGAGGGCTTTTTGTACGCCTTCTTCGTTCATGGCCGCGACTTCAGCGTCTTTCTGCTGGGTGTCCTTGGGCAGGGTGATGGTGGCGCGCAGTTTGCCGTTGACCTGAACCGCGATGGTCACGGTGTCAGATACCAGCAGGCTGGTGTCGACGGATGGCCACTGGGTTTCGGCCAGAAGCGTGGTGTTGCCCAGTGTCTCCCACAGTTCTTCGCACAGATGCGGGATCATTGGGTTGGCAACGCGCAGGAGAACTTCCCATGCTTCGCGCAACGCCCATTTGTCGGCGTCGTCCTTGGGATCGAAACCTTCGATGGCGTTGGCGAGTTCGCGGATCTTGGCGACGGCCTTGTTCATCACGAACGCGTCGATGTCGGATGCGACACCGCCGGCGGTCTTGTGCGAACGCGTGCGCAGGTCCGATGCGGCGGCAGAAAACGCATCGGGTTTTTTGACACCGACAAGTTTCAGATGCACCAGATCGTCACCGAGCATGCGGTGCAGTTTGTTGATGAAGCGCCATGCGCCTTCGATGCCGCCCTCGGTCCATTCCAGATCACGTTCCGGCGGGGAGTCGGACAGGATGAACAAACGCGCAGCATCGGCACCATAGGTGGTGAGAATATCGTCGGGGTCGACGACGTTCTTTTTGGATTTGGACATTTTCTCGATCCGGCCGAGCGTGACCGGCGTGCCGTCGTCGATTTTCACGGCATTGCCGGATTCGTCGATTTTGACTTCAGCCGGGTAGAGCCATTTGCCATCTTTGTCCTTGTACGTCGCGTGCGTCACCATACCTTGCGTGAACAGGCCGGTGAACGGTTCGTCCGCGGGGACGGGGTAGCCGCAATCACGCAGTGCGCGGGTCCAGAAACGCGAATACAAAAGGTGAAGAACGGCATGTTCGACACCACCGATATATTGGTCAACAGCACCCCAGTAATCGGTCGCGGCTTTCGAGAAGGCTTCGTTCTCATTGCGCGCGTCGAGATAGCGCAGGTAGTACCAGCTGGAATCGACGAACGTATCCATCGTGTCGGTTTCGCGCGTGGCTTTGCCCGCGCATTTGGGACAGGTCGTGTGCTTCCATGTCGGGTGACGCTCGAGCGGATTGCTCGGGTGGTCGTAATTGATGTCGCGCGGCAGCTCGACCGGCAGCTCGCTTTCCGGCACCGGTACGATTCCGCAGGCATCGCAATGAACGAGCGGTACGGGAGAACCCCAGTAACGCTGGCGCACCGCGCCCCAGTCACGGAGGCGGTATTGTGTTTTACCGATGCCGCGGCCCTGTTGTTCAAGCGCGGCGATGGCGGCGGCCTTGGCCTCGTCGATATTTTTTCCGTCAAGGAAGCCGGAATTGATGGCGGTACCCGGACCGGTATAGGGCAGGGCCTCATCATTCCCGGATGCGGGTTTGATGACCGGGGTGATGTCGAGGTTGTATTTTGTGGCGAACACGAAGTCGCGCTCGTCGTGCGCGGGGCAGCCGAAGATCGCGCCGGTGCCGTAATCCATCAGGATGAAGTTGGCGAGATAGACGGGCAGTTCTTTGCCCGGAATGAACGGGTGCGCGACTTTATGGCCGGTGTCGAAGCCGATTTTTTCAGCCTGTTCGATGGCGGCTTCGGATGTGCCGGTGGACTGGCATTGTTTGACGAAGGCATCAAAGCCCGGTTTGTCGCCCGCCAGTTTTTTGGCCAGCGGGTGATCGAAGGCAAGGCCGGCGAAGCTTGCGCCGAACAATGTGTCTGGGCGCGTCGTGTAGACGTCGATCTTGCCGTCGGTGGTCGTGAGATCGAAGGTGAACTGCGCGCCTTTGGATTTGCCGATCCAGTTTTCCTGCATGATGCGGACTTTTTCCGGCCAGCGGTCGAGTGTCTTGAGACCGTCGAGCAGCGCGTCGGCATATTTGGTAATACGGAAGAACCATTGATTGAGCTTGCGGCGTTCGACCAGTGCGCCGGTACGCCAGCCGCGGCCGTCGACGACCTGTTCATTGGCGAGCACGGTGTTGTCGATAGGGTCCCAGTTGACCATCGACTCCTTACGGTAGACGAGGTCGTTCTTGAACAGATCCAGGAACATCTTTTGCTGATGCTTGTAATATTTCGGATGGCAGGTTGCGACCTCACGGCTCCAGTCGATGGCCAGACCCATCGAGAGCATCTGCGCCTTCATCTGTGCGATGTTGCTGTAGGTCCAGTCAGACGGGTGAACGTTGCGTTCCATCGCCGCGTTTTCGGCGGGCAGACCCATCGCATCCCACCCCATCGGGTTCAGGACATTATAACCATTGGCACGTTTGTAGCGCGCGACGACATCGGACAGGGTGTAGTTACGGACGTGCCCCACGTGAATACGGCCCGACGGGTAGGGCAGCATGGCCAGAACGTAAGCCTTTTTCTTGGAAGGATCTTCCGTGACCTCGAACGACTTTTTGTCGGCCCAAGTAGTGCGCCATTTGGATTCGGTTTCACGGATGTTGTAACGCTCGGCCATAGTATTCCCGTTTATGTGTCAGTAAGCCGTTATTGATAAACGGCGCGACGGGAAGGTCAAGGTTTTAGGGGTTTACGACTTCACACTGGGGGCTGTGGTCGCCGGCACGGCAGAAATACGTGGCCGCCACGACCCCGCGCTGGTTGATGCAGGTGGCCGAGGATTCGCCGTGGGTTTTTACAACGGCGGTATATGCCAGTGAAAAGCAGGACTGAAGGTCCGGCACGGTCGGGAAGCGGATGGCTTTGACGTCATGGGGGCGGTCCGGGGTGGAGACGGTGATGATCGCCTGACTGGTGTCAGCACGGGCGATATCACCGGGTGCCAGGAAGTCGCGTGCCTGAGCGGTGCCGTAAGTCACAATTACGACAACCAGAGCAAGCAGTGCGGCACGCGACGTTCTCATGCCATATCCAATGGCTTAAGACGCGCAAACGTTCCTTATTATATAGAGACAATCCTGTCCGGTTTTGGGCGGATCAATCGTCTTTGGAGGTCGAGGCGATCCGCAGTTCGCGCGCACGGGTGAGGATGGCGTCTTCGATATCCGTGTTGGTCTTGGCATCGACGGCGACGTTTTTGCCATTACGCTGCTTGAACATGGAGACCTTGATACCGTCCGAACGCAGCTGGCCACCCATCACGAAGATGTTGAGCTTGTAACGTTCGCCCGGTTTATCGGGGCTGGAGTACCAGTCGGTCAGAATTACGCCGCCGAACGGGTCAACCGTAGCCAAAGGCATGAAGTTGACCGTATCGAGCGCCGCGCGCCACAGGTACGAATTGACCGTGATAACGTCGCTGGTCGCGCTTTTCTTGCCGCCGAGGACCATCAGGCCGCCTTCGCCGAAAATGCTGTCTCCTTTGGAATAAATATCGTTTCCGGTGCGGGAGCGATCGATGCCCGTGGGGTACTTGGATTCGGATTCCACGCTGCCGCATGCGGACAGGGTGAAAGCGCCAAGTAAAATAGCGAGCAAAAACAAGCGATTGATCATTCCAGCATCCTTTAAATTCTATGCAGTCCAAGGATTTAGCATCCGAATGTGGCGGGCTCAAGTCCCTGCAATAATTGACATAATGATTATGTTGGTTTTATAAAGCCTTATGTCAAAAAATCCCAACTTGTCCTATTTCGCGGGTACGCATCTGGATCGCATTCATGGCGATGCGGACGTTCCGGACGGATTCATGGACAAGCTGGGCATCAGCCGCGGCGATGATCTGATGCGCGAGGCGGTTGAACGCATTCTTTTAAACCCGCATCCGACGCCTGAATTCCTGCGCGATGCCACGGGCGTTTTCCTGCATATGTTTTCCAAGACAAGGATGAGCGAAGCTGCGTCCACCAAATCCGCACCCGGCCAGCGCGATACGGCGATCAACAATGTGCTGATGACCATGTCGCAGCAATACCGCGATATCATCGCAGGTCTTAGCCAAAGCGAGCTCGACCAGATTGTGGACGCGCTGGTGTGCACGGGCGACATGACGCCGCTGATCCAGCAGGTGAAGGACGGTATCAGCATGATGCCGGAAAAACTGACCACACCGCTTCAGAAACATTATGACGCGACATGGAAGGGCGAGCAGGGTTTTATCGGCCGGCTTCAGTCGTTTGTGCGGGCACTCGGGAATGACGAGCCCATGCGCTGGCGCGAAAAGGAAATGCTTTCGTTTGTGGAGATGACCACCAAGCCGCTGGACGATCCGCGCATGGCGGGCCCGCAGGCAAAGGTAACCAGCGAGCGCATGAAGGCCGCGTATAAGAAGGTCTTCACCGCGTTGACCCCGAAAGAGCGCGAGCGTTTTTTCAACGCGCTTGCCAAGGCAGATCGTTTGCAGCCGTTGATCGCCGCGATTGAGAATAAGGCTTCGTTCCTGCCGATCCAGATACACGGTGAGATCCGCCGCGTGGCCAAACAGCATGCGGCCCCTGCGCCCGCGCCGGCACCGGCACAAGACGCACCGGCGCGTCCGGCGGACAGCAAGGGTGAATTGCATCTCGAAAGCCTGATCCGCCGCTTGATCGTGCATGAGCAGAGCGACGACATGGCCATGCACCGTGCAGCGAATGAGTTTCTGGCTTTTTCCAGCAAGCGTGTCGCAACAGAAATCAGGGGTACCAATCGCCCGATGCGCATGCGTCTTTTGTCGGAGCATGTCAAAGCGCATGAAAAGGTTTTTGCCAAGTTTGCCGAAAATGAAACGCAGGCCCTGTTCGCCACGCTTGGCCATCTGGACAAAACATCTGCCGTCCTGAAAAGCTTCCATGATGGGGACAATGTCTGGCCGCGCCGTATTCAGGACGGTTTCAAGTCATGGGTCATCGCGCAGCATGCGCGCCCGGCGGGTGTGTCGTCCGGCGTGAAGGTGGTTGAGGTTGCGGGCCTGCTGCCGTCGGGCGAAACCACGCCGACGGACATCACCCACGGCAAGCGCCAGATCGCCAATGAGAACACCACCCAGCCGCAGCCGCGCCTTAGCTGGATCATCGACGGGCTGAAGGCGGACGGTTTTGCGCTTGAGCATATGAAGATCTACCGCGAGAAGACACTGCAGGTGGACCCCAAGCGTCAGCCTTACATGGTGCTGGCGGTATCCGGCACCGATGCCAAGGGCAAGGCGCATGATTTCCAGATCGCAATCTGCGCCCTGCGCGGCAATGCCACGTATATTATCCGCAAACCGATTGATTTTGCCGGTGGCAAGACGGTGACGCTTGCCGATCTGAAAGCGGATGACACGGTTTTTCAGTGCAATTGCTATACGCCTGAGCAATGGCTGCGGAATATACGTAAGGATGCCTACAGCCCGATTGAGACGCTGAAGGTCCAGGTCAAATCCAAAATCGGCTGGACCGACAAGAAGGACGCGCTGGTCAAAAGTTTCCGCCTGTTTGTGGAAGAGATCGGCCAGCTCCCTGGCCGATACGACAACAGCATCATCGAACACGGCCCTTTAAAAAACCGAACGACATGGGCGCGTGCGCATCAGGCGGTTTACCGCGAGGTGATTGACGGCCTGAAAGGCGTGCGCAGCTTTAGGGCGCTGGCCGATCTGGTGTTCGAAGGCAGGGCACCGCTTGTGGCCACGCCGGTCCGGTCACTGGATGCTGTTATTCTGTTCAATGAGGCGGTCGCTTATATGAACCGCAACGACAACCAGCTTCCGGCCAATGATCTTGGCGGCCATAGCGTGCCTGACATCAACCGGGCTTTCGCGGCTGGAAAAGTCGTGAATATCGAGCGTCTGTTGCCATCCGAAAACGGCAGAAAACCGACAACGATTCAGGATTTCATGGTGGCTGTAGGGCTGGCTGAAAAAGGGCAAAACGGGGTTATTTCCCCAGTGAACCCAGCTATCGTGCGGACGCTGGCCCGCCTCGTCCCCAATTCCTGAAAATCTGCGGTTTTCTTTTTAAAGACAATGCATTAGTATGCAAAAAGACGGCTCATGGCCCGTTAATACCTGTGTCCGTCTGTTGCAAAAATGCAACGCTGGTCTACAAAATGACTCAAATCCGCCATCCAAGGCGTGACCAAGCCCTCCAGTTTTGAGATTTTCTTCTCCGGTGCCCCGGTCAACGGGGCTTGCACAAATGCCCTTGATGGTACTTAAGCCGACAGGGGTCTATGGAGGAACTACAATGAAGAACATTTTGATGAGCACGGCCGCTCTTGCTGGCCTGGCTTTCGTCGCTGCCGCTCCGGCACGCGCTGATGAGCCGGCACTGCAACTCGGCCTCGGTGGCTACATCAGCGGTTACGCTGTGTACGCTGACCAAGACGAAGTTGCTGGTACGGACGCTCGTAATTTTGACTTCCGTAAAGACACGGAAGTTCACCTGAACGGCGAAGTCGCTCTCGACAACGGCATCACTGCCGGTGCCCACATGGAAATCCTGGCTGACCGCGCTGATGGCGCTGGTACGATTGAAGAATCGTACATGTACCTCTCGTCGGCATGGGGCCGCGTAAACTTCGGTGAAGAAGATGGCGCTGCTTACCTCCTGCAAGTTGGTGCACCTTCGGCTGACGACAAAGTTGACGGCATTCGTCCGGTCATCAGCGGCTTCGGCTTCAACACCGTTGCTGGCAACGTCACTGGCGCTCTGAGCTATGCTCAAGATCCGACCGGTTACTCCAACAAACTGACCTACATCACCCCGGTGTTCAACGGCTTCCAAGCTGCTGCTTCGTACACCCCGACCGTTGGCTTTGACCAAGCTGGCATCTCCGGTGCTGTTGTTACCACTGCTGCCCTCGCTCCGGCTGCTCTGACTCATGAAGATGCATGGGAAGTTGCTGCTCGTTACGAAGGTTCTTTCAATGCAATCGACCTGGCCCTCGGCGCTGGTTACTCGATGGCTGAAGCTGTTAGCGCAGCTGCAGGTACCGATGATCTCGAAGCCTGGAACGTTGGTGCAAACATCGGCTTCGGCGCTTTCGGCGTTGGCGCTGCTTATGTTGAAAGCAACAACTCACTCACCGGTAACTTTGAGACCGAGAGCTGGGTTGCTGGCGTTGACTACACCACTGGACCCTACAAACTGGGCGCTTCTTACCTGAACCAAGAACAGGGCTTCGGCGCTGCTGGTACGGACCAAGAAGCTGACCGTTGGACGGCTGGCGTTGTTTACGAATGGGGTCCGGGCATGACGTTCCGCGGCGCTGTTCAGTACCAAGACATCAGCAGCCTCGGTGGCGTTGCTGGCACCGATACCGATGGCACGCAAGTTACCCTCGGTACCCAACTGGAATTCTAATCCTTACGGATTGGATACAAAAAACAAGGCCCGCAGAAATGCGGGCCTTGTTTTTTGTGCGTTGTTTCTCATCGCTGCGGCATTTGCATAGCACCGGATGCTAGACTGGCGTCATGCGCATTCTTCTTGTCCTGATCGTCCTGCTATTGAGCGGACCGGCTTTGGCCGCGGACAGGCTTGCGCATGCCATGTTTGCGGGGGGGAATTTCTGGTCGCTGCAATATGCGTTTGCACATGTTCGTGGTGTCGATCACACCATTGCCGGGTATACCGGCGGCATTATCGCGAATCCGTCTTACACGCAGGTCGCCAAGGGCGATACCGGCCACCGGCTTGCGGTGATGGTGTTTTATGATCCGCGGATTATTACGTATGAGCAGTTGCTGGTCATTTACTGGCACAATATTGATCCGCTGGATGCCAAAGGGCAGTTCTGCGATCGCGGGCCGCAATACACGACGGCCATTTATTACGAGACCGACGCACAAAGATACGCGGCGTTCCAGTCCAAGAGCCTGGTGGAGGCGGACAGCGCGCGCATGAACGACCAGCGGGCAGCGCCGGTGATTATGCCGGCGGGCGCGTTTTACCCGGCGGAGGGGCATCATCAGGGGTATTTCGACAAGAACCCGCTGCGCTTCAAATTTTACCGCAATCGCTGCGGGCGCGATCAGCGTCTATTTGATATCTGGGGCAAGGCCCATGACGGGAATTAACGCGTCCAGCCCGCAATAAAGCAGGTGGTTAGGCAGCACATCGCGCAGAAGCGGTTTTGACTGGAAGCCGACGCCAAGCCCTGCCGTTTGCAGCATCGGCAGATCATTGGCACCGTCGCCGATGGCGATGGTTTGGGTCAATGGGATGCCCAGGCGCCGGGCCGTGTTTTCAAGGCAGGTTTGCTTGTAAGTCTTGTCCAGAATGGGTTCGCCCACCGTGCCGGTGAGCATGCCGCCCTCGATATTCAGGGTGTTGCCGTAGTTTTCATTAAATCCCAGAAATGCAGCAACGTGACCGGTGAAGAAGGTAAAACCGCCTGATACCAGAACGCAGTGGACCTTGTTGCGCCTGAGGGTTGAAAGCAGCTGTTTTCCGCCATTTGTGAAATGCATCTTTGCTGCGGTGTCGTGAAGGGCGCTGGCAGACAGGCCCTTGAGCAGGCTCACACGCTCGCGTAACGCAGCATGAAAGTCGAGTTCGCCGTTCATGGCGCGTTTTGTAATGGCGGCGATCTGGTCTTTCAGGCCGACATAGGCGGCGAGTTCGTCGAGGGTTTCCTCTTCCACCATGGTGGCGTCCATGTCGGCGATGAAGAGGCGTTTTTCGCGGTGGGCCAGATCCTGCCACAGAATGTCGACCTGAAAACGGGCGCGGATCTCATCCATGAGGGATTTTGACGCAGGCGTATCGGTGACTATATCAAAAGCACCATTCAGATCGCGGATGTGCGCGTGGGAAATTGATTTTCTGACGTGTTCCAGCGCCTCCAAAATGGGGGCTTGGCTTGGGGCGATGAGCGTGATGACATAGGGCACATTTCAAACCTAACAGGCAGATGCGAACATGACAACGAAGCCGACTGTAAAACCCAACAACCCGATGTTTTCGTCGGGCCCCTGCGCCAAACGTCCGGGATGGAGCGTGGATGCATTGTCTGCTGCGCTGCTGGGCCGTTCGCACCGTTCTGGCCCGGGTAAAAAACGCCTGCAGGCCGTGATCGAAGGCCACCGCAAACTTCTGAACATCCCCGCCGACTACAAGATCGGCATCGTGCCGGCGTCTGACACCGGCGCGGTTGAAATGGTCATGTGGTCGATGCTGGGTGAGCGCGGCGTTGATATCGTCGCATGGGAATCATTCGGCATGGAATGGCTGAAAGACGTGACCGGCCAGTTGAAACTCAAAGACGTGCGTGAATTCACGGCGGATTACGGCCAGCTGTCGGATCTGTCGCAGGTCGATACCGACCGCGACGTGGTTTTTACATGGAACGGCACGACATCGGGCGTGCGTGTGCCGAACGGCGACTGGATCAAGGCGGACCGCAAGGGCCTTACGATCTGCGATGCGACGTCGGCCGTGTGTGCGATGGATATGCCGTGGGACAAGCTGGATGTGATTACGTGGTCGTGGCAGAAGGTGCTGGGCGGTGAGGCTGCGCATGGCATGCTGGTCCTGAGCCCCCGCGCGGTTGCGCGTCTGGAATCGTATAAGCCGGACCGCCCGTTGCCGAAAATCTTCCGCATGACCAAGAAAGAAAAGGACGGCAGCATTAAATTGCAGGCGGACATTTTTGAAGGTGCCACGATCAACACGCCGTCGATGCTGTGCGTTGAGGACTGCCTCGACGCCCTGAAATGGGCGGATGGTCTTGGCGGTCTTTCGGCACTGATCAAGCGCAGCGAATCCAACCTGGCCACCATTGCCGCGTGGGTCGATCAATCGGACTGGATCGATTTCCTTCCGGAACGCAAAGAGATCCGTTCCTGCACGTCGATCTGCCTGAAGGTCAAAGACCCCTGGTTTACCTCGCAGCCGCAGGACGCGCAGGATGCGATGCTTAAAACCCTGGTCAAGATGATGGACGACGAAAATGTCGGTAAAGACATCGGTTCGTACCGGGATGCACCGGGCGGCATTCGCATCTGGGGCGGTGCCACGGTTGAGAATGCGGATATCGCCGCCCTGCTGCCGTGGCTGGACTACGCATATGCGACCATCAAGGCGCAGGGTGCAAAAGCCGCCGCTTAATACAGGCAAAACAGAGATTGATGATCGGTGTCCTGGGGATGTCCTCAAGGTGCGCGGGTCATTTTATTTCGTTTTCCGCCCGATTTTGTAAAAATCTGTTGTCAGACCCGC
This sequence comes from Micavibrio sp. UBA6145, assembly GCA_002423205.1. Lineage (GTDB taxonomy): Bacteria > Pseudomonadota > Alphaproteobacteria > Micavibrionales > UBA1664 > UBA6145. Next base: position 267,182 of record DIUZ01000026.1, on the reverse strand, counting down.
TGTGCCTACATAATACTACGGATATGCGTACTATCGCCGTCACCAACAGCGCAAACATTGTAGCGCTTCTTGCAAACCTTCTCGTCGTAATTGGCGTGAGGGCGCAGGCGGTTTAGGTCAGACACAGAGAAAAGACCTGGTACATCGCTCAAAGCGCCCTTCGGAGGAACCACCGACAGGGCGCTAAATTTTTATAAATGGTCCAAAAATGTTTTCGGATAAACGGCAAACACTACAAACGAATTAGAAAGATAAAAAAATGCAGAGTGCAGCAGCAAGAACCTTCCGCCACAGCAACCGCGACGCTTCGGCCACACAGGCGCAGAACCGGGCGGCAAGCCCGGCGGCGGAACAACCCAAGCATGCCCCTATGGGGTGTTTTTACATCCATAACGGTTATCCCATGAAAGGCAGCAGCGTCGACCGTGACGGCAGCATGACCCTGCTGTTGCAATGCTTCCCGATTCCGGCGGGTGCCACACCCGGGCAGACGCGTGATATGAAATTCACGCTCGAGGACGCCGTGTACATTCAGTACCACGGGCTTGTCTCCCGCCATGGTCACCGCGACCGCGGTATCGTGATCGGTTATGTCGACCAGTGCTACGGTGATAAACAGGGCGCGCGCAGCATGTATAACATCCATGACACAACGATGCGTGAAACACGTGCCACCTATCTGGCGCGTCCGCAGGTGAGCATTCCGCTGGACGGCCACCGTTTCGGCGAATATCAGCACATGGTTGCCAGCACGGACAAAATTATCGAGCTGTATGCGCGCGCTGATGAAATCCGTTCACCCAAGCCGAAGCCGCCCGTCCCGCGCCGGAGCATCGCATAATGTTCATGTCAGCCATCATCGTATCCCTTGTGCTCATTCTTGGTGTGGTAATCGCGCCGGGACGGGAAAAGGCATGGGTGAAGGTGAAGCGATAAAACCGAAAACCAAAGTCCAAACCGCCCCGGCCCTTAAAAAGCCGGGGTTTTTCTTTTTCAAAATCAAACGAGAGTGTCATGCAAAACAATATGTACCAGTTACCTAAAGATCATCTCCGCCATGCGTCCGCGCCGGCCATACGAACCATGCCTGCGCATGAGGCGGTGATCGAGGTGCTGAAGGAACAGGGCGTGGACACGATTTTTGGATATCCGGGCGGCGCGATCATGCCGATCTATGACGGCCTTGAAAAAGTGCCGCATAACATGACGCATATCCTGACCGCGGCGGAAGGTGGTGCGGGTCACATGGCGACCGGTTACGCGCGTGCCAGCGGCAAGACGGGCGTTTTGTTTGTCACATCCGGTCCCGGTTTTACCAACGCGGTCACGCCGATGGCAGATGCGCAGGGCGATTCCGTGCCGATGGTTGTTATTGCCGGGCAGGTTGCGCGCAGCCTGATCGGCACCGATGCGTTTCAGGAAGTGGATGCCACCGGGATTTCACGCCCCATCACCAAGCACAACATGCTGATCAACGACCCGGCGCGGCTGGTGTCGCAATTGCGCCAGGCGTTTCGTCTTGCCGCAGATGGCCGTCCCGGCGTTGTGCATGTCGATATTCCCAAAGATGTCCAGAATGCGGATGTTACGTTCGGGCCTGACGATCATGCCTTCATGTCGCCGGGTGTTACGTCATTGCCGGAGAATTATCATGCCGCCGTGCAGATGATGCGGCAGGCGCGCAAGCCGGTGTTTTATGTCGGCGGCGGGGTTATCAATGCGGGGGCAGAGGCGAGCGCCACGCTGGTGCGATTGTTGAACGAAACGGGTTTCCCCGCGACATCGACATTGATGGGGCTGGGCGCGTACCCAACCACGCACCGCGCGCATATGGGCATGCTGGGCATGCACGGCACATATGAAGCCAACATGGCCATGCATGACGCGGATCTGATCATCGCGGTCGGTGCAAGATTTGACGACCGTGTGACGGGCAAGGTGAAGGATGAAAATGGCAAACGCCTGTTTGCACCGCATGCCCGGGTCATACATATCGATGTCGACCCGGCGGAAATGAACAAGATCGTGCGGGCGGATATCAGCCTGTACGGTGACGCCGCATACGCGCTGCATAATTTGCGCGAGGCATGGCGTGCGCAGCCGAAAAAGCCCGCCAAGTCGCGTCTGAAAAACTGGTGGGCGCAGATCAATGCGTGGCGGCAGGTGCGGTCGCTGGATATCGAAGCCCCGAACGGCGAAGATATTCGTGCGCAGCATGTGATGATGAAGCTGGGCGAACATCTGGTGTATCTGCCCGATTACACGGTGGCCACCAATGTCGGCCAGCACCAGATGTGGGCGGCGCAATACCTGCCGTTCAAAAAACCGCGCCAGTTGATGACCTCGGGCAAGGTTGGGACCATGGGGTATGGCCTTCCGGCGGCCATTGGTGCCAAGCGTGCGCGGCCTGATGCGCCGGCGATCATGATCACGGGTGACGGGTCATGGCGCATGAATACACCGGAGGTTGAAACGGCGTGCCGTTACGATCTGCCGGTCAAGATCGTCATGCTGAACAACAATTCCCTGAACATGGTGGGGCAATGGCAGCGCGGGTTTCACGGCGGGCGCATGTCGCAAAGCACATTCGCCAACAGCAGCAAGGATTTCTGCGCCGAATTCCGGGCGCAGGGGTCCAATGCAAAGGCCGAACGCGTGAGCGACCCGGCCGATCTGGACGCCGCCATGAAACGCATGATGGCGTATGATGACGGCCCGTATTTCCTGGAGATCAAGATCAGGAACGAGGACTGCCTGCCCATGATGCCGGCGGGCAGCGTGCACAATCACATGTTGTTGTCGCCCGAGGCATCGGCGCGTCTGAAAGGGCTGGCCCACGGATAGGCTATGCGTGCGGCAAAATCGGCCTTTACAGCGGGCATCAGCGTTTTAAAGTGATCGGCCAACAAGAACCCGACCCTTTGAAAGTGTGTGCCATGCCCAAAGTACTGATTGCCGACAAGATGGATGCCGTTTGCGCCGAGATTTTGAAATCCAAAGGCGTTGATGTTGACAGCAAGCCGGGTCTGACCCCGGAAGAACTTAAGGGCGTCATCGGCAATTATGACGGCGTGGCCGTACGGTCATCGACCAAGATCGGCGCGGAAGTGCTGACCGGTGCCAAGGCGCTGAAAGTCATCGGGCGTGCAGGTATCGGCGTTGATACGATCGACGTACCGGCGGCGACCAGCGCGGGCGTGATCGTCATGAACACACCGTTCGGCAATTCCACCACCACGGCGGAACATACGATTGCGATGATGATGGCGCTGGCCCGCCAGATCCCGCTGGCCAATGCGTCGACCCATGCGGGCAAGTGGGAGAAATCGAAATTCATGGGCGTTGAGCTGATGGGCAAGACGCTTGGCGTTATCGGTTGCGGCAATATCGGCGCGATTGTGATCGACCGGGCGCAGGGGCTGAAAATGCGCGTGATCGGCTTCGATCCGTTCCTGACGGATGACCGTGCACGCGAAATGGGCATCGATAAGGTTGAGCTGGACGATTTGTTCAAACGTTCGGACTTCATCACCATCCACACGCCGATGACCGAGAAGACCAAGGGCATTATCAACAAGGACGCGTTCGCGAAAATGAAAAAAGGCGTGCGCCTGATGAACGTTGCGCGCGGCGGCCTGATTGTTGAAGCGGATCTGAAAGAAGCCATCGAACAAGGCATCGTCGCCGGTGCGGCGCTGGATGTTTTTGAGGTCGAGCCGGCCAAGGAAAGCATTTTCTTCGGCATGGAAAATGTCATCTGCACGCCGCATCTCGGCGCAAGCACCAGCGAAGCGCAGGTCAACGTAGCGGTGCAGATTGCCGAACAGATTGCGGATTTCCTGTTGCACGGCGCGGTGTCGAACGCGGTCAACATGCCGTCGATTTCGGCGGAAGATGCACCGAAGCTGAAACCTTACATGCAACTGGCTGAACAACTGGGCAAGCTGGCGGGCCAGATCGTGGATGAACCGATCAACGGCATCGAGGTGTCCTATGCCGGGCAGGTTGCAAATTTGAACGTCAAACCGCTGACGGCCATTACCATGGCGTCATTGCTGGGCGTAAGCCTTGAAGGCGTGAACATGGTATCGGCCCCGGTTGTCGCCAAGGCACGCGGTATTGCGGTGACCGAAAGCAAAACCGATACGGCGGGCGATTTCCTGACCGCGATCACACTGAAAGTCAAAACCGCCAAGGGTTCGACCGATGTGACGGGTACGCTGTTCGGCGGCGGGCAGCCGCGCGTTGTCTCGATCAAGGGTGTGCCGATTGAAGCCGCGCTGACCCCGCATATGCTGCTGGTGACCAACAAGGATCAGCCGGGCCTGATCGGTGGTCTTGGCACCATCCTGGCCGAGGCCGGCGTGAACATTGCCGATTTCCGTCTGGGCCGCGTGGGCGCGGGCGGCACCGCGGTGTCTTTGATTTCCATCGACGATAAAATCAGCGACGCCACCTATGACAAGCTTTCGAAACTGCCACAGGCAGAGGGCGTGAAGCGCCTGAGCTTCTAAAAAGAAAAACCCGGCCTTTGAAGCCGGGTTTTTTATTACACGCCGCCGTGGGTCTGGTCGTCGTGGCGTTGTTTGTAGGTGACGGGGGCGCAGGCGACTGCACCGATGGACATCACGGTCAGCAGGGCCGCAATCATAAGTTTCTTCATGTGTGTACCTTTGTTAAATGGTTGCCCCATAAAAACTGATGATATGCGATTCCGGTTCCATTACTTGCCGAATGTGAAGGCATAAGCCTGTAATCCGGCCCGGTTTGCGGCCAGTTCAAGCACACCGTCCGTACGGCCCAGCAGGCCGGATTCATACAGTGTGTAGAGTTTTTCAGACGTGACGGTGACGGTCTTCAGGGTCTTGCCGTTCAGGGTCAGGGTGACATCGACGGGTTTGCCATCGGATGACCCCATGACCAGGAAAACCTTGCCGGCCTTGAAGTTGATACGCAGGCGGGCCTCATTGCCGGTTGAGATGATGCGTTGTTTTTCTGTCGCCCATGACCCGGTTAAAGCCCATTGATCTTTGGCAAGATTATCCGCCGGGCCGACGAAATTATTGCGGCGTTCAGACCCGAGATAGGTTTCCGGCGTCTGGTCCATGGTGCGGATCGCGACGGGGTCGACACTGGCTGCGCCTTTGAGGCCCAGCAGGGCGCGGATGTTGTTTTCCGTCTGTTCGTACAGGCCCTCACCGTAATGGGTGTAGACGACGCGGCCATCGCGGTCGATCAGGTAATGCGCGGGCCAGTATTTGTTGTTATAGGCACGCCATGTGGCGAAGTCGTTATCCAGCGCGACGGGGTAGGTGATGCCGTATTCGGCGACAGCCTCGCGCACGTTTTCGATTTTTTTCTCAAATGCGAATTCGGGGGCGTGTACGCCGATGACGACCAGGCCGTCATCCTTGTATTTTTCGTACCAGCCGGTGACGTAGGGCATGGTGCGGATGCAGTTGATGCAGGAATAGGTCCAGAAATCGATCAGCACGACCTTGCCGCGCAATTGCTGCAATGTGAGAGGATCTGAATTTAACCACTGCGTGATGCCTGCCAGCTCGGGTGCGGCGTATGGCTGGTCCAGCATTTTGGTAACGCCGGGCGGGTTTTGTTTTGCATCGCGGTTTTGCGCCTGCCATGCGACCAGTTTCAGGTCGAAGCCGGTGAGGATGGTCAGTGCGGCTGCGATCATCACAACGCCGATGACGCGGCGTATGCGGGCGCTGTTGCGTTTGAGGAAGCCCATATGGCCAATCAGATAGCGCCCGAACAGGGCAATCAGGAACATGGGTATGCCTGCGCCGAGTGCAAACGCGGCTATGGTGGCGTAGGCCTGCGCGTCGCTTTGGGCCTGAATGATCTGTACCACGGCAGCCGCCAGAATAGGTCCGGCGCACGGGGTCCAGACCACGCCGATCAATGCGCCAATGGCCAGGCCGCCCCAAAAGCCGGTGGTTCGGATGCGCGCGATCAGCCCGTCGCCGGCATTGCCCAGTTTCTGGAAGGACGCGCTCCACCGGTCAGACAGTCCCGGAAACAGCATGATGATCCCAAAGGCTATAAGCAGGTACAGGGATGCATTGCGGATCAGTTCGGCGTCGAGACCGGACGCCATCGCAGCCTCCCGCGAGATGACGGCGAAAATGGTGAAGGCAAAGGCAAAGCCCAGGGTAATGCCCAAAGGCCGCGCCTTTGAGCCGTCGATGGAGGCACCCAGCATGAGGGGCAGGACGGGCAGAATGCAGGGCGAAAGGATCAGTGCCAGCCCTTCAGCAAAGCTGAGGGCGAGAGAGGCTGGTGAAATCATTGCAGGACCCTTTTGCTTTGGTTACCTTACCCCAAGGTTCGAAAGGGGCGCTCCCAAGGTTACAGGCAGGATTTGTTTTTGGCTTTATGTAACTTTTTACCGGGTGTGCCGTATTCTTAATGGATAAGTACAATCTTGAGCAGATGGTTAAAGACGTGGCGCGTGGCGATGAAGCCGCGTACCGCAAGCTGCTTGAGACCAGTGCAAAGCTGGTGCGCGGGTATCTCTTATCCAAGATTAACGGACCCATGCGTGCCGACGTAGAAGACATCGTGCAGGAGATATTGCTGAGTGTGCATCTGAAATACCATTCCTACGACCATTCCCTGCCATATCTTCCGTGGCTGCGCACAATCGCGCATCACAAAATGATCGACGCATGGCGCAAGCGCAAAATTACCGAAACGGTCCCGTTTGACGACTTCATGACTGAAACCGTTGCGGATACGGGGAGCCAGAGCACGGATACCGACGCCGCCCTGACGCTGGAGCGTCTGATGGGCGAGCTGCCGGAGAAGCAGCAGAAGGTGGTCAGGCTGGCCCGGATCGACGGCAAGTCTATGGCCGAGATTGCCAAAGAGATGATGATATCGGTCGCGGATGTAAAGGTGACGCTGCACCGCGCGATCAAGAAACTGGCAGCGAACGTAAAGGAAGGCAGCGCACATGCGCACGGATGATCTTATTTGCATGATGGCGAAAAACCCACCCTGTTCGTGCGCGAAACGCGCGGCGATCATATGGGGTTCGGTTGCCGTCCTGTTTGCATTGCTGGTGGCGGCCGTGTTTTTTACGCTGGGTGTGCGCACCGGTATTCAAAACGTGTTTGATGATCCGGCCATGCTGTTCAAATATTCATTTCTGGCGGCGGCGCTGGTCGGCAGCGGTATCGGCTGGTGGCGCAGCGGTCATCCGGGGCGGTGCTGCAAACTGCCGTTTTACGGCATGATCGGCCTTGGTACGTTCCTGGTGTTTGATGCGGGCTATGCGCTTTATACGCAAGGTCCGGCCAATGTCGCGCCGCAGGTGTTTGACGGTTCAGCGGGCATGTGCGTGATTTCGATTGCCGTGTTTGCGGCCATCGCGGCTGCGGTACTGGTCCTGGTCAGCAAATGCATGGCACCCGTCAATGCGTGCCTGCATGCGTGCATGACAGCGATTTTTGCATCCTCACTGGGTGCGCTGGCCTACGGCCTGCACTGCAGCCACGACCATCCGGCGTATCTGGCCTTGTGGTATGGCGGTACGGCGCTGGCGTTTACGCTGATCGCGCTGCCCATTATTCGTAAAAGACAAAGCTGGTAATTTTTATGAGCGCCTGATGCGTTCGTGATCTTCAAGCTTGCGGGCCTGTGATGCCATCATGACCGGCACGCCGCCGCGAATGGGATAGGCCAGCGCGGCGACATCCGAGATCAGTTCGTTTTTCGTGGCATCAAAACGCAAAGATGTCTTGGTCAGCGGACAGACCAGTAGTTCGAGCATTTTTGGATCGACGTTCATAAAAAACTCTTTTGTTTGCACGCAGCCACCACACCAACCCTGCGTGCGCTAGTGACAGCATCCACCGTCTTCACCGGGGGCGCAAGGGTGGCTGACGGCCATTTCGATCATGGCCAGAAACAGTTCAGCCCGGCGCTGGACATCGGCGGCTTCAAGAAGGGCCTGTTTTTCAGACGGCTTAAGCGGGCAGATCATTTCAAGCGCCGTCAGAAGATCGGTATCGGCGGCGATATCCACCTTGTCCCAGTCGCAGGACATTTCCTGTTGGCGGAAATAGGATTGCAGCAATTTGTTCAGGCGTACGCGGTCGATGCTTACGGATTTTGCCTGCGGCTGCATATCGCCCGCGAAGTCGGTCCAGTCGGTGATGACGCGGCGATAGGGGGCTTTCTCGGTCACTTCCTGGCCAATTTTGAAGCGGCAGATACCGGCAAGGGTGATGAGGTAACGCCCGCCCTCGGCCTCGGCGAAATTGACGATACGGCCGGCGCAACCGGTTTCGTACACGGCGGTGCAGTCGCACGCGGTCTTGGGCTGGACGATGCCGATGAGGCGGTCGCCTGCCAGGGCATCATCCACCATTTTCAGGTAACGGGGTTCAAAGATGTTCAGCGGCAGATGACCGTGCGGCAACAGTAAAACCCCCGCCAGCGGAAAGATCGGCAGGCGGCCCGGTAATGCATCAAAGGTCAGGTTTGCGGAGTGCATAGTGATTTTAATTTAACCCGTATTGCATGCGGTTCAAGCTGCACGGCAAAAAGCGTTCAGGTTCAGGAGTCTAGGTTTGTGCCCGACGGAATCAAGGAAACGCACAATATCGGGGCCGGCCATTTCGAGCGACATGGTGTTGAGCATGGGGTGGGCGCTTAAAACCGGCGCTGTGGCGGCGGCCTCATGCATGATGACCTGTACGGCGTTGCCGGTGTCGTTCATGGCGCAAAAGGGGTTTACCGATCCGGGACGGACCCCCAGATAGGTCCAAAGACGGTCCGGCGACCCGAAGGATATGCGGTCCAGCCCAATGGCCGGGGCCAGGGTTTTCAGGTCCAGGCTGATGTCATGGGGGACGACCACCAGGGCCATCCGGTCCTTTTTGTCCTTCAGAAACAGGTTTTTAATGTGCATGCCGGGGATGACGCCCTCCAGAAAGGCGGCTTCTTCCGCTGTAAAGACGGCCTTATGGGTATGCAGGCGGTAGGGAATGCCCATGGCATCGAGGCGGGCCATAAGGGCTTCGGGCGGGGTCGGCAGGGGGGCGTCTTGTGTGGTGTCTTGCGTCATGGCCCATATGAAAACAGAAGGGGCTTGCGTTGGGAAGCGGGTTTGGTTAGAACATCCGGCACAGGATGGCATTTGGTCGGTTTTACCTATCAAAACCACCCTAGAAGGCAGATGCGGGTGTAGCTCAGTGGTAGAGCACGACCTTGCCAAGGTCGGGGTCGCGAGTTCGAGCCTCGTCACCCGCTCCAGCCTTTTTTAAAGATCCGGCTTTTACGCCGGATTTTTGCTTTTAAGGCTGGTTTCAAAAAGTTCCATGCATACACGCGGATATATTTTGCCCACAGAGGCGCGGGAGCGCTTGCCTTGAGGGCCTTCATGTCCCAGTTTGAACACGTACTATTCAATTCAATAGCAAGCAGGAGTCCCTCATGAAAAAACTTCTTATGGCAGCAGTGGCCATCGTCGCCATCGTACCGGCTGCGCACGCGCAGGATAAATCGGGCCGCACCTTCAATAACCAGCAATCAACCACGACGACCACCCGCACCACCACACCGGCCCCGACATACACGTCGACCGTTGATACGTCGTCCACCTCCTGGGGCCCGTATATCGGTGCTTACGGCGGTTACGGCTGGACCAGCGCCGATACGGCTGTTGGCGATCTTGATGTCGACGGCGCTGATTACGGCGGCCTGATCGGTTTCAAGGTTGATCACCTGCTGCAGGGCCTTGGTATTACCGGCGCTGTTGAAGCGTATTACGGCGATTCCAATGCTGAAGACGACCTGGCTGGCGTCACGATAGAGAAAGGTCAGGAATGGGGTGTGAACTTCCGTCCGGGCTTGTCGTTCCTGAACTACGGCACCCAGATCAACCCGTATGGCATCATCGGTTACCGCCGTACAGAATTTGAAACATCGGGCGGCGCTTTTGCCGGTGACGAAACCTATGATGGTTTTGATCTCGGTATCGGTACTGAAATCGTCAGCTGGAACAATGTCGGTCTGCGCGCTGACTACACCCATACCTGGTACGAAGAAAAGAACGGCCTGGACCCGGATGAGAACAACGTCCGCGTCGGCCTGATCTACCACTTCGAATAAGACGCTTTACGGAATTAAAAAAAGGCCGGGATTTTCCCGGCCTTTTTGCGTTCTGTTCACATCGCGGTCAGGTCGGGTGTCTTTTTGCGATCACCAGCAGCTGCCAGATAGGCGCTGACGCGCGGCTGTTCTTTCAGCGCAGAAATAAAATTTTCGAATTTCGTACTGAAGTCACCGGTGTATGAGGCCCTGACACTGTTATCAACCGGCGACGTATCCAGCAGCGTGGTGCCGAAATATGCATCATCGCTTTTAGGGTCTGTAAATGCCCGCGTGACGATGTAGCCCAGCTTTTCCCGCATGCTAAACCCTTCACTGGTCAGGTACGGGTCTTTGGTCATCTCGATGATGTCCGTGTATTGTTTGCACAGCGCGGGATTTTTTGTCGCCTCTTTCAGGGTGCGATAGCCGCGCTCGGCCACTTCCGAACTGAAATCGATTTTATCGGTCTGCGCAAAAGCGGCAGGATCAAGCGGCCTTATGGCGGCCTTGAGCAGTTCGAATTCTTTTTTCGCGTCGCGCCCTGATTTATAATCGGAATGCAGGTTCAGTTCAGGCACAGCACCGGGGTGAAGGAACACATAGTAGGCGCCGTCCTTGAAGCCGTCGAACCCCGCATCTGTCCAGAACTCGGATGTGCTTTTCGCATCGGGCATGCGGATCGAGGTATAAAGATCGTGGCCGCTTAACGACCTGCTATTGCGCACGTATTCGGCGATCTGTGTTTTCCCCCTTTTATCCAGTTCGACCACCGCGCGATCGATAAAGGCCTGGGGTGCGGGCTGGTTGGCGTTGATCCATTTGTCGCGGAAGGTTTCATCGGCTACATCCATTTCATAGACGAATCCCTTGCCGTCAGGCAGACGTTCCCACGCATCGCCGGCATAGTCGCTGGCATAAAATCCCCAGCCATATTCATTCGTCCCCAGCGTGGATTCATTTTTTATCCGGCTGAAATCGGGCTGGGCGAACAGGGCACTGGAGCCATGGTAAAGTTTAACCATGGCATCACCCTATCATTTTTACGTAAATACACACTTAAGGCGAAAGCTTGTGTTTTTTCAGCTGCTTATGCTAAGAAATCTTTGTCCTTAAAAGACAGGCGGGTGTAGCTCAGCGGTAGAGCGTCAACTTCCCAAGCTGAATGTCGCGGGTTCAAATCCCGTCGCCCGCTCCATATTTAAGTCTCTGATAAATCGCTCAAATTATCCCTTATTTTAACTGGTCTTTTTACCTTTCCGGGTATCCTTCGACCAGGGCAATCTATATGGCCGCGCCTCATGAATTACCGTTGGTATCAACTGTGGCTGCGGGCCTTGGTGTTGCTTTTCTGCTGGGTCTTCTGGCATCCAAACTCCGCCTTCCGCCTATTGTCGGATATCTGCTGGCCGGTATCCTGATCGGCCCGTTTACACCCGGTTTTACGGGTGATGTTGTCATTGCCGAACAACTGGCGGAAATCGGCATCGTGTTGCTGATGTTCGGCGTGGGGCTAGAGCATCGAATCCGGCCTGCTGTTTGGTCTTGCATTGTCGGTTGCTAGTACGGTCGTGCCGATCCGTTCGAGGTGCGGCGCATGGTTGATTACCTGATGACCATGCGTCACGTGCCGGCGTAATTCAGATACAGGTATACAAGCGCGATATAACGCCCGGTCTTGGTGATGCTTACCAGTATCAAAAACGGTATTATACGTTCGCGCATGATGCCGGCGACGACGGTAATGGGGTCGCCGATGAACGGCACCCAACTGAGCAAAAGCGACCAGCGGCCATAACGTGCGTAATGGTTCTGCGCTCTGGCCAGTGCGTCCTCGCCTACGGGAAACCACTTACGGTTCTTGAAGCGCTGGATAGACAGGCCCAGCCACCAGTTGAAAAGCGAGCCCAGAATATTCCCGGCGCTGGCCACGGCCAGAAGGATGATCAGCGAATATTTATCGGTAGCGACAAGGCCGAGAAGAATGCCTTCGGATTGTGCGGGCAAGACGCTGGCGGCGGCGAAGGCCGCAACAAATAAACCGCCATAGACGGCCGTCTGTGTCATGCGCCGTAATACGCGCGGTACCAGTCCACGAATTTGGGGATGCCGATATCCAGCGTCGTCTGCGGTTCAAAACCCAGAATCGCTTTGGAATCGGTGATATCGGCGCAGGTTTCGTATACGTCGCCCGGGGCCATGGGCGCGTCTTCGCGGATCGCTTTTTGGCCGAGCGCATTTTCGATGGTGCTAATGAAATCACCAAGCATGACGGGGCGGTGATTGCCAAGATTGAGCACGCGGTGCGGTGTATCGCTCACGGGTGGTTTGCCGATGCAACTGATGATGCCGTTTACAATGTCGTCGATATAGGTGAAGTCGCGGCGCAGATCGCCCTGGTTGAAGACCTTGATAGGTTTACCTTCGACGATGGCCTTGGTGAATGAGAAATAAGCCATGTCCGGGCGGCCCCATGGGCCGTACACGGTGAAAAAGCGCAGGCCCGTGGACGGAATGCGGTACAGCCCGGCATAAGAATGCGCCAGCAATTCGCCCGCGCGTTTTGTGGCGGCGTAGAGCGATACGGGTTCGTCTGCGCGTTCTTTTGTGCTGAAGGGCGCTGTGCTGGAATTGCCGTAGACGGATGAGCTGGACGCATACACGAAGTGGGAGAGGTTTTTTATGCCGCGCGCGATTTCAAGCATCGATAGCTGGCCGGTCAGATTTGATTCAGCGTATGCGAACGGATTTTCGATGCTGTAGCGCACGCCTGCCTGCGCCGCGAGATGGATGATCGCGGTGATGCCGGGGTGCTTTGCCACGATATCCTGCATCGCCTTGTGATCCGCGATATTGGCGCGGTGGAAGGTGAAATTTTTGTGGTTTTCAATCTGCGCCAGCCGCGCTTTTTTCAAAGACACGTCGTAATAGTCGTTCAGGGAATCGACGCCGATGACGGTCTGCCCGTTTTGGAGCAGTTTTTTGGCTGTGTGAAAGCCGATGAATCCGGCCGCGCCGGTCAGGAGGATCATGGGCAAAATCCTATCACTGGCGTCCCGACCATGCCAGCAGCGTGGACAGCGCCCATAACGGTCTGGTGCGGGTGTTGTCACCGGCCAGAAAATCTTTCCACGCATCCGTAAATGGTGCGGATTGTTCGATACCCAGCCGGTCGAATGCGTCTTTGGTCATCTGGGCCGCGACACGCGGGCGCAGGGGGCCGCGCAGCCATGTAGCGATATCCGGATTACCGGCGGCGCTGGCGACGGGTAGGCCGATATCCAGTACCCGGGCATCCGCCATCGGCAGGCGAAGTTCGATGCCGGCGGCAAAGGCGATGCGGTCAAGGCCGGGCAGGACCGCGTTGCGCAGGCGGTCCGCGCATTCATAGAACGCAATACGCGAGGCCAGGGTAGCGTCGATGCGGGGTTCGATGACATCAGGGTCCGGCGCATCCAGCGGCCACAGGCGGGTGCGGGTCAGGTAACGGGCCTCCGCATTGCCGCTGATCCCTGCAAAACGGGCGGGAAGCAGGGGTTTGAACAGGCCGGGGACAAGGTCGAGGGTTTTCCGCAGGCGGCGGGTGCGGGAATCCTCGGGAGGGGGGATTTCGACCCCGTTTGCCGCCAGTAAAACACCCGTATCGTTTGCTGCGTTTTTGCATGCCAGATACCAGGATGCGGCCATGGGATCGGCCACGGGCTCAGGCAGTAAAGACAGGGATTCATACGCTATTTGCAGGGCCGCGCCATCAGGCAGAGTTAGCGGAATGGCTTTGTAAGGCTTGTCTGATGCGCGGTCTAAATTGCTGCGTAACTGGAATGTTGCGGGTGTGAAGTCATCGATCATGCTGAACGGGACATCAAGGCGTGTGGCTTCGCCGGATAACGCAGCAATCAACCGCTCAAGGCGGACGGAGTCGCCGCCGCCGCGCAGGGCGCTTTCCTCAACCGTGGTGGCGGGGGACCAGTACATTTCGGCCTTGGGAAGGCTGTTTTCCGCCGTTTTTATCATCATGCGGTGGCCGGGCGGGATGGATATCACGTCTTTCCACAATGTGCGGGGGGCGGCCACATGGCCAAAAGCCAGATAGGCGGCGGCGCCTTGCGTATCTATGACCGGGCTGAAACCCGGGAGGCGGCGGAAACCCTGAAGATCGGAGGCGAAGGCGGTCATGCCGTCAAAGGCCGTGACATATAAGGGCCGCGCGCCCATACGGTCCCGAACCAGGTGCAGGGCCGCGTTTTCGGCGTCCCACAAGGCGAAGGTGAAGGCACCCTCCAGTTTTTGCAGCAGGCGGTTGAGACCCCAGAGTTTGGCCCCCTGCGCGATGATTTCGGCATCCCCGTGCCCGCGGAAGGTCGCGTCGCCGGTGTCTTCCATCTCACGGCGCAGGATCAGCGCGTTGGCCACGTATCCGTCAAGCGCGACGGTAAAGGGGGCGGTGGTAAAGGGTTGCGCGCCGTCGGGGGTCAGGTCGATGGTGCGGTGTGTGTGGGCGGCAATGGCGCAGGGGCCCTGTACGAATGCGTTGCGGTCGTCACGGCCGCGTGTGGCGGGGGCCAGAATATCGATAGCCAGAATCCGCGCAACATCCTGTTGCGCCTGCATTTTCTCTGAGAGAAGTCCGGCAAGGGCTGTCATGGGTTACGGTGCCTTAAGCTGGTCAAAACTTGGTGAGTACGCTAAATTAGTGGGGAGGCAAAAAATAGAGAAAAATATGCAAATCGATCTTTTGGCGACCCCGCGCGGCGAACTTGGCCTGGTCAGTAACGCCACTTTCAAACAGGAAGTATCCGGTATCATTTTCGATGTCGGCGAACGGTCGCTGACACTGGAATTCGGCACGACGATGGACTCGCTCAAACTCAATGTGCCGGTGGACGAAGAGTTCGCCAGTTCGCTCAAGAAAACATCATACCTGCATGTCTGCGCGATTGAACGCGGGCGCATGAGCTATGCCGTGCAGGCCCCGCTGATGAAAGTCAGCGACGATGAAGACGATCTGTATCCGGTCGAAATGCATCGTGGTGTCACATCGCTGCAAAAATGGCTGAAGGATTCCAAATTCGCGCAGAGTGTTCACCGCGACAATCTTGGTGATGCGTCGTCCAATGGCGGCATCATGCACCGCGAGGGACTTTCGGGTGCCACGCTTCAGGTCGCGCCGCAACTAGCGCAGCAACTGGTCAAGGAACAGGCACTGGCGCAGCGCCTGCAACAGCAAAACGTCCCGCGTGCGGCACCGCCGTCTCTGGGTCCCGGTTCAGGTGCCAATATGGGTTCTATCCTGCGTCGTCCAAGCGGCAATGGAACCGGAAACACTGGTCAGGAGTAAGTAGTTCATGAAACAGATCGATTCCAAGAAACGTAAAGTCATCATCGAAGGTCTGACTGGCGTTCTCGCCGACACCTTCGTGCTGTACTACAAAACCCATGCCTATCACTTCAATGTCGAGGGCGAGGATTTCCGTGAATATCATCTGATGTTCGAGGACCAGTACAATGAATTGTGGAAGGCCGTGGATGAAATCGCCGAGCGTGTCCGCACGCTTGATGCTTATGCTCCGGTGTCTCTGAAATCCCTTCTGGGTCAGGCGTCGCTTAAAGAAAGCGGCCAGAACATCCGTGATGCCCGCCAGATGGCGAAGGATCTTGCCGACGACCACGAAGAGATTTCGCAGTCGCTTGCCAAGATCATCAACCTTGCGGATGATGCCAACGACCTCGCGACGGCGGATCTGCTGACCCAGCGTCTGGGCAGCCACGAAAAAACCGCATGGATGCTCCGCTCATCGACGAAGTAACGGCAGAAGACCTGCTGAATGCGTACCGCGCCGGGATATTCCCGATGGCGGAGCGTGCGGATGATACGGATATCTTCTGGATCGATCCGGAGATGCGCGGCGTCATACCGCTGGACCGGTTTCATATTCCGGCATCGCTTAGAAAATCACTTAGAAAAAATCCTTACCGCGTCTCGATCAATACGGCGTTCGACCGTGTGATTGATGCGTGCGCGGCAGAGACACCGGGCCGGCCTGAGACATGGATCAATCCGATGATCGCGGGGTGGTACAAAGAACTGCACCGCATGGGGCACGCACATTCCGTTGAGTGCTGGGCACCGGACGGCACGCTTGCGGGTGGACTTTACGGTCTTGCGATTGAGCGGGCGTTTTTTGGGGAGAGCATGTTTTCGTGCATGACGGATGCCAGCAAAATTGCACTGGTGCATCTGGTTGCGCGGCTTCGGCAGAAGAAGTTTGAATTACTGGATTGCCAGTTTGTGAACGAGCATCTCAAACAATTTGGATGCATCGCCATCCCACGGGATGATTATCACGGCTTGCTGGGTGCGGCGCTTTCGCCTTCGGCTTTAACTTCTGTGTTTGTTTCGCCTTCGGATGCGGGTGCTTCAGCCGGTGCGGGTTCGTCGGTGGTGGCGGTGGCGTCAGATTTTTTGCCTTCCGGGTCTTTGCAGTCGAGCACGGTCACGTCATAGACCGGGTGGTCCATGCCGGAAAGCGACGGCGAGGATGCGAACATCCAGCCTGAGAAAATCCACGCCGATGTCTGGTCGGGTTTCACTTCCCATATTTGCAGGAAGGATGCGTTTTCAGGGTCATCCAGCGGGCTTGATTTGCGGCAGGCGCGCGGGCGGATGCGGATATTTGCGTAAGCGACGGTGCGCCCAACATTGAGGACATAGGTACGGCTTTCGGCCCGGACCTTGTCGAGAATGCGCAGCTCGACCTGGGGCAGGTCGTCATATTCAGGCATTTTGTTTTCAGGTGTGTCGGGTAGTGCCGCCGGCGGCGCGCCGGCAGCGTCAATTTCGCCGTCCGTGGTGACGGGCGGCTGCGGCGTGTTCATGATCGCGCGGACTTCCGGGCTGATGACGCGGTCCGGGGTTTCTTCATCAGATGAAGGCGTGGCGGTGGTCGCGTCCTGCGCATAGGCAGGATTTGCGAAAACCACGAAAAGGCAGAGTGCGTAGGCGAGGTACCCGCGCATTACATTTTCGGCAGATTGCCGCCCTGCGCGTCAGGGGAAGATGCTGGTACAGATACCGCAGCCTTGCCTTCGTCTTTCTTGTCGCCGTTCATCGAGAAGATGAATTTACCAAGAAGGGATTCAAGATTTTGCGCGTCCTGCGAATACTGGACAGTGCCGCCGGCGCGGATGTTTTCTTCATCGCCGCCCGGATCGAGCGCAAGGTAGTTACCGCCCATCAGCGATTCCGACGACACGCGGGCTGCTGTATCCATCGGCAGTTTGATTTTGTTGTCGATGGTCATGACAACTTTGGCGCGGTATGTGGCGGGATCGAGATTGATGTCTCTGACCGTGCCGACCTTGACGCCGCCGACGCGGACATCGTCCCCGGTTTTAAGTCCGCCGATTTCGTTGAAGGCGACATTGACGTCATACCCTGCGATAGCGCCGGTATTGGACGAACTGGTCGAGTAGATCAGGAATCCCGCGGCGACAACCAGGACGACAGCGCCCAGAACCGTTTCGATGATGTTGCGTTTCATTGTTCAGGCCTCCATGCCTGGTAATCGCCGGTGGCCTTGGCGCGTTTGCCGCCAGACAGTTCATGGCCCGGCGGGCGGTAAGCAAGTTCGGTACCCGTCAGGTTCGGACGCCAGCCGATTTGCCAGGGTTTGCGGAATGATGTGCCGTCGGATGTCGGTACGGCATCGGTCTGATGATGCAGCCAGCCATGCCATTCCGGCGGGACGGCGCTGGCCTGCGGTTCGTCTTTATAGACGACCCAGCGGCGGTCGTGGTTGTAACCCTTGCGGGCGGTGCCACGGTAATACTTGTTGCCGATCTGGTCGGTGCCGACGAATTCGCCCTTGCGCCAGACCAGCAGCATGAAGGACAGCGGCGACAGAACGCCAAGCAGGCTTTGAAGAATGAATTTCATGACCATAAGGAATGGCGGAAAACGGTGGTTAAATCAAGACGCTAAAGCGTCATGGGGTGTTAAATCACGACGCTAAAGCGTCTGTCAGGCGGCGTTTTGCATGACTGCGCGGGCGGCATTTTCGCCGCCGCGGTTGAGGTGTGGGCTGGCCGATGCCTCCGGCCCGTAGCCGCAGACGACCAGATTGGTCAAAGGCACGCCCGCGCCGATCCCGTGATGTCCGAAAAGCCCGCCGAAAAGCTGGGTCAGCGGGTGGCCGCCGCCCAAAGCCTCGCGGTTGATGGGGCCGATGGTGCGGGCCATGTTGTCACCCATGTAAACAGCGGCCGTATCGACCAGGCGGGAGAAGCCCGGTGCGACGTTTTCCAGCGCGCCGTAGACGGAATCGGCAATGGCACCCCAGTTGTCGGGGTCGTTGGGCAGGCCGGGTTCGTAATACTGGGCGATCAGGGATGCGACGTGTTTGCCCTTGGGGGCCAGTTCGTCGGATGTCAGGGACGGAATGACCAGGCTGACCACCGGGCGGTGCGAGCCGCCTTCGGCCTTGGCGTCGGACCGGGCCGCAGCAATATAGGACGGCGATGCGCCGATCAGGATTTCGCCGTTCATGACGGTGGTGTTTTCAGATGATGTGAATTTGGGCAGGTCGGACAGGGCCAGTTTCATGCGCACGAAACCGCCGCCCTGACGCAAAGGTTGCAGGCGGGTCTGGAGTTCGGTCGGCAGTTTGGTCGAACCGATCATCTGGTCGAAAAGGGTCAGGGGATTGATGTCGGCGACGACCATGCCGGCCTCGATCACTTCGCCGTCCGTGATTTTGACGCCGGTAATGCGTTCGTCCTGGATGATGAAGCTTTCGGCGACCTGACCCGGAAAGAACGCAACATCGCGGTCGAGCGCGCCCTGCGTCAGCGCACGTAAGTAATGGTGCAGCGAGCCGCGCAAAGGTTGCCAGTCGCCGCGATACGGTCGGTGCCCGCCGAGCGAGAGCATGTATTGGATGAGTGAAGCCGCAGACCCCTTGCGGTTGGGTACGGTCATTGAGGCGAGGGTTGCCTGCACCGACACGAAACCGCGTACGGCGTCGTTTTCGAACATGTCGCCGACGGCCTGTTCCAGCGATGAATTCATCAGGCGCGCGAACATCAGTTGCGCGGCTTCGCCGCCTTCGGCCAGAAGACGCCCGGTTTCAAAGACGCCCCATAAATCTTTCCAGCCGTCCTGTGTGTACGGCGGCAGTGTGCCGGCAACGGTGTCGAGGATCTGGGCGAGGCTGTGGACCTCATCCGAGAATGCCATGAAGGTGTCGGCGTCTTTCTGGCTGAATTTTGCCAGTTCGCGCTGGGTTGCGGCGCGGGATGATGTGGCGAACAGATACTGGCCGGGGTCGATGGACAAAGGCGCGAAGCTGGATGTCTGTTCAGGCTTCATGGTGAAGCCGCGTTCTTCAAGGCCGAGGCGATCGGCGAGATTCTGGTCAACCGGAACGGGCGCGTGTGCGCAGGGTCCGGTGCGGAAACCTTCGGCGAATATGTCATACGAAAAACCGCCCGGCACGGGTGATGCGACATCAAGCACGGCCACGGACAGGCCTTCCTGTGCCAGCAGATTCGCGGCAATCAGGCCCTGATGGCCCATGCCTACAACAATTGCGTCATAACGTTCGGTCATACACGCATTGTGTTTGTTTTGGCGTAGTGCTTCAAGCGTTTAGTGCGCGCAGCCGGGCGTTCCTGCGGCGCATGGCGGCGGAGCCTGACGATTGCGCCATTCGGTCCATGCGTCCTGCCATTTTTTGCCGTCGACATGCAGGTCGCGGATGATGGCCTTCTTACCCATAAAACTGACATAGGCGACGAACTTGGTTTTTTCCTGTTCACGCAGCATGTCCTGAAGATCAAGCGCGGCGTGTTCAGGCAGATAGAAACGCCCGGTTTCCGGCAGGTCATGTTTTTCGATGTTTGCGGGTTTCTGGCTTTCGGCATGATCCCAGTCATAGCGGTACTGCATGAAGCGGCCATACACATAATCGCGCGGGTCATACGCCTTGAGCACGACACTGTAGACCGGTGCGGTGGTGCGCACATAAAACAGGTATGCGCATTGAAGGCCGAGGAAAAGCAGCGGCAGAAGCAGGGCGGCAAGGTACAAAATGCGCGTGCGTGTCATCCGAGCCGTGCCTTTAAAATTTTGTCCAGGTGCTTGCCCATGCGCACCAGCCCCATGAGGATCAGGCCGGCGGCGATCAGGCCGAAGCCCGACATCATCATGGTGCCGAACAATTCAATGAACACGACGAACAGGCGCAGCGTGACCAGTGAGATCATCAGACTGACCAGGTTCGAGCGGCCCTGTTGCTGGAACAATGCACCGGCCAAAAGGCAAAGCGCGATGAAATGCACGGCCGCGACGACATCGCTTTTGATGGGGGCGATAAAGGGAAGACAGACGAAAAGTGCGGACAGGCAGAGTATGTCGATGTTGCTGCGGTCATCGCTGCCGGGGTGCCATTTGCGCAAGACCTGACGCGCAAGGATGACGATGCCCGCCATCAGCACGGCAATCATCGGTACTTCGAACGATGTGCGGCCATAGTAACCTACGCCGGCAGCGAGACCGGTTGCGAATGCCAGCAGCATGCCGAGACGCCGCAACATGCGGGCAATGGTGGGACGGTTGACCGCAAGACGCGGTACCGCGCCGATGGCCCATGCGCCCAAGGGCACCAGAATGGCGGTGGCCAGAACGACGGTCTGTTCCGCGGCAGGGTTGATGGTGTTATCCAGCGTCCAGCTGATGATGTCGTAGGGAACGTAAAAGACAAACGCGACGGCCCAAAGACGCGCGATGCCACGGCTTTGCGCGAACAGCAAAATCATCGGCGTGGTCAGCCAGAACCAGAGGCGCAGGGCTTCGTAAGCCTGTCCGCCAAGCTGGAAGGTCTGACCCATCAGGGCAATGAAGGTCAGGGTCAGGCCCCAGAGGGCACCAAGGGCGATTTCGCGGTGATGATCCCGCGCGGGTTCATGCCACCAGCGGAAAACAAGAAAGGTCAGCGTTGCGTTGACGATGAAATGCACGGCGAGCTTGGCCTGCCACGGGATGTCCTGCCAGTTGGCGGCGACGATCAGGGCAATACCAAGGAGAATGGAGATAAGCCCGGCACCCGCCAGACCCAGACGCCAGCGGTTGCCGGCGGAGATTTTTTCATACTCAAGGATGCGGGCCTGCTGATCGGCAGTGATCAGGCCAGCGCGGGTCCATTTTTGTAGTTTGGTGCCAATGCTCATGCCCTGTAATTGTCTGCTGTTTGCAGTATCAGGGCAAGAGCGGGGTGTTTATCAGGCGTCCTGCGTCTCGCGTGAGCGCGGCAGTGCCTTGGGCGGGTTTGACGGATAGATGAAGATGATCTTGTCGCCGTCGTAATCGATGCGCACCGCGCCGCCGTCGGCCAGCTTGCCAAACAGCAATTCGTCGGCCAGCGGCTTTTTGATTTTTTCCTGGATAAGGCGCGAGAGCGGGCGTGCGCCCATGGCCGGGTCGTACCCTTCCCTGGCCAGATAGGCACGCGCCGTGTCCGACATGTCGATGGTGACATTGCGGTCGGCGAGTTGCGCCTCCAGCTGGATCACGAATTTATCGACCACACGGGCAATCGTTTCACCGGTCAGTGCCGAGAAGGGCACGATAGCATCAAGACGGTTGCGGAATTCAGGCGTGAACATGCGGTTGATCGCCTCGACATCTTCGCCGGTACGGACATCACCGCCGGAGAAGCCCATCGGCGCCTTCGCCATGGCAGCGGCGCCAGCGTTGGTTGTCATGATCAGGATGACGTTGCGGAAATCGACGCTCTTGCCGTTGTTATCGGTCAGTTTGCCGTAGTCCATCACCTGCAACAGGATGTTGTAGATGTCGGAGTGGGCCTTTTCGATTTCATCGAGCAGCAGGACGCAGTGCGGCTGCTGGTCCACGGCATCGGTCAGAAGCCCGCCTTGTTCATAACCGACATAGCCCGGAGGTGCGCCGATCAGGCGGCTGACGGCGTGGCGTTCCATGTATTCGGACATGTCGAAGCGTTTGAGTTCAACGCCCAGTGTTTTTGCCAGCTGGCGCGACACTTCGGTTTTACCGACACCGGTCGGGCCGCTGAACAGATAGCAGCCGATGGGTTTTTCCGGATCGCGCAGGCCCGCGCGGGACATCTTGATGGCGTCGGAGAGCACATTGATCGCAACGTCCTGGCCGAATACGAGGGTGCGCAGGTCGCGCTCAAGGTTGCGGATGACTTCTCGGTCGTCTTTGGAAACGGATTTGGGCGGGATGCGGGCCATCAGGGCCACGATCGCCTCAACATCTTCCACGCCGATGAGTTCCTTGCGGTCGGCTTCGGCCAGCAGCATCTGCGCAGCACCGGCCTCGTCGATCACGTCGATGGCCTTGTCCGGCAGTTTGCGGTCGTTGATGTATTTGGCGGACAGTTCAACGGCTGCGCGGACGGCGTCGTCCGTGAATTTAAGTTTGTGGTGGGCTTCGTACACGCCTTTCAGGCCCATCAGGATTTTGATGGTGTCATCGACGCTGGGTTCGACCACGTCTATTTTCTGGAAGCGGCGGACAAGCGCGCGGTCTTTTTCAAAATGCTGGCGGTATTCTTTGTACGTGGTTGAACCAATACAGCGGATCGACCCTGATGACAGAGCTGGTTTGAGCAGATTGGATGCATCCATCGCGCCGCCCGATGTGGCACCGGCACCGATAACGGTATGGATCTCGTCAATGAACAGGACCGCACCTTCGGTTTTCTCGACCTGCGTGATGACGGCCTTGAGGCGTTCTTCAAAGTCGCCGCGATACCGGGTGCCGGCCAGCAGTGTGCCCATATCAAGCGCATAAATGGTCGCGTTTTTGAGGACAGCCGGGATTTTGTTCTCAATGATGCGGCGGGCCAGACCTTCGGCGATGGCCGTTTTACCGACACCGGGATCACCCACCAGAAGCGGGTTGTTCTTGGAGCGGCGGCACAGAATCTGGATCGTGCGCTCAACCTCTTTCTCACGGCCGATCAGCGGGTCGACTTTACCGACCTTGGCCTTTTCATTGAGGTTGATGCAGTAGGCCTTGAGGGCGTCCGCGCCTTTTTTGACGTCGTCGTTTTCTTCCTCAACCGTGGAGCCGGCGGCGCGCGGGGTTTTGGGTGCGTCGCTCGCGCCGACCTTGGCGATGCCATGGCTGATGTAATTGACGGCGTCGAAACGCGTCATGTCCTGTTCGGTCAGGAAGAAGACGGCATGGCTTTCGCGTTCGGAGAACAGGGCGACCAGAACGTTTGCGCCGGTGACTTCCTCGCGGCCCGATGACTGGACGTGGATGGCGGCGCGTTGCAGCACGCGCTGAAAACCGGTGGTGGGTTTGGCTTCCTCGATCGTCGGGTTGATGAGGTTCATCAATTCCGTATCGAGATAGCGGACAAGCTGTTCCTGAAGGTCGGTCGTCGACGCGCCGCAGGAGCGCATGACGGCCAGCGCGTCCGGGTCATCGGTCAGTGCCAGCAGCAAATGCTCAAGCGTCGCGTATTCATGGCGACGCGCTGTCGCCAGATCGAGGGCGCGGTGGAGTGTGGCTTCAAGATTTTTGGAAAGCATTACCTTAAATAAACCTTTCCCGGGGCTAGGATTACAATATAGCGCAGACGCGCCGTTTTTTCCATGTCCAACGGGTTATTGAACGCCCTGAAGTTCGGGGGCCCATAAATTGGGATTGAATTCAGTGACTTGGTAGTCGGCCAGGTCCGCCGATTTGAACGGGTCGGTGGCCAGATACGCATCCAGTTTTTCGCGCGGCATGGCGCGGGCCAGGATACAGCCGCCCGTGGGCGGGTTCTGGCGGCCGGATGCGAGCAGCATGCCGTCAGCATAACCCTTTTTCAGCCATTCCAGATGGGCGGGGCGGTGCTGGTCCATGACATCAAGGCCGACTTTGTAATGCAGCATGACGACGTACATTATTCTTTCTCCATAGTGCATTGCAGGGGTTGTTCGTGGGCGCGGGCGTAATCCATCACCTGCGTGACCTTGGTTTCGGCGATTTCGTAGGTGTAGATCCCGCAGATGCCGACGCCGCGGCGGTGGACATGCAGCATGATGTCGGTGGCCTCGGGCCTTGTTTTCGAGAAGAATTTTTCAAGGATATGGACGACGAAATCCATCGGGGTAAAATCGTCATTCAGCAGCAATACTTTGTACATGGCCGGGCGGCGCGTCTTGGGACGCGACTTGATCATGACGCCGGATTCGGCGCCACCATCTTCGGAGCCTGCGTCATTGTCGCGGCCCGGTATGGGTATGTTGGTATCGTCGTCTGCCATAGCCGTTGGACTATAGGCCAAAACCCTAAGGTTTAGAAGCCGTTGCTGGTGAAGAACGGTGCGTGGCCGGTGCCGGAGGCGCTGTCGCGGGTCATGGCGGCGACGTCTTCGGTCTTGGGCAGGGAATAGTCATAGCCCGCGATGATGGTGCCGGTCCGCAGGTCAACCAGATGCAGGCTGACAAGAACGTTGTTTACAGCCACGGAATAGGTACCGGTGATGGCGGCGGCGGCCTTGTGTTCGCCGGCAACGTCACGGACGTCACGCGAGAGCAGGAATTCGCCAGCCGATGCGTCGCTGATGCCGCCCTGCTGGATGGTGATGCCCTGGCGGAGCTTCATTTCAGTGACTTTGTAACCTTCCTCGGCCAGATGGGACGCCAGATGCTCGGAAATCGTGCGGCCCAGGGTGGAAGATGCGTTGACCCTGTTTACGTCGGCGATGGTGGATACGAGGATCGGCGTGTTTTTGTTCACGGCACGGCCGGCGCGCCAGATGAGGGAGTCGACGGCGTTGTAGTTGTACGAGGTCAGGGCGCGGCCCGATGTCGAAAACGGGTTGGGGCTGGTGCCCAGACCGTTGGCGCAGGCGCTCAGCAACAGGCAGGACAGCAGAATGAGAAAACGCGACATGGAAGGACCCCTTGAACGAACAATTTCAAAAATTGTAAATGCGGCGGGGGTTTCCGGCAATAGAGCTTAATTGTGCCCCTCAGGCGCCGGGCGTCGGACTTTGTCCTCCTTGGCTTCGCGCGAGTAAGTCGCGCGGGCCGCAGTCGCGGCCAGTCGCCGCAATGCGGCTCCAGGCTTAGTTTTTATCGGCGAGGGCGCGACCGCGCGGGGTGAGCCAGCAGATGCAGCGTTCCAGACCGTCGGAGAAGGGCAGGCGGCGGTGTTCGATCAGGCCGTCTTCGACGGCGGACCAGACGGATTCTTCGCCGTAGAGTTTGACGAGGTCGGATTCATACGAACAGGCGTTTTCGGGTTCAAAAAACTGTTCCATCAGGCGCAGGTCGCGCAGTGCCGAAATCGGAAGGCCTGTTGTCATGGTGTAATCCCCGTCTTTTTTGATTTTGGGCGTCAGAAATGCCGCGCCCTGTGAGAACGATTCTCAGGCGATTCGCAAACACACGCAACATCTTGTGTGTGAACGAAGCAGGAACTACGAGATATTGTGTGTGTCAGAAGATAAGTCGTTCAAAAGTATCGCAAAATTGGTCTGCGACGAGATATTGCCGGTTGGAATGACCGTCGGGGGGATCCGGGCGATGGCCACAGCATTATCCTGGCCCCAGACAGGCATGGTGCCGGCCATACGGGGTTCGTCCTTCCAGCGGGCGGCCAGTTTTATGACCGGCGCGTCTGTGTTTTGACCTGAGTTGCGATCAAGCATGGCATAGGCGCGTTCGCCAAATGATTGCCCGGTCCGTTCCTTCATCGCGATGTTGGCCATGGCCGCAACTGCCCCAATTGGGCCTCCAAACAGCATTCCACCCATGAACTGAGCGGGTGCACTTATTTCATCGCCGGTTATTTTACGGTACGCGACATTGACCAAGGGTATGTGCTGGAGCGGGTTGACCACATCAAGCAGATCTTTGAAGCCGGGGCGCTGGTTTTCGGTGACACCGGTCTCGACTTTGAGGGCGTTGGCGGCAGTGGGATCGGCAAAATTGGCAGCTTCGACGCCTTTGGGGGCCCATGTGGGCATGGTGCCGGCGGTGCGCTGGACTGAAAAACGGTTACGGCGGGACGGCGCGGCGGGGTCGAGGGCCGTAGGGTCTTGCACCGGCAGGGGCTGAATAATGCGCATTGCAGCTTGATAAGTGCAAACCCCATGCCAGACTTGGGGCATGACATTACCCCATATCCCCATACGTGTGATTGCCGCAGACCCGGCGGAACACCAGGCTTTCGCCGATGTGCTGAACGGGCAGGCGGGCGCGCTGGCGCTGGCCGGTGCCAATGAACGCCCCATTGCCGTGCTGGTCACGCCCAGCGGCGATGCCGGCACCGCCGGGGATCTGCCCGCCGTGGTGCTGGGCGCACGGGCGCAGATGCCGGACGGCGCGCAGGTGCTGGCGATTCCCGTCCGCATGGTTGATGTGCTTGAGGCGCTGGAGGTGCTGGCGACCAGCACGTCCGGGCTTTCTGCGCCGCGATCATACAAGGACTGGACGCTGGACCCGGGCCGTCTTGTGGCGCGGCAGGCGGATACGCGCACGATCACGCTGACGGATACGGAGGCGCGGTTGCTTGCGTGCCTGTTCGATGCGCAAGGCGCGGAGGTGCAGCGTGAGGATTTGTTACAACGCGTGTGGGGGTATCGCCCCGGTCTGGATACGCACACGCTTGAGACGCATATCTACCGCCTGCGTAAAAAGATCGAAGCCGACCCCGGTGATCCACGTATCATCGTCACGACCGGTGACGGTTATCATTTCGTGGCATAGGGCAAAGCATGGGCGTCTGGGATATCCTGACCACATATTATCCCGCTTTCTTAAGCGGGCTTCGCGTGACGTTGCAGCTGTCGGTTATTATCTGGGTCTGCGGTCTGGTGCTGGGCAGTGCGCTGGGTGTGGCGGGGTCGCGTTACAAATTGTCGATCGGCATTCCGTCGCGCGCGGTTGCGTTTGTCCTTTCGGGGGTGCCGATTCTGGTGTTCCTGTTCTGGCTGCATTACCCGGCGCAGGCGATGATGGATGTGGTGATTGACCCGTTTTATACGGGCGCGTTCACGCTGGCGGTCATCAATATCTTTGCCGTAGCCGATATCGTGCGTGGTGCTTTGAATGATTTTCCACAGCAATACCTGACAGCGGCAAAAGTTACGGGGCTTACGCGCAGGCAGACGATACTGGATATCCAGCTGCCGCTGATCTTCCGCGAGGTTCTGCCGCCGCTGCTTTTGTTACAGGTCATGCTGTTGCATACGACGCTGTTTACGTCCCTGATTTCCGTCGATGAGATTTTCCGCGCGGCGCAGCGCATCAACGCGCAGGTGTATCGACCGGTGGAGATTTATACGGCGCTGGGCGTTTTCTTTTTGATGGTGTGCCTGCCGGTCAACGGCCTGGCTCTGTGGCTGAAACATAAATACACACGTGATTTATCGGAGCATTGATTGTGAAGAATTTTTTACTGGCCCTGATCCTTGTTCTGATCGCCGCGCCCGCGATGGCCGAGACCAGTTACGAGCGTGTCATGCGCACGCGAACAATACGTTGTGGTTACGTTCCGTATGCACCGGCGGTCATCATTGATCCCAATACCAAAAAATTCTCCGGCATCATTCCCGAAGTCATGGAAGAGGCCGCGCGGCTTTTGAACATGAAGGTCGAATGGACGATGGAACTGACATGGGGCACAACGGTGGACGCCGTGCGTACGGGCAAGGTTGACGCGATATGCATCGGTTTCTGGGAAAACCCGGCGGAGGGGCAGTATATGTTCTTTTCGCGCCCGCTTTATTACTCGCCGGTTCACGCATATGTGCGCAAGGACGATCACCGCTTTGATAAAGACCTGAACCTTATCAACGATCCGAAAGTTACGATCATCAACACCGACGGCGAAATGTCCGGCATCATCGCGCGGCAGGATTTTCCAAAGGCCAAGCTTTATTCACTGCCCAACAGCGCTGAGGCATCAGAACAGATGCTGGGCATCATCACCAAAAAGGCGGATGTCAGTTTTTACGAAGCGTGGACGGCGGAAGATTTCATGGCCAAGCACCCGGGCACTTTGCGCAACATCACGGCCGACAAACCCATGCGCGTTTTTGCAGATACGATTGCATTGCCCATGGATGATATCCGCCTGAAGATGATGCTGGACGCGGCATTCAACCAGATCGTCAGCAGTGGCCACATGGACCGCATCATTGCGCATCATGAAAAATACCCGGGCAGTATCCTGCGCGTGGCTAAACCTTATGAGGGATCGAAGTGAAAAAACTAATTCTTTGCGTAGTCATTTTTCTTCTCTCTTTTTCTACATCAGCCGCAGATAAAACTGAGTCGGCTTATGAACGCGTGATGCGAACGGGGACTATTAAATGTGGTTATAATCAATATGCACCGTATTTTATCAAGAATATTAATACAGGTGTGATTTCAGGCATTTTTTATGAATTGACTGAAGAGTTGGCAAAAAACGCCGAGTTAAAAGTTGAATGGGTCGAGGAAGTTTCTCATACTGATATTTTTACCGGATTAGCGGCGCGTCGTTATGATGTTTTATGTAGTGGTATTTGGCCCAGCAGCGCACGCGCCAAAGTGGGATCATTTACTGTTCCGGTTTTCTATAGCCCTGTTATGGCATGGGGTCGTGCGGGCGAGGCTCGGTTTAAGAATCTGAAGGCCGTTAATAATTCGTCTATTCGCGTTGCAGTTATTGATGGTGCGCAGGAAGATATTATTGCCCGGACGGATTTTCCAAAGGCATTGCGTATCGCGTCTCCAGCCATGGCATCATTCACAGATAATTTTCTAAAAATTGCAGCGGGTAAAGCTGATATTACTTTTGTTGAACCATCGTTGATCAAAGCTTATGTCGCCGCTAACCCTGGCTCGCTTGAGCAAGTCTCGGCAGAACCATTGCGTTTTTTTGGTAACACGCTCGCTGTTGCCAAGGGCGAAACTGAGCTGAAAGAGCTTTTAGATTCCGGGTTACAGGAACTACTCGATAGTGGACGCGTCGAAGCGATCCTGCAAAAATATGAGATATATAAGGGAAGTTTTCTACGGGTCGCCAAGCCGTATGAAGAGGTAAAATAATGTTATCTGCCCGTGGCCTCACCAAATCGTTCGATGACCAGACAGTGCTTCGTGGTATCGACCTTGATATCGCGCCGGGGACGATTACCTGCGCGATTGGTCCGTCGGGTGCGGGAAAGACGACGTTGCTGCGTGCGCTGGGGTTGCTGGATTACCCGGACGGTGGGTCGATATCGCTGGACGGCATGGGTTACGATTTTCCACGTGAGCCCGCATTGCCGTTCATGCCGTCGCCGTGGCCGACGCTGACATGCGTGTTCCAGTCGCTGTTTTTATGGCCGCATCTGACATTGCGCGAGAACATCATGCTGCCGGCGCGTAATTGCAATCCGCAGGCTGAAAAAGACATCGAAGGGTTGATCGCCCTGTTTGAGATGGCCGGGTTCATCGACCATTATCCCAACCAGGCATCGATCGGCCAGCGGCAACGCGCGGCACTGGCGCGGGCGCTGATTTTGAATCCGTCTTACATATTGTTGGATGAAATTACGTCTGCGCTGGATGTCGAGCAGACCGCGCGTATCCTGACCAAGCTGGGCCATCTGAAAGAACGCAATATCGGGATTTTTCTTATTACGCACCAGATCGGGTTTGCGCGGCGCATGGCGGACCAGGTGGTTTTCATGGACGGTGGTGTCATCACCGAAAAAGGCGATCCGGATATTTTGTTCCATCCCAAGACTGCGCGGTTGCAGCAATTTTTATCGACAGTCGAAATGGTCTATTAAACTGAACATGCTATAATTATTCGTATGAACGTTTATTCCCCCGATATCTGGTCCAAATCATACGCGCCGGGCGTCCACTGGGACGCGGAGATCCCGGCCTATCCGGTTTATAAACTGCTGGACGATGCGCGGCAGAAATACGGCAAGGCGCGCGCATTTGATTTTCTGGGCAAGCATTACAACTGGATCGATCTTGCGAATGCGGCTGACCACATTGCCAAGGGTTTGCAGGACCGGGGCCTGAAAAAAGGCGACGCGGTTGCGCTGATGCTGCCCAACTGTCCGTATTACGCCGCGTTTTATTACGGCGTGATGAAGGCGGGCGGCATGGTTGTGAACCTCAACCCGCTCTATTCCACGCGTGACGTCAAACATCATATCGAAGATACGCAGGCAAAATACCTTGTGACGCTGGATCTTGAGCCGATGTTCACCAAGGCCGCCGATGTTTTGACGCAAACACGCCTTGAAAACATTATCGTCTGCCGGTTTACGGATGTTCTGCCGTTTCCGAAAAATCTGCTGTTTCCGCTGGTGAAGTGGAAAGATATCTCGGCCGATGCACATAGCGGCCCATATCTGTCGTTTGATGAACTTACGGCCAATGACGGCAAGCCTGTGCCTGTTGAAATCGACCTGCATGAAGATGTCGCGCTGCTTCAATTCACGGGTGGCACAACGGGCATTCCCAAAGCGGCGGCGCTGACGCATGCGAATATCGTCGCGAATTGCGAGCAATGCCGGTTATGGTTCCCCAAGGCCGTCGACGGCAAAGAAAAGATGCTGGCGGTCATTCCGTTTTTCCATGTGTTCTCTATGACCGCGTGTCTGAATTTCGCGGTCAGGCTTGGGATGGAAATTATCGCGACACCACGCTTTGACGTGGACGATACCCTGAACCTGATTGCCAAGAAGAAGCCCACGCTGTTCCCGGCGGTGCCGGCGATTTACAATGCGATCAGCCATAAGGCACAGCATGGCAAATACGATCTGTCGTCGATCAAATTTTGTGTCTCCGGCGGCGCGCCGTTGCCGCCCGAAGTTAAAAAGACGTTTGAGCATCTCACCGGTTCGATCGTGGTGGAAGGATACGGCCTGTCCGAAACCGCGCCGGTCGTGTGCGTCAACCCGACGGAAGGTGCCAATAATCCGGGATCCATCGGCCTGCCGGTGCCACAGACGATTGTTGAGATCATTTCACTGGAAGACGGTATCACACCTATGCCGCTGGGTGAGAAGGGTGAGCTGTGCGTGCGCGGGCCGCAGGTGATGAAGGGTTACTGGAAACGGCAGGACGAAACCGATCAGGTCATGAAGAATGGCCGCCTGCATACCGGCGATGTCGCGACCATGGATGCAGATGGGTATGTGCGCATTGTCGACCGGATCAAGGACATGATCATCGTCAACGGGTTCAAGGTATATCCGCGCAACGTGGAGGATTTGATCTATCAGTTCGCGGGTATCGGCGAATGCATCGTGGCCGGTGTGCCGGATGCCAGCCGCGGCGAAATCGTCAAGGCGTGGGTTACGGCCAAGCCGGGCGAAAAGGTGGATGTCGATGCCCTGCGCGTCTGGCTGAAAAAAGAATTATCGCCGGTGGAGGTGCCCAAGGTCATTGACCTTCGCACCCAGCCGCTGCCCAAAACCATGATCGGTAAGTTGTCGCGCAAGGACATGGTTGCGCTGGACCTTGCCGAGCGTGACGCCAAATCTGCCAAGTAAATTTCAGACATAACAATGGCGGGTCATCCTTCTGGGATACCCGCCATTTTTTCAATCATTCGTCGATCAATTGAAGACGAAAATGTAGAGCAGAATAATAATCGGGATGGGAATCCCCACCATCCAAAGCAAAATACCCTTCATCAGAAATCTCCTTGTTGAAGGAGCCAACGATGAAAGATCGGCTATTGTTCCACTTGTTGTGCGGTTTTTTTGGCGGCTATCCAGCTGAAGATCAGGCGGATCTCAATGGCGAATAAAAGGACCCCAAAACCCAGGAAGCTTAAGGTGCGGCCATCGGTCCAACTGCCGGTCTGGGTCTGGCTCAGATAGGCCACGAAGAATGCGCCGAAGGCCATGATGGCGGCGATCTGGGATAGGATCAGTTTGCGGTATTTTTCGAGCATACATTATTGAAGCATAAAAAAACCCCGGCGGTAAAGCCGGGGTTTTTATTGGCGTTCGGAAGATTACTCTTCTGCAGCCTTAGCTTTCTTGGAAGCGGCTTTTTTGGCCGGCTTCTTGGCTTCCGGGGCTTCTTTGCCCAGGGCAGCACCGAGGATGTCGCCAAGCGAAGCGCCGGAGTCGGACGAGCCGTATTCCGCCATCGCTTTTTTGTCTTCGTCGATTTCGCGGGCTTTGATGGAGAGTGAGGACTCGCCATTTTTGCCTTTGGACAGAAGCTTGGCATCGACTTTTTCGCCAACGGCGAAACGGTCGGGGCGTTGCTCAGAGCGTTCACGGCTCAGGTCGTTGCGTTTGATGTAGCCTTTCGACCCATCAGACAGAGCGACGATGATGCCGTCTTTCTCAACTGCCGACACGGTGACCGTGACCACTTCGCCTTTTTTACCTTCAGCCGATGCCGGAGCGGATGCTTCGGTCGTGCCTTCGGTTTTCTTGGCGCGGGTGGTTTCGATCGCGTCTGCCGGTTTGTCCGTCAGTTGCTTGATACCAAGTGCAACACGTTCTTTCTCGGGATCCATCTCAAGGATTTTCGCCTTAACTGTGGAGCCTTTTTCAACGGTCTTGATGGCATCTTCGCCAGCCTGGGTCCAGGAAATGTCGGACATGTGAACCATGCCGTCGATTTCTGCGCCCAGCGCCACGAATGCACCGAACTCGGTAACGTTGCGAACTTCGCCTTCGATGATGTCACCAACAGCGTGGGCATCAGCGTAAGCTTTCCAGGGGTTCGGCTGCGTTTGCTTGAGACCAAGCGAAATGCGGCGTTTTTCCATGTCGACATCCAGCACCATGACTTCGACTTCTTGCGAGGTCGAAACGATTTTTCCGGGGTGGATGTTTTTCTTGGTCCAGGACATTTCCGAAACGTGAACCAGGCCTTCGACACCATCTTCGAGTTCGACGAATGCGCCGTAATCGGTGATGTTGGAGACACGGCCGCTGAAACGCTGAGCCGGTTGGTAGCGCTTCTCGGCGCCTTCCCACGGATCTTTTTCCAGCTGCTTGAGGCCTAGCGATACACGGCCGGTTTCCTTGTTGTAACGGATAACCATTACATCGAGAGACTGACCGATCTGCAGGACTTCAGACGGGTGGTTGACGCGTTTCCACGAAATGTCGGTAACGTGGAGCAGGCCGTCGATGCCGCCGAGGTCGATGAACGCGCCGTAATCGGTGATGTTTTTGACAACACCTTGCAGGACGCGGCCCTCTTCCATGTTGGCCATCAGGTCGGAACGTGCTTCAGCGCGCGACTCTTCGAGAACAGCGCGGCGTGAAACCACGATGTTGCCACGGGCATGGTCCATTTTCAGGATCATGAACGGTTGCGGCGTGCCGAACAGCGGGCTGATGTCTTTAACCGGACGGATATCCACCTGGGAACCCGGCAGGAAGGCGACAGCGCCGTTGAGGTCGACCGTGAAACCACCTTTGACTTTGCCAAAGATGATGCCGTTGACGCGCTCGTTCTTGAGGTGTGAACGTTCCAGTTCAGACCAAGCTTCTTCGCGTTTGGCTTTTTCACGCGACAGGACGGCTTCGCCCTGACGGTCTTCAACGCGTTCGACAAACACTTCGATGATATCGCCGAGTTTGAGTGCGTTTTTCTGAGCCGCAAAGCCGAATTCTTTCAACGGAACGCGGCCTTCGGATTTCAGACCAACGTCAACGATGACGTCGTCAGGAGTGAAGCCGATAATGCGGCCTTTCACGACGGTGCCTTCGAAAGCGGTCTGAGGTTTAATGGTTTCAAGCAGGAGCGTGGCGAAATCGTTCGATTCCGCACGATCTTTAAGTTGTGCAGCTATACGAGCCATATTGATATTTCCTTATGTGGTAGGCGAGATGCCGAAAAAGAACCTGTTGTTTACGACCGCTGTCACGAAGACATGTCAGCCCAAGTCAGTTTCGGTGTCAGGCAAGGTCGGGAAAACGGGCGCGGACCAATTCGAGGACTGTCTCGAGCGCCGCATCCGCATCCAGGTTCGTGGTGTCCACCGTTGCCGCATCTTGTGCCGGTCTCAAGGGTGCCACTTCACGATTGGTGTCGCGTGTATCACGCGCTTCCAGATCCTGCAGGACGGCTTCGTATGTAGTCGCTATCCCTCTGGATTGCAACTCTTTTGTGCGTCTTTCGGCCCGTATGCGGGCATCGGCGACCAGGAAAATCTTCAAAGGGGCGTTGGGGCAGACGACGGTGCCGGTGTCCCGGCCGTCGAGGACAGCGCCCTTGTACTGGCGGGGCGGGTTCTCGGCCAGGTTGCGCTGGATGTCGAGCAGGGCCATACGCACGCCGGGGTGCAGGGATGCCTTGGAGGACACCTGCGCCACCACGTCGGAGCGCAGCCGCGGGTTTTCCAGCTGTAACGGGTCGAACTGGGCGGCCAGTTTGTTGGCCGCGGCCGCGGCGCCGCGGGCGTCATTGGCGTCCACGCCGGATGTGATCAGGTTCATGGCCAGAAGACGGTAAATCGCCCCGGTATCGAGGTAGTAAAAGTTCAGCTTTGCCGCCAGGCGCTTGGCGAGCGTGCCTTTGCCGGAAGCGCTGGGACCGTCGATGGTGATGATATTGGCCATGTTGGGGGACTTTACAGCCGGGCCGACCCGGACGCAATCGTGGCCAGCTGGCGGTTATGCCAGCGGGACAGGGCCAAAAGGGCCAAGGCCGCCCCGATGCCACAGCACAGCATATCCGCGCACGTGTCCCAGACATCGCCCTGCGCGCCAAGGAAACCGTCGGCGGCCTGCCCGGCAGCCAGTGCGGCCCACCATTCGATAATTTCGTAACAGGCGGCAATACCCATGCAGGAAAACCAGATGATGGCGGCCAGCCATTTACCGGCTTTCAGGGGGCTGGTACGCAGAAGAAGTTCGCGGATGGCGATGGCGGGGACGAAGCCCTGCATCAGATGGCCAAGGCGGTCATAAGGGTTGCGCTCGGTCCCCAGAATATCACGCATCCATTCACCCATAGGGGTGAGGGCGTAGGTATAGTGGCCGCCGATCAGAAGAACGCAGCAATGAAGGGCTATCAGGACATATAAAAGCGGGGTCAGAGGGAACGTCTTACGGGTGAAGACCAGCAGCGGCAGGACGATCAGGACGGGGGCCACTTCGGCGTACCACGTGCCGCGGTCATAGGGGCCAATACCCGACCAGATCAGCACGGCGGTCACAATGACCAGAAGAATTGCGGGCAGGTGTTTCATGTGGTCAGCGTCTTTTTGATTGCGACGGCGGGGTGCGGCCGCGTTTTACGGTCTGTGATGTCGAGCGTGTAGAAGACATTGTCTTCTGTCATGCCGTCCGGCCAGGTTTTGGGTTCGTCGTGCGTATGAACGAAGCCGTGGTTCTGGTTGGCGCGGCGGCTTTGTTCGTTGCTGCGGCGGTGGGATACGATCACGCGGGTCCAGTCCGGATGATTGGCGGCGTAGGCAAGCCGCGCCTTGTATAAAAGACCGGACAGGCCACGCCCGCGATGGGCTTCCTGAATATAGGATGCGATCAAAAGCGCGGTTGTGCCGGTGGCGTCCGTGCGGTCGGTGACAATGCCGGTACAGCCGATCATCGCATCGCCGTGGAAAAGACCGAAACATCTGGTCTTACCCGAATGGACCCAGTCTTCCCAGTAATCCTGCGGCTGGTTTTTTTCGATGTCGAGAATGCCGCCAAATACGCCGGGTTCTTTTTGCAGGGCTTCAAGGCGGATCGCTTTGAAGGATTGCCATTCATCCCGCTCCAGCGGCCGGCACACAAAATCTTTCGTGGCCGATGCGTTCGTCATGCGATTTTTGTTCCCAGACCGTTCATCATACCGACAAATCCGGGGAATGATGTGGCGATGGCGTCGGCGTCGTCGATGGTGACGGGCTCGGCGGATACCATGCCGAGCACAAGAAAGCTCATCGCGATACGGTGATCAAGATGCGTCGGCACGGTGACGCCGCCTTTGGGCGCTGTGCCGTTGCCGGTGATGGTCAGCGAATTTTCACCTTCCCGCAAAGTCACGCCGCAGGCGGCAAGGTTGTCGGCCATGGTTTTCAGCCGGTCGGATTCCTTGACGCGCAGTTCATCAAGGCCGTCTGCGAAAAACTCACCGCTGGCGCAGCTTGCGGCCACGAACAGGACCGGGAATTCATCCACCATGCTGGGTACGCGGTCTTCAGGCACAGTGATGCCTTTAAGTTGCGAGTGGCGCACGCGTAAGTCGGCGACAGGTTCGCCGCCGATTCTGCGTTCGTTGATAAAGGTGATGTCGCCGCCCATTTCAATCAGCGTGGTGAAAAGGCCGGTGCGGGTCGGGTTCATGCCGACATTGGTGACCGTGATGTCGGACCCCGGCGTGATCAGCGCTGCGACAACGGGGAATGCCGCCGAAGACGGGTCACTCGGTACATGGATGATGTCGGACGGTGCGGTCAGAACCTGGCCGCCGCCGACGGCAATACGGTCGCCATCCGTGGTGCAGGACCCGCCGAAGGCGGCGAGCATGCGTTCCGTATGGTCACGCGATGGTTTTGGTTCACGCACGGATGTCGCGCCCTTGGCACGCAGACCGGCGAGCAGGATGGATGATTTGACCTGTGCCGATGCGACGGGCATGTCGTAATGCATGGCGCGCAGATTGCCGCCGTGAATGGTCAGGGGCATTTTTCCGTCATGGGATTCAAACCGTGCACCCATGAGGGCGAGCGGTTCCATCACCCGCTTCATCGGGCGCTTTTTAAGGGAGTCGTCGCCGGTCAAAGTGGCCGTGATCGGGTATCCCGCGATGATGCCCGCAATCAGGCGCGCGGATGTGCCGGAATTACCGAGGTCGAGAATTTGGGTGGGCGTGGACAGACCCTTTTCACCAACGCCTGTGACGACCCACTGGTCGCCCTTCTTTTCAACACTTGCGCCCATGGCGCGCATGGCAGCGGCGGTGGCCAGAACGTCCTCACCTTCGAGCAGTCCCTCGATACGGGTGGTCCCCTGCGCCAGCGCACCGAACATGACGGCGCGGTGCGAAATGGATTTGTCGCCCGGAACCTTGACGGTGCCGGACAGGGGGGTGGATCGGTATGATTTCAACGGTTGCATAACAAGTGTTGTATATCAGGCTTTGGGCGCATGAAAGACGAAAGCGGCACCCGCCGCGATCAGGGCGAAGCCGACCAGGTGCTGCCAGGTGATTTTCTGGCCCAGGACCAGCACGGCAAAGCCGACGAACACGATCAGGGTGATGACTTCCTGAATGGTTTTGAGCTGGGCCACGTCATAGGCCTGGATGCCAATGCGATTGGCGGGCACCGCGAAACAATATTCCAGCCCC
The DNA here is from genome assembly GCA_002423205.1 of Micavibrio sp. UBA6145. GTDB lineage: Bacteria > Pseudomonadota > Alphaproteobacteria > Micavibrionales > UBA1664 > UBA6145. The sequence continues at coordinate 229,745 of DIUZ01000026.1, read as the reverse complement.
GCGATCAGCCATGCACCGAAAATAGCCAGCGCCATGCCCATATGCGGGTATTTCAGATGTCCGTACCACGCCACCGTCATGAACAGGTTGGACAGGCATAACAGGATGATGGGCAGGACGACGGGGGATGTCAGGGGTGCGAACATACGGCCTCTTCTCTCGTGAAGCATGAGCCAAAAGTGAACTGACGAATAGCGTATTTTCGCTGGCTTCCCTTTGTCGGTGTCTTATGCTTGTTTTCCACACAAGGGGGACATAATGGAAAATTCAAAAACTTCGTTCAGTCTGTTTACGTTTGACAGCATGCTGACGCCCAAAATCATCACATTCGTGTACTGGATAGGCTTGCTGGGGCTTATAGTCGGCGGTATTGGCTTTTTGGTAACAGAAGATTTTCTCATAGGTGTTTGCATCGTTGCCTTTGGATTCGTGGGTTGGCGCATGTGGTGCGAATTGATGATCGTGTTTTTCAAGATGAACGAGAATTTGCAACGCATCGCAGACCGTAATACCGGAGTCTGATATCTATGAACCAGATGCTTTTATGGATCGATTACGCGGGGATCGTGGTGTTTGCCATCACGGGTTGCCTTGTGGCGGCGCGCAAGCATCTGGACATTATCAGCTTCATTCTTCTGGCGATTGTCACGGGCATTGGCGGCGGGACATTGCGCGACATGATTTTGAACCGCACGGTTTTCTGGGTGTCTGAACCGATTTACCTGACGCTTTGTGTGGTTACCGGCATTCTCATGTTTTTCTTTGCACAGCGTATCCACCGTTATCATCAGTGGATCGTGTGGGGCGATGCGATTGGTATCGCGGTATTCAGCGTGGCCGGTACGCGTATCGCCTATGACGCGGGCGCGTCTTATATCGTGTGCGTTTTTATGGGTGTGATGACGTCGATCGTCGGCGGCATCATCCGGGATATCCTGGCGGGCGAGCCCAGCCTGATCGTGCGCAAGGAAATCTATGCCACGGCCTGCGTGTTGGGGTCGGTGACGTTCCTGTCACTCTACGACGTGGTGCCTGAATGGTCTGTTCTGCTGGGCATGGCGGCGACGTTCATCCTGCGTGCGGCGGCCATTGTCTGGCGCATGCAATTGCCGGGTTACCGCTGGATCGAACTGCACGCGGCGCAACGCCGTTCGACGGATATTTAAGCATCAACCTCTTTAAAATCTATTTGTTATCAAAGAGTTACTGTAATTATATTATTGTTATGGAATAAGGATTATAATGCCCAAGAGATTTTATTTTTGGGAAAGATACAAAATGATCAGCAAAACTTTTGCCGCCTCCGTCCAGCCGCAGGAAATGTCCCTGCATGATGTTTATGTCGGATCTCTCAATGAGAAGGCCGCGCGCAACGACGATACGTTGCAGGGCGCCATCGACATCTACACCACGCACAAAGAAGGCGGTGTTTCCAAATACCTGTCTCAGGAAAAGGGCGCACGCGCCGCAACGCAATCGGCTGCGCTTGAAAGTTTTGTCAGTGGTGTTGACGCCAATCTCTCCAACGGTCAGGACATGAAGAAAGCCGTGAAGCAGGCATATAGCGACATGATCCGCGATCATGGGCATGAAAACGTCAACGGCAGCGGCAAGCTTTATAATGAATGGTTTCAGGTTTATCAGAGATCATTCCCCATCCGCGGTGAGCGTGAAACCAAAGAAGACATGCGCGAACTTTTGCAGGAACCGATGGATGACAAAGGTTACGGTGAAATTGCAGTAGGTCTGCGCGATCCGCTGCGCGGCAAAATGGCAGGCGGCGTTCAGGGACTTGTGGTTTCTGAGGCTTCTGCCGGTATGTTTACGTATGCGTTTCTTGACCCGGCGTATCAGGGTTTTGGCCTTAGCCACCAATTGCTGGACGCGACACGTAATGCCATTCGTGAAAACGTCTCCAAATACAATCCGGGCGATACGCGCGATGTGGTTGTCTTCCTTGAGAAGAACAAGATGTCGGACATGTCACTTGAAAGCATTGTTCTCGACTCCACGGGCTTTTCTGTTACCAAACCTCTGCCGGTTAAAGGCCAAAGTCTGGCGTCAGGTGCCATTTCCCAATCGCAACGCGATGACACATGGTCAAAACTGGGTGCCAAGGAAATTGCCAATGCCGGTTACATCCAGCCAAGCCTTGATGGTGTAACGGATATTAAAGATAAAGGTGATCGTGCGTTGGCCATTCGTTTCCTGCAGGAAGATGCCAGCCTGACACCGGAAGAAAAAGCCAAGGGCGCAAAACTTGTCAACACAGCCATTGAAGGCAAGGCAGAACACTGCCCGCTGGCATTATGTGCCTTCGTGGACAAGGGAGCCACGCACCTTGATCTGAAGCAGACGCAGCAATTCCTGAAAGGCTTTCTCGGCACCAGTTGCCTTGATACGGATGCCAAAGGTCTGAAAGCAGATATCTTTGCCAGTGCCACGATGGACAGCCTCGAGAAGACGGCAACCAAAGACGGCAAATTGGCGCTGACTGAAGTCAAACCCTTCGGCGGACCGATCCCGGTGAACAGCTTCAAGGAAGCCGAGAATGTGACGCGTGCCCTGTTGCAGGTTGCACCGCTTGAAGAAATTCGTGCGGCGGCGAAAACGGCGGCACGTACGGGCCAGGAAAAATCCTATGGCGAATGGCTGGATCAATACCAGACGCAAATTCAGCAGACGCTGAAATCGCAGGCCAGATTGGGCCAGAGCCTGGCCGCTTAATTACTCAAGCGCTTTGAACGATCACTTCCATGATTTCCGGGCATGCGAACGCGCGCAAGGGGAGTGCGGATGTGCCGACGCCGCTGGTGACGATCAGGTCGTTACCGTCTTCGTTGATATGACCATAGGCATAACGCAAGGGTGCGCGGCCCGACATGACGACGGGGCCGACAAAGGGCATGGCGATCTGGCCGCCGTGTGTGTGGCCGCTTAAGGTCACGACAGGCTGGCTGGTGGTATCCAGGAATGTTGCGGGGTCGTGGCTCAGGACGATGACGGGTTCGTCGGACGGTACGCGGCGCAGGGCACGTTTCAGATTGGGCGTGCGGGTGATGTCGTCGGCAAGGCCGGCGATCCAGACACGCTTGTTGCCGATGAAGATCGACGACGCATTGTTTTCCAGCACGGTGATGCCGACATTTTTCAGGGCCTTCCACATGCCCTTGCCGTCATTGTACCAGTCGTGATTGCCGAGAACTGCGAATGTGCCGTGGCGGGATTTGATGCCACCTAAGACTTCGGCAATGGCGGCGGGTTCGACATAGGTGCTGCCCAGTTCGGTGCTGCACAGATAATCACCCAGAAGGGCCACGACATCGGCGTCCATGGCGTTGATGGATTCGACAATCTGGCGCGTGCGTTCAAGATTGACCGACGGGCAGCCGACATGCAGATCGCCGACGGCGGCGATGGTCAGGCGGTCCATGCCCTTGGGCCATTTATATGTAGATAATGTGTGGTGTTTTACCGTCTGGCGAAATGTTTCGGTCACGCCGTAGCTGCCGCCAATCAGGGCGCCGCCGACGAGAGAGCCGGAAAACCATTTCAGGAAGCTGCGACGGTCTAGGGACATTGCGTCCCAGTGGTTACATCAAGTGCGCAGGAATTGCACGAAATCATCCAGCGTTGAAAACGCGTTGGTGGCCAGGCTGCCGGCGGGCTTGGATTTATGGACCGGTACATAGGCACATTTAAAGCCGAGCTTTTCGGCTTCTTTAAGGCGCAGGTCGGGCTGGGGCACGGGGCGAATTTCCCCGGACAGGCCGATTTCGCCGAAAATGATGGCTTCGGGGGCGACCGGCACACCCGACAGGGCGCTGCACATGGCGGCGGCGACGGCCATGTCGGCGGCGGGTTCGGCGATCTTGAGGCCACCGGCGATGTTCAGATACACGTCCTGTCCAGAAAACATAATACCGCAGCGTGCCTCAAGCACGGCCAGGATCATGGACAGGCGGTTGGAATCGTAACCGACGACGGCGCGTTTCGGTGCGCTGTATGTGGTGGGGGCGACCAGGGCCTGCACCTCCACCAATACGGGGCGGGTGCCTTCGAGGGCGGCGAGAACGGCGGAGCCGGAAACGCGTTCGCGGCGTTCGGATAAAAACAGGGCGGAAGGGTTGGACACTTCGGCCAGCCCCTTGCCACCCATTTCAAAAACACCGATCTCGTCAGTCGGGCCGAAGCGGTTTTTAACGCCGCGCAAAATGCGGAACTGGTGGCCGCGGTCGCCTTCGAAATACAGGACGGTATCGACCATGTGTTCGAGCACGCGGGGACCGGCGATGGTGCCTTCCTTGGTGACGTGGCCGACGATCAGCACGGTGATGTTATAGGTTTTGGCGAGGCGGATCAGTTCGGATGTACAGCTGCGGACCTGTCCGACCGTGCCGGGGGCGGAATCAATCAGGTCGACGAACATGGTCTGGATCGAGTCGATGACGACCAGATCGTATTGCGGTTTCTGGCCCTTGGCGGGTTCAAGCGTGGCGATAATGTCGCGGATGGATGTGGCGGCGGCGAGATGGACGGGGGCCTGTTCAAGACCCATGCGGCGCGCGCGCAGGCGGACCTGATCGATCGCTTCCTCACCCGAAATATAGGCGCAGTTCATGGATTTGTTGGCGAGCGAGGCGACCAGTTGCAGCAGCAAGGTGGATTTGCCGATACCGGGGTCGCCGCCGATCAGGGTGACGGAGCCGGGGACAAGCCCGCCGCCTGTAACGCGGTCCCATTCACCGATGCCGCTGGATGCGCGGGGCAAAGGCGGGTTTTGACCCTTGAGGTCGACGAATTCGACGATATTGCCGCCCATTTTGCCGGTGGCCGGGCTTTTTGCCTTGAGGGAATTGGCCGGGGCGGCGGCCTGTATCTCTTCCACGATCGAATTCCATGAGCCGCAGGCATCGCAATGCCCGGACCAGCGCGGGTGAACCGAGCCGCAGGATTGGCAGACGAAGGAGAGTTTTGGTTTAGCCATGAATTTACCCGTTTGGTCGGGTTTGCTTACCAAACCCTCCAAATCAGTATTCTTGTTTTGTTCTCTTTGGTCAACCGACTTTCACGGGATTTTTGTATGAAATGGAGTCGCTCACGGACGTTACAATTTCAAAATACACATTTTAAGGTGTTTTAGTAGTCAACGCGTACCAGATATAGGCCGTCAGACGGGGCGGTTGGGCCGCCTTTAGTGCGGTCTCTGGCCTCAAGCGCGGTTTTTACGTCGATGGGAGCCCATTTATGGTCGCCGACCATGAGAAGTGTCCCAGCCATAATACGAACCTGATGGTGCAGGAAGGAGCGCCCCTGAACATGAATGCGGAGTTCGCGGCCGTCATATTCGTCGTAAGGGACCACTTCGATATCCAGCCGGTCGAGAGTCTTTACCGGGCTTTTGGCCTGACAGGCCGAGTCGCGGAACGAGGTGAAGTCGTGATGACCCAGAAGATGCCGGGCCGCTTCGCGCATCAAATCGACATCCAGAAGGCGCCGGTGGTGCCACATGCGGCCCGATTCGATGGCGGCGGGTGCCTGCCGGTTGAGGATGCGGTAGGTATAAAGTTTGTTTTTGGCGGCAAAGCGGGCGTGAAAATCCGGGGCTACAATTTGCGCCTGTACCACCGCCACGCGGTGCGGGCGGACAAGGGCGGTGAAGGCCTTGATCAAATCTATTTCGCTGATGGGGCGGTCTTCGAGATCGAAATGACATACCTGGCCCCGGGCATGAACGCCGGCGTCTGTACGTCCGGCAGCATGGACGGTGATGCGTTGCTGGCAGAAGGCATAAAGCGCATCTTCCAGAACGCCCTGTACGGTGGGGCCGTTATCTTCCTGACGCTGCCAGCCGCAAAACGCGCTGCCGTCATATTCGACAATGCATTTCCAGCGTTGCGTGGTCATGACAGGACATCACCAATTTTCAGGATGTTGCCGTTGAGCGCGGATGCGATGTCCATCGGCTTGCCGCCGTCGGGCTGAATCTGTACCAGCTGCAATGCATCAGCGCCGCAGGCGACGATGCCCGCACGGTTGAGCAGCGTGCCGGGCGCGCCGGAGCCGGCGGCGGGTTTGGCGGCGATGATCTTGATGCGTTTTTTGCCGACATTCGTGAACGTGCCCGGCCAGCCTTCAAGCGCGCGGATCTGGCGGTCAATCTCGGTGGCGCTGTGTGTCCAGTCGATGCGGCCCATTTTTTTATCGAGCAGCGGGGCGTATGTGCTTTGCGCGTCATCCTGTTTTTCGCCCTGTGCGCCGGGGTTTTGCAGTGCCTCTAAAATCAGCTCTGCGCCCATGGCTGACAATGCGTCGTGTAATGGCGGTGTCGTGGTTTCCGGTGTGATCGCGATGGTTTTCTTAAGCAGCATCGGGCCGGTGTCGAGGCCTGCCTCCATCTGCATGATGGTGATGCCGGTTTCGGTGTCGCCCTTCCATATCGCGTGGTGAATGGGGGATGCGCCGCGCCAGCGCGGCAGGATGGATGCGTGGATGTTCAGGCATCCGTATTTCGGCGTATCCAGAATAATCTGCGGCAGGATCAGGCCGTAGGCGGCCACGACGGCGATGTCGGCGTTGAAGGATGCGAATTCTTTTTGCGCGTCTTCATTTTTCAGCGTGCGCGGGGTGAGAACAGGAATGCCGTGTTTATCGGCGCATTGGTGCACGGCGGATTTTTGCAATGCCATGCCGCGGCCCGCCGGGCGTGGCGGCTGGCTGTAGACCGCAACGACATTATGATGCGCGATCAGGGCTTCGAGGGAAGCCACCGAAAATTCCGGCGTGCCCATGAAAATGACACGCAGGGCGCTCACAGGTAGTGTCCGTTCTTGATATCTTTTTCGACACGATCGAGGATCAGTTCACGTTTGAGGCGCGAGAGATAGTCGATGAAGAGTTTGCCGTCGAGATGGTCAATCTCATGCTGGACGCAGCTCGATGCGAGGTTGGAGAGTTCTTTTTCCTGCCACTCGCCTTTGCGGTCCAGAAACTTCACGCGCACGGTTTGCGGACGTTCGACATCGGCATACTGGCCGGGAATGGACAGGCAGCCTTCCTTGCATTTCCAGAGTTCTTCCGACTTCCAGACGATTTCAGGATTGATCATGGGGATGGGATTGGGCGCGGCGCCGTCGCGGCGGCCGGTGTCGATGACGATCACGCGGTTGAGCATATTCACCTGATTGGCGGCAAGGCCCACACCTTCATAGGCGTACATGGTCTCAACCATGCGGTCGACCTGTTTGATGACGGCGTCGTCAATGCGATTAACGGGCTGGGCTATCTGGCGCAGCACGGGATCGGGGATAAGGATGAGTTTGTAGGAATCCATGGGCCCTTACATAGCCTTAAGCGGCCTTGTCGCCAAGGTTTTCGTCATCATTAATAATTTCAAGCCGGGCCGGCATCTCCACGCTTTCATGGCCGGGGATGGCCTGTAATTCCTCAAACCGGCGGGCTTTAGGCAAAACCCGGCTTTCCATGGAAGAAATCGCGTTGTTGAAATGTTTGAAGGATGTCTGCATGGATGCGCCGATTTTCTGGAAGTGCTCCATAAAGGTCGACAGGCGTTTGTGCAGATCTGCGCCGATCTGGCGAATTTCTTCGGCATTCTGATTGAGCAGCTGCATGCGTCCGACCGAATGGATCATGCGCAGCAAACCGAACAGCAGCATGGGGCTTGAGAGGACGATTTTGTTCTGGGCCGCGAAGTCGATCAGGTCACGGTCGGCGTCCACCGCCAATGCGTAGAGGCCGTCACCGGGCAGGAACAGAACGGTGAAATCAACGCTGCCGGTGATGTCGGTATATTTTTTGGCGCTTAAGGATTTGATGTGCGCACGGACCTGTTGCGCAAGCTTGATGGCGGCCTCTTTCTGGCGTTCGGGCTCTTCAAGGTCGTTCATGATGTCGATCAGCGGCGCTTTGGTATCAACGACGACGCGCAGCTGGTCTTTCAGTTCAATCACGAAATCAGGGCGGATATCACCCTGCACCACCTGGGTGCGATAGTTGATGTCGCGCACGAGGCCCGCGTGTTCGAATAGACGCTCCAGCAGGATTTCAGCCGAGCGTCCGCGTTCGCGCGGGTTGTTGAGGGCACCCGCGATGCGCGCGGTTTCGCGCTGCAGCCCGGCGATCTGTTCGGCCAGTGATTTATCAGTGCCGGAGATTTGCGAGATGACGGTGTTCAGCGCCTGTAACTTGGCGTCGACCGGCTTGATGATTTCGTTGATGGCCACAGTGCGCTTATCGAGGTCGCCCTGTGATTGTTCCTGAAGTGTTTTGAAGCGTGTTTCGGCGAGTTTCAGGAAGTTTTCTGAATTCTCGTTCAAAGCCTTGGCCGAAAGGCCCTTGCCGAGCCAGGCCATGGCAAAACCCGCGGCCACGCCGAGGGCAAACATCAATACGGGGAGAAGGGCGTCCATAAAGCGACCCTAGCACGGGTTTTAGCCGTTTTGCCAGCGGATCAGGACAGGCCCAGCGTGGTGGCGATGGCCATGCGCAATTCGTCAATGCCGGTGCGCTTGTTGCTGCTGGTCAGGATCAGTTCCGGGTGGGCGGCCGGGTGCTTTTGCAGCAGGGGACGCATCTGGTCCATCAGCTTTTCGCCCGCGCCGTCCTCTTTGAGTTCGTCGGCCTTGGTCAGGACGATCCGGGTGGGGACAGCGGCACCATCCAGCAGTTTGAGCATTTCGTGGTCGGAGTCCTTGAAGCCGTGGCGCGCATCGATCAGCACGCAGGCCAGGCGCAGGGTTACGCGCCCGCGCAGGTACGATTTCAGCAGGATCTGCCAGTTTTTCTGGTCGACCTTGGACGCCTTGGCAAAGCCGTAGCCCGGCATATCGACCAGCGTGAAGCGGTCGCCGATATTGAAGAAGTTCAGCGCGCGGGTCTGGCCCGGTGTGCCGGATGTGCGGACCAGATGCTTGCGGTCCAGCAAGGCATTGATAAGCGAGGATTTGCCGACGTTGGAGCGGCCCGCAAAGGCCACTTCCGGCAGGGTGGCGGGTGGCAGGTCGTCCGGTCTTTCGGCACCCCAGAAGAATTTGGCGTCGGCTTTGTATAAATGGTCCATGGCTGTTCTTTACCATGGTTTCATGGCAGAATCCCACCCATGACGATCAAATATAAAGTCAGCGACGAACAGCTAGAATCCCTGATCCACGGTTATTGCCGGGACCTTACGGCCCTGGCCCGGGAAAACCGTTTCGACAAGATTACCGGCCGGGACAAGGAGATCGAGCTTACGACCCTGATCCTGCTTCAGAAGGGGCGTAAAAACGTCATCCTGCTGGCACCTGCCGGTGTCGGTAAAACCGCGCTTGTGATCGGCCTTGCCCAGAACGTGGTCGCGGGCACGGTGCCGGAATATCTTCAAAATTCACGCGTGCTTGAAATCGACCTGGCATCCATGTCGGCGGGCACGGGTAGTATCAGCGAATTCCAGGGGCGCTTCATCCCGCTGGTCAAGGGCATCGCCGAGCGTTACCACGACCCGGAACAGCCGAAATACATTTTATTCATCGACGAAATTCACACGATCATGCCGTCATGCGACGGGTCGGCTTATGCCGGTCTTTCGGAAGTCATGAAACCGTATCTGACCGTGGGCGATATCAACGTGATCGGTGCCACCACCAAGGACGAATTCCGTATCTACGTGGCACCTGATCCGGCCATGGATCGCCGTTTTCAGAAAGTTGAACTTTCGGTTCCCGATGACGCCGGTACGCTGCATATCCTTGAAGCCATCAAGGGTGGATACGAGAAACACCACGGTATCAGCATTCCGACCGATATCTGCAAGATGATCATCAAGCTGACATCCGAACATATGCGCAAACGCAACCAGCCGGATAAATCCATCATTGTCATGGACGGCGCGTGTGCCAAGCATGTGCTGGATAACGGCCGTGGTGGTGTTCTTGGCAAAGAATCCGTTTACTGGCTGGTTTCTGCCGAGACCGGCATTCACAAAGCTGCGTTTGATGAGTGACGACGAAACCGAAGGCCATACCAGCACAAGCCAGCTGATATTTTATCGCAAGGGCATCTTTGCGTTCGCGGCTGTCATGGCGATTGCGACTATTGTCACCGTGTTCGTGATTTTCGGCATGATCTTTTCGCATAAGCCCAAACCATCATCCGCACCTGTCGCGGTGGAAGATCCCATACCAGTACCACCGGCAAATGTTTCACCCATCGTGACGGATGATCCGATACCGACACCTGAGATATAAAAAACCCGGCTTTTTAGGCCGGGTTTTTGTTTGTCTTAGTAGCGGTAATGGTCCGGTTTGTACGGGCCGCTTTCGGCGATGCCGAGATATTCGGACTGCGCCTTGGACAGTTTGGTCAGCTTGACGCCGAGTTTGTCGAGGTGAAGCGCCGCGACTTTTTCGTCGAGGTGTTTGGGCAGGACGTAAACACCAACCGGATACTTGCCCGGGTTGGTCCAGAGTTCGATCTGGGCGATGGTCTGGTTGGTGAAGGATGATGACATCACGAAGCTCGGGTGGCCGGTGGCGCAGCCGAGGTTCACAAGGCGGCCTTCAGCCAGAACGATCAGGCGCTTGCCGTCGGCGAATTCAACTTCGTCGACCTGCGGCTTCACGTTGTGCCATTTCAGGTTGCGCAGGGCTTCGATCTGAATTTCGGAATCAAAGTGGCCGATGTTGCACACAATCGCGCGGTCTTTCATCGCGCGCATGTGTTCGATCGTGATGACGTCGACGTTGCCGGTGGCGGTGACGAAAATGTCAGCCATTGGCGCTGCGTATTCCATCGTGTTGACTTCGTAACCTTCCATCGCGGCCTGCAATGCGCAGATCGGATCGATTTCGGTGACGATGACGCGTGCGCCCTGTGTGCGCAGGGAAGCAGCAGAACCTTTGCCGACATCGCCGAAGCCGGCGACGACGCAGATTTTGCCGGCGACCATGACGTCGGTCGCGCGCTTGATGCCATCGACCAGCGATTCGCGGCAACCGTACAGGTTGTCGAATTTCGACTTGGTGACGGAGTCGTTGACGTTGATGGCCGGGACTTTGAGCTGGCCTTTTTTGTGCATTTCGTACAGGCGGTGAACGCCGGTGGTGGTTTCTTCCGAAATGCCCTTAACGTCTTTCATCAGTTCAGGGAATTTGGTGTGCATCATGACGGTGAGGTCGCCGCCGTCGTCGAGGATCATGTTCGGGGTCCAGCCGTTCGGGCCCTTGATGGTTTGCTCGATGCACCATTCGGCTTCTTCGTTGGTCTGGCCCTTCCAGGCGAAGACGCCGCCGTGGTCGCGCGCGATGGCGGCAGCGGCCTGGTCTTGCGTCGAGAAAATGTTGCAGGACGACCAGCGGACTTCAGCGCCGAGTTCGATCAGCGTCTCGATCAGGACGGCAGTCTGGATCGTCATGTGCAGGCAGCCGGCAATGCGGGCGCCTTTCAGGACCTTTTTCGGGCCGTATTCAGCACGCAGAGCCATGAGGCCCGGCATCTCGGTTTCCGCAATGCGGATTTCTTTACGGCCCCAGTCGGCGAGGGTGATGTCTTTGACTTTGTAGTCATTTTCAATGGTTTGTAGCGATGCGGCGGTCATGAATCCATAATCCTTTGTTAATCTTTCGCTGGTAGAAATAAAGGGAATTAGGGTCAAAAGCAACGATTTAAGCCAGTTCTCACATCATGTCCTACATATGTCTTCCCCACGATTTTGACGAGCGCACCGGCGAGTGTAAAAGCTTCCAGATTGTCATCAATGATGGCGGCGAGATGACGCCGGTTGGATATCTGCGCGGGCCCGAAAGCCCGGTTGAACTGGCCCGTTTTTCTGACAACGTGGTGTCGGCGCTGAATAATAATAAACCGGTGTACCGGCTTGGTCCCGACCACCAGATGTTTTACGAACCGTATGATGGCGGTGCCAATTTTCGGTTTCGTTCCAAGGACGGCGGCGTGAGTGAGACCGGCGTTATGCTGACATTCACACCGGGCAGCGATATTGCCATTGCCCCATCGCAGTTCAAGGCCATCGGGGACACTGTGGGTGTGCCTGAGCGCCGCGATGACCCGAATGCCCGCAGAACATCTTCGGACAGCCGCAAACATGCGCCGCGCCGACCGGGTAGTCCACGCCCGTCATTTTAAACTATTCAAGATTGATTATGCCGTTGCCGCCGCCGGAAGGACTGGGGGCGGTGCCATGGTTTTGACGGGGAATTCGTTGATGTTGCAGTAGAAGCGCAACAGATCGACGAATTCGGTCAGGTTTTCCTTCATGAAGTAGCCGGCAGCATTCAGGGTCTGGGCGTAGACCTTGTCATCCTTGCGGCCCGATGTCGTGAGCATGAAGGCGATATTGTGCGAGAGGTTTTTATCGCCGCGTACTTCTTTCAGAAACTCAAGACCGTTCATGCGGGGCATGTTGATGTCGATCAGCATGACGCAGGGTTGCGGCAAAGCCTTGTAACCCTTTTTCCCGCGCAGCATGTCGAGGGCTTCCTCGCCGTCATTGGCGATATGCAGAACATTCTGGTCCATGCCGGACCGGCGCAAGGCGCGGCGCACGGCCTCGATATCGACTTCATCGTCTTCGATCAGCAGAAGGTGCAGGGGATCGGGAATTGTCGAACCGCTCATTTTAGGTCACTCCAGTCATTGATTTGGCCAGTCATTGATTTTGGCCATGTGAAATGAAAAACGGTGCCCGGCGCGGCATTGGGCCCTGCGGATTCAACCTGGATGGTGCCGCCATTTACGTCAAGAATCTTGCGCACGAATGCCAGGCCCATGCCATTGGATTCCTGATCCGGTTTTTTGGGACCCAGGGTCTGGAACATCTCGAAGATTTTTTCATGATGTTCAGGCGCAATGCCGGGGCCGTCATCGCGCACGGCAAAAACATAATGGCTTTCGTTTTCGGCAGCCTCGACCCAGATGCGGCCATGGTCGCGGTTGTGGTGCTTGATGGCATTGCCGATCAGGTTTGTGAAGACCAGTTTCAGGGGCATGCGCGGCAGGCGGTCCGGCATGTGCGCACCGATATCCACGGTAAAGCCCGCAGGCACATCCAGAAGCGCCACCGCGTTTTCCACCAGTTCGCGGCCATCGACGATCTCAGCATTGGCGGGGTCCAGTTTACGTTCAAGCTGGGCATAGGACAGGATGTCATCCAGCAGGCGTTCCATGCGGCGCACGCGCTGGCGCAGAGTCAGGACGTGCTGACGTGAATCCGGGTTCATCTGTATGCCTGCGTCTTCCTCGATCCATTCGGACAGATGGTCGATCGACCGCAGCGGGCTTTTCAGGTCATGCGAAGCGATCCATGCAAAACGGTTGAGTTCTTCGTTGCTGATTTCCAGCGCGCGGATTTTTTTCTGGAGCTCGTGATAAAGTTCAACGTTTTCCATGGCAACGGCGGTGACGTTGGCAAGTGATTCCAGAATCTTGATTTCTTCCGGTGCGGGCACACGGTTGCTGGCCCAGTAATTGCCAATGGCACCCAGCGGTGAATCGTGGCGTATGGGGACCATGACCAGTGATTTGACGAATGTTGGGCGATACGCCTCCGCCGGGATGCGCGCATCGGCATAAATGTCGGGAATGAAAGCGGTCTGGCCATGTGTCATGACCCAGCCGCTGATGCAGCGCGCCATCGGGAAACGCTGGCCCTTCCATAGGGGGCTGATGGCATTTTCTTCTGCGTAATAGCACAGATCGCCGTCACGCAGGATAAAAGTGGCACCGTCAGCACCGGTGAGTTCGCGTGCAGCGCGGCGGACAATCGCCATCACTTCGTTGAGAGATCTTGCGTACGACAGGTCCTGAACCACATCGACGAAATGTTCCATAGCGTCAACATACCACTGGCTATGCAGTGCGCCTGTTTCGCTCCGGATAAAGGTTTTCATGATCTAACCCACATACACGGCTTTTTTATAAGTTGGGCCGTTTGATTAAAAAATCAACGCAAACGATCTGTATCGTTCAAGTTTACCCTGAAAAGGGTTGTCTGCGGGTTACGAATACCTGCGTATTCGCCTCAAATTTTATTGGTCCATGTCGCGGTGGCGGATGGAAACAGGAAAGCCCAGAGCCTTGATTTTTTTAGCCAATTTTTCAGCAACGAAGACCGAGCGATGCTTGCCGCCGGTACAGCCCACGGCAAGTGTGAAATAATATTTCCCTTCGTCGGAATAGCGCGGCAGAAGCAGGGATAACAGCGCCTCGCTGTTTTTCATGAAATCTTTAAAGGCGGGGTCGCCCTGTACATAGGTCTGCACTTTTTTGTCGAGACCGGTTTTATCCTTCAGTGCAGCAATCCAGTGCGGGTTTTGCAAAAAGCGCACATCCAGAACCATGTCGGATTCGCGTGGTACGCCGTTCTTGAAACCAAACGACATGACCGTCACGGCAAGGCTGCGCTTGGTTTCATCGGGATGGACGCTGGATTCCAGTGTGCGGCGCAAATCATGAATCGACAGGTCGGATGTATCGACCAGAAGATCAGCCGCATCCATCAGAGGCTTGAGCCAGTTGCGTTCCTGGCGGATGCCGTCCAGAACCGGCCTGTCCTTGGCTAGCGGGTGGCCGCGGCGCGTTTCAGAAAAACGCTTTTGTAAAATCATGTTGCCGGCGGCCATGAACACCATCAGCGCCTGCGTGTCCTTGATGGTTTTCAGGACGATCTCCGGGGAAAATCCGCGCGCGCGCGTATCAAGACCGATAGCAACGGGTGTGTTTTCGTACCCTTTCTGCGTCAGTAGGGGTTTGATAAAGCTTAGCGGGACGTTGTCGAAAACCTCGTATCCCATGTCCTCGAATATTTTGAGGGCCGTGGTCATACCCGCGCCGGACATGCCGGTCACGAAGACGATCCTGCGTCTGGATTTTTTGTTCTTGGATGGTTTTTGCTTATCCGAGGGCATTTAACACCACTGTAAATCTCGCGCCTTTGCGTACGCCGTTTTCATCAATGATGTTTTCAGCATAGATGGTGCCGCGATGCGCGTCCACGATCTGCTTCGCAATCGACAGGCCAAGGCCGGAATGGCGGCCGAATGCCTCACCTTCCGGACGCTCGGAATAAAAGCGGTCGAAAATGGCGGCGAGCTTGGCATCAGGGATACCGGGGCCGGAATCTTCCACGATGACTTTCCATTGACGCTTGGCATCGTCGCGTATGGCACGGATAGCGACGGCAGCACTTTCGGGCGAGAAGGAAATGGCATTGTCGATCAGGTTGCGGAATACTTGCGCCAGGCGTCCCTCGATCCCCTGGACGATCATGACGGTATCGGGTCCGGGCAGTTCAAGCGTGACAAGATGATTGCCGTGTGTGTCTTTCAGGCGCTGTAACGGCTCGACATAAGAGTCCGCCATCTGCGTGAGCAGCGGGCGCAGATCGACAAGACCCAGATCCTCACGGGAAAGTTCGGCATCAAGGCGCGATGCCCCGGAGATATCGCTGATCAGGCGGTCAAGGCGTTGAATGTCATGCATGATGATATCCATCAGCTTGTCACGGTCGGCTTTTTCCTTCACCAGCTGCACCGTTTCAATTGCGCTGCGCAGGGATGTCAGGGGGTTTTTGAGTTCGTGGGCAACATCAGCCGCAAAGCGTTCGATGGAGTCCAGGCGCGTGGCCAATGCACCGGTCATTTCACGCAAGGCGCGTGACAGGTCGCCGATTTCATCGCGGCGTGATGACAGGTCGGGAATTTCCGCCTGACGGTTGCCGCGGCGCACCGCGTCAGCCGCGCGGGAGAGTTTGCGCAGCGGACTTGCAATACCGGCGGCCAGATAGAATGAGAGGATGAATGTAATGGCCAGCGAGATCACGAACAGCTTGATGATATCCATCTTCATCTGGCGTATGGATTCGGCAATCGCGGTGCCGTCTCGCGTGACATAGACGACGCCCAAGACCTGTTTCAGATGCTGCACGGGGACGGCGGCGGACAGGATGATGTCGCGGTGACCGCTGGTGCTCCATGCGGTGGATGATACGCGGCCTTCCAGTGCTTCGCGCACGTCTGGGTACAGGTCGCCGCGGTGGCGGATGCGCGGACCGATGTCTTCGGGGTAGGATTTGAGACGCAGGCCGGATGGCAGAAGGTCGATAAAGCGGTCGCCGATCGTGCGGCCGGCAATTTTAACGCCGTTGCGTAATGTCATGGGTGCGAGCGGTTGCTGGCGGATAATGCCGCCGGTCCCACCCAGCACGTCGGAGTCACCGGCGATGCGGCCATGATCGTCAAAGACACGAATGCGGTTGATGGTGGTTTCGCCCAGACGGCGCACCATGTTGCGTGTGCGTTCGCGGCTGAGGCTGTCGCGGACCATGATGCCGATGGCGGGGTCCGGCGCGGTGATCAGGGATGAATACCGCGCGGCTTCGGCGATGGCGCCGGCGTAAATGCGGGCCTGGCGCTCCATGGAATCGAGTTCGCCGGCGATGAGTTCGGACTGATAGCGGCTGATATACAACAGGCCGAAGGCGAGCACGATCAGCGCCATGACGTTGACGGCAAAAATACGCAACGACAGGCGGCTGACCCAGCGGCGCTGCGGCGCCCGGCGGATCAGACGCTGCGTTCTTTGTATCAGCGCGTCAAAATACAGTTTCATGGGGGATAAGTTAGCCGGTAAACGTTTGATACGCCACGGCATAGTTATCATTCTTTATAGCGGTAACCAACGCCGTAGACGGTTTCGATATGGTCGAAATCATCATCGATGACTTTGAATTTCTTGCGGATGCGCTTGACGTGGGAGTCGATGGTGCGGTCGTCGACATAGATGGTTTCGCCGTAGGCCTGATCCATCAGGGCGTCGCGGTTTTTCACGTGACCCGGGCGTGCGGCCAGCGCCTTGACCAGAAGGTATTCCGTCACGGTCAGCGGCACTTCCATGGTTTTCCATGTGCACATATGGCGTTCGTCATCGAGGACGAGTTCGCCGCGCTTGAGGATTTTGGCGGCGTTGCCGGCTTCGGGGCCCTGCGCACGCAGGGCTTCGCGGCGCAGGATGGCGCGGATGCGTTCCACCAGCAGGCGCTGCGAGAAAGGTTTGGTGATGTAGTCGTCGGCACCCATTTTAAAGCCGAGCAGCTGGTCGATTTCATCGTCCTTGGATGTCAGGAAGATCACCGGCATCTGCGATGTTTCGCGCAGCTTGGTCAGGACTTCCATGCCGTCCATACGCGGCATTTTGATGTCGAGCACGGCAAGGTCAGCGGGGGCAGCCTGCAGCCCTTTAAGGGCCGATTCACCTTCGTTGTAGGTTCTGACTTCAAAGCCTTCGGCCTCAAGCGCCATAGTGACGGAGGTAAGAATGTTTTTGTCGTCGTCGACGAGAACGATTTTTGCTGCGCTCATGGATGCCCCAATTGTATGAGCCTAACTATAGGCTGGGTATGTGACTGAAAAAAGGCCAAACTTACGCATAATTGAGGCGAAAACAGCCAGTTAAGCGCATTGCAGGCGGGGTGCGGCCGTTTGAGGTTCGCACACATAGCTCACAAAACTGTAGCCTTCGCCCTTGTGGTTGCGCAGGGCGTCAAAGGCGGGATCGACCTTTTTGAACGCCGCGCGGATGCGTTTGATGGTGGCTGCCAGGTCCAGATCCGGGCCACCGTGACGGCGCAGGCCCTCATAACTTTTGATCCGGCCGCGGCCCGCGGCCATATCGGCCAGCATTTTATACTGCAAAGGTGTGAAGATCAGGGGTTTACCCTTCCATGTGCAGCTGTGCTTTTCCGGCACCATGCGCAGATCGCCGTTGATGATGATGTCGGGCCGGATAAGTGTGACGTTCTCAAACTGCACAATGGCGCGCTTTTTCCAGTTGGGATGCCGCATGCGGTCGCGCATCAGGATATTGCGCACGCGCATGGCCATGGCCCGCGGGGTTTTGGCCGGGCTGAAATAATCGCATGCACCGGTTTCAAGCGCATAGGACTCGATGTCCTCGTCAGCCGGGCCGGTAAAGATCAGGGGGATGTTACCCTTATCGCGCAAAGGGCGCACCAGAGAGATGCCGTGGCCGGTGATGGGGTCATAGGCGGCAATGACCAAAGCGGCAGGACGGGTCGCCAACGACTTTAGAGCCTGTGCCTCCGACCTGAAGGCGGTGTAGGTGCAGACCAGCGGCATATCGCGTTCAAGCCCGTCCAGCATGCGCGTAAGGGCGCTGGTGTCAGGGTTGATGATGTAGATGTTTTCCGGGGCGGGCGATGTCATGCCCGCTATTTACCGTAATCAAACAAGAATACGCAACTTTTTACTGGGTCAGGTTCATGGCCAGGCGAGACACGCGCGTGGCGAAGGGTTCGCCAGAACGCTCGAGCATTTCCTGATGCGCCTTGCGCGCGAGGGGTCCTTTTTCCTTGTGCTGTTTCCAGACGCTTTCTGAATCCCAGTCCAGTCCTTCAACGCCAAGCCCGCGCGCGCGGTCTACAACCGCACTGACCTGTACGTGGACATCATAGGTCCATGGCTTGTCCTTGATGAAGGCGGGCATGTCGTGTGCGAAGTCGATGGCGGTCTGCGCAGCGGTGCGGGCCATGTCGGTGACAAGGCCGGTCACGCGGGCTTCATCCAGTTTTCCGTCTTCGCCTTTGTACACGCCCAGCGTGTTGGCCAGCTGCATCAGGGTTTTCATTGTGATCTTGTTTTTCTTGCCTCCCATGTTGAGAGAGGAATCGACGCCATGCTTGCCCACGAACACATCGGTGGTCGTGTCGTATGTCGGGGCGAAAGTGATATCGGTAAGGGTTTTGGTTTGCGGATCGAATTTATAAAGCAGCGACATGTTCTTCATGTGAAGGTCGCCGTCGCTCATCACCCATGAAAAAGCGGCGCGCTTGAAAAGCTCTTCAAGATTTTTGTTGGTGTGATCGTTTTGCGACAGCTTCGATACTTCGGCGATTTTCTTGCCGATCTGTTCGATGGATGCGCGGCATTTGTCATCACCGGGTACTTGCAGAAGCGTGCAGAAATCCTGTGTGATCAGCCATTCCGTCGGTTTGCCTTCATCCTTCATGGGGATGTCGTAGCGTTCAATCAGGTATACAGGCGGCAATCCGTCGCCCTGGTCGGCAAGGGCGAAAGCGGGGGTTTCAAGACCGACGGCCTTGGCCATTTTCATACCCAGAAATTCATTCACGCCCAGGGCTTCGTATCCGTAAGCGCCGGGATATTTGGCGATCACGTTGAATGGCGTGTTCAGCGCAGGATCGACCGTACCGTTTGGTGTCAGGCAGGTCGGAAATTTCAGTTCAGCGCCCGAGAAGCGCGGCATATGTTTGTTCTGCCAGTATTTGATCATGAAATCTTCGAAGTGCGGGTCGCTGTTCAACCCCTGCGGCACTTTGTATTCGCCCATGAAGATGCCGTTCATGTCGATGAAGTCGCCCAGCGATGCAAGGCGTTCGTCGATGACTGTTTCGCGGCCCAGGTCGAGTCTGCCGTCCTGCGCATAGATGACGATGTTAGACAGAAAGCGTTTGCCGTGTTTGAGGTAATCCGTCTGCAAACTGTAATCCAGATGATCCTTGAGCCAGCCCTCGGGTTTGAGATTGTTGAGAAACATCGGCAGTTTGCCGTCCTTGTCCATGACGAACAAATTCTCAAACGCGGGGTCGAATGGATGCCATTCCTTGACGCCGCCCATTTTGAAATAGCCAATCGCATGACCGTACCAGCTCAGGAGAAACGCCTGCGGGTTGTCATCGGATTTAGCGAAGCCAAAATGCTCTTTCACGCTCATGCCTTCTTATGACATATGCCGGGTTAAAAAGGGGCTAAAAAGACATTGATACAGATACAGGGACCCGGCAACGACAATACGTTCCAACCCATTGTTGTTTAAAGGTAATTCGTCGAGTGTCTTGATTGTCGCGGCAGGCAGGCCGGTGATTTTCGCAAGATTTTCAGCGGTTTGGGGCCTGCGGGCCTGTGGAAGGTCGACAAAGGTCAGGCGGTCATAGGTCCCGGCCAGTGCGGTAAAGAAGGCATTGGCATCCTTATCCGCGGCAAGACCCACCACCAGATGGATGGGTTTTTCACCCTTCCACTGGCGGAGTTGCGCGGCCAATGCCAGAGCGCCGGAATCATTATGTGCGGCATCGAACCAGATTTCCGGATTTTGCGAAACGCGTTGCATGCGCGCAGGCCACTGCGCATTCACAAGACCTTTGCGTTTGGCGGTATCGGACAGGCGCAGGATACGGGCCAGCATCATGGCGACGGCGGCATTTTCAACCTGATGCGCGCCTGTCAGGTTGGGGGCGGGATAATCCAGCGGCATCACCGCGTTGATGATGGGTGCGCCGACTTTGCGTGCGTGGGCCTGAAATACGGGCATGACGGCGGCGTCATCCATCTGCGCACCGATGACGCAGGGTACGCCGGGTTTCATGATGCCGGCTTTTTCAGCGGCGATTTTTTCCAGCGTGTCGCCCAGGAATTCCGTGTGGTCGAAACTGATCTTGGTGATGGCGGTGGCGATGGGTGCATCAATCACGTTGGTGCAATCAAGGCGTCCGCCCATGCCGGTTTCCAGCAATGTGACATCGGCCGGATTTTCAGCGAACGCAACAAACGCCATGGCGGTCGTGAATTCAAAGAACGTCACTGATGCGCCTGCGTTGGCCGCGTGGACGCGTTCGTAAAGGTCGACCAGATAGTCGTCGCTGATGATCTTGCCGCGCACACAGATGCGTTCATTGAAGGTGATCAGATGGGGCGATGTATAAATGTTGACGGTTTTACCGTCAGCCTGCGCCATAGCGCGGAGAAATGCCAGCGTGCTGCCCTTGCCGTTGGTGCCGGCAATGTGAACGATGTTATGCAGTTTTTTGTGCGGATCACCCAGCCTGTGCAGCAGGTCCAGATAAGGCGACGCACCGAGTCTTAAGTCGATCTCGGTGCGGTGCAATGTGTAGAGGTGATCAAGACGCCGCGCGACTTCAGGGTTAGGGTGCGCGGAATCGGCGGACATTATCCCCGCGCGGCTTTCTTGCGGATCTGCACGATGTTGTCCTGTTCAGCGATCGCGCCAGCGGCGCGGGCCTTGCTGTCGACCAGCTTGGCCTTGGCGCTGGTGCTGCCCATGTCTTTTTCCTTGGCTTTGCGCTTGCCGCCCGGTCCGGTCATCGGCTGGGTCAGGAAGCCGACGATGCGTGCGATCACCGTACGTTGTTCATGGCGCGATACGACCATATCGACCATGCCGTGTTCAACCAGGTATTCAGCGGTCTGGAAACCTTCGGGAAGTGCTTCACGGATGGTTTCCTGAATCACGCGTTTACCGGCAAATCCGATCATCGCGCCCGGTTCAGCCATGTGAATGTCGCCGACCATTGCGAACGATGCGGACACGCCGCCCGTGGTGGGGTCGGTCAGCAGGACCAGATAGGGCAGGCCCGCTTCCTTGACCATTTGCACGGCAATGATGGTGCGCGGCATCTGCATCAGCGACAGCGCGCCTTCCTGCATGCGCGCGCCGCCTGAGCCCGGGATGATGAGCAGGGGCAGTTTGCGTTTCACGGCCTCTTCGGCCGCCATGACGATGGCTTCGCCAACGCCCGTGCCCATGGATCCGCCCATGAAATCGAAATCGAATGCGGCGACGACCAGTTCGCGGTTTTCAACGGTGCCGACGCCGACAACCATGGCGTCCTGACGGCCAGTTTCTTCGCGCGCATCTTTCAGACGGTCGGCGTATTTTTTACGGTCTTTGAATTTCAGCGGGTCAACCGGCACGCGCGGCAGTTTCAGGTTCTCATAGTGGCCCTGGTCGAACAGATGTTCGAGACGGTCAGCCACAGGCCAGCGCAAATGGTAGCCGCAGTGATTACAGGTGTTGAGGCGTTCTTTCAGGTCACGCTGGAACAGCATGCCTTCGCAGGACGGGCACTTGGTCCACAGATTGTCCGGCACTTCTTTCTGGGATTCCACCAGCGAGCGGATTTTCGGGCGAATAAAATTGGAAAGCCAGTTCATTGCGGTAACCCCTTTTAAAACTTCATCTTGGCCCGGATTCCGAAGGTTCGACCATCCTGGGGGACGACGAGCCAAGCGCGGCTAAATCCCGTTGTGGCATCAGACCATGAGATACCTACGGGCGGGTCCCGTTCATTTAAAGCATTATCGACAAAAAATCCAGCATAGACGGGACCACGCGAAACCCCTGATTCTACATTCAAAATTGACCGATTTCCGGTCTTTGCGAGGTTGGCATTGTCGGTGTACTGGCTGGACTGGAAGGTAAACTGGGCGGTGTTCACCCAGTCCCAGTTCTGGAAATTCAGTGGGGTGCGATTGAGAATTTCCATCCCGATATGATGGGGTGAATAACGGGGCAGTCGGTTGCCGCTGACATCGCCGGTCGGGGCGTAGCCGACAATCCCGGCAAGGTCGGGGTCGTTATACTTTTCAAAGCGTGCATCGGCGTAAGTATAGAACAGGCCGATACGGGTGTTTTCGCGCGGTTGCCAGTGCAGGGCGGTTTCAATGCCCTTGGATGTCGAGCTTGCGTTGTTATCCAGGAAGAAATTGTTGGTGGCACCGGCGGCGGAATAGGCCTGCACCTGCTGGTTACGCCAGTCGATGAAAAATGCACCGATGTCGAAGCTTAAGTTTGATTGCAGCGGGATGTTTTTGAAACCGGCTTCATACGTCCAGTTCTGTTCCGGGCCGAAGGCGCGCTGGGCATCAAAGATATTCTGGCGGTCGTTGAAGCCGCCGGATTTGTACCCGCGGCCCGCGCTGACATAGGCAAGAAGGGATTCCGGTGTGCGCTGCCAGCTCAATGTCACCTTGGGCGTAAAGGCACCCCAGTTGCCGGACAGGTCCAGCGGCGTGCCGGAAAGATCCCGGATACTGGATTCCAGATTTTTCCATTCACGCTGGTATCGGCCATCCAGTGTCAGTTTGAAATCAACGGGCAGGGCGAATGCCACGCTGCCATACATGGCGGCGGTTTGCGTCAGTGCCGTCGTGACGGCGCCGCCCGGTGTCGTCTGGCCCAGCACGTAATACTGGTCGGTGCGGCGTGTGTGATTGAAGAAACGGTACAGGCTTACACCGGCCATGGCATCCCACGCCTTTGACGTGGGTTCGTACATGATGCGGGCATCCGCCTGCACATCATTGCGGCGGGCGTCGATGCCGGCGCGTGCGGCCCGCTGGGATGAATAATCGTCATCACGGGCGAAGCGGGATTCTTCCGTGCTGCCGCCCATGGTGAATAACAGTGACGTGGTGTCGTTTAATGTTTCATTCCAGTCGAGATTGAGGCGTGAATGTGTGCGGGTATAACCGTTATTGCCGACATCGTTGGCCGCGTATGGTGCGCCGGATTCCGGCAATGATCCGCAGTAATAGCGCAGGACACCGTCCGCCGTGCGCGGGCCGCAATTGGCGGGAACCAGAAAACCCTTGGGTTGTTCGTCGTTGTCATGGATATGGGTCAGGCGCAGGACGACATCGCGCGTGGCATCCGGCTGGTAGCGCAACGTGCCGCGTGCGGCCTGTGTCTTTTCGCCGCCGATATTCGGGCCGCCGGGGATGGAATTTTTGAAGAAGCCGCCCCAGTCGCGGTCATAGACGGCAAGGCGCGCGCTTAATACATCGTTAATCGGGCCGGAGACGACGCCGGTGATCTGTTGGCGGTCCTTGCTACCCATCATCACATCGACAGATCGTTCAACCTGTTGCGATGGTTTTGCGCTGATCGCGTTGATGGCACCACCGAAAGAGTTGCGGCCATAGAGTGCGCTTTGCGGGCCTTTGGCAACTTCAATACGGTCGAGGTCGAAGGCCAGCGAATTGATGGATGAACGACCAGACAGGTAATGACCGTCGTTGAAAAACGCGACGGATGGTTCATCGCCCAGTCCCGGCTGGATCAGGCCGCGCATGCTGGGCGCGGGGTTGAAGCGGCCGAATGGATCGTTGAATGAAAAGCCGCTGACCGAAGACGAGATATTGGTCGGGCTTTGCAGGCGCAGGGCGCTGATTTCTTCGCGGCGGAAAACCTGGACCGTTTGTGGCACAGATTTTTCGGGTTCATATCGCTTGCGCACAGTGACGTAGAGAGTGTCTTTATCCTTTGCAACTTCAGCCGCATGCGCGGGGAAAGACATAAATGCCAGCAGGGCGGCAAAGCCGCACGCATATTTGCGAGATGTCATGTGTCCCCTGATTAAAGAGCGCTACGCAGTGACTTAACGAAGGTGGCTACGTCGCCATCCGGTTTTTGTGCTTCACTCACGATGGCCGATCCGACCACAACCGCGTCTGCGAAAGCGGCGAACTGGCGAACATCGTCAGGGCCCTTAATACCAAATCCGATGGCGAGCGGCAAATCGGTGGCCTTACGGATTGATTCCACGTGATTTTTTACCGCGCTGACATCGGCGCTGGCCGCACCGGTGATACCGGTGATAGATACATAATATAAAAAGCCTGATGCTTTGGGCAGAACGGTCTTTAGCCGTTCGTCACTCGTGGTCGGTGTCACCAGTTTGATGAGATGCACATTCGCGGCTTTTGATGCTGTATAGAGCTCATCATCTTCTTCGGGCGGCAGGTCGACAATGATCAGGCCGTCGACACCGGCGGCGGATGCATCGCGCACGAATACGTCCATGCCGTATTGATAGACCGGATTGGCGTAACCCATCAGGACGATGGGCGTGTCCGTGTTGTTCTTCCGAAAATCGCGCACCATCTGCAACGTGGTTTTCATGCTTGCACCGGAATCGAGCGCACGAAGGGCGGCGGCCTGAATGACGGGGCCGTCCGCCATGGGGTCGGTGAAGGGCATGCCGAGTTCGATGATGTCGGCACCACTGGCGGGCAATAGATCGAGAATGCTTTGTGATTTCTTGATATCAGGATCACCCGCCGTGATGAAGGTGATCAGCGCCGGACGGTCCAGCTTGGCGAATGTTGCGTCGATGCGGTTGGTCACAGGGTCACCCCGAAACGTTCGGCGACGGTGAAGATATCCTTATCGCCGCGGCCGCAGAGATTCATGACGATGATGTCGTCCTTTTTCATCTTCGGGGCCATTTTCATGACCTGCGCGTAAGCATGTGCTGGTTCCAGCGCGGGAATGATGCCTTCGAGCTGGGTGCACATTTTGAATGCGTCCAGCGCCTCGTCATCGGTGATGGATACGTATTCTGCGCGTTTCGTGTCGTGCAGGTATGAATGTTCCGGGCCGATGCCGGGGTAATCGAGACCGGCGCTGATGGAGTGCGCTTCCGTGATCTGGCCGTCGTTGCTTTGCAGCAGGTACGTCATATTCCCGTGCAGGATGCCGGGCTTGCCGCCGGTAAGGCTGGCCGCGTGTTTGTGGTGCAGGCCGTGGCCGCCGGCTTCGACGCCCTGAATTTTGACGGATGCGTCATCAAGGAAAGGATGGAACAGGCCCATGGCGTTCGACCCGCCGCCGATGGCGGCGATCAGAAGGTCGGGCAATCTGCCTTCGCGTTCCAGTATCTGCGCACGGGCTTCCTTGCCGATGACGGATTGAAAGTCACGGACCATGGCCGGGTACGGATGGGGACCAGCCACCGTGCCGATGATATAAAAGGTGTCGTGCACATTGGTGACCCAGTCGCGCATGGCTTCGTTCATCGCGTCTTTGAGCGTGCCTGCGCCGGATGTGACCGGGCGCACTTCCGCGCCCAGCAGTTTCATGCGGAAGACGTTGGGTTTCTGGCGTTCGATATCGGTCGCACCCATAAACACGGTGCAGGGCAGGCCAAAGCGCGCGCAGACCGTTGCCGTTGCCACGCCGTGCTGGCCCGCGCCGGTTTCGGCGATGATGCGGGTTTTACCCATGCGCAGGGCCAGCAAAATCTGGCCGATCGTATTGTTGATCTTGTGCGAACCGGTGTGGTTGAGTTCGTCGCGCTTGAAATAGACTTTTGCGCCGCCGAGTTTTTTGGTCGTGGGTTCGGCAAAATACATCGGGGACGGGCGACCGACATAGTCGCGCATCAGTTCATCGAACTGCGCCCAGTATTTTGCGTCTGCCTTGGCGTCGCTCCATGCTTTTTCAACATCGAGGATCAGGGGCATCAATGTCTCGGCAACGTAGCGGCCGCCATAGATACCGAAATGGCCGCGTTCGTCAGGCAGGGAGTTCTTTTTAAGGTCAGGCATGCCGGACACTATCCACAAACGCGGCGATTTTGGAAGCATCTTTCACGCCGGTTGAGGATTCGACACCGGACGATACATCGACCGCGTCGGGTTTAAGCATTTTCAATGCGTTACCGATATTTTCGGCATTCAGGCCGCCAGCCAGCATCCACGGACGCGGTGATTTGTAATATCTCAGGATGTCCCAATCAAAATTGCGGCCCGTGCCGCCCGGCAGGGATGCGCCTTCGACCTTGGCGTCAAACAACAGCCAGTCGACAACCGGGGCATAGGCGCTGCCGAAGGTAAGGTCGTCATGGCTGGCGACACGGATCGCCTTCATCACCTGAAGGCCGGTCATGGATTTGATGGCGGCCACGCGTGCGGGTGTTTCGTTGCCGTGCAGCTGGATCATTTTCAGCGGGACATGGGCGAGTGTGTTTTTCAGGAAATCATCATCCGGGTCCACGAACAGACCAACCGATGTTATCGGTGTCGATTTGACCAGAGAGGCGGCCGCTTCGAGGCTGATATTGCGCGGCGATTTTTCAAAAAAGACAAAACCGGCAAAATCCGCCCCGGCCTTGTGCGCGGCGGACAGCGCATCCTGCGTTGTGATACCGCAGATTTTAATTTTAACGGCGCTCATGCCAGGCTGGCGACGATATCCGCAGCCGTCTGACCCGGATCGCGGGACTGGGTGATGGGACGGCCGATGACAAGATGGGTGGCGCCGGCGGCCATCGCCTCTTTCGGGGTCATGGTGCGCTTCTGATCGTCATTGGCTTCTACAGGGCGGATGCCCGGGACCATGGTGATGAAACCGGGGCCGCAATTTTCGCGGACCATTTTGATTTCCAGCGGTGAGCAGACGACGCCGTTGAGACCTGTGTTCTTGGTGAGCATGGCCAGGCGTTTGACCTGGTTCTCGACCGGCAATTGCCAGCCTACGGATGTGACGGCTTCGTCGTCCATGGATGTCAGCACGGTCACGGCCAGAAGCTTGGGCATTTTGATGTCGTGTTTGCGCGTTTCTTCCTTCATGGCAGCCAGACCCTGGCGCATCATTTCCGCACCGCCGGAGGCGTGCACGTTCAGAAAATCAGGCCCAAGGCGGGTAATGGCGCGAAGCGCACCGGCCACTGTGTTTGGAATGTCGTGATATTTGAGATCGATGAACAGCGATGCGTCAGGATGTTTTTCACGCAGCTTGATGACGCCCTGCGGGCCATTGGCGTTGAAAAACTCCATGCCGAGTTTCAGGCCGCAACCGGCGGGGACGACCTGATCAGCCATGCGGATGGCGGAGTCGAGGTCACTTGTATCGATGGAGCAATAGATTGTCATTGGCCACTATAACACGGTTTTAAAAACCCCCGCTTTCGGCGGGGGCTGTTTATCAGAATTTGTCTTCGGCGTTTTTGTCCACCTGTTTGCCGTTGAGGCGGTCGCGGAGCAATTTGCCGGTTTTGAAAAAGGGCATCGTCTTGGCGCGAACCTGAACAGCGGAACCGGTGCGCGGGTTGCGGCCGGTGCGTGCTTCGCGTTTCTTGACGGAGAATGCACCGAAGCCGCGGAGTTCAACGCGATCACCGCGAACAAGTGCCTTGGTCACTTCCTCGAACACGGTGTCGATGACACGTTCGAGGTCGGACAGATAAAGATCCGGATAGCGTTCAGCCAGGCGGCGGATCAGCTCTGATTTGGTCATGACCGGTTAACCCCTTGTTTGCGTTTTAGATTATAAGTGGGACATTGCACCACCTAAAAACCCCCGTCAAGTTTCAGATTTCATATTTTCCTTTGTTTCCATACCCTTGCCAAAAATTGGGGGGTGTTCCATGATCCGCCCATGTCGACAGATGCCGGTACACCGCCAAAAAACGAAGTTTTGCCTATGGAAAAACCCATAATCATCAGCATTAGCGGTGATTTAGGGTCGGGGAAGAGTGTCCTGGCCACCGGTCTTGTCGAGACATTTGCGGCTGACCGGTATTCGACCGGGATGGTCCAGCGCAAGATCGCCGACCAGATGGGCATTACGACCCTTGAGCTGAACAAACGGGCTGAAACCGACAAGTCGATCGACGACCGCATTGATTCCGTCTTCCGCAACCTTGAGAAGACCCCCAAGAACCTGATCGTGGACAGCCGCATGGCGTTTCACTTTCTGCCCATGTCTTTCCGCATCAAGCTGGAGGTCGACCCCCAGATCGCCGTGATGCGCATCAAGGGTGATACGTCGCGCGTGGGCGAGGGCCCTTATAACAGCATTGAAGAAGTACAGGCCGCCATCGCCGCCCGCAAAGCCAGCGAACGCGCGCGTTTCAAGACATATTATAATGTCGATATCGCCGATCACGCCGGGTATGACCTTGTCATCAACACCACGGATTGTCCGGTGGGCGACGTGGTCGAACTGGCCAAGGCTGCGGTGCATTTATGGGTTGCAGGCAAGACGCCTGAGAAGCTCTGGATTTCGCCCAAGCATCTTTTTGTCCATGTCGACGCCGATACGCTGGATACGCAGGACACGGGTCCATGGCCGGCGGTTGGGTCATGGCCGAAAGGCGCGATAGAGGTCAGTATTGCCGCCTCGGCCGCAGGCCCGGCCTATGTGGTGACCAGAGGCGCGGAATGGGTCAGCGCCGCCATTAAAGGCGGTAAAGCGCTGGTCCCGGTCGCACTGGTTGAAAAACCGGTTGATTTGCCATCCCCTGCGCATAGTGAAAAATGGGAAAAACACCATAATTTCAAGCGCTTGTTTAAAGCGTACTAATATTTTCCATATGTTAATTTCTTTGGTATAAGGTTGGCGCATGTTTGACGATCTGCGCAGACGTTTCCGTCGTTTCGCTGAACAGCCGGCCCCGGCTGAGCGTCCGGCTGTACCGCTGTCGGCAGTGCAGCTGTTTGAACGCGACATGACGGCAAGCCTGGATGCGGGCCTGCTGACAGGTGACGATGTCATCGATGCCGTTCACGCCTATACCCAGACGCACAGCGAACAGCATCTGCAACTGGTGGACCCGCTGGTCAAGGCGCGGATGATGGGCGTGCTGTCCCGTGAAATTGATGCACTGCCCGAGAAGGACACTGCTGAAGATAAAGCTTACTATGACAGTCTGGTAAAAACCGGCCAGACGCTGGCCGTGCACACGCAGGTGCCGGAAAATACCGTGGCGCTGTATCACAAGGTCGTCGACAAGATGGTTGCCGATGTTGATGCGATGGCGCACCGCCAGAGCAGGCAGGCCGGAATCCTCGATGGTCAAACGCCCGCCGAAGGTGCTGACCTCAAAGAAGCCATCACGTTTCTGAATGATATGATCGCAAAACGTTTTGATGTGCGTACAGGTGTTTCAACCGTTGTCGTATCCGATCCGGCTTCAAAAAACCGGGGTATGGCGCGCTGGAATGAAGAACGCGCCATGTTCGAAGTCGAATCCAATGTTGCGGATATCAAGACAGTGCGCGATCTGCCTTTGCTGGGTATTATCCTTGCGCATGAGGGTGTGCACCATTCACTTAACCAGGCCAACAGAAACATTCCCGATCCCGAAAAAGTTCTGAAGCACGATCCTGATCTTTATACGCTGCTGCGTGTATGTGACCGTAATTTTTACACCAGTGAAAGACAGGCGGTATATCGCAGGCACCCGGAAGAAATTCTGGCGCACCGCATCGGCATGCGTTTTGGCCTTGGTCTTAATGATGCCCTGAAATCCGGTCTTACCCGTGCGGATTTTGAACCGTATGCGAACAGCTTCCCGGACCGCCGCGTCTATGGCGAGCTGGAACGCGTCATGCCGCTACAGGAAAAAACCCTGAACGAACCTGTAAAAGGCAGTGGCAATAAAGCGCCTGGCCGCAAAGGTATCTTCGGCCGCTTTATTCCAGGTTAAGCCGGTACGCGCGCCACCACGCGGTCTTTCATCGTCTCTACAACAGTCGCGTCAGGTTTCTCATGCTTTTCCATCGTCTCGCGGATGATGTTGCGCAGGCGTGCGGGATCATAGAACCGGATCAGCGGCAGGCGCACGAACGGCACGCCGGCACGCCGCAGGGAACGGCTGATCATCGTGTTCTTGTTCAGGCGCTCTACCGCGTTGGTCGATTCCATATCCATCTCGATGCACATTTTCACTTCGGTGGTGTCACGGTCGAGAATGACGAAGTCGACGCAGTAATCAGCGAGCGTCTGGTCCATCGTTTTACCGTACTGGCTGCGCACGCTGACGATATCCAGCAGGCGCACTTTGAGCGATATGATGCAGTTGTAAGGAAGCGCCTGTGTCAGCGCGGTCAGAAGTCGTTGTTCATTGAGAAGAAGTAACTGGCCTTTTTTCTTGTACACGGGGCGGTGTAGCGCTGCGTAAATGGCGAAACCGGACGCTATAAATATTACGATCGCGCCGATCATTAACAGCTGTTTGTCCACTCTTCATGCTCCACGGTTCAGTTTCTTTTGCGTGTCTTTTTGCACGCTATTAAACCTATTGTAGCATTAATTATATGGAAAATTCTTCTATACTAAAGACCATGAAAGCGTGGATTTGCCGCTTATTTCGAGACCGGCGGGCAGGGGAATGACGGTTCCGGCAGGGAAATTTTCCGCGCAAATTTCGACAGATTTATTTTGTATTTTAAATGTATCCGATGGGATTTTCAGGCCGTAGAAATTCGGACCGTTCAGGCACAGGAAGTTTTTGAAGGCAGCGCCCGCAACATCGGCACCTGATTTTTCAAACGCGGTTGCGTAAAGCTGCGGCGCGATACCACCGGTGTAGCATCCGGCGGCGCAGCCGCAGGGGGTAAGTTTCTGCACATGCGGGGCGGAATCAGTGCCGGCAAAGAATTTGGTGTTGGTGTTGTCAGTTATCGCGGCGATGAGTGCGGCGCGGTCTTCTTCGAATTTCAGCAGCGGCAGGCAATACAGATGGTATTTAAAGCCCTGCAGCATGTGGCCGACCGTATACAGAAGATGCTGCGGCGTAATGGTGGCGGCAACGTTTTTGCCGGCTGATTTGATGATATCGCCGGCAATTTTGGTGGTGACGTGTTCACCCACGATTTTCAAAGTCGGGAATTTATCCAGGATGCGTGTCAGGCGTTCCTGATAAAAATATTCTTCGGCGTTGGTGCCGCGGCCGAAATACTGTTCGCCCGACTGGCCATGTTCTTCGCCATGAATGTTCAGTATGACATTGTTATCGGCCATCGCCTGAAACACGCCGTTATCGGCATAGGTCTGAAGCGGGCTTCCGAATTCGGAACCGGTGGTGCCGTGCGGCGGATAATATTTCGCGCATGTGAGCAGGCCGGATTTTGCGCCGTCCTCGATCATTTTCGGGGTCGTGCTGGCTGTCAGATACAAAGGGGTCAGGACCGCATCGAATGTGTCGGCACCTGCGCTCATTAACATGTCGCGGTATTGTTCGATGGACCAGCAATCGCCGTCATCGGCGGTTTTTACCTTGGCAACCGGGGGTTTTGTGTTGGGCATGGCCAAAATGCCGGCGCAGCCCATCTTATGATGGTCGGCGACCAGTGAGGCCATGATATCGCCCTGCCGGAAGTGGGCGTGCAGGTCGTACCAACGGGGTAGTTCAATGATCATTAAAACGTGTATAAATAACGCCGCATGATTCCACAAGCCGCTGCAACGCCCGAAGCCCCGTATCTGACCGGTTTAAACGCCGCACAGCGCGAGGCCGTGGAGGCGCTGGACGGTCCGGTTCTGGTGCTGGCGGGGGCCGGTACGGGTAAAACACGGGTACTGACCACGCGCCTTGCGCATCTTCTGTCCACAAGCCGTGCATGGCCATCGCAGATTCTGGCGGTGACGTTCACCAACAAGGCCGCGCAGGAAATGAAGCACCGCGTGTCCGCCGCGCTGGGCGGGCAACCTGTCGAAGGCTGGTGGCTGGGTACATTCCACGCGCTGGCGGCACGTATGCTGCGCCAGCATGCGGGTCTTGTCGGGCTGACCAGCCAGTACACGATCATCGACCAGGACGACCAGGTGCGCCTTATCAAGCAATTGATGGAAGCCGATAATGTCGACACCAAGAAAAACCCGCCCAAGGCACTGGCGGCGGCGATCGGCGGGTGGAAAGACAAGGGGCTTTTGCCTGCACAGGTGCGCGAAGCGGGCGAGCTCGCGGGCGGCAAGGCAATTGAATATTACAAACGCTATCAGGACCGTCTGCGCACGTTGAACGCGTGTGATTTCGGCGACCTGCTTTTGCATGTCATCACCATCCTGCGCGATCCGGCTAATGCATCCATCCGCGATGAGTATCACCGCCGTTTCAAATACATCATGGTGGATGAGTATCAGGACACCAACGTTGCGCAGTATTTGTGGCTGCGCCTGCTGACCAGTAACGCCAATAATATCTG
Organism: Micavibrio sp. UBA6145; assembly: GCA_002423205.1. Taxonomy (GTDB): domain Bacteria; phylum Pseudomonadota; class Alphaproteobacteria; order Micavibrionales; family UBA1664; genus UBA6145. The sequence goes on along the minus strand of DIUZ01000026.1, from coordinate 197,184 downwards.
CTGCGTGGGTGATGACGACCAGTCGATTTACGGATGGCGCGGTGCGGAGGTTGAAAACATCCTGCGGTTTGAAAAAGATTTTCCGGGTGCGAAAGTGGTGCGGCTTGAGCAGAATTACCGTTCGACCGGGAATATTCTGGCAGCAGCGGGCGGTGTCATTGCCAACAACGCCGGACGCCTCGGCAAAACACTGTGGAGCGCGGGCGACGCCGGCGACAAGGTTGAAGTCCATGCGCTGTGGGACGGCGAGGCCGAAGCGCGCTGGGTTGCCGAAAAAATCGAATCCCTGAAAAAAGAAGGTATCGCGTTTGACGGCATGGCCATTCTGGTACGTGCCGGATTCCAGATGCGTGAATTCGAAGACCGGTTTCTGAAACTGGGCATTCCGTACCGCGTGATCGGTGGTCCGCGTTTCTATGAGCGTGCAGAGATCCGCGACGCGCTGGCGTATCTACGCATCGTTGCGCAACCGGCGGATGATCTGGCACTGGAGCGCATCATCAACACGCCCAAGCGCGGCATTGGCGATACGACGGTTGAACGTCTGTATGCGCATGCTCGGTCCAAAAATATTTCGCTGAATGCGGCGATCATTGAATTGCTGGGTACGGAGGAGATTCGCGGCAAGGCCTTTAGCGCCTTGCAGAATCTGATGATGGATTTTGCCAAATGGCGCGGGCTGGTGGAAAACACCACGCACGGCGAACTGGCGCACCAGATTTTGGAAGATTCCGGTTACATCGCCATGTGGCAGGCGGAAAAAACGCCGGATGCGCAAGGGCGTGTTGAAAACCTTCGTGAACTTGTATCTGCGATGGCGGAATTCGAGTCGCTGCAAGGATTCCTTGAGCACGTATCGCTGGTCATGGAAAATTCGGAAAGCACGACGGAGCCCAAAGTCACGCTGATGACGCTGCATGGTTCCAAGGGGCTTGAATTTACGGCTGTGTTTCTGCCGGGTTGGGAAGAAGGTTTGTTCCCAAGCCAGCGCAGCATGGATGAGAACGGCAATACAGGTCTGGAAGAAGAACGCAGACTGGCCTATGTCGGTCTTACCCGTGCGCGCAAACGCGCGTTTATCACACATGCCGGCAACCGGCGCATTTACGGCAACTGGACGGCGGCGATTGCATCGCGCTTTGTGGAGGAACTGCCGGACGAGACCATCGAAGTATCATCCGATATGGGCCTGTATGGCGGCGGGCGCAGCGTGCATTGGGATTCGTCCGGGGCAAAACCCGGCGGCTGGGGCGCGCAACGTTCGATTCCGCCGGTTGAACCGATGCCGGCCATGCCGGTGCGTGTGTCCAAGGGCGGGTATACGAAGGGCGACCGTGTATTTCATGAAAAATTTGGCATGGGGACGATTATCCATGCCGATGGCCAGAAGCTGGACGTCAAATTTGACAATGCGGGGCTCAAACGTGTCATGGACAGCTTTGTCAAAGACGTGTGACGGCTTTTTTAAGGCAGGGACATCAATGGGTTACGCCCTTGCTTTTTTGTCCGTGCCGCACCATTCTTTCGTGACATAACCTTCGTAAAGGCGGCTCTATGCGTTTTGTATTTGTAATGATCATGGCTTTGGCTATTGGCGTGGGCACCGCGCGGGCCGAAGGCATTGCCGCCGTGGTCAACCAGGACATCATCACCACCACCGATCTGCGCGACCGCGCGGAGATGCTGCTGAAATCATCTGGCAAGCCCGCATCCGCCGAGATGATCGCCCGCGTGCAGAAACAGGTGCTGGAAGGCCTGATTGCCGAGACCGTGCAATTGCAGGAAGCCAAGCGCCAGCGCGTGAATGTCAGCGACGCCGAAGTGCAAAAGGGTTTTGCGCAAATCGCTGAAAACAACAAAGTCACAGAAGCCCAGTTTAAAGAGATGCTGGCCCGTCAGGGTGTGCGTCTGTCGTCCATCAACCGCCAGATCAAATCACAGATCGGCTGGGGCAAGGTGATCCAGCAGGTTTTGCGCCCCCGCGTCGTTGTGGGCACGTCTGAAATTGCGGCTGAGCGCGCCAAGATGGCTGAATCATCGGGCAAGGCTGAATATTACGCGGCAGAAATCTTCCTGCCTGTTGCCAAAAACGAAGACGATTCCAAAGTGCGCAGCCTTGCGCAGACGCTTGTGCAGCAAATCCGCGGCGGCAAACCCTTTCCGCAGATTGCCCGTGAAAACAGCCAGTCGGCATCGGCCGCGCAGGGCGGCATGATCGGATGGGTTCGTCAGGGCCAGTTGGAAACGGCGCTTGATACCGCGCTTTCCAACCTGGCGAAAGACAAGGTCTCCGACCCGGTGCGTGGCGAAGACGGCTATTACATCCTGTATGTGCGCGATGTGCGTTCACAGGATATCGCATCGCCGGATGATGCCGTTTTGACTATCCGCGAACTTTCCATCGACGGCACTGGTGTGCGTGATTCCGCGCTGCGCGATGAGGCGGACCGCATTTACAAGAACCTGACAGGCTGCATGGACATTACCCGCAAGGCCGCATCCGATAAGCGTTACAAACTGAACGAGCGTAAGGTCGCGATCAACGAACTGACCGAAGAAGAGCGTAAATCCTTTGGTAAGATGGATATCGGCCGCGCCATCGCACCGCAAATCGGTTCTGATAACGCCGTCGTATCCATGATCTGCAACCGCGAAGATCCGCAAGGCAATGTGGCCAGCGACAGCATGATCGAACGCAAGCTGGGCCTGCAGCGCCTGGACATGCTGCAGAAACGTTATCTGCGTGATCTTATTGCCGGCGCGTACATTGAACGCCGAATCTAACGCCGCGATTGAAGCATTGCCGCCGTTGCGCGACGTGATCGCGCAGGGCGGATTGCAGGCGACCAAGGCGCTTGGCCAGAACTTCCTGCTCGACCTCAATCTTACCAATTCCATTGCCCGATTGAATGGTCCACTGGACGGGTTGTCGGTGGTTGAAATCGGCCCGGGTCCGGGCGGGCTTACCCGCGCATTGTTGCTGAACGGTGCCCAGAGCGTAGATGCCATAGAATTCGATGCGCGCGCGATTGCGGTGCTGGAACCCCTGGTAACAGCATCGGGCGGGCGGCTGAGGTTGCACCACAAGGATGCGCTGAATGCCGATGTTCCCAGTTACGGGGATACGGTGATTGCGAATTTGCCCTATAACGTCGCGACGCCCATTTTGATCAATTTGCTGAAGAATATCGGGCGTATCAATTTCATGCTGCTGATGTTCCAGAAGGAGGTGGCCGAGCGTATTGCGGCCAAGCCCGATAGCAGTGCGTATGGCCGGTTGTCGGTCATGAGCCAGTGGCTGTGCCAGTGCAAAGTTGTGAAGACATTGCCGCCGGGTGCGTTTACGCCACCGCCGAAAATCAGTTCTGCCGTCGTGCTGTTCAAACCCCGTGCGCTTGCCGACCAGCCGAAATTCGAGACGATGGAGAAAATTGTCGCCACTGCCTTTAACCAGCGCCGAAAAATGCTCCGGTCCAGCCTTGGCGATTACGCCGTGCATCTGGAGGCCGCGAATATCGATTCCAAACTGCGTGCCGAGGATGTTGACGTGGACAGCTATGTGCGTCTTGCCAAGATTGTGGAGGCCGCATGAAGGGTATCGTTATCACCGGTGCCAGCAGCGGTATCGGCCGGGCGCTGGCGCTTGAATACGCGCAGAAGGGCGTGGCCATGGGCCTGATTGGCCGTGATCCCGCGCGGCTGGAGGAAACCGCCCGCGCGTGCCGTGCCAAGCACGCACAGGTACAGACGCATGTCGTGGACGTCACTGACCGCGCAGGGATGGAAAATTTCCTGATGCGGTTTGATTCCATCTGCCCGATCGAAGTGCTGGTTGCCAATGCCGGGGTCAGCGGCGGCGGCATCGGTGCTGCGGCGCGGGCAATGTTCGCCATCAATATCGACGGCGTTCTGAATACGATTGATCCGGTCATACCGCTGATGATGAAGCGCGGGCGCGGACAGATTGCGATGATGGGGTCGCTTGCGGGGTATCGCGGCCTTGCCAGTGCACCGGCCTATGCGGCATCGAAAGGTTTTGTGAAACTGTACGGCGAGGGCCTGCGCGGTGCGCTGGAAACGCACGGCATACAGGTCAGCGTCATCAACCCGGGGTTTGTCAAAAGCCGCATTACGGACGCCAATGATTTCGCGATGCCGTTTTTCATGACGGCGGAAAAAGCAGCACGTATCATCGTGCAGGGTTTGCAAAAAAACAGGGCCAGGATTTCATTTCCCTGGCCCATGGCATTCGGTTCGTGGTTGCTTGCGGCGCTGCCGGTTTGTCTCTCGGACTTTATTGTCCGCAAGCTTCCTAAAAAATCTTAGATCTGGCTTTCGACCCACTGGGTCAGTTGTGCCTTCGGCATAGCGCCGACTTTGGTCGCGGTCAGTTCGCCGGCCTTGAACAGCATCAGCGTCGGGATGCCACGCACGCCGTACTTGGTCGGGGTGTGCGGATTTTCGTCGATGTTGACCTTGACCACTTTGACGCGGCCTTTGAGATCGTTCGAAATTTCATCAACGATGGGCGAAAGCATTTTGCAGGGGCCGCACCATTCAGCCCAGAAATCGACCAGTACCGGTTCGTCAGATTTGAGAACGTCGGCTTCGAATGTGGAATCAGTTGCGGCGTGTGCCATTTTTCGTACCTCTTTGTTGATCATTATACATAGGTTTACGAGCCATAATGGTCAAGGGTTACAGGGCGTCCGTAATGTCCATGAGGGCGGGTCCATCGGTCCAGATCAGGACGGTGCGGATGGCCCGTCCGGGCCAGATTTCCGCCAGAATATCGCGGTATGTGCGCATCTGTTTCTTATAGGCCGTGGGCACGTCTTCGACTGTCCTGGGGGCGGGGCGGTTGGTTTTGTAATCCAGAACCGTGACTTGCGAATCCTCCACCAGAAGGCGGTCGATCTGGCCGGATACGATGGTGTGCGACCCGGCGGCGGTTTTCAGGTGGCCGGTCAGCGGCACTTCCGCCCTTGCGGCGGGGGTGAAGATATGGGCGAAAGCCGGATCGGTCAGGACGTTGAACGTGGCTTCCAGAATTTCGTTCTGGGTGTCGACACCGATGTCATGGGCGGGACTGGCCAGCCACTGCACAGCGCGGGGCAGACGTTCGTCTTCCGGCAGGTCCGGCAGAAACTGGAACAATGTGTGGATGAGACGACCGCGTTTGAAGCGGTGCGAGATATCACCAAACAGCGGCGACATGATTGACGGGTCGTCCTGATCCGGGCGCGATGGCATGAGCGGGCGCGGCGGTGATCCGGCATCCGGTGCGGGCGTGAAGGCCCATGCAGGCAGCGGTGTATCAGCGACTGATTTTTTCTCTTCGTGTTTTTCGTCTTTGACGGTATCGGTCTGGCGGTTCTGGACCACCCATGTGCCGTTGTGTTCGTGACCGATGGTTTTGATCGCGGCTTCGCAGGCGAAATACCATGATTTCTGGTTCACGCTCTGCGCCTTTTGTACGCCGCCTATATACAGGCGGTCGGCGGCGCGGGTCAGGGCCACGTATAACAGGCGGCGGTATTCTTCATCGTCACGCATGCGCATCGTGGCCTTGCGCATGTCGTATGCGGGCGCGGCACTTTCGGATGAAGCCGCCCACAAAGGCACGCCTTTTTTGTCATCACGTTCCGGCCACAGGACGTGATCGGATCCGCCGCCGCGCGTGGTGGACCGCACGGTGTCAGGCATGAAAACGATGGGGGCTTCCAGACCTTTGGATCCGTGCACGGTCATCATGCGTACAACGTTTCCAGCTTCGCCAAGGTCGCGTTTGATTTCTGAATCGTCGTTGAGCGCGTCCTGCAGGAAACCCTGTAAACCGCCGTGTTCGCGCATGTCATGGGTGTCGGCGCGGGCCAGCAATTCCTGCAACGGGTCGCGCATGTCGGGGCCAAGGCGTTTGAGAATGGCGCGCAGGCCGGAGCGATCATCGGCGGGGCAGGCGTTGTACAGGACATGATGCAGGAACGCGCCCGCGCCCATACCTTCGGATGCCAGAAGGGATGAAAGCCACGCGGCGACCGGGCCGCCGGATTCCTTGACCACTTGCCACAATGGGCGGTTTTCGCGTCCGTGTGATGCATCGAATAATTGTTGTTCGTTGAAACCGATGAAGGGTGATTTCAACAGACAGGCGAGGTTGAGATCGTCATTGGGTTGCAATGTGAAGGCGATGGCGGACAGTGCGTCGCGCACGGCCAATTGTTTTGTCACGACCATGCGGTCGATACCACTGACCGGGATGTGATGTTCGCGCAGCGCCTTGAGCATGGCTTCGGCCAGCGGCGGACGCTTGGACAGAAGGATCATGATATCGCCGGGGCGGATGCGGCAGTTTCTGGATTCCAGCATTTCTGCCGGGTCGTCCAGAAGTGTGCGGATTTTGCGTGCGACGGCGTCAGCCATTTGCGCAACCGGATTTTCACCGGGTTCGATGCGCAGTGGCAGCGACCATGCCTCGCGTTCCGGTCTCTCGGGGCGTTTGATCAGGGGCCAGAGTTCGACGCGGCCAGCCTTGCCGGTCTGGCGGGCATAGTGGTTCATGACCGCATTCGTATCCTGCAACACCCCGGTACGCATTTCGGGTGACGCAAACACGGCATCTACCATCTGCAGAATGCTGGGGGATGACCGGAATGAAATCTGCATCGGGATGGATTGCAGCGGTGTGCCGGCGTTTTCGGCACGGATTTTCAGGCGGTCGTGCTGGCGACCAAAGACGCGCGGGTCCGCCCGCTGAAAGCTGAAGATGGATTGTTTTTCATCGCCGACAACGAAGGTGGTGCGGGTCATGGGTTCGCGCATCCCGGTTCCGGCGTAGAATTCATCATACAGGGCGGCGATGATATCCCACTGGTCGGGGTTGGTGTCCTGCGCCTCGTCGACCAGAATATGGTCGATTCCGCCGTCGAGCTTATATTGCACCCAGTCGACGCCATTGCCGGACAGAAGGCGGCGCGTGCGGTCGATCAGGTCTTCGAAATCAAGGCGGTTGCGGGCGCGTTTTTCTTTTTCATACCCGTCAAGGGCGGCGGCGGAGAAGCGCAGCAGGGCATTGGTTGCATCAGCGGTGGCAAGATTGCACAGATCCGATTCAAGGGTGATCAGGCGGTTGCCTTCGGCCAGATATATGGATGCCAGCGTATCATCGTCTTTCAGGATGCCGTTGGGCTTGGCAATGGTGCCTTCGGTCTTGGTGATGAAGGCGGATTTGTAATCATCGAACAGCATCTCGCGGTCCTGCGACGCCAGTGTGCGGTAAATGATTTCAGCTTTTTTGGCGTTGGTTTTGTTGTCGCCTTCAAGGCGGGCACAAAGGGTCTTTAGATCACCTTCCGGCAAATCGCGGAAGAAACGGAACAGCAGGGAATCGCGCGTGGTGCCTTGTGTCACGTTCAATGCTTTGAATACGGCGTCTTCCAGCGCGTCGATGTTGCCATGCGTGACCAGCAGGCCGCGCAGGCGCGCGCGTTCGGCCATCATGGATTCCATCAGGTCTTCCAACTGGTCGGCATTACGGATCGCGCTGAGGATATCGAAAGCATTTTTTAGTTTTTTGTCTTCGGGCGCGTTGGTTTGCAGACGCGTGATGATCAGCCGGCGTGTCTGGCGCAGCAATTCCTGTGCTTCGCCTTCGGCTATGACTTCGAAACCGGCGGGCAGGCCAGCCTCCATCGGGAATCGTGCGAGCACGGACTGGCAGAATGCGTGGATGGTCATGATCTTCATGCCGCCCGGTGCCTCGATCACCCGGGCGAAGAGGGCGCGGGCCGCGTCCATCTGGTCCTTGTCCGGGTCCTGTTCCAGAAGTTTGGCCAGATGCGCGCGCAGATCGGCTTCGTCTGTAATGGCCCAGCCGCGCAACACTTTGGTCACACGCTCCATCACTTCGGACGCGCCGGCCTTGGTGAAGGTGATGCAAAGGATTTTATGCGGTGGCGACGCCATGCGGCCCTTGCTGGGCAGCATCAGGCGCAGGAGGCGGTTGACCAGAACGGATGTCTTGCCGGAACCGGCGGATGCGCCGACCCATACAGGTTCCATCGGGCGCGTGGCGCGGCGTTGCAGGGTGTCGGCTTCGTTCTGAAGATCGTTCGGGGTGGGTTGGCGTTCCGCGGTCATGCTGCGTCCTCCCCTTCTGCGCCGGACCATTCGGCGATACGGCCCAGATGCGCGTAATCGTCATCGTCACGGATCGGGCGTTCCGGGTCCGGCCAGCAGACATAGGGTATGCCGTCTTCGAGATAGGCGCGGATGATGGTTTCAAGCCCTGCGCGTGCGTCTTCGGCCATCTGGTTCAGGTCGCCGCTGATGGTCATGGGGGCCAGTACGTCCTTGTTGCCGCCTGCGGGCCAGTAGGCGAGCGCCTCAATGCTCGGCGGGTTGGCATGAATTTTCAGTGTCTGATTAAACGCACCCGCAAGCAGCATAGCGCCGAGCAGTGTGAGTTGCGGTTCATCACCGGATTTGACGGCGCCTTGCGCGGGCGTGCCGCCGGATTTGTAATCAATGATGGCCCAGCCGTCGCGGCGGTGTTCGATACGGTCGGCACGGCCACGCAGGGTGAAGTCGCCGATCTGCATCTCACCCTTCACCTCGGGCCAGCAGGCGATCATGTTTTCGCGCCATGTGCCTTCATACGTGATGAGGGCGCGGGCCATGCGCTGAAAGCGCGGCCACCAGTGTCCGGTCACGTCAGGATGCTGGCGGGCGTCATCGAAAATCTTTTTACCGATCTCGACCAGTTGTTTTGCGGCGTCCTTAGGCAGGTCTTTGGGGAACTGGCTTGTATAGGTTTCAAGCGCCTTGTGCACCAGATTACCGCGCTCGCGCGCGTCCGGGTCGGCGTCGATGGGGTCGAGAGCGGTAAGGTTCAGCACATGACGGGCGTATATGCTGTAAGGGTCGCGGCGCAATTGTGAAATTTCAGTCACGCGCAGTGATTTTGGACGGGCACTGATCGGCGGGTTGAATTCGGGACGGCCCACGGGCGTGGCCGGGCCATCAGGTGCGTCTAGGCGGCGGGCGATGTCGATCCATGCGTGACCGCCGATTGTGATATCGCGGGCATTGGCCGCGGCGCAGACGGCCTTGAGGCGTTGAATCCAGCGACTGGGAACGGTTGGTGCGCCGTCACGGTTTTTGCTGCGTGTGATATAGACGCATTGTGCGCCGAGACCCTGGCAGAAATCATGCGCGGACAGGGTGATGGCACGTTCCGGCGGCGGCAAACCAAAATCACGGCGCATCGGGCGCGACATCCAGCCGTCGACATCGGCCAGTTTCGGCCATGCGCCTTCGTTGAGACCACCAAGGATCATGGTGCGGGCCTGATACAGGCGCGCCTCAATCGGGCCAAGGATGGCAAGGCGCGGGTGCGTGCCGAAGCGCGGACGCACGCTGGTGCCCTGCATCGCAGCTTCCAGCACGGCGGCGATACCGGCCCAGTCGAGATGTTCGGGGAAAACATCCGCCTGTTCCAGCAGGCTTGCGACCACGGTGGCAGCGGATTCACCCGCTTCGCCGGCCCAGAGGCGCTGTGCCCCCGTATGGTCATTCGATGCGGCGAGGTTTTCAGCCAGCAGCATCAGCGCGCGCAGGCGTTCAATCGCGGTTTGTGCGATGACGACGGGTGCAAAAAGTTTTTCAAGCGCGCGCAAACCTTCACGCATATCGTCGCGCAGGGGTTTATCCAGTTCATTCACACGGTCATGAAGACCGTTGAAGCCCGGTGCAGGACGCGGTCCGCGCAGCACATGCATGTCCAGCATGCGGATGAAGGTGCGATAAGGCGGTGCTTCTTTCGGCCAGTCTTTGCCGCCGGCTGCCAGCGGGTGTTTGAGCAGCCCGAGCAGGGGGATTGGTGCCAGTTCTTCGTGCAGTGTATCCGCCAGCAGTAAAAGCCATGCGCCTACCGGCGTGTTGTTCAGGGGCTGACCGGCGGAATCATCAACCGTGATATTCCAGCGTTTGAGGTATTCGGCAACGCGGCCCGCCAGCACGCGGTCCGGCGTGACCAGGACGCATGGTTCATTGGCGGCAGTGTCCTGCGCGTGATTGCGCATGATGGCGGCGATGGCACCGGCTTCGGCGTCCAGCGTGTCGGCTTCGATCAGATGCAGGTCGTCGAATGCCTGTGATGATACAGGCTGCGCCGTCCATGCGCCGATGGTGGCGGCAGGGCGCATGAGGGTGGAGATCAGGTCTTCGCGCGGCTGGCTTTGCGTGGCATCCCACGGTTTAACATCGCCGCGCGTAACACCGAATTTGAGCAGCAGCGCGGCAAGGCCTGCCTGCGGGTGGCCTTCGTCGATCTGGGTCCAGCTGTCGTGGTCCAGTTTCTGGTCAAGGCCGGGCAGGACGACACAGCCCTGCGGCAATTCAGCGACGGCTTTAAGCAGATCCGCGGTGACGGGGATAGAACCGGTTGAACCGGCGGCGATAATGGGCGTTGCGGGCGGATTGTCGATCAGGCTCTGGGTATAGGCCGCGATCATGGCGTTGCGGTAGGCACCGGGATCGAGGGCGTCTTCGGCCTCCAGCTGGCGGGGCCAGAAAATGCGCAAGACCTGTTTAAGGAAGCTTAATACCTCCTGCCAGTGGGTGGCGTAGGCATCCGGCACAAGATTGTCGAGTTTGTCGAGCGTCAGACCTTCGGTATGCACCGCATCCAGGAAACGTGCGAGGTCGGCGGCCATGCTCAGTGCCTGCGCCATCGTAAATGTTTCGCCGCCGAAACTGGCGAATTGCGCCTTGGTGAGATACCGCGCGAGCACAAGCTGGCGGCGCAGGGCGTTTACGGGAACGCGGTTATCGAATGTATCGAAACCGGGGCTGAGCGCGAGTGCGTCTTCATCCACGTCACCAATTGGGCGGATGGCGGGCAGCAGAAGTGCAACACCGTTTGAATTGCGCAGGAAGGCATCGCGTAAAGATCGTGCCGCGCGGCGGTTAGGCACCAGCACGGTCATGGCGGCAAGTTTTAACGGGTCATTCCCCGCGCGTTCGAGCAGGCCCTTGGCGAGCGCGTCCACGAACGAAACGGTTGCGGGGATGGTAAAGACATTCATGCGGCGTTTACGCGGTTCACGTCATCCGGTGTGGTCAGGTGATGCCAGGTGCCTTTATGCACCTGCGCGCCAAGGCGGCCGGATTGTTCAGCCGCGTCCATGACGGACAGGAATGAGAACGCGCCGTCCGGCGTGTTTTCAAAGATCTTCGGATTGAGAATGCGCGCACTGGTCCACATATGGCCGCCGCTATGGTCGGGTGTGCGGCGCGGTATGTTGTTGTCCAGCGCGTAGTCGCCGACAGCAGGCGTCAGGACCATCGTGTCCAGCGGCTGCAACAGCAAAAGCAGATCCATCGTGTTTCCATCCCATGCCTGCGCAAGGTCAGGCAACGTGTCTTTGCCCAGCAAGATAGAATCACCGGCGAGGATAAGAAGGGGTTTGGATCGATCGAAATATTGCAGCGCATTTTTTATGCCGCCGCCGGTGTCGAGCAGGACATCTTCATGAGATATGCGTACGCCGTGTTTGTGCAGATGCGGTTCGATCACATCGGCCCTGTAATGCGTGTTGGCAACGATGTTGGTGATGCCGAAATCCTTCAGCGCTTCAATCGCGTAATCAATGATCGGCTTGCCCATGACTTCGACCATCGGTTTGGGGCGGTCATTGGTCAGGGGGCGCATGCGGTTGCCAAGGCCCGCGGCCAGAATCATGGCCTGTTCAATTTTCATCCGCGCACCTCGATTGTGCGGGTGCCGTTATCCTGCGGCGTGATGGTGATGGTCGTGCGCATCTGCGGCAAAAGCGGGCCAATGCGTTCGGCCCATTCCATCAGCAGAAGGCCGCCGCCCGCCAGTGCGTCTTCCCAGCCGAGTTCGAAGACCTCTTCCGGGTGCTTGAGGCGGTAAAAATCAAAATGCCAGATTTCGCCGCCCATCTTGCCCGGGGGCGCGTCGTAAGTCTGGACCAGGGTGAAGGTCGGGCTTGGGACATCCAGTGCGGGGTTGCCGGTGATTTCGCGGATCAGGGCGCGGGACAGGGCGGTTTTGCCGGCACCCAGATTGCCTTCCAGTGCCACGATGGCACCGCCTGCGAACAAGGGGGCCAGTTCGGCGGCTATAGCGGCCAGTCCCGCCTCATTTTCGACATGAAATACCTTGTTTATGGGCATAGAGAATGGGTATCACATAGCTATGACCATGCAAACAGATGTTGCCATTGTGGGCGCAGGCCCGGCCGGACTTTTCACGGTATTTCAGTGCGGAATGCTGGGGCTGAGCTGCCAGGTGTTTGACGCCCTGCCGGAAATCGGCGGGCAGTGCACGGCGCTGTACCCGGAAAAGCCGATTTACGATATTCCGGGCTTTCCCAAAATCGCGGCGGGCGACCTGATCGCGGGGCTTGAGGCACAGGCGGCGGCGTTCAAACCCGTCTATCACATGGGTGCAGCCGTCACCGACCTGAAACGCAGCAATGGGCGTTTTGATATCACCAATGCCAATGGCGTTACCGTCAATGCTGGCGCGGTCATCATCGCTGGCGGCGCGGGCGCATTCGGCCCCAATAAACCGCCGCTGACCGGTATTGAAGGTTACGAAGGCAAATCCGTTTTTTACATGGTGCGCAGGCGCGAGGATTTCGCGGGCAAGCGCGTGGTCATTGCGGGCGGCGGCGATTCCGCCGTCGACTGGGCATTGTCATTATCGGATATCGCACATGTGTCTGTCATTCATCGCCGCGACCAGTTCCGCGCGGCACCCGGCAATGTCGAACAACTTAAGGCGCTGGCGTCCGCCGGTAAAATCGATCTGGTCATTCCGTACCAGCTTAAAGCCATTGAGGGTGACGGCACGATTATGAGCGGCGTGCAGGTCGCGACACTGGACGGCGACACCAAAATCATTCCTGCGGATGCGCTGCTCGCATTCTTCGGCCTTGCGGCCAAGCTGGGGCCGATGGCGGCATGGGGCTTTACGATTGAGGGCAATCACATCGTCACCGATCCCGCGACCGGCAAGACCGGCGTGGACGGCGTGTATGCCGTGGGCGACATTGCGACCTATCCGAACAAGCTGAAACTGATTGCCACCGGCTTTGCGGAAGCGGCAGGCGCGGTGCATGCCGCGTATGCGCATCTCAATCCCGGTAAGGCACTGCATGTCGAATACTCGACCGCCAAGGGCGTTCCCGGTCAAGCCGGCACCGACATCAAGACTATAGCCGCTTAATCTGCCGGGCCTGCGCGCGGCAGGACGATGGTGACGGATGTGCCTTCTCCAAGGCGGGAGAGCATCTTCACATCGCCGCCATGCATGCGCGTGATATCGCGTACGAGCGGCAGGCCGAGGCCCGGACCCGCTGCGCCGCCTTTGGCGTTGCTGGTGGCGGAACGCTGGAATGGTGCAAAAACCTGTTCCTGATCGTCGCTGGAAATACCGATGCCGGAATCCTTGACCGTGATTTTGACTTCAGACCCCGTGCCGGATGCGGACAGGCTGATCGTGCCGCCGCCGGGCGTGAAGCTGATGGCGTTGCGGATCAGGTTGACCAGAACCTGTTTGAGGCGGCGCGCATCGGCGCGGATCATGCCGATATCGGTGGGGCAATCGAGCACGGCCTGCAATGTTTCGCGGCCAGCCCATTCACGGGTCAGGTTGAAGACTTCCTGCACCAGTTTGTGGACGTCCACGCTTTGCAGCCGCAGGGACATCATACCGGCTTCGATCTGGGTCAGGTCCAGAATGTCGTCGATCAGTGTGGTGAGTTGCGCACCGGCGTCGATAATGCCTTTGGTGTATTCTTTTTGCTTGTCGGTTAAGGGGCCGAAATAATCATTCGATAAAATTTCGGCGAAGCCGGTCATGGCGTTCAGCGGCGTGCGCAGCTGGTATGAAACGTTGGCGAGAAAGTCGGTTTTGAGTTTTTCCGCCTCCATCAGTGCGTCGGCCTTTTCGCGCAGGGCGATTTCAACGCGCATTTTGTCGGTGACATCGCGGTACGTGACCATCACGCCGCCGTCTGGCATGGGAACGGATACGCATTCCAGCACCGTATCGTCGTCGCGGTGGAGCTGATGTGTCTGCGCTTTGCGTTGCAGCCCCTGATGGGTCAGGATGTTTTCAACTTCCTTCCAGCCGAGCTTGAAGAATTTGCGTTGTTTATCGACAAGCTGGGTGACATGCGGTTCGCCTTCAAGGTCTTCTGGGTTGAGGCCCCAGAGATGCATGAAGCGCGGGTTGAAGAATTTGAGGCGGCCGTCGGATCCGAACACGGCGACACCTTCGTCAAGGTTTTCCAGCGTTTCGCGCTGTACGGCCATCAGGGTGTTGTAGGACGATTCCAGTTCAAGACGTGATGTCACGTCTTCGAAGATCATCATCAGACCACCGAGTGGGTGCGGTGCCACGATCATGCGCACGGCTGTGCCGGACGGTAGGTACAGCATGTCTTCATGCGGGTGCAAAAGCCCCGTGAACATGTCGACCCATGATTTTTTGAAGGCGCGGAAATCGGCCTGTTCCGGCAGGCGGCGCAGTTCACGCAGTTTTTCCATGACGTCGCCCAGCTTGGGCTTGTCGTTCAGGTATGTGTCTTCCAGATTCCACAGGCGTGCAAAGGACGAATTGTGGAATTCCAGCCGGTGGTCGGCACCGAAGATGGCGACGGCGGAATTGATCTGCTCCAGAAGCTTGCCCTGCGCCGTCACGTAACGCTTGTGTTCCGATGCCGCATCTTCCTGCGCGGTGACGTCCGACGCCTGCACGATGACAAGGTCGGTGTTTTCAACGGGCAGGAAGGTGAATTCGGCCATGCGGCGCTGGCCGCCGATGATCAGGCGGGCGCGCATGGCGCTTTGCATTTTTTTGGCGCGTGCATCGCGTGCCATGGATTTGAGCATGGCGGACGGGTCTTCGGCGGACCCGGCCAATGTCACCGGCAGCCAGATCTGGCCATCGACGATTTCCGCCGCAGTTTTGGACAGGACGCGCGCGTAGGCGGCATTCACCCACGCAATATCGTTGAGCGAGTCCGACATCCATACCGGCATGGGCAGGGCATCGAGCGTGGCATGCAGTTTGTCGGCGCGGGTATTTGCGGTTTTCAGGTCGCTTTTCAGATCGTCGGTTTCAAGGACATGGGGCGTCACATCCTGAAGCCAGACAATGTCGTAGGCATCGCGGCTGCCCAGATCGCGGCCGCGCGTGCCGGAAATTTTTAAAACCCGGTCGCCGTTGATGGTGCGCACGGTGGCGGTAAAGGCCGCGCCGTTCTGGGACAAATCCAGGAAATAGCTTTCGAACAGGGCGGCGTCGGCGGGGGCGAGCGCGTTTTCGATGTCGTGGGACGATGTCAGGCGGTCGATACCCAGCAGTTTGGTAAAGCCGCGCGAATACAGCAACGTGCCGCCGCCCCGTGCCGCGCCGTGGCCCCAGCCGCAATATTCCAGCGGCAGGCCAGAGAAAAAGGCTTCCAGACGGCGCTTTTCAGCGCGTGCGGCAGAACCACCGAGAAGGAATGAGAAAATACCCGACATGGGCAAACAGGATACCGGTGATTGCGGGACCTGCAAAGGAAAGGGTTATTGCCATAATATAAAAACGTGAAGTGGCATGGCGGAGGGTCGGTCTGTATAGTCGCCCCCGAATGGATATCAAAACCACTTTGGGTATTATCAGCGTCGTCGTCGGGCTTGTCGGATATATCCCCTATTTGAGGGGTATGTACAAAGGCACGGTGCATCCGCACGTGTTTTCGTGGCTGGTATGGACGCTTCTGACCGGTATTGCCTTTTTGTTACAGTTGCAGGATGGCGCAGGCCCTGGTGCTTGGGTAACTGGCCTGACCGCACTGATTTGCGGTGGCATTACAATCTGGTCGTTCAAAGTAGGTGAAAAAATAATTACGCGTAGCGATTGGGCTGCCTTTATTGCGGCGTTGACTGCGATTCCGCTCTGGCTTGCCGCGCAAAGCCCGCTTCTGGCCATTGTGCTGATCACGGTGATCGATACGCTGGCGTTCTGGCCGACATTCCGCAAGTCATGGTGGAAACCATGGGATGAGGCGCTTTCGGAATACTGGGCCGCCGTCATCAAATTTGGTCTAGCTTTATTTGCCCTGAATAATATTACCATTGTTACAACTCTTTACCCCGCTGCTTTGGTGTTTCTGCATTTGGCCTTTATCTTTATGGCTGTCTTGCGTCGCCGTGCGCTGACGTGAGATAAACTCCCATGCCTGAAAAACTTCTTCTTCATGTCCGTGACGCGCTTGTGACGTTCGGCAAAAAGCCGCTGTTCGAAAACATGGAGTTTTCGATCCTCGAGGGCGACAAAATCGCGCTGATCGGCAAGAACGGCGCGGGCAAGACCACGCTGATGAACCTGATCACCGGTCACCGCCAGCTGGATGACGGCGAACGCTGGCAGCTTGAGGGCACGGTCATCGGTTACCTTCAGCAGGACATCCCGCAGAAAAAGGGCCAGACTTTACGCGAATTCGTGCAGGAACATGTGCGCGCTGGCGATGAACACGCCGCCGTGGATTACCGCATCGACGCGGTGCTGCACCCGCTGGACCTGGACCCGGAATGGGTCATGGATAATCTCTCAGGCGGGCAGTTGCGCCGCGCGGCGCTGGCACGCGCGCTGGTGGAAGATCCGGATATCCTTTTGCTGGATGAACCGACCAATCATCTTGACCTCGATATCATCGAATGGCTTGAAAATTATCTTAAAGGTTTTCGCGGGGCTGTCGTGTGCGTGTCGCACGACCGGGCGTTCCTTTCGAACATGTCGGACAAGGTGTTCTGGCTGGACCGCGGGCGCTGCCGCATCTGCCCGGAAGGGTTTGCCGGGTTTGAAGACTGGCAGACGATGATGATCGAGCAGGAATCGCGCGAGCTTAAAAACCGCCAGAAATGGCTGGAGATGGAAGAAGAATGGGCCGCGCGCGGCGTGCCCGCGCGTCGCAAACGCAACCAGAAACGCCTTGAGACTATGAAGGCCGAGCGCAGCAGGCTGCGCGCCGATGTGTCGTCTTACCGGCGCATGGTTGCGAAGATTGAAGTCGAGGAACAGGACGTCGAGCTTGGGTCCAAGATCATCAGCGAATTTACCAAAGTCTATAAAAGTTTTGGCGAAAAGAAAATTCTCGACAGTTTCTCGCTGCGCATTTTGCGCGGCGACCGTATCGGCGTCCTTGGGCGCAACGGGTCGGGTAAATCGACTTTCCTGAAACTTCTGGTCAACGAACTGACGCCGGATGCGGGCACGATCAAACGCGCACGCGATTTGCAGATGTCGTATTTCGACCAGCAGCGTAAGGAACTGCGCAATGACTGGTCGCTATGGCGTACGCTGTTGCCGAATGGCGGGGATTATATCGATGTCATGGGCAAGACGCGCCATGTGTGCGGATATTTGAAAGACTTCCTGTTCGATCCGGGCGATGCGCTGTCGGCGGTGGGCATACTTTCAGGCGGGCAGAAAAACCGTTTGCTGCTGGCCCGTATTCTGGCCAATCCGGGCAATCTCCTGATTTTGGATGAGCCGACCAACGACCTGGACATGGAAACGCTGGATATGCTGGAGGAAGTTCTCTCGGCCTATAAGGGTACATTGATTGTAGTGTCGCATGACCGTGACTTCCTGGATCAGACCGTATCCAAGATCATTGCGTTCGAGGGTGATGGCAAGATCGACATGTGTGTCGGTGGTTACAGCGATTATCTTGAGATGAAGACCAACGCGCAGGCTGCGCAGAAAAAAGAAGAGAAGAAAGAAAAGGCAAAGGTTGCGGAATCGGCACCAAAGACCCCTTCGAAGAAACTGACATTCAAGCTACAGCATGAGCTGGACAATCTTCCCGCCAAGATTGCCGGATACGAGGCGGAGATTACCGACCTGACGGTAAAATTACAGGACAGCAATTTTTACATGCAGGACAAGGACGGATTCGCGCAGACCAACCGTTATCTGGAACGGGCTAAGAAAAATCTGGCGGCGTCACTGGCGCGCTGGGTCGAACTTGAAGATATGACCCAATAAAACGACGTGCCGCATTGCCTTGGTGTTTTGCAAACCAAGACAAGCGGCAAGATGTTCCGAAGCTTAATAAGATAAAGGTTATTATTCGCCCGTGGTTTCGGCGTTGTAGAATTTTTTGCCGATTTCGATTTTGGGGCGACCCTGTGACATGCGGTGCTTGTTGGTATCGCGCCATGAATAGACGCAGCCGCAATATTCCTGCTGATAAAATTCTTCGCGTTTTGATATTTCAATCATGCGGGCGCCACCGCCTTTTTTGCGCCAGTTGTAATCCCAGTATGATACGTCTTCGTACCGGTCGGCGGCGCGGTGGCCGCAGCCGTTGATCTGTTCCATGTTTTTCCAGCGCGAAATGCCAAGGCATGATGTGTAGACGGGGAAGCCGTTCTCATGCGCGTACAGCGCGGTGCGCTCAAAGCGCATGTCGAAACATTCGGTGCAGCGCTTGCCGCGTTCCGGTTCCCATTCCATACCCTTAACGCGTTCAAACCAGTTGGACGTGTCGTAATCCGCATCGATGAAGGGGATGCCCATTTTTTCTGCGAAACGGATATTTTCGTTTTTGCGCAGCTCGTATTCCTCGCGCGGGTGGATGTTGGGATTGTAGAAATAGATGGTGATGTCGAGGCCGGATGCGACCATGGCTTCCATCACTTCGCCCGAACACGGGGCGCAGCAGGAATGCAGCAATACCTTGCCTGCGCCGCCCGGAACGGGGAGATGCATGCGGATTTCAGGTGGCTGGTTTGTGGTCGCCGTCATGATGGCTATCTATAATCGTTCTTCTTAGGGA
The DNA here is from genome assembly GCA_002423205.1 of Micavibrio sp. UBA6145. Classification (GTDB taxonomy): domain Bacteria; phylum Pseudomonadota; class Alphaproteobacteria; order Micavibrionales; family UBA1664; genus UBA6145. The sequence continues at coordinate 178,315 of DIUZ01000026.1, read as the reverse complement.
TGGCGATAAAATAGCAATCGCACCGACAACCGCAAGGGTTGCCGCGCCGCCGAATACGATGGACGGGACAAGGCCCATGATGGCGGCGGCGGTGCCGGATTCGAACGATCCTATCTCATTGGAAGAAATAACAAACATCGACTTGATGCTGGAGACGCGGCCCATCATGTCGGTCGGGGTCAGCAACTGGACGATGGTGCCGCGGATGACCATGTTGATGCCATCGAAAATGCCGCTGGCGGCCAGGAAGACCATGGACAGCCAGAAATCATGCGACAGGCCAAAGCCGATCATGCTGACGCCGAAACCGGCAAATACCCATAACAGGCGCGTGCCGGACAAATGACGCATGGGACGCACCGCCAGCCACAGGCCGATCAGGACCGAACCAACAGCCGGTGCGGCACGCAGCGCACCCAGTCCTTCGGGGCCGACATTGAGCACTTCATCCGCGTAGGCGGGCAGCATGGCGACCGCGCCGCCAAACAGCACGGCAAACATATCGAGCGCCATGACCGACAGGATGACCGGACTTTTTAAAATGAAGCGCCAGCCGGAGAGAATGCTTTGCGTGGCTGTTTCCGTGCGCGGCGCACGTTCATTGTAAGTGGGGTTGAGCGTGGATGAGAACGCGGCCGCGACGACGAAACACGCAACAGGCATGATCCACGCAACCGACGCGCCGTAACCGCCATAGATAATGCCGGCAATGGCGGGCCCGCCAACGGCGCCTGCCTGAAAGACCGATGATATCCATGCATTTGCGCCTGAGAGTTGCGGGCGCGGCACGATGGTCGGGATCAGTGTTGCCGAGGACGGCATGGTAAAGGCCCGGGCAAGCCCGGAAAAGAATACGCCGACAAACAGCATCCAGATCACAATGTGACGGGGCAGGGGGATATACCCGCCGCCGACCAGCATCAGCATCAGCGTGTTGAGACCAAGAACAACAATGGCCAGGTGATAGACGTGGTGCGGGCGCGATGTATCGACGATGTGCCCGGCGAATAATGCGCAGATCAGGGCGGGGACGGCCTCGGCCAGACCGGTGAGGCCCAGCATGAACGGGTCCTTGGTCAGATCGTAAATCTGCCAGCCGACGATGACGGCCTGCGCCATCAGCGCCAGTGTCGTAAAGAAGCGGGTATAGATCAGGCGGCGAAGATCGCGGGTGCGCAGGACGTCAAAAGAAAGCATGGGCGGAATGTGCGGCGAACGGGGTTTCTGCGTCAAGTAAGTTGCTGTTCCATTATGGCAATTTTCACGTTTTACAGGAACTTTTAACCACCTCATATGTTGAATCCACCGTAACCAACCTGCTTTGAAAGGTATTTCATGAAACATACGATCAAGACACTGGCACTGACGGCCCTGACCGTTGCCGCCTTCGCCCCGCAGGCCCATGCCATCGGCACGCTCAAAGCGGATGAATTCGTACAGAAGGCTTCGGTGTCCAATCTGTTTGAAGTCGAGAGCAGCAAGCTGGCCCTGACCCGTTCGATCAATGCAGACGTCAAAGCCTTTGCTCAGAAGGTCATTGATGATCACACGGCTGCCGGCGCGAAACTGAAAACGATCGCTGATGCCAACGGCCTTGGCGCTTCTGTTGCAACCACGCTGGACAAAAAGCACCAGAAGGAACTGGATGAACTGAAAGCCGAAGACGCAAACGATTTTGACGAAGAGTATGCGGACGAGCAGCAAGATGCTCACCGTAAGGCCGTCAAACTGTTCGATAAATATGCGAAAGACGGCGACCATGCCGCGCTGAAAGCATTCGCGGCAGAAACACTGCCGACGTTGCAGGCCCACAAGGACCATGCCAATACGCTGGAAGACAAGGTCGACCATCTGAACTAATTCAAAAGCCCCGGGAAACCGGGTCTTTTTTTATGCCGCCAGCGGCAATTGCAGATTGGCAAAATGATCGCGCAATGCGGCGCGTACCTGATCCGGGTCATTCAGGCGGTTGACGACGGCGCGCGCATCGTCTGCCCCAGAGAAATTGTCGCAGTACCAGCCGATATGTTTGCGCGCAAGCGGCACGCCGACATGGGTGCCGTAATGCGCGAGAATGGCGTCGTAATGATTCAGGACAATATCCAGTACCTGTGATGGATCAGGGTCAGCCGGGATGTGCTGTCCGGTCAATGCGTCCATGATCTGGCGCAATGCCCATGGGCGGCCATAGGCACCACGTCCGATCATCACGCCGTCAGCGCCGGATTTTTGAATGGCCATGCGTGCTGTGTGTTCGTCGACGATATCGCCGTTGATGATAACGGGAATGGAAACCGCATCTTTTACCGCGCGCACGGCGTCCCAGTCGGCGGTGCCGGTGTAGAGCTGGTTGCGGGTGCGTCCGTGAATGGTCACCATCTGCACGCCCAGATCCTGTGCAATGCGGGCAAGCCTGGGGGCGTTGATGCAATCGAAATCCCAGCCGAGGCGCATTTTGACCGTGACCGGCACCGACACGGCCTTGACCGTTTCTTCCATGATTGCGGCCGCCAGCGGCTCATCCCGCATCAGGGCGGAGCCCGCGAAATTTTTCACGACTTTTTTAACCGGGCATCCAAAATTGATGTCGATGATGGCGGCACCGCGTTGTTCATTAATTTTGGCGGCCTGCGCCATCATGTCGGGTTCGCATCCTGCAAGCTGCACGGCCATGGGTGTTTCAAGCGCGTAATCGGCGGGGCGCAGGGTGTTTCGTTTTGCTTCCTCCAGCATCGGGCGCGACGCGATCATTTCGGAGAAGACGAGGCCCGCACCGAATGATTTGACCAGTTTTCGGAACGGCAGGTCGCTGACACCGGTCATGGGTGCCAGAAAGACAGGTGTCTCAATCTCTACAGGGCCGATTTTGATGGGTTTCATGCGCTTCAAAATTAGAGGTATGGGTTATGAAACGCAAGGTATACGCTGTTACGCGTATCAGGAGACGGATATGGATTTAAAGATTGATCAGGCCGGTATGGCCTCGCTTGCGAAAACGCTGACCTTTATCTGCGGGGCGAATAACCCGGCGGTGGTGGCATTGAAGGCGGCTGCTGAAAGCGGCACGCCCGCCGACACTAAAAAGGCACGCGAAGCGTTTTTAAAACTCAAGGCCAGCGATCGCCAGGCGGCGATGACCATGCTTAAAGGTTTTGAAGAATAATCAGCCCGAAGGCGTAAGACGCATGCCCGGCTGACGCGTGGCCAATGCGGCATTGCGACCATAGTCGTTTGCGGCCAGGGTTTGCGGCGATACGTTTTCCAGCCATCCGGTGATGAATTTAAAATTAGCCTGTTTCAGGCGTTCACCGTGTTCATTGAAATCAGCGCGGAGTTGTTCGCGCGAGCCGCCGACTTCGGCCAGTTCATTGGCAAAGTCCTGTTTCCAGTAACGCAGGACACGTTCGTTCACTTCCGGGTGGAATTGTACGGCCATGACTTTGTCGCCGTAGCTGTAGGCCTGATGTTCGTATTTTGCGCTAGAGCCAAGCAGTATTGCGCCGCGCGGCAATTCGAACGTATCGCCGTGCCAATGCGTGATGTAAGTCTGCGACGCATCAAGATGGCGCAGCGGCGTCTGCATGCCGGCGCTATTCATCGTGACGGGGTGCAGGCCGATTTCTTTTTCCTTGCCGATCTCTTTGCCCTTGAATACGCGTGCGCCAAGCGCGGATGCGATCATCTGCGATCCAAGACATACGCCGAGCAGCGGTTTATCCGCTTCGATGCGGCGCTTGATGAAATTGATTTCCGGCGTCATCCACGGATAGATGCCGGCTTCGTACACGCCCATGGGGCCGCCCATGACGATCAGGACATCGGGTTCAGACGCGTTGAGATCTGCAAAATTGGTTTCCGGTGCGACGAATACGGTCGGGTCGATGCCATTTTTGGCAAAAAATTCGCCGAACGAGCCCATATCGGCGGCGCGTTCATGCACGACGATCCAGACATTTTTACCGTGGCCCATATTTTCAAGCATCGACTACACCTTTGTTTCTATTGGGAATAGTTATCATGTCCCGTTAGAAAACTGCAAATTTGGCGCATATATACGCGTACGCATCCGCATCATAACCCATTATATTTTAAAGAAGATTTAAAGTTACAGGGGTGGAAATCAGCCACCGGGATATGTATATCTGCGCTGCCCGGACGAGACGCGCCGTACCCGGTTAAGACAAGACGACGCTTTTTGAAAACGTTGTTTTGAAGGAGTTGTCTTAATGTCCCCGACATCCATCGCATGGATCTATCTTGTTATCGCCGGTCTTCTGGAAGTGTGCTGGGCCATCGGCCTGAAATACACGCAAGGCTTCACGAAATTATGGCCCAGTGTTTTTACGCTGATCACGCTGGCGGCCAGTATGTTCCTGCTGGCCAAGGCCGCGCAGACTTTGCCGATCGGCACGGCCTATGCCGTCTGGGTCGGTATCGGCGCGCTGGGCGCTGCGATGCTGGGCATCATGCTGTTCCAGGAATCGGTCGCGCCGATGCGGCTTATGTTTCTGGCGCTGCTGCTGGTGTCCATTCTCGGCCTGAAATTCACCAGCGCGTGACACATATAAAAAGAGCCCTCTATGGGCATAATAGTCCATAGACAGGTGACGAGCGCTTGGTAACACGCTAGAAAAGCACATGTCCGCTTTTCAAAACTATCGACCGCTATTTGTCCTTACCGGAATTTCTGCCTTGGCAGGGTATTTCATCAGTCCTGACAGTGTGCACGGATGGATGCATGGCTTTATGGGCGTGGCTTTGTGCATCTTTGCGTCATTGAAGCTTTTCACCCCGGATAAATTCAAAGCCGGGTTTCAGAAGTATGATCTGCTGGCCCAGAACGTTCCGGCTTACGGATATGTTTACCCGTATATCGAGCTTGCCCTGGGGCTTGCCTATCTGGGGCATATTGCGCCGGATGCGACGTATGTTGCGACGATTGCGGTTTTTGCCTTCAGTGCGCTGGGCGTGGGCGTGGCATTGAAGCGTGGCCACAACGTAAACTGCGCTTGCATGGGAAATGTTTTGAGCGTGCCGCTTTCAACGGTCACGCTCTTTGAAGATGTGGTTATGTCGGTAATGGCCGCCTACATGCTGCTTGTTTAAAGCGTTAAGGCTTTGCCTTTCCATGTGCTGGCTTGCGTATGATCGGTGCGCTGGGCATGTTCGTGCGAACTGCATCGGCCTGTCAGGTCAAGTGCCAGATGTTCAATTGCTTTCATGCCATTTGCGTCCAGCACGTTGCCTTGCAGGCGTGCCCAGACCTGGCGAATTTCAGCACGGACATCACCGCCCGAAGACGCCATGTTCATGAAAACACCGCGCGATTGGCTGGTATCTGAATAGATCATGGTGCGTCCGCCGGGGCAGCATCCGTACTTGGCGGACATCACAAAATCAGCTTCAGGGCCGCGTGACAGGGTTTCAGGCATCACAACGATAACGCCACGGTCCAGGCTTACCGCGCATGTCATGACGACCATACGCGAGGCATCAAACGGTTCTTCAGGATCGGCAAATATGTAGTGACGTTTGACTTTACCGTCCATGCGTACTTCCAGGTACGGCTTGCCGTCAGGTTGTGTGAGCTGGGCGTAGGGGTATTGTTCAGCGCTCTGCAGGATTTCTTTTGCGGCTGAAGCTGGCAGAAGCTGATTGCTTTTGATCTGGCCCAGGGCGTCAGCGATTCCATCATGAAGCATCAGGATGGCTTCAAATTCCGGCGCTAACTGAGGGATGGGAGATGTTGTCATGATTGCTCCTAAGCAGGTTTCATTGTTCGTTGGGGGCGTTTAGAGGGTTTTTTGTCTGGTGTTGGTTCGACCGCTACAAACCTGACCTCTACGTCGCGATTCTGGACTGCATGACCGGTAGATGGTTCCGCCGTTTTCGGGGCATCGCCGTGGTTACAGCCTGCGCCACATTTATGATTAAACAGTTTGTACATATGATCGTCCTTCGTTGTGTCCGCATTTAAAAGATTGAGTGTGTCGTTTGTCCATTTTTTCTGTGTCGTATCGCCAGTGACTACGGTGTTTCCGTTAATACCCCGCATGGGGCCAACGCGAATGGATTCATGATCTGCCATGTTTTGCGCAATATCCTGCTTGGTTATGGCACGCACAGTACCGTCAGCTTCGACATGTTGCAGCGTTTTGGGAGGATCGATCACGGGCGCATTGGCGCTGGTCCCTGCTTTTACGGCTTCGGTGAATTGAGGCAAGCAGCACGCCTTAATCGATCCATCCGGGTTCAATTGTACTGGGTCGTTGGCCTGCGCAGGGGCGTTGTTATCGGGCCTTTGTGGCTCGACAGAAGGCTTTGCTTCAGGCGCAGCTCCGGTGGTTACAACCTTGGTATCTGGTTCAGACCCTTGTTTGCCATCAGCCTGTGGTGTTTTCGCCGCTGGTTCGGCGGGTTTTTCTGAGCCGCCGGGACGCGGGGCCAGGTCGGGAGTTTTCTCTGGTGCTTTTATATCTGTCTTTTTCTGATCAACGGGCGCTATAGACGGTTCCTGATTAGGTGTTGGGGCCGGTTGTTTGAGAGCGGTATCGGGAAGCTTGCTAACCACAGCTTTAGCGGGGGCCTGAACCACAGTTGAGATAACTGCTTTTGTCTCTTGCACGGGTCGGGCAGTTTCGGCTGGCGCAGGCTGCGGGCGTGAAGGGGTCGCAATGTGTTGAACAGGTGCGGGGGCGGTCATGCGCGGCGACGTTGCCACGGCGGATGCTTTTATGTCGGCAATTCTGGATGTGGCTTCAGAGGCAGGTTTGGGTGCCGGTGTGCTCAGAGAAGAACGCAGAGCAACTGAAAGGGCTGGTTTTTTAATCGCCGGTACAAAGTCCGTATTTTTTGCGCTTTGCAGTGCCTGCGCCAGTGGTGTGGGAGAGATGGATTGAACGCTTTCAGTATAGCGCGCGATAAAGCGCGCCAACATCTCAGCGGCTTTGCCATTCTCGCTGGCCCGTGCAATCAGGTCTTTCATTTGCGGACTTGCAGGAATATCACGCAGAACAGAAGCAAAAACTGGCTTGAGTGCCGCCATGAACGGCGAAGAGGCCAGTAAAAGCGTAGCAGATATGGCGCGGGGTAAAATACGGTCAAATACGGCCGGGCGATTGGGTTGAGCCATAATGGACGCCGTCAGAGCGCTGAGCTTCAGCAGGCCATCCCCTAGCCGCAGGGGCGCGGGGTTATTGCTGCGAATACCTGCGCGTAAGTCCCGCAGGATAGCAGCTATCTCGCGTCTCTGTTCAGGCGGCAATGTTTTGTCTTTTGCGGTCTGCCGCAATTCCTGGATCAGGTCGCGGACAGCGCGTAACGAGGATTTGTTGTCGTTGCTGACGGCAGCAATCCGCGAAGTGGGTAAAGCCACGGCCATTGCGATATTGGCGGGCTTAATATTTTCAAATGCCTTGGCAAAAACGGCTGGAAGCGTCGGCATGCTTTGCACATGTGCCATAAGCGTGACTGTTTCCTTTTCAATCACGGCGATCCTGGCCAAAATCTCTTTACTGCCGGGCTGTGCGTGCAGTGCCGTCTTCAGCTCGGCAAGCTGGACAATCTGGTGCAGTAATTTTGAGATGGGTGCGGGGACGTTGCCTGCTTTAACGGCTTCGATCACCTGCTTTATCGTGCTGGCGTCCATACCCATTGACGCCAGCATGTCGGGCAGAAGGCTTAAAAGTTTGTCATTGGCCTTTGCGTCTGCATTCCGGTCCGTGCCCATGTAAGCGACCAGAATGCGCTTACGGCCTGCCTCAAAATATGCTTTCAAGTCCGTGACGTTTACGGATGTCACGACAGTGCCTGCATTCGTAAAGCGCATGTTCGCGGTAGAGAAGTTGGTGCCGCCGGTCACACCGTCAAATATGACGACTTCCGATGGGTCGTATTCAGGCAGGTCAGGGGCAATGTCTGTGATCACAAGACGCAGGTACATTTGTACGCTGCCTTTGCTTTGTGCGAATTGTTCGACCCTGCGTTCAATGTCCTGCGCCAGTGTTGTGGAATGCACCCGCGCACTCACGGCTTCAGATGCTGCGCCCATGACGTCATAGGCGTGCCCGGTCATTTCAAAGTCAAAGGCATGACCCTTTTCGACCTGACCGATAAGCCGTCTTACGTCCTGCGCGACGGTTAAATTGGACTGGGCGTGAACGGCGCTCATGGAGATGCCTTAAGTTGCATATGTTATATTTTAACACTTCATATGTTATATGATAACATGTGTGTCAAGCTTGAATCCCAATATCCAGATCACGAATACCGGCAGGCCGATAAAGTTAAGCCGTCTTACGCCTTGCTTTGCGGTTAAGAGGTACTGGGCGTAAGCGGCGCTCATGGGTTCAACCCCGGGGCGCGGCCTGTGCAGATGTTGCTCAGGATGTCGAATGCGGACGAGCCATAGGCTTGTGCAAATGAAATGGCCTCGGCCGTGACTGCCGGGTTGCTCAGACCGCGTCCCATAAGGGTGTTAGCCCCCGCCGCCAGTGCAAAGCCCATAACAGCCACCTTGGCTGCCTTTTTAAGGCGTACGACAGGGGTCTCGCCCCAGAGTATGCAGCAGGCCTCTTTGGATGGGCGCAGGCCCAGCGCGCCTATTGCGACGCCACCGGCAAGCAGTGCGCCGCCGACATAGTTTGTGAGAGCCGGGGCGGTCTCAACGCTGGCAACGCCGGTCCCCATGAGGCCGAACATGACCATTCCTAGACAGCCCACATGCGGCAAAGCCACTGCGACTGCGGCCCCTGCGACGCCACCGGCGGCACGGGCGAAAATATCTTTCACTCTCATTAAAAGCTCCTAAAAACGAAAACCAAAAAATGTCGTTTTTAGAGAGCGGGAGGGGCGCGGCTGGAATGGCTGGAATAAAGGCGGGCGGATGCAATGCTGTCTGACAGGACAGAAAGCAGCACGGCGAAAACAACAGGCAGGGCTAAAGCTGGGGCGTTATGGCCGTCCAGCATCGCCAGATTAACAGCAAAACCGCACGGCTGCTCAGCAGCGGACGTATGGTCCTTGGCAGGCTTACCATCACTATCAAGCACGGCCTCGGCTATGCCGGCTGTGCCGCTGCAAATCGTTAAAAGACTGGCATGGTCGTTTTGAGTGCCCGGCATAAAGCCGATGGGGATCAGCGCGCGGAACGTAAACGCCATAAGGGCCAGCATAAAAGCCAGCTCTCGCAGAAAAATGAGGGACGCGTTGTTCTTTTGCACTGTGTATCTCTTCCACGTCCAAATTTGTTTTTCAAGCATGTCAAACGTGCCAGGCGATGCGCGGATGACGAATTTTAGGCGTTTCGGGGATCAAGCCATATAAAAAGAGCCCGCGGAGGGCTCTTTTTTATTAAATGGCGGAGGGGATGAGATTCGAACTCACGAAACAGTTTCCCGTTTACACACTTTCCAGGCGTGCGCCTTCAACCGCTCGGCCACCCCTCCGTATTCAAGGTCTATTACGACCCCTTCCCTGGCAGGAAGTGGCCAGAACTTAGCCAAACTTCCAGGCGGGCGCAACCTTGGGATTAAAAAGCGGCTTTCAGCTTGCCGCGCAGGGTTCCGCGGGGGGCAAACTGGATGTCGTCGACCATGTAATTACCCCCGACCTGCTTGAGGACAAGACGGTCGGTCCAGTTGTTTTTGGCGTCTTCCGGGAATTTGTAGTGGATTTCGACATGTTTGTCGGTCGGTTTGGCGATTTCGCAGACCGGGGCGCTATCCGGGAAGCCGGCCAGCGGGATGCCATCGCCGAAGGGCGGTTTTTGACCGGGGTTGGCCTTGGCCCATGCCTTGTTCTTGGCCTCGGCCTCGTCCCATGCGGCTTTCAGCTCAGGCGTGAACAGGCGCTTGGCCAGGAAGGGTTTGCCGTCTGCGGCGCAGAAGAGTTTGCCCGCGGCTTCCGGCGTATCAATGGACACGCGGCTGACGCTCAGCGCGGCGATGACCACCGCCAGAATGATGAAAGGCAGATAGTTGAATTTCTTGACCGGTTTCTGGTCTTCGGTTTTCGTGGTCTTGGTCGGTGTCGTTTTTTTGGCGTTCATGGTTTTAGTCCTCTGCTGCTCGGATGGGTCTAACCGGTTCGTGGCCGTTATTCCAGAGCATATCAAACGCAATACGCTGGGTTGCGGCCAGATCGGCATTCTTCAAAATCGCGACTTCGTTGGCGGTCCAGAAAATATGGGCAACGCGGTCGGCGTATAAAATAGTGTCGACGGGGCCGAGCTTTTCAGCCGCGACGACGCGGTAGTTTTCGGAATGGCGCGGGTAAAATCCGGGCATATCGCGGGTGATCAGACGTTCGTTAAAGCCGCGCGATTCTTTCTGCGCATACCAGTCCTTGCTGGCGTCGGTGTCATGCGCGGAAAAATTGCGGATATCGGACAGGGTGGAGAGCACTTCATCACCCGTAGCCAGCACGGCCAGCATGTCGGAGATCAGAGCGCTTATGAACTGCGGCCCCTCGTGACGGATAAAGGCAAGTGTATCGCGTTTGAGTTCAACGCCGCGGCTTGCGATGAGGACGATGCCCTGTGCCTCCAGTGCCTTTTGCAGTTTTTCGAGTGTGCCCTGGCGCGGGTTGGTGGTGCCACGTTCAATATTGTTGATCACGTTGAGATGCATGCCCGACGCCCTGGCGAGGTCGGCTTGCGTCCAGTCGAGCAGGGCGCGGGCAGCTTTTATCTGGGACGTGGTGATCATACGTCCATTGGGCGATGTTCGTTGTGTTAAATCAACATTATTATTTTGTGGTCACACAATATGAACAATATAATACACATTATGATGTGCGTTTTATTACATCCAGTATGGCTTTCTCTTGTAAATCAAGGTCTTCCGGGCGGTTGAGGCGGTGATCCCCGTCTTCAATCAGGGTGACGACGACTTTTGCCGGGTCTTTGAACTTCGCAGCCACGCGCGCGGCGGTTTCCCAGGGTACGGATGTGTCCAGTTTACCCTGAAGCAGGTGGACGGGTCCGTCGAAGTTCCAGTCTTCGTCCATGACAAACTGGCGCGGGCCTTCGTCGATGAGGGCGCGGGTATAGTCGCCATTGGCGCTTAGATGCGCGGTGAAGTCGGGGGCGGTGGCAATGCCGACCATGCCCGCTATACGTTCGGGGCGTTCCTCCAGCAGGCGCAGGGCGACCCAGCCGCCCATGGATGACCCGACAATGATCTGCGGCCCTGCGGTCAGCTCATCAATGACCAGCAATGCGTCGTGTACGGCGTGGCCGATGGTGAAATCCGGCCATTCCCCGCCGCTTTGCCCGTGGGCATAGGCGTCGTAACGGATAAAGGGAATGTTCAGCCGGCGGCATGCGGCATCGAGAAACTGTGCCTTGTTGGCGTTACGGTCGGACTGGAAGCCGTGCATGAACATAACGCCGATATTATGGACCGGTTTTTCGGGAATGAAGCGTTCATACACAAGCGCAGTGCCGTCAGGGCGTATAAGTGTTTCGGATGTCATGGTTTTTTGATATCAGGAGATATGCTCGATCTCAAAACACAAAAGACGCCTGTCGTCATGCAAATCATCCCTGAACTGGGCCCCGGTGGCGCCGAACAGGGCTGCATCGATGTCGCCTCCGCCCTTGTACAGGCGGGCGCACGCGCCCTTGTCGTGTCTGCGGGCGGCCCACGTGTGGGCGAGATCATCCGGTCCAAGGCGGAATTCATCCCGATGCCGGTGCATTCCAAAAACCCGTGGGACATGTATTGCAACATCAAGCGCATCAAGCGCCTGATCACGGCATGGAATGTGGACATCGTGCATGTGCGCAGCCGCGCACCGGCGTGGAGCGCGTATTACGCGTGCAAGGGTACGACCGCACGTTTCATGACCACGGTGCATGCCCCGTATAATCAGGGCGGCGCATTCAAGAACGCCTATAATTCCATCATGACGAAGGGCGAGCGCGTCATCGTCATTTCCGAACATGTCGGTAAATACGTCACCGATAATTTCAACGTCGATCCCAAGCGCCTGCGCCTGATCCATCGCGGTATCGCGCTGGACCGTTTCCATCCGACCATGGTGGGCATGCAACGCATGGCGACGCTGCTGCGCGACTGGCGCATTGATGATGGCGCGCAGATCATTTTGCTGCCCGGGCGCATCACGCGCTGGAAGGGGCATCATGTGTTGCTTGAGGCGATGGCGCGTCTGCAACGCCCAGATGTGTTCTGCGTGCTTCTGGGGTCCGATCAGGGTCGTACTGAATACCGCGCCGAGCTTGAGGCGCAGATCGGCAAGCTGGGCCTGACGGGCCAGGTGCGCATTATCGATCACTGTAACGACATGCCGGCGGCGTACATGATTTCAACCGTCGTCGTATCGGCATCAACCGACCCTGAAGGATTTGGGCGCGTGCCGGTGGAATCTCAGGCGATGGGCCGTCCCATCATCGCGACCGATCACGGGGGCGCACAGGAAACAATCGTGCGCGGTGAAACCGGCTGGCTGATCCCGCCGAACGATGCGGGTGCGATGGCCGAAGCCATGCGTCAGGCACTGGCCCTGACGCCGCAGCAACGCGCGGTGCTGGCGACCAAGTCGATGAACCACGTCGCCAATAATTTCACGCGCGAAAAAATGTGCGATGAAACGCTTTCAGTCTATGCCGAGATACTGGCCGAGAAATACGGGCGGTGATGGGCAACATCCTGGTCATCAAGCACGGTGCGTTTGGCGACTTTGTTCAGGCGCTGGGCGTGATGCGCGCGATCAGGGTGTTTCATAAATCTGACAAGATCACATTGCTGACCACGCGCCCGTTTGTGAAGCTTGCGGAAGCGTCCGGTTATTTTGACAACGTTGTTGTCGATCTGCGGCCCCGGTGGTTCCAGATTTTCAAATGGATGGCACTCAAGACGTTTTTGAACGAGGGCAAATTCACCCGCGTTTACGATCTGCAAAATTCGGAACGCACCGGTCTTTATCTTGGCCTGTTCCAGACACGGCCGCAGTGGAACGGCATTGCGTTCTCCGCGTCGCATCGCATTGCGGACGATGCGGGGCGCAAATCCATGCATGTTTTTGATGCACTGCGCGCGCAGGCGGCGATGGCAGGCATTGTTAAAATCACGCACGATGACCTGTCATGGCTGCAAAGCGATAACTTCACACTCAAACTGCCGCGGCCTTATGTGCTGATCGCGGCCGGGTGTTCGCCGCAGCATGCGAATAAACGCTGGCCGGTGGAACGGTATATCGATGTGTGCCAGTGGCTGGCCGCGCAAAGCATGACACCGGTATTGCTGGGTACGTCCGATGACGCCGATGTGAACAATGTGATTGCGGCGGCGTGTCTGCAGGCGGTGAATTTGACCAATCAGACCGCAATCACGGATATTCCCGCGCTGGCGCGTCTTGCGCGTGCGGCACTGGGTAATGATACCGGCCCCATCCAGATGATCGGGCCTACGGGATGCAAGACGCTGGCGCTATATCCGGGTTTTTCAAATCCCAAACGCCACGGGCCGCTGGGTGCCAATGTCGTCATCGTTCAGGGTGATACGATGGATGCGATCAGTACGGATGAAGTGAAGGCGGCGTTTGTGCCGCTGTTGGCCGTATAAAAAAACCCGCGTTTGCCGCGGGTTTTGTTTTTCTGTTTTACGCCTGTTTGGGAAGAGGCATCAGGACCATGATGGCCTGACGGCCTTCGGATGTGATGTCCTGTTCGACCTTGGTGATGTCGGCCAGTTCCGCCTTGGCGCGGTGCATGACCTGCATCGAGAGGTCGTAGTGCGATTGTTCGCGGCCACGGAAGCGCAGGGTGAACTTAACCTTGTCGCCTTCGGCGATGAATTTGCGGGCCTGTTTGATCTTGATGTCAAAGTCGTGGCCGCCGATTGTGGGGCGCAGCTTGAGTTCTTTGATATCGATGACTTTTTGTTTCTTGCGCGCTTCGTTGGCTTTTTTCTGCTGCTCGTATTTATATTTGCCGAGATCCAGAATTTTGCAGACGGGCGGTTCAGCATTCGGAGACACTTCGATCAGGTCAAGACCGGCGGCCTGTGCCAGACGGATTCCTTCCTGCGGGGTCATGACCCCAAGCATATCGCCTACTTCGTTGATGACGCGCACTTCACGGGAGCGGATCTGGTCATTCACACGAGGGCCGTCTTCGTTCAATTGGGGACGGCGCGGGGGCATTGGTGGGCGGGCGATGGGGCATTCTCCTGATATTGTTGGTACAAAAGCGTACTTAAAGGTGATTAATAGGGCGGATTTGCCGCGTTTGCAAGGTCGGCAAGGGCCTGGTCGAGGGGTTTGAACTGCTGGTCCTGGCTTCCCAGGGTGCGGATAGCCACTGTTTTCTCGGCCGCTTCACGTGCGCCGACCACAAACATATACGGGACTTTGGCCAGCGAGTGTTCGCGGACCTTGTAGTTGATCTTCTCGTTGCGGACGTCCAATTCGACGCGCAGACCCCTGGCCTGCAGGGCTTCGAACACCTCTTTGGCGTATGTATCGGCCTCGGATGTGATGGTGGCGACCACGCATTGAACCGGTGCCAGCCACGTGGGCAGTTTGCCGGCATAGTTTTCGATGAGAATGCCGATGAAGCGTTCAATCGAGCCCAGGATGGCGCGGTGGAGCATGACGGGGCGGTGTTTGCCGCCGTCTTCACCGATGTAGTTGGCATCAAGACGTTCAGGCAGGTTGAAGTCGAGCTGCAGCGTGGCGCAGCCCCATTCGCGCCCGATGGCATCCCGTACGATGAAGGCGAGTTTGGGGCCGTAGAAAGCGCCGTCGCCCGGTGCGATTTCGTATTTCATGCCGAGTTCTTTGAGGGCGTCCATCAGTCCGGCTTCGGCCTTGTCCCACAAATCGTCGGAACCGACGCGTTTTTCGGGGCGGGTTTCAAGTTTGACGATCGTGCCTTCAAAGCCGAGGTCTTTGTATACGGCCTCGGTGAGTTTGCAGAACTTGATGCATTCGCTCAGGATCTGGTCTTCGCGGCAGAAAATATGCGCGTCGTCCTGTGTGAACTGGCGTACGCGCATCAGGCCGTGAAGGGCGCCGTGCGCTTCGTTACGGTGGCAGCAGCCGAATTCAGCAAGACGCAGCGGCAGATCGCGGTACGAGCGTATGCCCTGTTTGAAAATCTGGACGTGTGCGGGGCAGTTCATGGGCTTGAGCGCCATGAAATGTTTGGGTTCTTCTTTGAAAACCTTGCCGCCGTCTTCCGTGTTCGGCACCACGTCCGGCACCACGAACATGTTGTCACGGTATTTGCCCCAGTGGCCGGATGCTTCCCAGAAGCGGGAGTCCATCAGTTGCGGGGTTTTGACTTCGACATATCCGCCATCGGTCTGGCGGCGGCGCATGTATGCTTCAAGCGCTAGCCAGATGGAATACCCCTTCGGGTGCCAGAAGATGGAGCCCTGCGCCTCATCCTGAAGATGGAACAAATCCATTTCTTTGCCGATTTTGCGGTGGTCGCGTTTTTCGGCCTCTTCAATCTGCGTCAGGTAGTCTTGCAGTTCTTTATCGTTGCGCCAGGCGGTGGCGTAGATACGGGTCAGCATCTGGCGGCTGGAATCACCGCGCCAGTACGCGCCGGCCACCTTCATCAGCTTGAAGGACGTGCCGACATCGGCAGTCGTCTTCATGTGCGGGCCGCGGCACAGATCGAACCAGTCGCCCTGTTTGTAAATCTTGATGTCTTCGGTGCCGGGCAGGTCCTGGATCAGTTCGACCTTGAAGGTTTCACCCTTGGCTTTGAATGTTTCGATGGCTTTCTGGCGGTCCCAGACTTCGCGGGTAAAGGGTTTACCGGCGGCCACGATCTCTTTCATTTTCTTTTCGATGGCGGCGAAGTCTTCGGGGCTGAAGGGCTCATCGCGGGCGAAGTCGTAATAAAAACCGTTTTCAATGGTTGGGCCGATGGTGACCTGTGTTCCCGGGAACAGGGTTTGCACGGCTTCGGCCAATACGTGGGCGGCGTCGTGGCGGATCAGTTCAAGCGCGTCGTCGTCATCGCGGCGGATGATGGCGATGCGGGCATCCTTGTTAATAGGCAATGACAGATCGCAGATTTCGCCGTCGATTTTGATGGCGACCGAAGCCTTGGCCAGCGATTTTGCAATTGATTCAGCAACTTGCATGCCCGTGGTACCCGGTGCATAGGTGCGGGTCGCACCGTCGGGCAGGGTCAGGGTGATCTGGTCGGCGGTCATGGCGGTGGCGGCGTTGGTCATGGGCTTACTTTTTTTGGAACTATTATGGCGTTTGAACAGTTGACCCTTGTAGCCCGAAAAGCAGCGTATCTCAAGGGTTTCGGGCAGGCACAGGGCGATCAAATTTCTTGCATTTTCTTCTGGCCATAGAATACATAAGGAATGCACTCATTAAGAAAGTGTAAAGTTTATAACTTGACATAATCAATGCCAGGCGCGTAGATTAACGGCTGATTAACACATTCAAAAACAAAAACGGCTTAGAGGAGAATACAAATGGCTAATTTGAAACTGAAAGGCGCACTGGCTGCAGCAACTGTTGCAGGTGGTCTGTTCCTGGCGGCTGCCCCGGCAAACGCACAACGCGTCGACCCGACTGGCCCGACCGATCCGGCCCCGGGTTGCTGCACTGTTGATCCGACGACCCCGACGCCGCCGCCGGGCGGCACTGTCAATAATGGCGGTCACGGTACGGGTATCGGTGTTGGTATCGGCCAAGGTGGTCAAGGCGGCCAAGGTGGTCAGGGCGGCCAAGGTGGCCAAGGTGGTGTTGGTCAAGGTGGCGCAGCCACTTCCAACGCACGCGGCGGCGATGTCAACATCAACACCCGTATGGCTATCGCTCCGAACCTTGCTGTTTCACATGGCTGGTGCATGCGCTCCCTGTCGGGTTCCGTTGGTGTTTACGGTTTCTCCGGCGGTCTTGCTTCGTCGAGCTTCCAGGAAGCCTGCGGTCGCTGGTACACGATGTCTCAAGGCGCCGCTAATCCGACCTGCCCGGTTGGCATGTTCTCGGTTACCGTTGCTGCCGGCATGAAACCGGAAGATGCGCTGAACCAAGCTGTTCGCGTCTGCTTCGGTCAGGCCACCACGCAGCCGGTTGTTCCCCCGGCCCCGGTTACTGCTGTTCCGGTCCCGGTGGTTCCGGTACAACAACCGCAACTGCGTCCGCGCGGTTAATCAAACCTTCGGGTTTGATAAATGATAAAAAAAGCCAAAGGAATTTGGCTTTTTTTGTACCACTTCATCTTCATCTTTGATTTTTAAACAGGACACCTTGCGCATGTTGTCGACGACGTTCCGCACTCTTACCCGTAAACGGCTTGCACAGATTGCGGCCGCTGCCAGCATCGTCTTCGGTGCAGGTACGGCACAGGCGCAAATGCTGAACGGACCCGGTACCGCCATGCTGAACAGCGAAGGCACCACCATGCTGAACAGCAACTCCACCGTGCGCGGTCCTGAATGGGCACCGGTTATTATTCCGCAGCAGCCGCAACAAGAACCGCTGATCCGCGAACAGAATTTCACAACACAGCCTGCGAAGCCTGCCAACCCAATTTATGATCGCGCGCGCTATCCTGAATTGTGGAGCCGCGGCAATGCGCCCGCCGTGGAAGAAGTGCGCATAGCCGGGAATTATGCCCCGGGCAGCATCATCATCGATCATGCACGCCAGTATCTGTATGTGACCCGCGCCAATGGTTCTGCCATGCAGTTTCCGATTGTTGTCGGTCGTTCAGGCCGTGAAATTTCGGGTTCCAACCATGTCGTTAACGGCATGGATGTGGACCCGACATGGCAGGCACCGGCGGGCGATACAAGCCCCAATCCGTTTGCCGTACCGGGTCCCCGCAACCCGCTGGGCGTTCGGGGTATCTATCTGTCGACGCCGCAGGGTGAAAGCCAGGGTTACCTGATCCACGGTACCAACCAGCCGAATTTGTTCAATCTGGCCGATGGCAGCCGTAAGGCGTCCAATGGTTGTATCCGCATGCTGAACGCCGATGTCGAGATAGTTTACGAAATGGTCCGTGTCGGTGCGCCGGTCATTATTTACTATAATAACGAGTTGGTTTCGCGCATTACGCGCACGGCCACGACAGGTCCGACAGCACAATTAAGATAAATCAATAGCTTAGCTGATTAACGATAGATTAAAATGTGTTGAATCTGAAGAATAATTATGTATAATACCAACCAGAGAACGGCGAAACGTTTCAAAGGGTGTTAAAAATGAACTTCAGAAATCTGCAAAAGAAAGCTGCACCGGCCGCGCTTCTGGCCTTTGGTATGGCTGTCAGCGGCTGCGCAACCAACAGCATTGACCGCTACGGCATGCAGACGACCGGGACCCATGTTCTTTTGATTGGTCATACCAAAACGGAATTGAACGAAGGTGCCGCCCGCGCCAACGTGCTTGAAATCGGTACTACCAATCCGAACCCGATTGTTGCCCGCGCCGCCCGCGAGCTGGGGTGCGTTGCTGAAGGCAGTGTCGGCGACCGTATTCGCCGCCGTGATGACTGGCGCGCCATTTCAGGTCAGGATACAAACTGCCCGCCGCAACAACCGGCTGAAACCAATATTCCGCGCGTACAGGCACCGACACCCGGCCAGCCATAATTTGTTAAGGCCCAAAGAAATTTGATAAAGATTGAGATCATGAAAAAACTGTTCAAACGCCTTCGCAACGCAGCTGCCGGAATCGCCATCACCATGGCGGCTTTCGCTGGTATGGCGGCTGTGGTCGCGCCGCAACCGGCCTATGCCCAGCCGCATGACAACGGCATGGACGAGAATGATGAAGTCCGCCGCGCGTTTGACCGTTTTGATTTCGTGCCGGGCCGCAGATGGTATCGCCTGAATGTCGACCTGCCGGCCAGCGTTGTGGCGGATGTTGAACGTGAAATCGGCCAGCCTCTTTGCAAGATCCAGGTTGCGCCGGGCCAGTGGGTTTCCAACCTGAAACCCTGCCCTGAAAATCATCCGCAGATGAGCGACCCGATCATCGGCGCCCTCAACCCGCGCCGCGACCGCGACGGCCCGATCATTGATTTCTTTGCACAGAACTATGCCTATAACATGCCGACGCGCATGCGCGACCTGCCGGTTGCCCGCGCGATTGAAAGCAACCACCGTATTTATCTTGCCCGCCTTGAAGAACGTCAGCGCGAAACACAACTGGCTGCAGCGCAGCCGCGCGTTCGTCCGGTCGAAGTTGCCCGCGTTGATCTGCCGGAAACTGTTCCGCTGCCCCCGGTCCGTCCGGTTGAGCTGGCCGCTGTTGAGACTATCGAGCCCGTGCAAATTGGCGGCGCTATTGAAAACAATACCATTACCGTGGCCGCGCTTGAGCCGATCCCGCAGATCACTGCCGAAGTTGCTCCTGATCTGGTTGTTCCGGTGCGTCGTGTTCAAACCGTGCGTATTCGCCCTGCCACGCAGGTGGCATCGGTGCAGGATCGTCAACCGGTGGTTACTGAAACCGCGCCGGTCGTTGTCGCTGCCGCGACTGTCGAACAAACCATACAGACGCCGGTTGCCGTGGTTGAAGTTGCTGCACCCGCGCCGGTTCTGGTTGCGGCCAATGACGCCGCCGTTCAGCGCGTCAGCCTGACCAATATATTCCAGCGCGCATCGCGTAACAGCGATCTTCTGGTTGCCGCCAATGACACGGGCCCGTCGCTGCGTGCCGTGCCGCCGGTTCCGGCGAACCGTGATGAGCAGACATCTGATAAATTCAATCGCTATGCGATTCTTGAGTGTGCCCAATTCGGTGTGGTCAAAGACGGCAGCCCGGCTGCCGCCAATGACTGGGTTACGCCGAGTGGCCGCAATGTCGAATTCGAAGTATACGCCAATGGCCGCTTCCGCGTTGCCGCACCGGCACTACGTATGGCCGCGTAATATTGCCCCTCAGATATAAAAAAAGCCGGTCATCAAGACCGGCTTTTTTTGTTTCGTGATTTTTGTTATCGCTCGCGCATGGCGCTGTCGACCGTCTTCATCAGGGGCTTGAGCATGTATTCCATGATCGTGCGTTCGCCGGTCAGGATGTCGGCGGTGGCGACCATGCCGGGGATAATCGGCAGGTCCTGGCCCTGATGTCTGATCGTGGTCATGTTGGTACGGACCTTCACGCGGTAGAAGCTGTTGCCCTTTTCATCGGTGATGGAGTCCGCCGAGATATCAGCCACTTCACCGGGCAGGCCGCCATACACTGAAAAGTCATACGCGGTCAGCTTGATCATGGCCTTCTGGCCCGGATAGATGAACGCAATGTCAGACGGGCGAATGCGTGCCTCAACCAGCAGATTGTCGTTCGTGGGTACGATTTCGGCCACGGTGTCGCCGGGTTTCACGACGCCACCAACCGTGTTGGTGCGCAAATCCTTGACGATGCCGTCAACCGGTGAGCGGATTTCAGTGCGCGCCTTTCTGTCTTCCAGACCGCCAAGGGTCTGACCGATGGTCTGCATGTCCAGCTGGGTTTGTGCCAGTTCACTCTGTGCCGTTGCGCGGAACTGGGTGGTTGCATCGCGCAGGCGCGCGTTGGCTTCTTCGACAGCTGAGCGTGCGCGGGGCAGGGCGGCACGCAGGCCGTTCAGTTCGGTGCTGTGCTGGGCCATGTTCTGGTCCATCTGCAGCATATCGCGTTTGGGGGCGGAGCCGCGTTCAACCAGCGGGCGGATCATGTTCATTTCATCCTGCGCCAGTGCGATGACGCGGTTGATGTCGCTGATCTTGGTCGTGATCTCGTTCACTTCCTGCTGGCGCTGGTTTAACTGGCTGCGCAGGACGCTGAGTTCAGAATCAAGGCGCAGTTTGTTGGAACGGAACGTGCTCATTTCCTGCGACACGGATTCAGGCACTGCTTTTTTCAACGCTTCGGGGAAATCAGGTTCCAGATCGGATGCTTCGGCCTGAAGACGGACGATCTTGGCCTGAAGGCCGCCGTATTTCTGTTCGGATGCGCCAAGGTCGGATTGTGCGCCGACATTGCTCAGGCGCAGGAGGACCTGGCCGATTTCAACGCGTGATCCTTCCTTGACCATGATGGCTTCGACCGTGCCGCCTTCCTGGTGCTGGATTTCCTGGATCTGGCTGGACGGGATGACCTTGCCTTCACCGCGTGCGACCTGGTCGATCTTGGCGAAGGATGCCCAGATCAGAAATACAAAGATGCATCCGACTATGGTCAACAACTGCAGGTGACGGTGCAGGGGCAATTCGTCGTCGGTGATCAGGAATTTTTCGGCATAGGCCGTTGCGCGGTCAACCTTGCTGTCGCCGGCAAAGGTTGATTTGTGCAACGCCTCATACTGCTTGGCGTCCGAAAGATCGGGTGCCTTGGCGGGCGGGGGAGTCTGCGGTTTTTTACGTGAGCTTGCACCGAGCATGATTATTTATCCTGTCCCTGGCCGGCATTAGTGCCGCCGAATTCACCCGTTTGCAGACGGCGCAGGATATCATCCTTGCCGCCAGCGGCCAGAATGCGGCCGCGATCAATGAGCAGAAGTTTATCGACCAGATTGAGCATGGTGGCCTTGTGCGTGATCAGGATAACCGTGCGGTTGCGGACCAGCACTTCCAGACGGCGCAGCAGGCGCGATTCAGATGCCGGGTCGAGCGAGCTGGTCGGTTCGTCCATGATCAGGACCGGCGGATCGTACAAAAGAGCGCGGGCGACGGCGACGGCCTGTTGCTGGCCGCCGGAGAGTTGTTCGCCGCGTTCACCGACCTGCGTATCCAGACCGTGCTGCGTATCACGCAGGAAGTCCATGACGCCTGAGAGTTCAGCCGCGCGGATGACGGCGCGGTCGGACACGGTTTCGTGACCCATGGTAATGTTCTGGCGCACGGAGCCGTAGAACAATTGCGGGCGCTGTTGAATGACACCTACGGCGCGGCGCAAATCGCCCGGATCGATCTGGCGGACATCGGTGCCGTCCAGAAGAATGGCACCGGATTTAGGTTCGTACAGATTTTGAATCAGGCGTTGCAGCGTGGTTTTGCCGGAACCGACGGGTCCGATAATGCCTATGTGTTCGCCGGGGTTGATGGTCAACGACACATTGTTGAGTGCGGCGATCGTCTGGTTGGGGTATGCGAAGACAACGTCACGCAGTTCCAGCTTGCCGCGGACGGTGGGCATGGAGATGAAGTGACGGCCTTTCGGGCGCTCGACCTTCTTGCTCATGAGGTTGTCAAGCTGGGCCAGCGATTCCTTCGTCTGCTGAAGGCGGGTGATCAGGCCGGCAATGGCCGAGAGCGGTGCCAGTGCGCGGTTGGACAGCATGAAGGCGGCGACCAGTGCGCCCTGTGTCATCTGGCCGTTTGCGATCATGTAAACGCCGACAATGATGGTGGCGACGCCGGCCATGGATTGCACGAACGACGCCCAGTACAGGGTGGAGCTGGAGACTTTGCGCATTTTCACGTTGGTGCGTGATGCGCGCTGCGTCAGTTCTTCCCACTGGCGTTGCAGGTGGCCTTCGGCGGCCTGCACCTTCACGGTTTCAAGACCGGTGACGGATTCAAACAGCATCGCGTTTTTCAATGCGTTCTCAGCCATCGACTGCTGAATGACCGCGTTGATGTGGCGTGCCTTGAAAACGGAAATCAGAATGACGATGGGAATGGCCAGGATACACGGGACCACAACCCAGCCACCGAGAATGGCGATGATGACGATGAACAGCAGCGCAAACGGCAGATCGATCAGCGCCGTCATTGTGGCGGATGTGAAGAAATCGCGCAGTGAATCGAATTCGCGCATATTGGCGGTCAGTACGCCGGCAGATGCCGGGCGTTCCGTCATTTTCATGCCGAGCACGTGTTCAAACACGCGGCCGGAGATTTTGACGTCGGCGCGGCGGCCGGCGACATCGATGAAGAACGAGCGCAGATTTTTCAGCGCAAGGTCAAACAGGTACGCAAACGTCATGCCGATGGCCAGCACCCACAGGGTGGGGAAGGCACCGTTAGGGACGACGCGGTCATAGACGTTCATGACGAAAAGCGGGCTGATCGCGGCGAAGACGTTGATGACGACGGCCGCCAGCATCACTTCGACATAGATCGGTTTGTTTTCGCGGATCGCGGACCAGAACCAGTCGCGGCCTTCTTCGATTTCGGAAGGACCCGCGCGGTCATCAAGACGCGCCACCGGGCGCAGGAAGAACGCATTGCCGGTATAGGCGCGGTGCAGAAGTTTTAAGGGGATGTCCCGCGTCTGGTCCGGTGTCTCGGGCAGGATGATGCGGAAGATGGTGTCGGGGTGCGCACGGCCCTTTTTCAGGCGGCGCGGGTCCTTGGGTGTCAGGACGTCGGTGACGATGCAGGACTGCCCGCCTTCCAGCACCAGGATGCAGGGCAGGTTGGGCATGATCGCGATGGCTTCCAGTGATTTGTTGGCCATGCGGGCGGACAGGTCTGCGCGTTCAGCGGCGCGCGTGAACAGCGCGGGCGTGATCCCGTCCTTGGAGATGGGCAGGCCGGCGGCCAGCGCGGTCGTGGAAATGCGGCGGCCATACAGGCCGGAGACAATCTGCAGACATTCCAGCAGCGGGTCTTTGATGGAGATACGGTCAGCCTCCAGCGGCCATGAAACGGACTCGCTGCTCGGGATGGGTTTGGGGGCGTCTTGCGCGGGCGTGCCGTTGGCCAAAATATGCTCCGGGAATTACGTGGGAAACTGAATGGGAAATCTTAACATTTTTGGCCGGTGGCGGGAATCCCGAAATACGCGGCAAATGAGGCATTTCAAAGCAAAACCCCCGCCGGTTAAGGGCGGGGGTTTTTGAATTATGACCTGTCAGGGTTATTTCAGGCCGACAGCCAGGGTGGATTCGCGCGGCGAGGGAACATTGAGTGCCGGGAGCAGTTTGCCCTGCAGGGCCAGGACGCGGTAAACGGCCAGAATTTCCAGGTACTGCGCGTTCACAGCGTTGGAGCGCGAGACGAACAATTCATTCTGGGAGTCGAGAACGTCCAGCAGGGTACGGCGGTCCAGTTCGAACTGGTCTTTGTAGCCCTGAACGACTTGTGCGTTGGCATCAGCCTGCGCGTTGAATTCCTTGGCGCGTTCGCCGGAAGCAACCATGGCAGCCCAGGTCTGGCGCAGATCTTCCTCGATCGTGCGGGCTTCCTGTGCGCGGCGCTCTTTGGCTTGTGCGTGACGATAGATGGCTTCGCGGCGCGCGTGGGTATCAATGCCGCCACGGAACACGTTCCAGTTGGCGATCACTTGCGCGGATGCGTTTTTGTCGACGGTTTCTACGCCGGCCAGGTCATTGGTCTGGCGTGCCTGCAGTTGCAGGTCGACTTTCGGGTAGAAGGCCGAAGCGGTTTTCTTGTATTCGGTCCAGGCGACGTCAGCATCGGATTCGAAAATGCCAAGGGTCGGGGTCGAGGTCATGGCGACTTCAACGGCTTCGTCCACGGACGATTGCAGTTGTTCGCTCGGGACTTTCGGCATGACCAGAATGTCGGGTTTTTCGCCGGCAGCGCGGATAAACTGGCTTTCAGCGTTGCGCAGGGCTTCGCGGACGCCAGCTTCGCCGGCGCGGGCGTTGGCAACGCGGGAGTCGGCCTGGGCTACGTCAGCCTGGGTCGAGCGGCCAGCCTGTGCGCCGTTGCGGATTTCTTCCAGCATCGACAGGTGTTCTTTGACGTTGTCTTTTGCGATCTGCAGCAGGTCGCGCTGGCGCATGACTTCGAGGTAAGCCTCAACAATGGAGAGGCCGAGCAGTTGTGCGGTTTCTTCAACACGGTAGGCAGCTGATTTAACGCGGTCTTCCTGGCGTTTGATTTCGCCGCTGGTGTTGTAACCGTCAAACAGCATCTGCGTCAGCGTTGCGCTGTAGTCGTAGATGCCGCGGGTGTCGGAGCTGTCACCGCGTGCGCGGGTGTTTGAATTGTCGTTCCAGTCGACGCCGCCTGCAGCGCGCAGATCAACGGAGGGGCGACGCAGGCCCTTGCCTTGCAGCAGTTCTTCTTCGGTGGCCATGCGGTTGTTCGCAACGACACCGTATTCCGGGTTGCTGACGACGCCGCGTGCGACGGCGTTTTCGAGGGTCAGTTCTTCAGCCTTGGCTGAGATCGCGGTGAAGGCAAGACCCATGGTCAGGGCGCTGCACAGTAAAAGTGTTTTCAAATGCTTGCTCACGGCTTCCCTCGTTTATTAACTTTATGGTCTGTTATTACTCAAAAACCCCCAAAAGGCAAGAGCCGATTGGAATTTTCGGCTCTTTACCAATGACTTAGACTTGGTCCTTACCATCGCAGGGGGATTAGTACCCACTTATAACGCGGGTCTAGACGTCAAGGTTCCCATTATTCAGCAGCGTATGGACGTCCAGGTTGTTCTGGTTTGCGATAACCATCGCATTCTGCCAGCCAGACCCGTCCTGGTTGTTCACCTGGATCATGGTATTGGCACCCTGGTTGACCGTACGAACGTAGCTGTCGATAGCGGTTTGTGCGGCCGAGCCGTTGTTGATCAGCGCCGACAGGTCGATCACGTCGCCTTCCGATGCACTGAAGTCCATGACGGTGTCGACAAACTTGCCAGCGTAGTCGCCGATGAAGTCAGCGCGGTCAGCCACGAAGATGTCTGCGCCGGCACCGCCGTACAGAACATCCTGGCCGTATTCGCCGAACAGGGCATCGTTGCCTGCGCCGCCATGCAGCGTGTCATTGCCCGTCCACGACATGATGACGTCATCGCCGCCACCGCCGAACACGGTGTCATTGACGCTGCCTGCGTAGGAAATCATGGCGTTGTTGCCGTCGTTACCATAGGTCGTACCGTTGACCGTGATGATCGAGGCGTTGGCCGAGTGCGAGCTTTGTGCCGTGATCGACAGGGTCGCCATAGCCGTATCGCCGTCGAAATCCTTCAGATAGTACGTGAAGTTCTCGGTGTGATCGCCCGGCACTTTTGCATAGTAAACATAAGCACCGTTCGAGAACACGTAGAGCGAGCCGTACTGGCCGTCGATTTGCGTGACGCCGTTGCTGCTGATCGCCTGCGTGCCACCGGCACCCGTGATCTGGTAAACCGTTGTCGGGGTGTCGAAGCTTGTGGTGTCGATGCCAGCGGAACCGCCGCCCGGGTTGAAGCCCGTGACCAGGTTGCCGTTGTGGAAGTAGTCGTTCGTGCAATACGTGACCGCATCCGGCGCGGCAACCGGCGCACCGTCAACAACGTTGATGGTGAGAATGCCGTGACCAACGTCGCCGTCAGCATCGCGTCCGCAGACTTCGAAGTTCAGGTTGATAACGTCGTTCGGGTTGCTTGCGTTGGCATGATCCAGCGGACGCAACAGGTTGAAGGTGTACGAACCGTCAGCCGCCAGCGCCATGGTGAACACGGTCTGGCCGTTGGCCGTACCAATGTAACCCGAGCCGGTGTTGGTGACCGTCACCGCGTGACCGCCGGAGCGCAGGGCGCCGGTCATCAGCGAGCCGGTGGCGTTGAAGCCGCCGCAGGTGATGAAGGTACCCGGACCGTCGCCGAAGAAGTTGCCCGTCACAACACCGGTGGTGGTGTGCGAACCGCTTTCATAAACAGTGCCCGTGGTGTTGGTGATGACCGGGGTGCCGTCGGTATCAACCGTGACGGTACCCGTCTGGTTGGCAGCGCCAGCCTGGCTGATATCACCGTCTGCGTCGATCAGGCGGTACGTGAATGTCGTACCATTGCCCGGCAGCGGCGGGGTGTAGGTGAACTGGCCGGATGCATTGATGACCAGCGTACCTGCGCCGTTGGTAATGGTGATGTTGGTGCCGTTGGACGGGACCGAGCGGGTTTCGCCGCCGAAGGTCACGTCATACAGGCGAACCGGAATGTCCTGACCCGGAATGTCGTTGGCCAGGATGTTGCCGGAAGCCGTGGCCGTCGACGAAATGAAGCTGTCATTGACCGCGATCGGGGCGTCGTCCAGGACCTGAACGGTGATGACGCCGGTATCGGTGTCGCCGTCAGCGTCAGTGCCACGAACGGTGAAGTTCAGGTTGATGACGTCGTTCGGGTTGTTGCCGTCAGCGTGATCCAGTTGTTCGTACTGGGTGAATGTGTACGAACCGTTGGCGTTGACCAGCAGCGTGAAGACCGTAACGCCATTGGCGGTACCGGTGTAGGTATTGCCCGAGAGCGACACCGTCACGTTGTTGCCGTTGCTCTTGAGCGTGCCGGTTGCAACCGAACCCGTTGCGGAGAACGTGTTGACCGCGGCAAGCGTGCCCGGACCGTCGCCGAAGAAGTTGCTGGAAACAGTGCCGGAAACAACGTTCGGACCGGTGATGAGGTTGGTTTCGTCAACCTGCACGAGGGAGTCGCCGACAACCGGAACGGTGTCGATGTCTGCAATCGTTACGCTCAGGTTGGCGGTCGACGTGTCACCGTCATAGTCACGGATCGTGTAGTTGAACACATCCGTGCCCGTCGTGGTGTTGTTCGACGTGTAGGTGTAAGCGCCGGTCGAATTGATGACCAGGGTGCCATTGGCACCCGTGATCGTCACGTTCGTGCCGTTTTGCGGCAGGTTGGTGGTCGCACCGTTATAGGTGACGGACAGAACCGG
The DNA here is from genome assembly GCA_002423205.1 of Micavibrio sp. UBA6145. Taxonomy (GTDB): domain Bacteria; phylum Pseudomonadota; class Alphaproteobacteria; order Micavibrionales; family UBA1664; genus UBA6145. The sequence goes on along the minus strand of DIUZ01000026.1, from coordinate 150,747 downwards.
AACCGGTGTGTCCTGGCCAGCGGTGTCGTTGGCAAGAACGTTACCCGTAGCGGTGAGCGAACCCGTCGGAATGTTGACGGTGTCGTTCAGCGCTGACGGTGCGTCGTCACGGATGTTGACGGTGATGACGCCGGTATCGGTGTCGCCGTCGGCATCGGTGCCGCGAACGGTGAAGTTCAGGCTGATGATATCGTTCGGGTCAGATCCGTTGGCATGATCCAGCTGTTCGTACTGGGTGAAGCTGTAGGTGCCGTTCGCATTCACCGTCAGGGTGAATACGGTGGTGCCTGCGGCGTCGCGGCCGGTGTAAACGTTGCCGGCCAGCGAGACCGTCACGGGCGAACCGTGCGAGGTCAGCGCGCCGCCGAGCAGCGAGCCGCCGGACGTGAACGTGTTGACCGCAGCAATCGTGCCCGGCGTGTCGCCGAAGAACGAGGCGGATACTGCGCCCGTGGTCGTCTGCGGACCGGATACCAGCGAGGTTTCGTCGGTGACGATGGTGCTGTCGCCGATGACCGGCGTTGCATCCGTATCAACCGTAACCGTGCCGTGTGTCGCGTCGACGGTGGAGATATCACCGTCAAAGTCGATCAGGCGGTACGTGAAGGTCGCACCATTGCCCGGCAGCGGCGGGGTGTAGGTGAACGCACCGGTCATGTTGATGACCAGCGTGCCGGACGCGTTGGTGATGGTGACGTTGGAACCGTCGGCCGGAAGGGTGCGCGTGTCGCCGCCGAAGGTGACGTCGTAAACGTGGCCCGGCGTGTCAGCGCCGATACGGTCGTTGGTCGTGATGTTGCCCGAAGCGGTCGCCGTCGAGGACAGGAACGTATCGTTGTTGGCAACCGGGCCGTCATCGAGAACGATGGCGGTCAGTGTGGCGTTGGCCGTCGTGCCGTCAGCGTCAGTGACGCGGACGCCGAAGGTCAGGTTCAGCGCATCGTTCGGATCGGTCGCGTTCGGGTGATCGATCTCGCGCAGTTGCGTAAAGGTGTAGGTGCCGTTGGCATTGACAACCATCGTGAAGACAGTCTGGCCGCCTGCGGTACCGGTGTAGGTATTGCCGGCCAGCGTGACCGTAACAGCCTGACCTTGCGAGGTCAGCGCCGGGCCGGTGTAACCGGTGGTGGTGATGCCGCCAGTGCCCTGACCGTCGCCGCCGTAGTTGAAGGTGAACGTACCGTTCGCGACTTGTGCGGTGCCGGAATTGGCAAGGTTGGTTTCGTCAACCGTAACGGTCGAACCTGTGATGGTCGGAACGCCGTTGGTGTCGATGACGACGTTACCGTGTGTTGCGTCGATGACCGAACGGTCGCCGTCGGTGTCGATGTTGCGGTAGGTGAACGTTACGCCCTGACCCGGAACCGGAGGTGTGAAGGTGAACGCGCCGGTGTTGTTGATAACCAGCGTGCCCGAGGCATTGGTGATGGTGACGTTCGAACCGTCGGTCGGCAGAACGCGCGTGTCGCCGCCGAAATTGACGTCGTACACTTTGCCCGGTTCATCAGCGCCGATGCGGTCGTTGGTCAGGATGTTGCCCGAAGCCGTGCCGGTTGTGGATACGAAGCTGTCGTTGATGGCAACCGGACCGTCGTCGAGGACGGTTGCGGTGATCGTGCCCGTAGCGGCCGAACCATCAGCGTCGGTGATACGCAGACCGAAAGTCAGGTTCAGCGCGTCGTTGTGGTCGTTTGCGTTCGGGTGATCCAGTTCCTGGAACTGGGTGAAGGTGTAGGTCCCGTTGGTGTTGATCACCATCGTGAAGATGGTGATGCCGTTGGCAACGCCGGTGTAGGTGTTGCCGGCCAGCGTAACTGTAACGGCGTTACCGTGCGAGGTCAGCGCCGGACCGGTGTAGCCGGTGTTGGCGATGCCGCCAGCGCCCTGGCCGTCGCCGCCGAAGCCGAACGTATAAGTGCCATTGGCGACTTGCGGGGTGCCGGAGTCGAACAGCGTGGTTTCATCAACCGTAACGCCGGAACCCGTGATGGTCGGAACGCCGTTGGTGTCGATGACGACCTGGCCGTGCGTTGCGTCGACAACCGACTGGTCGTTGTCAAAATCAATGTTGTGATATGTGAACGTCACGCCCTGACCCGGAACCGGGGGGGTGAAGGTGAATGCGCCGTTGTTATTGATAACAAGCGTACCCGAAGCGTTCGTAATGGTGACGTTCGAACCGTCGGTCGGCAGAACGCGTGTGTCACCGCCGAAGGTGACGTCGAACACTTTAAGCGGGGTGTCCTGGCCAGCGATGTCGTTGGTCAGGATGTTGCCCGATGCCGTGCCGGTTGCGGAGACGAAGCTGTCGTTGATGGCAACCGGTGCGTCGTCGAGGACGTTGACGGTGATGACGCCGGTATCGGTGTCGCCGTCGGCGTCGGTGCCCTGAACGGTGAAGTTCAGGTTGATGACGTCGTTCGGGTTGGTGCCGTCAGCGTGATCCAGTTGTTCGAACTGGGTGAAGGTGTATTGGCCGTTGGTGTTCACGACCAGCGTGAAGATGGTCACGCCGTTTGCGGTACCGGTGTAGGTGTTGCCGGCAAGGGCAACGGTGACCGGGTTGCCGTTGGACGACAATGTGCCGCCAGCGAGCGAGCCGCCGGCAGTGAAGGTGTTGGTGGCATTGATCGTGCCCGGCGCGTTGGCCAGGAAGTCAGCAGGAACGGTGCCTGCAATGATGTTCGGACCAGCCGAGAGGTTGGTGTCATCAACCTGAACGGTCGAGTTGCCAATGACCGGAATGGTGTCAAGGCCGCTGACCGTGGCGCCCAGAACAGCCGTCGACGTATCACCGTCGAAATCGCGCAGCGTGTACTGGAAGTTGTCGGTGCCGGTGCCAACGTTGTTGGACGTATAAGTGTAAGCGCCGGTCGAATTGATGACCAGGGTGCCGAACTGGCCAACGATGGTGACGTTGGTGCCGTTGGCAGGAACAGCCGTAGTGACGCCGTTGTAAACGATCTGCGTGACCGTGTTCGGCGTATCCTGCGACAGGGTGTCGTTGGTGGTGACGTTGCCGGTGATGGTGCCAGCCGTGGTTGCGGTGTCATTCACTGCAAGCGGTGCGTCGTCCAGCACGTTGATGGTGATGGTGTTGGTGGTGGTGTCGCCGTCAGCGTCCGTTGCGCCAACCTGGAAGGTCAGGGCAATGGTCTCGTTCTGCGTCGAGCCGTCAGCATGGTCGAGTTGTTCGAACTGGCTGAAAGTGTAGGTGCCGTTGGTGTTGACGACCATCGTGAAGACGGTGACGCCGTTTGCGGTGCCGGTGTAGGTGTTGCCAGCAAGGGCAACGGTGACCGGGTTGCCGTTTGAGGTCAGTGCGCCGCCGAGCAGCGAGCCTGATGCGCTGAATACGTTTTGCGGCGCGAAGGTGCCGGGCGTGTCGAGCTGGTAATTGACGGTGACGTTGCCGGTGGCGACGTTCGGGCCGCCGGTCAGCTGCGTGTCGTCAACCGTGGCCGACGACGAACCGACGATCGGTGCGGTGTCATTGAAGGTGACGAGGAAGCTTTCGGTATTGAAGTTGGTGTTGTTGGCCAGCGTGATCTCGCTGTCCGTCAGGTTGGTTTCAGCGTTGTTGACGCGAACCGTCACGACGAACGAACCGTCAAAGCCGCGCGGTGCGGTCAGTGTCAGGGTCGAAAGATCAGCAGCGTTTACAGTCCACACGCCGCCCGAAAGGGTGCCGGCGCTCAGCGTGAAGCCAGCCGGAATGCCCGAGAGCGTGGCGGTGGTCAGGGTTTCAGAACCATCGGTGTCGGTGACAGCGGCGGCGATGCTCAGCGGCAGGGCCACGTTGTCCGAACCGGACACGTTTTGAACGGCGAGATCAGGCTGGTCAGCGACGGCGTCAACGGTGACGTTGAGCGGCGATGTCAGCGTGGTGGTCGTACCGGTCGATGTGTCGGTGATGTCGAGTGTAACGGTCAGGGCCGGGTTGGTCGGCGCCTTGATGTCGGCGTCGCCGTTTGCGGGCGGAACCAGAACCGGTCCACCGGCGTAGCTTTGGCCGGTCGGCAGGGCGATGGTGTAGGTGCCTGTGCCTGCATTATATGTACCGCCGCCGGAAGCTGCGATGTCGACGGTCCAGCCCGCCGGGATGCCGGAGACCGTAACGGTCAACTGATCCGTTGCCGGGCTGTCGCCGGCGGCCGCGATCTGCAGGTTTACGGGCGTGTCTTCAAAGGTGAATTTGTCGGTCGCGGTCAGCGTTGCGAACGGCGCGGCGGTAGCCGCCAGCGGTTGTGCAATCGGGCCGTCAATAAAGGTCGGCAGGCCAAAGGCGAGGGCCGTCGGTCCAATCGGGCCGATGGCGGCGAGGGCAGAAATGCCAGCCGGGTCAACGGAAGATTCAAAACCGTAACCACCGCCAGCGGGACCACCGGCAGCACCAGCAGCCGGTTCGATTTCGGCCAGTTCCTCTGCGGATGCGATCTGTTGGGCCGGGGCTTTTTTGAAGGCGGCTTGTTTGGGTGCCTGAATTTCTTCGCCGGCGGCCGGTTCAACGGTTTTCACCTGTTGGGCGGCGGCAACGTTCAGAACGTTGATGAGTTGCGAGACGGGAACGACCGAACCGTCGGCCAGGGTCATCTGCGGGGGCAGGGCGCTGGCACCGACTTCGGCATAGTTGTGCAGGGTCAGGCTGGTGCCGTCGGTAAAGGTGACGAGCAGGTCAGAGCCCTGTTGCTCGACGCCAGAGACGTCTTTCATGGCAAAGCCCAGCGTATAGGTCTTGCCCGGCTGCAGGTTGAACTGGGTGGCGTTCAGGCCGCCCTGGGGTTTCAGAATAGTCAGGTCGGCAACGGTGTCTTGCGGGAGGGTGCCGGCAAGGCCAGTGGCGACTTTTTGCAGGTTCATGACGGTGCCATCGGACATAGCGACGTCGGTGAACGGGAACGAGGCCTTGGCCTGTTCAAAATTGTTGATGGTCAGGGTGGCGCCGTCATCGAAGGTGATCATCATGGCACCGCCAGCGAGCAGCTTCATGGCCTTAACGTCTTCGAGGCCGAAGTTGAAGGCGGTCGGCTCGTCCTTGGAGATCGAGACCATGACGTTTGAACCGGCGCAGGGTTTCTGGATGACGTATTCAGTCGATGTGGTGGTGCACTGTTGGACGCTGGCGCCGTTTTTCATCTTAACAACCCTCTATATGTATCGGGAAAAGCCCCGTTTTTTTAATCCGAATACCCGCGAAATGCAACCCGATGCTTTTTGCCGGAATGGCTATAATTAGCCAAACCCGACACCGAAGTCAATTATTATGTTAATGTGGGATTAACGATTTGACCCCATCCGTTAACGTATTAACCCTGACTTGGTTCCATATACTAGGTGCTTCACTTTTATATGGCGTTAACATTGGGGCGTTTTGATGACCTTTTCGGCTGTTTTCCGCCTGCTTTGGTCGACACACCCGCCCTATATTCCGCTTCGTATCTTTGTAACCGATTTGTCCTAAAGCACCAACCTATCCTTTTGGCGGAGCAGGATTATTTTTGATCCGGGGAATTTCAAAGGCCGCCGAACAGGGCGTATTTGACGGAAGTATACTCCTCGATGCCCTCAAGACCCCCCTCGCGGCCAAAGCCGGATTGTTTGATACCGCCGAAAGGTGCGGATTCTGACGATATGATGCCTTCGTTGATCCCGATGATGCCGTATTGAAGACGCTCGGACATGCGGAATGCCCGGCCCAGATCGCGGGTGCAGACATAGGCGGCCAGTCCGTATTCAGTGTCATTGGCCTGGCGGATGGCGTCTTCCTCGTCTTTGAAAGGGTAAAGGGCGGCGACGGGCCCAAAAATCTCGGTTGAGGCCATTTTCATAGATGGCTTGGCGTTGGTCAGGATGGTTGGCTGATAGAAAAGGCCGCCCCGTTTGTCGGGTGCACCACCCGTAACTACCCTTGCCCCCTTGGTCTTGGCATCTGCGACCAGATCCTGCACTTTTTTGAGACCCTTTTGGTTGATCAGGGGGCCAATGGATACACCATCCTCGAAGGCACCACCGGTCTTCATCTTGGCCACAGCCTTAAGCAGTGATGCAGTGAACCTGTCGTAAATGCCCTTTTGGACATAAATACGGTTGGCGCAGACGCATGTCTGTCCCGAGTTTCTAAACTTGCTTTGTAAAGCGCTGTTTACTGCGGCATTGAGGTCGGCGTCATCAAACACGATAAAAGGGGCGTTGCCGCCGAGTTCCAGAGAAACTCGTTTTAACGACGGTGCACATTGCGCCATCAAGGCGCGTCCCACTTCGGTTGAACCAGTAAAGGACAGCTTGGCTATGTCCGGGTGGGTGGACAGAATCCGGCCGATCTCCTTGGAGGCGGTGGTGGTCACCACATTGAACACCCCTTTTGGTATTCCGGCCTCTTCTGCGAGGGCTGCCAGTGCCAGAGCCGATAGCGGGGTCTCTGCCGGGGGCTTCAGGATCATGGTGCAACCGGCGGCGAGGGCCGGACCAACTTTGCGCGTGATCATGGCATTCGGGAAATTCCACGGGGTGATGGCAGCGCAGACGCCCACGGCCTCCCTGGTCACAATGGTCCGGGCGTCGGCTTTGAAGGGTGGGACGGTGCGGCCGTAGAGGCGGCGGGCTTCTTCCGCGAACCATTCAATGAAAGATGCGCCGTAGGCGACTTCACCCATTGCCTCTTTCAGAGGCTTGCCATTTTCGCGGGACAGGATGCGGGCCAGTGTGTCCTGGTTCTGCATGATTAGTGTGTACCAGCGTTTCAACAGGTCGGCGCGCTGTTTGGGCAGCAAGGCCTTCCATGCCGGGAAGGCGGCCTTGGCGGCCCTGATGGCATCTTCCGCGTCGGCGATGCCGCAATCCGGGACCCTGGCAATCACGCTGCCGTCTGCCGGATCGGTGACGGCGAAGGTCTTTTTGCCCTTTGCGGGTTTCCATGCGCCGTCAATATACGCGTGGGTTTTGATCAGGGTGCGGTCGTCATTTGCCGCTTTAGCATTGGATCTGGATGGATTTTTGGCCTTGGCCATATGGAACTCCTGAGGCTTTACAGTGCTTTGTAATAAGCCTATTCCAATGCCACCAAATTTAAAGGATCAAACATGCCGCTTCCCATCGCACGTCTGAAAAATGCCAGCATTGGCGTGATTGCCGCCCTTGTCAGCGCGGTTGTCGTGTCCGTTGCCGCGTGGCTGACCCATGTTTTCACCTGTCTTGCGAATGGGGAGTGGGGCTTTCTGATCGCCGGCGCGCTGTTTTTCCCCATCGCCATCATCCACGGCATCGGTGCGTGGTTCGGTTTCTGGTCATAAGGCTGAACTTTTATTGCTTAGTTGAGTCACTAAAATCCGGGACAGGCTGTGGACAAGTTTCGGGGTGAAACCGATTCAGGTCTATTGATCAACGCGCTGCGCTTTGCATGAACATCCCGCTTTTTTGGCGGTTTCCTGCGATTTCGGTTCAAAAAAGGATTCGACGGAGCCCCGGTATTTTGGTTTCCTGAGGACATCAGAACGACATGTGATTTCGAAAGAAAGAAGCAGGTTCTGCGGGGCCGGTGGTACGGCCTCGGGGTTCCGGAAGACGCGGGCGACTTGTTCGACCCAGTCCAAACGCTGGAAGCTCAAGGGAAGAACAAGATAGGATCACCCGTCCAGCCTATGAACCTGAGGTCGTGCTCATTAAAACACGCTCATGTGGCTGGAGCGAAGATAGATGGTCCCGTAAATCTTCCTGCAATGCCGGGCTGTTCGAACCAGACCCGACGCGTGGTTCATCGCCACGATAATACAGGTGTCTCCTCGCGGGGATGCCAGAAAGCCAGGCGGATGAGGGTAGCTCCCGAAGCGCAATAACATGGTGGACTGATGAGGAATTTGCGGATTTTTGCACCCGCCTTGTCTTCGGACATTACGCCGTGCAGGAATTGCAGCGTCTTCCATAGAGAGCCCCGGTCTCTCGTTGTCTACGAAGTTTCGGCGCAAGCCGGGATGGAGACAGCGGAGCCGGGGTTCTTGATTCTGAGCTATTTGGGTTCGCTTTGTCTTTTGGGCTGCAAATGCGCTCTTTCTGCGCTTCCGGTCCTCACGGACATTAAGTCCGCTGCGGTCCGGTTCTCGAAAGCACCCATTTTCGCCTCAAAATCCGTCAGCTTTCGTTTGTGCACACGATAGAGTCATAAATTCACATATTTTATATATAATGCACATTAAAATGTGTTTTTAGGATTTAGATGGAAGAAAAGCCGCTGGGAAGCGGCTTCTTTATTTTCACCTAGATGGGTGAATTATGCTTCGAGGTCGATGAGTTTGCCGGAGAGGCGGACTTCTTCGGTTTCGAGTTTGCGGCGCAGGCTGTCCAGGCGGTTGGACAGGCGGGAGACATCACTGGTCACCTGAAGGGGCTGGTCGCCCTGGCCGGCCTGGATGACGCGGACGATAAGTTCACCGCGAAGGTTGTCCATACGGTCATGCAAAGTGGCGATGTATTTGCGGTTCTGGTCGTTCGCGGCTTCGACAGCGGCCTGCGCGGCTTCATCCTTGCGGGCGCCGGAATCGTTGGCGGCAGCGCGGCGCGCCTGTTCGTACAAGGTCGCAAAGCTGCGATCGCGCCGGCCCGTAGAGGTGCCCGGGGCGTTATAGCTTTCCGTCGGTGGTACGTTTCTGACAGCCATTTTTATCCAAGAGCCAGTTAAGCGGCCCGCATAGGTATTCAAGTGGTTAATGAATGGTTAAGAATTAACCACCAAAAGAACGAAGAGTCAACGGATTTGGGGGTACTTTCCTGCAAGAGTATGAAAATAAACAAATAAATTGCGTCTATGATAAATTTTTCTGCCTGTTAGTTTTGTGAAGATGAAGAAACTTCTGGTTCTGGGTTTGGTATGGATGCTGGCCTTGTGCGCCATGCGTGCCGCGCATGCCCATGATATCGATCGTTCTGCACCGGTGTCTGAACTATCACTGTCTCTTTCACTGACTGACGGCGAAGACCTGCGTTCAAATGACACGCGCGGCGATGATGTGTGCGCATGCTGTGCGGTTGCGTGCTGTGCCGCTTATGTGCGGGATGTTCCAACTGTACACGTACCGGAATTAAGGGCGGATTTTCAACTGGCGTATCTGCGTGGTTTCAGGCCACAACAGCCTGCGCCCCCTCTCGCACCCCCGCGCGGCTAGAGCATATTTCCCGGATTTCTCAACATTTCATCAAAGGATTCACATGAAAACTCTACGCAAAGCCGTGCTTCTTGCTGCGGCGATATTGTTTGTTTCACCCGCTATGGCCCAAGACCCGCATGCCCATCATAAAGGTGCGGATCGTGTCTTCAGCACGTTGGTACCCAAAGAAAAACCTATGTGTGCCGAGGGCAGCCATGGTGCCATGGGCAAGTCAGGATGCTGCGGGTCCTGCAAAGGCTGCGGTAAAAAAGACCATGCAGCGGCTAGCGCCTCCACCCCTGAAACTGTTTGGGAAAAAGACAGTGCGGCGGCAATGGCATCCATGCATCACGCTATGGACAAGCCTTATACGGGTGATGCCGATGCCGATTTTATCCGGGGGATGATACCGCATCACCAGGGTGCTGTGGAAATGGCCCGCATTGTTTTGAAATATGGTGATGACGAACCGGCCAAGGCGCTGGCCCGCCGGATCATCGTCGCCCAGAAGGGGGAGATTGCGTGGATGCAGCGATGGTTGCGCGAGCGTCAGATCCCAGAAACAGGACATTTCCATTTTAATAAGTAGTATTGGTCGCCCGGGCGGACGCCAAAGATAACCGGAATGGGGGCGGGCAAAGCGTCCGCCCCCATTCATCTTTAGGACTGTAAACAAGTAATTGGATCGCTTGCTTTTTAAAGCCCGCTTCTTTATCAAAAGGCCATGATCCTTGATCTTGTCGTCATCGGCATTCTGCTGGTTTCCGCGGCTGTGGCCTTCCTGCGCGGGTTCGTGCGCGAGGTCCTGACCATCGGATCCCTTCTTGGCGCTGCCGCCGCCACTTACATGTTTGGCCCATCACTGAAGCCGCTGGTCGCCGGCTGGCTCATCGATCCGGATGCCAAGGTCCCGCAGATGCTGTTCGGCATTGTCCCTTACAGCATGCTGGTCCCGGTCATCGCATTTGCGATTGTCTTTGCGATCACGCTGATCCTTCTCAATATCCTGACCTACATGATTTCCAAGGGCGTGCATTCCGTCGGCCTCGGCCCGGTCGACCGTTCGCTCGGCGTCGTGTTCGGTCTTATCCGCGGCGTGATCCTGATCGGTCTCATGGGGCTGGTCCTTAATTTCGTCCTGTCGGAAAGCCAGCGCGAAACATATTTCGGTGAATCCAAAACCTATCCGGCCGTGACATACACGTCGGCATTGATGCAGGCATTGATGCCTGACAAGGAAGTGCTGAAAAGCAAAGCCAAGAAAGGCGCTGACGCCGCCGTCAGCGCCGTGACCGGCAAACAGCCGCTGGAGCCGGGCCAGGAAGGCGCAGCCAAGAATTCGTTGAATAATGGTTACACACAAATGCAGCGCAAGGCGCTTGACGCCCTGATCCCGGCAGGCGCATCGCAGGACGAACCGGCGCGAAAGAAATACAATGACTGATATGCGCAACGACGCCCATGACGATGACCATTTTCACGACGAATGCGGCATATTCGGCATCTACGGTACGACGGATGCGGCGGCACTGACGGCCCTTGGCCTTCACGCCCTGCAGCACCGCGGACAGGAAGCCTGCGGTATCGTGGCATGGGACGACAAAGTCCCGGCACGGGTGCAGTCATCGGCGCCTGAAGATATTGAAGACCCGATCGGCAACGCCAACGGCGTGTTCAGCGCCCATCGCGGCATGGGGCTGGTTTCAGATAATTTCGGATCGCAAAGCGTTATCGACCTGCTGCCGGGTACGGTCGCCATCGGGCATAACCGTTACGCCACGTGCGGCGCGTCGATGCTGCGCAACGTGCAGCCGATTTTCGGCGATCTTTCGTTCGGCGGCTTTGCCGTCGCCCATAACGGCAATTTGACCAACGCGTACAAGATGCGCGAAAAACTGGTCTTAGATGGTTCGATTTTTCAATCCACGTCCGATACCGAAGTGATCGTTCACCTGGTGGCGCGTTCGCGGGAAAAAACCGTCATAGACCGTTTCGTTGATGCCATCCGCCAGGTTGAAGGCGCGTATTCGCTGGTCGTGATTGCCGAAGGCAACATGATGGGCGTGCGCGATCCGTTTGGCGTGCGTCCGCTCTCGCTTGGTAAACTGGGCGATGCCTATGTGCTGTCGTCGGAGACCTGCGCCTTCGATATTATCGGCGCGGAATTCGTCCGCGACATTGAGCCGGGCGAACTGGTCGTTATCAACGCATCCGGCCTTACATCGCTGAAACCGTTTGAGAAGACGCAGTCGCGTTTCTGTATCTTTGAATATGTTTACTTCGCGCGTCCCGATTCCAAGGTCGATAACCGTTCGGTCTATGAAGCCCGTAAACGCATCGGCGTCGAACTGGCGGCGGAAGCCCCGTGCGCGAATGCCGATCTTGTCGTGCCGGTGCCGGATTCCGGCGTGCCGTCGGCGATCGGTTATGCGGAGGCCGCCGGTCTGCCGTTTGATCTTGGTATCATCCGCAACCACTACGTGGGCCGTACATTCATTGAACCGGGCGACCAGATCCGCCATCTGGGCGTGAAACTGAAACACAACGCCAATGCCGAAGTCATTCGCGGCAAGTCGGTTGTGCTGGTCGATGATTCCATCGTCCGTGGCACCACCAGCCGCAAGATTGTCAGCATGTTGCGCGCCGCCGGTGCACGCGAAGTGCATATGCGCATTTCCTGCCCGCCGACCAAGTATAGCTGTTTCTACGGTATCGACACGCCGACCAGTGATGAATTACTGGCCAATAAAATGTCTGTCCCGGAGATCCAGAAATATATCGGCGTCGACAGCCTTGCGTATGTGTCGATGGATGGTCTGTACCGTGCCCTTCGCCAGCCGGGCCGCAATAACGAGACGCCGCAATTCTGCGATGCCTGCCTGTCGGGCGATTACGCTATCCCGCTGACCGATTTTGAAGGCCGTGAAGACCGCACCCGCAAGGTGTCCAGCTTGGGTGAGGCCGCTGCGTGAGCCGCGTTGCCCTGGTAACCGGCGCATCGCGCGGGATTGGTTTTGAATGTGCATTGCAGCTGGCCAAGGCCGGTGTCCATGTCGTAGCACTTGCCCGTACCAAGGCGGGGCTTGAGCAACTTGACGATGCCATCCATGCGGCGGGCGGTATGTGCACGCTGCTTCCCTATGATCTTCTTAAAGGCGACCTGATTGAAGGATTGGGGCCCGTGCTGTTCGACAAGTTCGGGCGGCTGGATATTCTGGTCGGTAACGCGGGGATGCTTGGTGGTTTACAGCCAACTGCGCAGGTGGACCCGAGCCTGTGGGACCGTGTTTTTGCATTGAACGTCACCGCCAATCTGCGCCTGATCCGCACCTGTGATCCGTTGCTGCGTGCATCGGATTCGGGGCGTGCCGTGTTTGTGACATCGGGCAAGGCGCATAATTATACGTCGTTCTGGGCTGCGTATTCGGCGTCCAAGGCCGCGCTTGAGGCGCTGGCCCTGACCTATGCCGATGAAGTCAAACACACACCGTTAAAGGTGAACGTGTTCAACCCCGGCAAAACCGCCACCGCTATGCGCGCGCAGGCGTTTCCGGGTGAAGACCCCAAAACACTGCCGTCTGCCGCCGATACGGCGGCGCGACTGATTGCCGAGCACCTGTCGTAAATTTGACGGCGTGTGCCCTGATCCGTTAATTCAGGCATATGACCAAGAACCCGCCGATCATTGCTGTTCCGCCGCTGGTGGAAGAATTGCGCAGCGTTTTCAATCAGGCCACGCGCGAGCACAGCATTTTGCCGAGACGGATTGGCGAAATTCTTGAAAAAGAAATGAACATTACGTGGCCTGCATCCAGTCTGAACCGCTTTATGACGGGTCAGACAAGGCGTGTGCGCTTTTCGCTGGAAGAGGTCGTGCAGATGACGGCGCTGGTGAAAAAAGAATTCAAAATTCAGGCTGCGCCGGTTTTGGAAATCCCGTTAAGCGATACGCTTCGCACCATGATCAATAACGGTCTTATCGATGTCGACGCCGTCGTGCAGGCGGCGCAAAACGAAATCCAGCGTCAGCTGTTCGAGCATGCCCGCCTGAAACCGGGCGCGGTTACGATCAAGTAGCGTACGGATTTTTCGACGTGCGCAGGTTGAAGCGGATGGGGACGCCCGCGATTTCAAATTTCTCACGCAGGCCGTTGATCAGGTAGCGCTGGTAATCTTCGCCCAGATCGTCAGGGCGGCCACACCACAATACGAATGTCGGCGGGCGGACCTTGATCTGTGTCATGTAACGCAGACGGTTGGGACGGCCCGAGACCATCGGTGCCGGGTGGCGGCTTTCCATCATGCCGAGCCAGCGATTGAGCGAGCCCGTGCCGACGCGTTTGTTCCAGAGCGCGTATGCGTCCAGCATGGCCTTGTGCAGGCTGTCCAGACCCTTGCCGTTGAGGCCGGAGAGGTAAACAACCGGCATGCCGGGCAATTGTCCCAGGACCTGCGCCAGCATTTCGGGCAGTTGTTTCTGGATCAGGCTGCGTTCTTCGACCGCGTCCCATTTGTTGACGGCCAGCACAAGCACGCGGCCTTCGCGCACGACGTGTTCGGCAATGTTCATATCCTGTTTGTCGATACCGGCGACGCCGTCGACAACCAGCACAACGATTTGTGCGAGGCGCACGATACGCATGGTTTCCTGCGTCGAGAGTTTTTCAACCTTGTCGGTGATCTTGGCCTTGCGGCGTAAACCGGCGGTGTCGACCAGTTGAAATTTGGTGCCCTTCCAGTCGAAATCGACGGCGATGGGATCGCGGGTAATGCCGGCCTCGGGGCCGGTGAGCAGGCGGTCTTCGCCAAGGATGGTGTTTACCAGTGTCGATTTGCCGGCATTAGGGCGGCCGACAATCGCGACCTTGAGCGGTTTGTTGCTCAGGTCTTCGGCGTCTGTGAATTCGAAATCCAGATTGCCTTCGAGTTCATCAAGGTTGAAGTCATCGCGCGCGACGAAGCCGTCATCGTTTTCAGGCGCTTCGGCCTTGGACGGGAGTTTTTCAAGGACGGCGTGATAAAGATCGGCCAGACCCAGACCGTGGGCGGCGGATACGAAGAACGGATCGCCGAAGCCAAGCGAATACGCTTCAGCCAGACGCTCACGCGCGGCCTTGGTGTCAGCCTTGTTCACGACCAGGAAAACCGGCTTGCCGCTTTTGCGGATGATGCGGGCGAAATGTTCGTCCATCGTGGTGACGCCAGCGACGCCGTCGATGATGAATAATGCGAGATCAGATTTCTTCAGCGCCATCATCGTGCGTTCGCGCATGCGGTCGGTCAGCGTGCCTGCGTCGGCTTCTTCAAGACCGGCGGTGTCGATGATGTTGACGGGTTCGTCGAAAATATAACCGATGGCTTCGCGCCAGTCGCGGGTTACGCCCGGACGGTCATCGACAATAGCAAGGTCTTTGCCGGCAATGCGGTTGAAGAGTGACGATTTCCCGACGTTGGGACGTCCAATAAGGGCAATGGTAAGCAAATTATCTCCAGGCGCTCAGCGTGCCATTTTTTGACAGCAGATACAGGGTTTGATCCGCGACGACCGGCGGTGCGATGACGTTCTGGCCGGTTTTCCATTCGCGCGTCACGTTGCCCGTTTTGGGATCGATGTCGCGGCCAAGGCCGGTTGATGAAAATGCCAGCAGGCGATTGCCAGCAAGAACCGGGCCGTACCAGACGATGGAGCCTTCAAGGTCTTTCATGTCTTCGTATTGCGGCAGGCGTGTGGACCACATGGTTTGGCCGGTGGCTGCATCAAGGCTGGTGATGGCTGAATCCGAGCCGAGCACGAAGATGCGGTTGCCGACGAATAACGGTGTCTGGCTGCCGCCGATATTGGCGTCCCAGCTGCGTTGACCGGTGCGTTCGTCAATGGCGGCAATGCGGCCGCCATATGAGATGGCGACGACAAGACCCTGGTCGATGACGGGAAGGCCGCGGATATCTGAAAACGCGCTGCCCATGCCGCCGCGGATCAGCGGTGCGACCGTGTCGGACCACAGGACCGAACCGGTTTCGGATTGCAGGGCGTAGACTTCGCCCGATGAATAGGCGGGCAGAACCATATTTCGGTTGGCGGCCGGGCTTGCAGCACCCAGAAGGCCGGTGGTTTCGGTCAGGCCCTGGTGGTTCCAGAGTTTTTTGCCGGTGGCGGCGTCCAGTGCGATGGTCTGGTTGTCGACGGTGACAACATAAACGCGCTCCGGCATGGCGGACGGGGATGAGCGCACCGTGCCCTCAACCTTGACGCGCCAGAGTTCGGAGCCGTCGACAGGATTGAGTGCCAGCACTTCATTGAAGCCGGATGTCACAAACAGACGGCCGCCGGAAAAGGCAACGCCGCCGCCGAGAACGGGATCATCTTCGCTTTTCGGCATGGCCTTGACGGTCCAGACGGAACGGCCGGTTTTGGCATCAAACGCACGCACGCGCGCATCGGTGTCCAGTGTGAAGACGCGGCCATCGGCGACGATGGGTTGCGTGCTCAGGGGCAGACGCTTGGTCGCGCCCGAGCCGATCGACGACGACCATGTTTTTTTCAGTTCGCCTTCGTTCAGCGCGACGTTCTGCATCGCGTGGTTGGCATAGCCGCCGGGCTGGGGCCAGAATTCGTTGGCCCAGGGCGCAGGGATCTGCATGCCGGTATCGGGTCCGTGTGCGCCGGAAACGGTGTCGGTGGATTTGTCGCCGGAGATGGATTTTTCCATCTCAAAAAGCGAGATGCGTTTGCCTTCAAGGGGCGGTGCGTCCTTTTCCTTGAAAATGCCGCAACCCGAAAGGGCGAATGCGGATACGAATGTCAAAAGAATGAGATTGGCGCGCATCATTATTTTTTCTCCGTCGTTGCGTCGGCATCTGCCGCGCGGATTTCATACAAATGGCGCAGATCAGCAATATAGACCGTCATCTGCGTAGCGTTGCCGGCAGCTTTTTCAGCGCGGTCGAGAAAGTCGAGCGCGGCTTCCGGGTCTTTGAGGCGCTCGCCGGCAATGACGGCGGCGTCGGTCAGCGGCAAAGCGCGCAGTGCCGAGCTGTCCATCTGGTCAGCGAGTGAGTCTAGGTCCTTGATCAGGTCTTTGGGGTCTGCGCTTGCATCATCCATACGCAGGCGCAGGACGTTCCAGCGGGCGAGCAGGCCCCAGGGCGTGTCGTCGCCTTTTTGCGCGGCGGCTTCGTAGGCGGTCTGTAATTCCTTGGTTTGTTCGGCCGTGGGCGTGCCGGCAATCTGGATCGTGCCGGCGCGGGCAAGCCACGCAATCGCGGCGTGCGTGTCGGTCAGGTCTTTTGCGGTTTCGTCGGTGACGGGAATGCCGGGCGTGGCGATCAGGTTGGCGAGCTGGTTCGTAGACTGCGCATTTTGTGCCTCACGCCATTGGCGGAAACCGACACCGGCAGCGGTGCCGACAACCAGCATCAGGCACATGCCGATAATGGTCGAACCCCACTGACGCCAGAAGGCATGCATTCTCTCGCGTGCCAGATCTTCCTCGGCATCACGGAGCAGGAGGGCGCTACGGGCGTTGGCTTCGTCTTCGTTCAGGGGCATTTTTTTGCTCATCCTATTGATTGCACGCCCTTTATGGAGAGTGGCGGCGCATCCGTCAATCTTGAGCACGTGTTGTTGCCATAATGTTTTCAGACCATATTGAAAAACAAAAGCTTGTTGCGACTGATTCACGCGGTTGAGCGTTCAGAAAGCGGGGGTTTTGGCTTGAGAGTCGCGTGAATCAAGCTAAGGTAACTGTCATGGCAAAAATCACTGTAAAAACACCCCTTGTTGAACTCGACGGCGATGAAATGACCCGCATCATCTGGCAGATGATCCGCGAGCGTCTGATTCTTCCATATCTGGACGTCGACCTGAAATATTATGACCTGGGTATCGAGTCCCGGGACGCCACCGAGGACAAGATCACGGTGGATGCCGCCAAGGCGATCAAGCAATACGGCGTGGGCGTCAAATGCGCGACCATCACCCCGGACGAGGCGCGGGTTAAGGAGTTCAACCTCAAGAAAATGTGGAAGTCGCCGAACGGCACGATCCGCAATATCCTGAACGGGACCGTGTTTCGCGAACCCATTATCTGTCAGAACGTGCCGCGCACTGTGCCGATCTGGACCCAGCCGATCATCATTGGCCGTCATGCGTTTGGCGACCAGTACAAGGCCACCGACATGAAAATCCCCGGTCCGGGTCTGCTGACCATGACCTACACACCGGCTGACGGTTCGGCCCCCCAATCATGGGACGTACATAATTTCCCGGGCGCGGGCGTTGCCATGGGCATGTTCAACGAAGATGAAAGTATCAAAGGATTTGCGCGCGCGTGCCTTAATTACGGGCTGGCGCGCAATTACCCGGTGTACCTGTCGACCAAGAACACGATCCTCAAAGCGTATGACGGGCGGTTCAAGGACATCTTCCAGGCCGTGTTCGATTCCGAATTCAAAACACGCTTCGACGCCGCAAAATTGACATATGAACATCGTCTTATCGACGACATGGTTGCATCTGCCATGAAATGGCCCGGCGGTTTCGTCTGGGCATGCAAAAATTACGACGGGGACGTGCAGTCCGATTCCGTCGCGCAGGGCTTTGGGTCGCTTGGCCTGATGACATCCGTCCTGCTGACGCCGGACGGTGATTGCGTGGAGGCCGAGGCCGCCCACGGCACCGTGACCCGTCACTACCGCCAGCACCAGCAGGGCAAAGAAACGTCGACCAATCCGATCGCATCCATCTTTGCGTGGACTCAAGGTCTTAAATACCGCGGCCAGTTCGACAACACGCCGGATGTCACGCATTTCGGCCAGACGCTGGAACGCGTGTGCATTGAAACCGTCGAATCCGGCGACATGACCAAGGATCTGGCGATACTGGTCAGTGAAAACCAGACGCACTTAAGCACCAACGCGTTCATGGACCGTATTGATAACAACCTGAAAAAAGCTTTGAAGCAGTAGAGTTGAAATGAAAAAAATTGCCGTCCTGACTAGCCTGTTTGTTTTTGGTTTTGCGCCTGCCTTTGCGGCGACGGACGTCAAGACACCAGCCAATGACACACCTGCTGCGCAGGTCGCTGCTGACGTGAAGGCTGAAAAAGCTGAAACGAAACCGGCCAAGCCCGCCAAGGGGCATATCGCCGTCCCGATTGTCGAGGAAGGTAAGATCCAGAAGGGCGCTTCCAAGCCGGAGGCCGCACAGGCCGCGAAAACGGTTGCGAAGACAACGCCGGCAGTGGCTGACATCAAAAAGCCAGCCAAGGCTGAAATCAAGCAGACGGCTGTCGCATCCGCACCGATTAAAAACTATGTCGGGGAGATCGTGACCTATCGCACCAAGGGCGATGATACGCTTTTGTCCGTTGGCGAGCGCGAAAGCCTGGGCTATGTCGAGCTGCGTTCGGCCAACCCGGAAATGGATCCGTGGCGTCCGGGCACCGGCGCATTCATGATTTTACCGAAGATGCATCTTTTGCCGGACGCGCCGCGCAAGGGTGTTGTCATCAACCTGTCGGAAATGCGCGTCTATTATTATCAGAAGGACGGTCAGGTTAAGACCTTCCCCATCGGCATTGGCCGCGAGGGTTTTTCAACCCCGCTGGGCACCACCAGCGTGACGCGCAAAGGGCGCGACCCGCAATGGCGTCCGACACCGCGCATGCTGCGTGAAGACCCGACGCTGAAACCCCATTATGGTCCGGGTCCGGATAACCCACTTGGCAGCTACGCCCTGTATCTGGGCTGGCCGCAATACGCATTGCACGGCACGAACAAGCCGTGGGGCATTGGCCGGCGCGTATCGTCGGGTTGCATCCGCATGTATCACAACGACGTTGAATATCTGTTCAACAATGTGCCGGTGGGCACGCCGGTGACAACCGTGCACCAGCCGATCAAATTCGCATGGATTGGCGAGATGCTTTACATCGAAGCCCACCCGGATGAAATGCTGGCCGACCAGGTCGAGCGCGTCGGCGGCGCACCGCTTGATTACAAGGTGCCTTCCGACCTGTTTGCGGGTATCCAGCGTGCCGCCGGTAATGCGGCCGAAAACATCGACTGGAAAGTCGTGCGCGACGCCTTGCGCGACCGCCGCGGCTACCCGGTGCCGATCCTGCAGGGTGCCACCGACAAGGATATGTTCGTGACCGCCAGCATGATTGAAAAGGCCGGGACCGAGCGTACCAGTGAGCAAGCTGTGGCTGAACCTGTCGACGCCACCGCCACGCCTGCGGCCAAGCCTGTCGCCCAGCCGGTTTCCCAAAGCCCGGCAGATGAACCTGCGCAGCCCAGAAACAGCCGCTCAGGCGGTTTTAACGGTTAAGCTTTTTTGCCCCTCAAATGCCGGGCGTCGGGCTTTGCCCTCCTTGGCTTCGCGCGCATAAGCGTGCGGGCCGCTTGCGGCCAGTCGCCTGCCGGCTCCTTTGAAAAGCCTTCAAAACCGTCCCTTAAAACCCCCTGTGGATGGGGGGTTTGAAAGCCTGTTGCATTTGGCATTTTTTGTTTAGAGTCATGACACTAAACTGATTTGCCCACCGACCCTTTTCTGGCATGGCTTTAACGACACCGCCCTCGAATAATCCGGCTGCACCAAAACAAGGTGCGGCGCAGCCGCGACCGAAAACGGCGCAAAACACGGCTGCGCGCAATGGTGAGACCGGCCCCTTAAGCCGCGTCATCATGCGCAACGAATATTACCGCGACGGCTACCGCACGCTGCTGCGCGTGGCGCTGGTAGAAGGCATTGCGATTCTGGGTCTGATCGTATCCATCGTCGTCATCGTCAACGCCTACCAGCCGGAAAACCGCTATTTCGCGACAACCGAAGATGGTCGCGTGGTGCCGATGGTGCCGCTGTCGGAACCCAATTTGTCACGCCCGGCCTTGCTGTCATGGGCGGCGCAGGCGGCCACGGAAACCATGACCTTTGGTTTCCATGATTACCGCCGCCGCCTGCAGGAAGCGTCGCGTCACTTTACGCGCGAAGGCTGGGGCTCTTTCGTCAAGGCATTGCAGGATGCGGGTATTATCGATGCCGTGAACACCAACCGTCAGGTTGTGTCCGCAGCACCCCGCGCCGCGCCGACCATATTGTCGGAAGGGGTATTGAACGGCATTTATACGTGGCAGGTCGAAATGCCGATGATGATTTCCTATCAGTACGGCGCGCAGCAGCGCGACGTCAGCATGAACGTGCGTCTGACGATCGTGCGTGTCCCCAAGCTGGAAAGCCCCAATGGCGTGGGCGTCGAGCAATGGGTTGCTTATTCGGCGGGGGGCTAAATGGGCCGCGGTATTCTTGACTTTTCATCTAAAACCGCGTTGGCTGATCCGTATAACAACGGACCGGACGCTTACGGGCGCTTCGGCCACAAAAACGGTGGTGTGGGTGTGATGCGGGTCTTCTTTGGGCCGGTTCTTCTTTTATGCGTTGCGCTTGGCGCATCGTCTGCTTTCGCACAACAGGCGGTTGTTGCGGCACCCATTACCGCGGCTCCTGTGACTGCGGCTCCTGTCGCGACGTCTACCACAACCACGACCACAACGACGGCTGCGCCGGTTACGGCAGCCCCTGTTACTGCTGCGCCTGTTACTCCGGCTCCGGCTGTTGCCGGCCCTGTGCCTGTTGGCACACCTTTGCCGGTATCGGCGGACCAGCCGCCGGTTGAAGTCCAGGATCCGCTGGCCGCGTTCCGCCAGGCACAACAGGATGCCAATCCGGCCGTATCACCAGAGATTGAAACGCCGGACCCGACAGCGGGCGGTTTCCAGCAGCCGGCCAATGGTGCCGTCAGCCAGGAAGTTTATGACCTGAACGCGGCGATGAGCGACGCCGAGATCGAAGCAAAAGAAGCCGAGATGCAGCAAAAGGCGCGCGAACTTTCGTTCGATTCCGCGCTGAACGGTATGATGCCGCTTTCGCCCGACCAGATCCGCGCATTGCTGGACAAATACAAGGTTACACGCGAAGCATCCGAAAAACGCATTGGCGGACCGCCGAAACCTGAAGTGGTTCTTGAGACGGTGTCTCTCGATCCCGGCGCTACGCCGCCGATCATCAAATTGTCGCCGGGTCATGTGACGTCAGTCAACATACTGGATATGACGGGCCAGCCGTGGCCGGTGCAGGATGTCAGCTGGGGCGGTAATTTCGAAGTCATTTCGCCGGGCGAGGGTGGTCACATCATCCGTGTCAGCCCGATGGCATCCGAGGAAATCGGCAACATGTCGGTACAGCTTCTGGGCCTGAAAACACCGGTAACATTTTCGCTGCAGACGCAGCTGGATGTCGTGCAATACCGTTTTGATGCGCGCATTCCTGAATACGGTCCGAAAGCGTCACCTCCGATTATTGATCCGGGTCTGACGATTGAAGCGGGCGGCGACAAGTCACTGGGCCAGATCCTTGACGGCGTGCCGCCGGCGGGCGCTGAAAAACTGAGCGTGTCCGGCGCTGATGCGCGCACATCCGTCTACCGCGTGGGCGATGCGATTTATCTGCGTACGCCGCTGACCCTGTTGTCGCCGGGCTGGAGCTCGTCGGTCAAATCGGCTGACGGTATGACTGTTTACGTGATCAACAATTCCCCTGTCCTGCTGCTGTCGGAGCGCGGTAAAATGATCCGCGCAGCGGTTGCGCAAAACAAGGTTACGACACAATGAGAACCGACGATTTCAACGGCCCCAAATCCGAAGACACTTTTGACGAGCGTCCTGACGTCCAGGATCAATTGCACGAAAGCGAACGCGCGGACCCGGATGATTTCAATGAATTCGACGCGGCCCCGGTACCGGGTACCCAGGGTAATTCGCTGGGCGAAATGGTCCGCAACAACCCGATCATAAAAATTGCCGGTGTTATCGGCGTATTGCTGCTGGTCGTATTTGGACTTGTGATGTTCGGCGGCAGCGATGATGAAGGCCGTCAATCGAGCGTCGGTCAGGCCGTGCAGGAAAACGAAGCACCGGGCAGCGAAACGTCCGAAGCCTATCGCGACGCCATCAATGAAGAAAACCAGCAGCGTCTTGAGCAGGCCGTGCAAACCGGCCAGAGCACGATGCCAATTCCGACCAATACGACGCAGAACGGTCTTGCTAACGGGGTGGAGGGCGAGCCACCGCTCACCCTTAACGACCCTCTGGCCGATTTCCGCAATGGCAATCAACAGCCCTTGCCGGACCCGACCCTGACCCCTTCGTCGCCCCGTCTTCAGCCGGAATCCGTCCAGCAACAGATGCAGCAGCGTACACCGCAAGGTCCCAGTGCCGAGGCCGTCAATGCGCTTTCCACCGCCATGGGCGCGCAGATGCAGAACATTCTTGATAAGCACAAAATCAACGGTGCGCAGGTCATGCAGGTCACTGGCGCAGATTTCTATACCAAGAATGCCGGTGTTGGCGTTGGTGGTGCCGGGGTCACTGGTTCCGGCATTGCCGGCAGCAATTATGGTTTCGCACCTGAGGCACCGATCGTTCAGGAAATCCTGATCCCTGCCGGCACGATTGTGTATGCGCAGACTCTGACCGAATCCAATACCGATGCGCCGGGACCGGTGCTGGCGCGCCTGTCATCCGGGCCGCTGTCGGGCGCGCGCGTGCTGGGCACGTTTGATAATACTGATAATTTCCTGACGCTGCAGTTCAATACGATTGTCTATAACGGTATTTCGTATCCGACAAACGCTGTTGCCATTGATCCGAAATCGACACTGCCTGCAGTGGCCACGGATATCGACCGCCGTTACTGGCGCCGGGTGATCCTGCCTGCGGCGGCACGGTTCATCGAAGGCATGGGTAATGCCATTGCCCAGCGCGAACAGACCGTTACCGTGAATAACGGCACAACGGTTTCGTCACAGGGCGACCTGAAAACCAATCAGGAGCTGGCTGCCGGTCTTGCATCCGGTACGCAGGAGCTGGCCGAGGAACTGGACCGCGAAGCGGACCGTACCCAGGTTATGATCAAGGTCCGGGCCGGTACGCCGATCGGCATCCTGTTCCTGGATCCAGTGACCAAGGAAGTCGATAGCCAGTAATTTTGATTGAACCAGAAGACCGGGACTGTTACGCGTACAAGATATGAACAATCACACCAATGCACCGCAGGACGACGAACTCGAAGGCTTTGACGCTTTCGAGGAAGAGGCGTTGGCCGAAGACGCGGCACTGGCGGATGAACCCATCGACGATGCTGATTTTCAGGATATTTCGGACGATGTCGACGCCGATGTGTTTGGCGAAAGCGAGCCTACCCCCGCGCCGAAAAAGAAAACCAGCTGGTTCAATATCGGTATAGCCACGATCGCCATCGCGGTCGCCGGCGGTCTTGTTTTCATGAAACTTGGACCCACGCTCATGGGCGGCGGTGACACGGCTGTAAATGCGCCTGTTGCCGGTGGTCCTGATTCTGCCATTCCGTCACCGGGTGCGCCTGCACCGGCTTCTGATGCGCAGGCCGCTGCGCAGGCCGCGCTTGCGCCTGAAAATCAACCGGATGCGGCCGCGAAAATGCCGGGTCTGCTTGACGCACCCGAGCAATTTGCAAACCTGAGTGCCATGCAGGGCGGTGCCGTACCTGCGCCTGCCGCGCCTGTGCCGTCTTCCAATGACCCGTTTGCGGGTGTTCCCACCCAGATTCCGTCCGGTGCGCCCGCGCCTGTGGCGGCCATGCCCGCACCTGATCAGGCGCAGGTGCCGATGCCCGCACCCATTGCCCCAGGCCCGGTTGCCACGTCGTCCATGCCGTCACCTGATACGGCCATGCCCGCGCCGGCTGTCAATATTCAGCCGGAAACGCTTCCTGCACCGGCTCCGGCCGCTGCTGTTGCCATGCCTTCTGCCGATACATCGGTGCTGGAAACCAAAGTCAGCAGCCTTGAGAACCGCCTCAACGAGATGGACAACAAACTGTCCGCCATCGCGCAGGCCCCGGCCGCCAATGATTCAAGGCTGAACAGCATCCAGACCACGCTTGAGCGCCTGGAAAGCCGCCTGGACGATGTTGTGACCCGCAAGGCCCCGGCTGTGCGCGAAGTGTCTGCACCTTCTGACGGGCCTTCCGAAGTGTCACCTGCACCGGTCAAACGCACCACGGCCCGTAAGGCCGCAGCCCCTAAAAAGGCGAAAAAAGAACAGTGGGATGAAGCCTATAGCCCGTCCCGTTCCACCCCTGTGGCCGTGTCTTCGCCGGCTTCGTCAGGCTCTGGTGGCTGGGAACTGCGCGGCGCAACGCCGGGCCGGGCCACACTGGCCCGCGGCAACGATATCCGTGAAATCGGCGTCGGCGAGTCCGTGCCCGGCCTCGGCGAGATCACCGGCGTCGCCCAGATGAACGGCAAATGGGTCGTCCAGGGCACGCAAGGGCGCCTGGCGCAGTGACCAAAACCGGCTAATCCCGCTTTTCTGCCGGTTTTACGTGGTTTGTTAACGAAAAATTAGATAAAATTTTAGACAATGATATCGGGGAATAATGCCCTTCGTCTGTCTTTGCTTTTAAGGGTCTGACGGGGCTATAAAAAACGGGGTGTAATATGGGCCTTTTCGGTCTGCCAGGCGGGAACAAAAACGGCAAAAAAGCCGCCCGCGCGCGCGCAAGACAAAGCAACGGCGGTAGTGTTTTCCGCTATACGCATATGCCGGAAATTTTCCCGCGTATCCGCGCCATTGGCCAGAAACTCGGCCATTTTTCGTTCATGCTGGCATTGGTTTTCCGCTCGGCGCGTCTTCTTCCTGCTAACCACCCCATGCTCAACCCGGTCAATATCGGACGTTTTGGCGTAACAGACGTCATCGCGACGGCAGCCAATGGTCTTGTGCTTAAGCGCGAGAATATGGACCAGATCATTGTGTTTGGTGCCGTGGTCATGGCGATGTTGATGATAGCGGTGCAGGCGGTTATGATTTTTGCATATGCCTTCCTTGGCAGCGCGCAGGCATCAAGTGGATCGATGTTTGCGACGCCCAATCCGCAGACCGACCTTGTGTCCCAGTTTCTGGGACAGGTGTTTGGATTCCAGTCCATTTTCGGCAGCCCCGCATCCGTTGAACAGCCGGGCTTTTATGCCATTCTTGGTTTTTACAGCACGGCGATGATGATTTTCGCTGTTCTGATCGTCGTCTATTACGTGATTACGGTCGTGGGCGAGTCCGCGCAAACGGGCCAGCCTTTCGGCAAACGATTCAACGGTCTGTGGGCGCCTATCCGCCTTGTGCTGGCACTGGGGCTTCTTGTGCCGCTGGGCGGGGGTATCAACGCCGCGCAATACCTGACCCTATATATCGCCAAATTCGGCAGCGGCCTGGCCACGCAGGGCTGGATCAAGTTTACCGATAATTTTATGCGCGCTGATAGGGTCGTGGGTCAACTTTCCGCGCCGTCCGCGCAGGGGCTTGCGGCGAGTATTTTTGCGGCCGAAGCCTGCCGCGGTGCCTATAACCAGGCATATGCGGGCACATCTAATCCCGTGAATATCCGGGTCAATGCAGGGCGACGTTCGCAGATTGCTACCTTCCAGCAGGCCGACATCAATTTTGCCCGCAGCATGGGTGCGACAAGCATCACCTATGTCTGGACAACACAGGGACCTTTATCAAGTGCAGCCGCCGAGTCGACATGCGGGGCGATTGCCATGCGTATCGCCTCTTCTGTCAGCGGCGTTAACGGTAATACCATTATGAATCTTGGCGATACGATCAGCTCCAACATGCAGAATTCGTATGTTCAGGCGATGGGCGCGATGATTACGACATTGTCCGGCAGTACAACGGCTGTCATGCAGGGTTCGACGACTTGGGAATACGTCAATCAGACCATGACGATCAACCAGACCGGCAATTTTTTGACGAATTCAGATCCGGCGGTTAAGGCGCGCGTTCTTACAAATATTGCGAACGCCATGGACACGATGCAGCGGAATATGAACGATGCATTGGTCAGAGTGAATGACGATATCACGAACAGGCAACCTGCCGGTAACGTCATTGACCAGCAAATGAAAACGGATGCGACACGCCGCGGCTGGGGTACGGCGGGCGTATATTATCTTGAAATTGCTAAATTCACGCAGATGGTCATGGATGCCGTCGGCAATGCTGAGCCTAAAGCCATCAAAGGCCAGGAGCCACAAGGCACCGTCAACGGCATTTCCAACTGGTGGACGACGATCACCACTGGTAATGACGTGAACAGGCAGATGCGTACGGTGCTTGAAAATGTTGGCCCTACTGTACAGGAGGCTGCAGGTCAGGCGCAGGTTTCGGCCAGCACCAATAACCCCGCAGAATCCGTGATGGGCAGAGTTGATGATGCCGGACTTTTCAGTGATCCGTTGCTGTGGATGGCCCGTTATCTGTTTGGATCGTCGTTCTTCAAATTATTCGACCAGCCCACGCTTAACCCGATGGGTATGCTGATTTCAGGCGGCAAGGAAATCATGGACAGGGTCAGCAGCATGTTCACTCTCTGGCTCATCAGCCAGACGGGCGCTATCGGCGGCGCACTTGTCGGGGGCGCACTGGGCGCTGCAGGTACGGCCATGACAGGACCGGGTGTCATTCCCGGAGTGCTGGTGGGTCTCGGCGCGGGCGCGTTGTTTATCTCCAAAATATTGGCGGCGGCAGGACCTGTGATTTTGTTCCTGATGCTGATCGGGGCGGGTGTGGGGGTGGTGTTATTCTACCTTCTGCCATTATTGCCATTCATGTATTTCTTTTTCTCGGTCGTGAACTGGGTGATCGAGGTCGCAGAAGCATTCGTTTCAATGCCGCTATTCGCGCTATCGCATCTACGGATCGACGGCGACGGGCTGTTCCCGCAAAATGCACTTAACAACTGGATCACCATGTTTGGTATCTTGCTGCGCCCCTTGCTGATTGTTATCGGTATGATCGTGGGTTCGCTGGTGTTTAATGCGGGCGCCTATTACCTGGCGTCGATCTTTAAATACGCGATCTTCTCATACAACGAGCAGGCGCAGGGTGCGACCGGTCTTGATCTTACGAAGATCGGGGCGTTCGGTCTTGTCACTTATGTGATCCTGTATGTTTACATGATTTATATGCTGGCAACGTCGAGCTTTAAACTTGTCGACCAGATCCCTGATAAGATGCTGCGCTGGATTGGCGGGCCCACGCCCTTTACCGGTGACCGCCCGGTCGATCTGCAAGGTATGCAGGGTGCTGCGCTTATGGGGTATGGCGTCCTTGCCAAGACATCTGATACGGCGACTAATCTTGGCAAGAGCCTACAGGACGCTGCCGGTCGCATGGGCGGCAAGGCCGGTGGTGCCGTGGGCGGCGGCGGCGGTGCCAATGTTGGCGGCAAATAACCCCATACCCTCTTATTCTTTTGAAGCCGTGGCCTAACCGCCGCGGCTTTTTCTTTGCCCGATAATTCCCGCTGGGTGGAAAGCATGAAAAAACCGCAAGGTTTGCGCCCTGCGGTTTGATGATTATCTGGTGTGGTCGTTTATGCAGCCGGGGCCGAGGGCCCAGCCGGACGCGACGGGCGTGCCGGTGTTGCTCTGGTGACAGTCGGCGTGTCCTGCGGTGAGGCCTGCGGGGCGCTCATGATGATCGCGGACGCGCTTGCGCCGGACGATGCCGGAGGCTGGGTTTGCGTTACCGGCGTTTGCGTGGCAGCTACAACAGGTGCGGCTGCGACTGGTGCCGCCTGCGGTGTGGTGAGGACTGCCTCTTCGCCCGTCACAACAGGTGCACCTAAATCGCGACCGTTCTCGTTGTGATACTTGATCAGGCTGTTCACATCGATGCCCATTTTCTTGAACTCGGATACGGCGTCCTGGCTCATGTTCTCGATTTTCAGTTCGCCAACGGCCTGTTCGCGGCCGAATTGTCCCTTCACAAAAAGATCGGGGACCATGCCTGCGCGCTGACCCTGGTGCAGGGCCGAGAGGATCATAAGGTCACGGCGGCGTGCGAATTCACCGGCATTGCCGAGCTTGCGGGACAATGACCCGTGAACGAGACCGAGGCCGCTGCCGATGGAAAATTTGATGCGCTGGGGCTGTTGGCCCAGTTCCGGCAGTTCACCGTTAAGGCCGGCTTCTTCAGCAGTTGGCGGCTTCTGCCGTGCGCTCATATAAATACGTGAGATGTTGATGGCGTGTTCAGCGCCGAATCTTTGTTCAGGGCCCATGCGCATGGACACGGCCTGACCGTTGTCCTTGTAGATCGAACCCTGTTTATCTTTGAACAGAACGTTTGAACCGTGCGCCAGTTGCTGATTGCCGGTCAGTTTGTTCACGTAATCGGCATCAACATGCCAGAGCTTGTCGATGAAATCTTTTTTGGCAAGGCGTGCTTCCGTTAGAGGCATACCAAATTCACTGCCCTCGAATTCCAGTGCGTTGCCCAGAAGCAGTGATTTCTTTTTGTAAACTTCATGCAGTTGTTGCTGGGCCTGCGCGTTATTCGGATCCAGAAGCTCCTGAATAGTTTTACCCTGCTGGGTGGCCAGATCTTCAATACCCCGGCGGAAATTCAGGTCGCGTTCGTAACCACCGTAATACACGGCAAGCTGGCGCATGGTGTGGTAGCTATCCAGCTTAAAGAATTTGATGTCTTCGATCTTGTGGACGTTGTCCTTGTCGGCATTACCATTGCCGACAGCGGATTCCTGACCATCGGAATAGGGGGCGTACACTGCCTTTACATTATCCCAGCTAAACGGGCCTGTGGGGGCTTCTGGGGCGGGTTCGGTCGCAGCCGTGTTATCGCCGCCCGCAGCGCCGGCTTCGGCCTGTTGTTCCGCCGGTGCCTGATCCGGGGCGGCAGCACCATTCGTATCGGGCGCAGCCGCGCCAGCAATATCAGCGGCGGTTTGTAAAGGCCGCGGTGCAGGGTCGTTGCGCAGTTCGGCCTCGGTGCCTGAGATTGTCATGCCGGTATCGGGCGCATCTGGTGATGCTGGCTTGGTAATGGGTGCCTGGGCGGCAGCGTCGGTGTCCGCATGATGAACGGCGGCGTCCGTGATAAGCTGTTCCTGCGCATCAGGGTTGATGCCGGTGCCGTCCGCATTCAGGGCGAAAGTTTCAAGGGGCTGTTCGCCGCTGTAGACGGATTTGTCGCCGGCCTCGGCCTTTTCAACGAAGGAATTTGCCAGACGCTCGCTTCTTACGGCGATCTCGGCTTCGGATGCGCCGGTGTCACCGGGTGCAATCTGGGCCCAGTTTTTTTTGTAAAAATCGGAGAGGGCGGCAATGAGTTGCGCGCGTTGCTCAGCAGTAGCCATGATCACACCTTTGTTTTGAAAGCGCTTTTGCCCGATTACGGGCTTTCTCTTTATACCGCAGAGCGCTTAATGTTTCCCTAAAACCGTATGGCTTATTTATAAGCAAAACCCCGCGAAATTTCAAGTTTTGCGGGGTTTTAAACATTCAAAGGTTAACAGAAGGTTACTTCTGAACGTCTGAGGTCCCGCCCTTTTTCAGATACTCAATCAGGGCGTCGAATGTGCCGCCGCCCTGTTCGACGATACCGGCAAAGTCATTACGCTGGGTTACAGCCATCGAAACACCCTCGACCATGACGTCAATGATACGGGGGCCGTTGCCCTTGTTGCGCAGGCGCCAGTCGACATTGACCGGTGCGCCGCCGCCCTGAACGACGGAGGACACGACAACATCACCCGATTCATCCACGCGGTTGCCGGTGACCCTGAAGGTCTGACCCGCGTAATTGTCAAAGCGCCGGGTGTAGACGCTGATAACCATTTGTTCGTACAGCGACTGGAACTGCGCCTGTTGCGCGGGCGTCGCCTGACGCCAGTAGCGGCCAGCGGCGAATTTGCCAATCGTGTTCATATCGAAATTCTGCGACAGCAACTGGTGAAACAGCGCCTTTTTCTTGGCCGCGCCCATGTCCTTGTCGGAAATGGCAGCCATAGCGGTGGCGCCCAGTTTTTCAATGGCGTTCTGTGCGGCCGTGCCGGACGTGGCGGCGACAGTGATCAGGTTGTCGTTGTTGGCGATGGACATTGCGGGGGCAAGGCTGTTTGCGGCGGACGGCATCTCGAACGCGCTGGCGGCGGGTGCAGCAGCAATAACCGTTACGGCCAGGGTCAGGAATTTAAAGCGCATGTTCATAAACATATCCTTGCAAGTCATTGGGGCCGCTTTAAGGCGGCCCCTTTTAAATTTCTTCATTATTTATAGGTGAATTGGTACGGCAATCAAGCGTCAGCGCAAGGATAACCTTACGTTTTCAGCGGATTATTCCATCTCCGGCAGGGACGCTTTCTTAGACGACGAGTCGTTGATCAGGGCGTTGCGGCGCTGCAGGTAAACGCTTTGCAGGCTGGTATAGAGATCGCCCGAATTGCGGCGCAGATCGTCCATGGTGCCGCGGTATTTGTGCTTGGTGTCGACCAGGGTCAGACCAGCGCGTGTATATTGCAGGCCCGTCTTGTCGTTGTTTCTGGCATACCAGTACAGCGGGTCCATGGCGATGTCGCCGACAATGCCGACCGAGTCGCGCAGCGTCGAGGGGCCGAAGATGGGCCAGACAATGTAAGGACCATTTGGAACGCCCCAGACGGCCATGGTCTGACCGAAATCTTCCGGTGCGTTGGTAATGCCGGAATTGCCAGCCTGATCAATGATACCGCCGACGCCGAGAAGCGTGTTGATGGTGAAGCGGGTGACGACTTTGCCGGCGCCATCAAGGTCGCCCTGCAGCAGTTCGTTGGCCAGGTAAACTGGTGATTTCACGTTTTCGAGGACGTTATGAACGCCGTTGCGCGCCACTTCCGGGACGACAGTGCGGTAGGCGGTGTCGATCGGGTTGAAGAGAACCTTGTCCAGGAACTCGTTGATCGAGAGCATGACTTTATTGAATGGTTTCAGCGGATCGCTGACCGAGGTCGTGTCGGCGTTGACCGGGTCTTTCGGATTGATCGCACAGGCGGCGAGGGTAAACGAAAGCGCGGTCATCATGATCGCGCTGGAGATTTTACGGAATATAGACATTTTAGACCCCTTGAGAGGGGCCATCAGCCCCTAAAAACATTAGACCCGATAGGGTTTAACAACCCTTTAATTTCAAACAATACTCTTAATAAAATCGGCCTACGGGTCAACCGTGAGCGAGCCTGTTTTTTAAGACTGTTGCATAAATGCGACATTGTATGCCCCTCAGGTGCCGGGCGTCGGGCTGTGCCCTCCTTGGCTTCGCTCGCATAAGCTCGCGGACCGCTTGCGGTCAGCCGTCTTCGGTATTCAAAAGCCACGTCACCGACCCCAGAAGGACGATGATGGCGGTTGACCAGGCGGCCAGGACGATGGGCAGCTGGTGGCTGCCGCCCAGGGCCTTGAGGAAAGACGACAGGAAGAAGACGGCAAAACCCGCCCCCATGCCGGTGACAACCATGAACAACGCCCGCTGGAAGCGCGGCGGGCGGAGCGAAACGGTGGCCGCCAGCAGGATCATCGCTGCCAGCAGAAGCGGCTGCGCCAGCAGGGACTGATAATAGACCTGCATCGGCGCGGTTTCGAGGCCGGTATCGTGCAGCGTGTCGATAAAGCCCGGCAGCTTCCAGAACGAGATCGTATCGGGGTCGGAGAAGCTTTCCTGGATGTCGGTGATCTTGAGGTCGGTCGACATGGTGTAGGTGGGGCTTACTTCCTCCGGCGTGCCCGGCTCGTGCACGACGGCGTTGTGAAAGACCCAGCGGCCGGTTTCCAGCGTGGCGGTATCGGCATCAAGGCGGCGCGTGTGTGTGCCGACCTCGTCATAGAACAGCACCATGACGCCGCGCAGGGACCAGTCGGACAATTGCACGCTGGAGGCGTGGAGGATGACCTCGCCGTTCGGATCGCCTTCGCGCAGCCACAGGCCCTGACGCGTCAGGGTCAGCAGTTTGCGGTGCTGGCCCAGATATTCCCCTTCCAGCGATTTGTACCGTTCCAGAAGCTGCGACGACACGGGATGCAGCACCATGATGTGAAAAAAGCCGATTGTAATGGCGGCCGTCACAAGCGGTGCCACGAATTGCCATGCCGAATAACCGGCGGCGCGCATCGCGGTCAGTTCATGGCGGCGTGCCAGCCACCAGAACGTCGCCATCGCGGCGAACAATACCGCGAAGGGCAAAAGGATCTGTCCGGTTTCTGGCAGCTTGAACAAAGACATTTTCAGGATCAGCGTGAGAGACACGTCGTCGACCTTTGATGCGCGGCGCATCAGTTCAAGCGTGTCGAACAGATAGATGATCGCGCACAGGCCAAAGATCATCATGAGAAACATCTTCATGAACAGCGTGGCAAGATAACGGGACAGAAGGGATGGTGAGCGCATGTCTTAAGCCCCCTTGTGCAGGTATCGGTTCAGCGTGCGGCTGATCCGCGCCAGCACCTGTTCGCCGGTGGTGCTCAGGAAAAACAACGATGCCAGAACCGGCGTAGCCGCGACGATGTAAAGAAGCGCGCAGCCCAGTGCCGTTTTCTTGGCGAATGAAAATACAAACAGATACAGACCCTGTAATATCAGACCTGATACGGCAGCAGCCGTCACCAGCGGGACATTGCCGGAGCGCGAGTAGGGGCCGAGCAACAGGCAGGACGCCGCCAGCATTGCAAACGATATCATCAACAGCGGCGTGGACAGGCGGCGGTGCAGTTCGGCGCGAAATTGCAGACGCTGGGTTGCGTCGACATCGACAAGTGATTCAGCATTTGTCAGTTCACCCAATGTGCGTTCATCGGCTTCACGCCAGCGTTCATCGGCTTCGCGGCCGCTTGAGGGGATTTCCAGCGTGTATTGCTTGAAATCAAGGCGTGAGAATTTTCCGGTCTTGGGATCCAGTTCCTGGCGCGCGCCGTCATAGACGATGATTTTCTGGCCGTCTTTTTCGCTGACGATATTGCCCGATTGCGCGACGACGGTGACGGCGGGGCCGCCTTTGTCGACGCCGCGCGTGTCATGCACCATCAGGCCGACAAGGCGTCCGTCCTGTGCCTGCTGGCGGACATAGGCGGTCAGGTCTTCGCCGACGGTGTTGAAGACGCCTTCGCGGAATAAAAGATGTGCGTACTGCGCGCGGATTTCCTTGCGCATGGTCTGCATCTGCGAAATGCCGACCGGCGATATAAAGAGTGAAAGGGCGAGAAGCGTGACCGCAAAGATGATACCGCTGGTGATCACCGGCCGTACGAGGCGCAGGGGCGACGCGCCGGACGCGCGCAGGACGATCATTTCAGAATCCATCGCCAGGCGGTGAAATACAAACAGCGTTGAGATCAGGACGGATGCGGGCAGTACCGCCTCGACGAAGCGCGGGAAGGACAGCGCGATGAGCGTCAAAAATGCATGCGCGCTGGCATTCGATTTGAGGACCAGTTCAATCAGGCGCAGAGACTGGGTCAGCAGGATGACCATGGACAGGCCGCCCGCGACGACCGCCGTGGCGATTGTCAGCTGTCGCAGCATGTACCTGTCGTAAACCTTAAACATTGACGGCTTTCACAGAGGTTCTATCCTTTGGCAGACCTTTTATATCAACAGGACGTAATTATGAAGATCAGCTTTTCGAATGCCGCCCCCAAGGCCAATACAGATTTATACGTGATTGCGCTCGCGCAAGGCGCGACCAATAAAATCAAAGGACGCTACGCCAAGTTTGCCAAGGCGATTCTGGCCGCGAACCCCGATTTCACAGGCGAGGCCGGTACGCTGGCCGTGGGGGTCGTGCCGGGCTTTAAATTCAAGCGCCTGGCGCTTCTGGGCATTGGCAATGACATGAGCCAGCTGGCCCTGGAACAGGCCGGTGGTAAGCTGACGGCGGCAATCCGTATCGCCAAGAACGTTTTCGTCGACACGTCCGAGGTAAAGGGTTTTACCGCCAACGGCGTGGCGTCGCTGGCGTCCGGTGCATTGATCCGCGCCTATGAATTCCGCCTGTACCGCACAAAAGACAAGAAATCCGCCGTTCCTGCGGCCATGACCTTTGGCGCGGGAACCGATGCCCAGCGCGCTTTTGCACCGCTGGCGCGTACCGCAGAGGCTGTGCATTGGGCACGTGATCTGGTGAACGAGCCGTCGAATGTTCTGTACCCGGATTCCTTTGCCAAGCGCGTGTCGGACAAACTAAAACCTCTTGGGGTTACGGTTACAATCTGGAATGACAAGACGCTTTGGGATAAGGGTTTCGGGGCGATGAGCGCCGTCGGTGCTGCCGCCGAACATAAACCCAGATTGGTGATTATGGAGTATAAGGGTGCAGGCGCACCCACCGGGAAACCGATCGCGCTGGTCGGTAAGGGTATCACGTTTGACTCTGGCGGGTATTCCATCAAGCCGTCTGACGGCATGATTGAGATGAAATGTGACATGGCCGGTGCTGCCGCTGTTGCTGGTGCCATGGCATCGCTTGCCGCCAATAAAACCCCGGTCCATGTTGTGGCTGCGCTTGCGATGGCTGAGAACATGATTTCGGATGAAGGTTACAAGCCGTCCGATATCCTGACATCCCTGTCGGGCCAGACGATTGAAATCACCAATACGGACGCTGAAGGGCGACTGGTTCTGTGTGATGTGCTGTGGCATATCCAGGAGACGTACAAGCCCCGCGCCTGCGTGAATATCGCGACCCTTACGGGTGCTGCGCTGGTCGCGCTGGGTGAAGAGTACGCGGCTATTTTCGCCAATGACGAAGACCTATGGGCGCAGCTGGAACGTGCGTCGAAATCCACCGGTG
The DNA here is from genome assembly GCA_002423205.1 of Micavibrio sp. UBA6145. Lineage (GTDB taxonomy): Bacteria > Pseudomonadota > Alphaproteobacteria > Micavibrionales > UBA1664 > UBA6145. Next base: position 115,893 of record DIUZ01000026.1, on the reverse strand, counting down.
ACAAGGCCTGGCGTCTGCCGCTGGACCCGGTGTTCGTACGTGCCATGGATTCGCAAGTGGCGGACATGAAAAACGCGGCTTCGACGCGTTATGGCGGGTCCTGTACGGGTGCCGCTTTCCTGAGCCGTTTTATCCAGAAAGGCGTGAAGTGGGCGCATGTCGATATGGCTCCGACCATGGTCACACATACGGACCAGGCGCTGTGCCCGAAGGGTGCCACCGGCTTTGGTGTACGCCTGCTATCGGAATGGGCCAAGACGGCATAAAAAATGGCTGATATCCGCTTCTATCATTTGCAGCGTACGTCCGAGGATGCCGCCCTGCCACAGATCGCCCTCAAGGCGTGGCAGGCCGGCCACAAGGTCGTTATAAAGGCTGCGAATGAGGAAGCCGTCGAACGTCTGAACAATGCCTTATGGACGTTCAAGCCGGATGTTTTTCTGCCCCATGGATCGAAGGACGACGGTCATGCGGATCGCCAGCCTGTGTGGCTCACCCATGGGGATGATAATCCCAATGGAGCCAAGGCATTGATCCTCGGGACCGGTACAACATCCGATAAAGTCGAAACCTATGACCTGTCCTGTATCATGCTGGATGGTAACGACGCCTTACAGGTCGATGCTGGGCGCGCGCTTTGGAAGGTCTACAAGGACGCCGGGCATAGCCTGTCTTATTGGCAGCAGGGCGATAAGGGCTGGGAAAAGAAAGCCTAATCTTCGCGGGTTATAAATACACCGCTATCGATATAATGCTGAACTGTATTGGTGAGGGTTGTGCCGTAAAGGGTTACCACCGGGGTATTGCCGGCCCTGATCACGGTGTTGTTATTGGCTGTTTCCAGTGAAATGAAAGCAGAAATGGCATTTTGGGTAGTGTTTTGCCCGTCCATCAGCATTGAAAGATCAATTTTATCCCCTTCCAGCACTGAAAAATCATAAATTCCGGTCGAATTGCCGTTATGAAGGCCAAATTTGAAGGTATCAGCCCCGCTTCCCCCCAGAATATGACCGCTTTGGGTGCCGTAAACGCTCAAAAGGTCGTTTCCGGCCCCCAAATCGATGTCATAGGCCAGATAGGCGGAGCGATCCGTGATGCTGACGTGGTCATTACCGGCACCGGTATTGGCGGTCAGTGTGCGTTCCTGCGCGGGGGCGCTGCGGTCGATCAGGAAGGCCAGGAAGTCGATGGTATCGTGTCCAGCGCCTGTCTGGATCAAGCCGCGCTGTCCGCCCGCAATATCGATGCTTGTGGCGTGGGTGCCGTCGGCGACCAGCGTGACCTGTTCAAATCCGCGCACCGTGAGATGCAGGCCATCATCCATGCGCATGGATATGGCGTTCAGGTTTGCGCCCGCGTTGTTGGTCAGTGTCAGGTGGTCGGAATCGCGTTCGGATAACAGCACCACGCCCTGTCCGCCCACGCCGAGTTGCTGTGCGGTGAAGGCGTCATCGCCGTTGGTCTGCGACTGGCGCTGGGCGATGCCTGCCGTGCCATGCACGAAATAGATGACATCGGTGAGCGCGCCGCTGCGCGATGCGGCGGCAAGGCCGGGTATGTCGTATGAAACGCCTGCAAACTGGAATGTCTCGATATTGCTAAGGCGCGTGATGGTGCCGTCGGACAATGCGGTCAGGGTGATGTCGTTGTCGCTTATATCGACGCGGTGATTGAAGACTTCGTCTGATTGATAAATATCCGTGCCTGCCCCGCCGTCGATGACATCGTTGCCGCCGCTGGCGCGGATGACATCGTTGCCGCGACCGGTGCTGATGGTGTTGGCCAGCGCATTGCCGGCGACGAAGTCATTGCCGTCACCCGTGAACAGGTTTTCGAGATTGTTGCCGAGTGTGAGCGTTTGCGCGCGCGTCATCGCGGCAGCATTGATGGTGTCGATGCCGCCGTTGGTATCGACGGGACGGATCAGGCCGATATTTTCATCAGTGTAAATATAGGTGTCGTTGATGCTGGGCGCATCACCCAAGGCGGTCAGCGTCCAGCTGTTTAGCGTACCGATGATTCCGGTGATCGTGTCGCTGATCTGTAATGTCCATGTGCCGAGCGCGTGTTCGCCCCAGCTGGCCACTGTCGAGAATGTAAAGGTGGGGAATTCATCCGTGTACGGCGCGTGGTCTGCCAGAATGCTTTGCGTGCCGTTGGGTGCGATCAGGATGATGCGCAGTTGCGATGCGTTGGCATGGGTGATGTCGATGGTGATTTCAACATGGTCGATGATGACATCGTTTGCGATGGTGATCGTTGATGTAGCCGTGCCGTTATCGGGAATGGTGATGGTGCCCGTGTTTGTGCGCGATACGTTCAGGATGTTTGCATAGGTTGCGGGTGTTGCCATCCATGTTTCGGCCAGGCGCACGGCGGCATGCGCGTCGACCATGCCGAAGCCGTAGGCGTGCGAATAATGCAGGCCGCCGCCGTTCCAGTTTACGGCGTCATTGGTTTGCCAGTCACCGCCGGTGCCGACCCTGCGTGCGGCATAGGCCAGTATTTCCTGTACATCGCGGTAGCCAAGCCCCGGGTTGGCTTCGAGCATCAGCGCGATAACGCCGGACACCATGGGCGTGGCAAAGCTGGTGCCGGTGCCGCTGGCGTAATCACCCGGGACGACGCCCGCCGCGCCATTGGCATCAGTGGTCAAAACGGCAACGCCCGGGGCGGAAACAAGAATAGATGCGCCGGGATTGCTGAAAGCGCCGTGGTTGCCGTCCATATCCAACGCGGCGACGGTGATCGTGTAAGAAGAATTCTGTGCGTTGTGATAATTGGTGTTGTCACCGCTGACGGCAGAATTGCCGGCGGCAAATACAATGGATGTACCAAGGCCATTGCGGCCGAATTGGGTGGCATCCATGATCGCATTTTTAAAGGCGGCGAAATACGAGGCGGTAAAAATATCGCTGAATGCCTCGCCATAGCCCCATGAATTATTCGCGATGTCGACATCACGAAAACGCTGGAAGGCGTCGGCGAACATGCCGGTGTCCGCGCCGAATGAAATGCGCAGGCCAATGAGATCAGCGCCATAGGCAATACCGACGATACCGGAATTGTTGGAGGCCGCGCCAATAATGCCCGCTACGGCGGTGCCATGATACTGGCCGGCGGCAGGGGTGATGTTGGAATCGCCGTCGACGAAGTCGTGGCTGAGGCCTGCGTTGAAGCGTCCGGCAAGATCGGGGTGGGTTGTGTCGAATCCGTCATCGACAATCGCGATGTGGATACCGGCACCGGTGTAGTCAGCCCACAAGCCAGTGACGTTCAGGTCGGGACCTGTCGTGTTGTACAGGTACCACTGCGACATGCGCTGCGGGTCGGTGGGGGCCGGGTTGACCATGGGCGGGATTTTCGACCCTTTACGGGGTTTAGGCCAGTTTTATTTGGCGGTTGCCAGACGGCCGCCGATGGTCGGGGTCTCGCACCCCGTCGTGGTCGGCAGGCTTGTATGCAGGCCGCGCAGGGCACGCACCGCCAGATATGCGAAGCCTTCCGCCTCCATATAATCGCCGGGCCAGCCCATCTGGTCGGCATTGGCGACGGCGACGTGGCTTCCAAGCCCGTGCATGATGGCCGGGTTTTTACGCCCGCCGCCCGCGACGATGACTTTACTGGCCGGTGCTGGCATCAATGCGAGGGCGCGGATCACGCTTGCGACGGTGAAGGCGGCCAGTGTGGCCGCGCCGTCTTCGGTGGACATGTCATCAACCGTGCAATCGGCGAATGCGTTGCGGTCCAGTGATTTGGGGGCGGGGGCGGCGAAGAATGGATTTTGCATCCAGCGTTCAATACGGGCTTCGTCGATCTTGCCGAGTGATGCGGCTTCGCCGTTTCTGTCCATGGCGGTGCCGGTCTGGCGCAGCATCCAGTCATCAATCAGGGCGTTACCCGGTCCGGTGTCGCAGGCGTAAATGTCGTCGCCTTGCGTCCATGCGATGTTGCCGACCCCGCCGATATTGAGAATGCAGGCGGGCTCAGCCAGGTTTGCCTGACGGATCAGGGCCTGATGATACAAAGGCAGCAGCGGTGCGCCCTGTCCGCCGTTTTGCACATCGGCGGTGCGGAAATCAAACATCACGTCGATACCGGTTTCGCGTGCCAGACGCCCGCCGTCGCCGATCTGCCATGTGCGGCCATTGGCGGGGTCGTGAAAAATGGTCTGGCCGTGGAAGCCGACCAGATCAATTTTATGGTCATGGGCGGCAGCAAAATTGCGGACCATTTTTATATGCCAGTCCGTCACCAGCGTCTCAGCCGCGGCGACGCGGCCATCGGTGTCGGCGGACAGACCCAGGCAGGCGCGGATCGCGGTTTTGATGTCATCGGGATAGGCCAGAAAGTCGCTGGCGATGCGTTTTCCGGCGTTTTGACCGTCGGTTTCGATCAAAGCGGCGTCGATGCCGTCCATCGAGGTACCAGACATGAGGCCAAGCGCGGTCATAGTGTTTGCCATGGGGTAATTTTCTGCTAAAACCCAATGATACGCAAGGTATTGGTAAACATGAGCAAATTTAAATCTGACTTCCTGAATGTCCTCAACGAACGCGGCTTCATCAAGGACTGCAGCAATCTCGAGGGCCTCGACCAGAAACTGCAGACAGGCGTGCAAAGCGCCTATATCGGTTTCGACGCGACGGCGACATCCCTGCATATCGGCAATCTGCTGGGCATCATGATGCTCGCCTGGTTTCAGAAAACAGGTCACAAACCGATCAGCCTGATGGGCGGCGGCACCAGCAAGATCGGCGATCCGTCGGGCAAGGACGCGACCCGCCAGATGCTGACCGATGCCGACATCGATGCGAATATTGAAAGCATCAAGGGCGTGTTCAATAAATTCATCACCTATGGTAGCGGGCCGACCGATGCCATCATGGTCAATAACGACGAATGGCTGTCGCAGCTGAACTACATCAAGTTCATGCGCGAAGTGGGTAGCAAGTTCTCCGTCAACAACATGCTGTCGATGGATTCGGTCAAGACGCGTCTCGAGCGCAATCAGGAAATGTCGTTCATCGAGCTGAACTACATGGTGTGCCAGGGTTACGATTTCGTCGAATTGTTCAATCGGTTCGGCACTGCGCTGCAAATGGGCGGATCGGACCAGTGGGGCAATATCATCCAGGGCGTTTATCTGGGCCGTAAAATTCTGGGCAAAGAGTTTTTTGCGCTGACAACGCCGCTGCTTGTGAATTCGTCGGGCGAGAAAATGGGCAAGACGGCTGGTGGCGCTACGGTATGGCTGAACGCCGACAAAATGACCCCGTATGATTACTGGCAGTTCTGGCGCAACGTCGAAGACGCGAAAGTGAGCGAGTTGCTTCGCAAATTCACGTTCCTGCCCATGGACGAGGTGCGCCGCCTTGAGGCCCTTTCCGGCAACGAGATCAACGAGGCCAAAAAAATCCTGGCAACGGAAGTCACGCGTCTGTGCCACGGCGATGATGCCGCGAAGGCAGCGGAAGAAACGGCGCGCAAAGTTTTTGAAGAAGGCGCAACCGGCGGCGATCTGCCGACGGTGACCATTTCGAAGGCAGAGCTGGAGGCGGGCGTCCCGATCCTTGATCTTCTGATCAAGATTTCATTCGCGGCGTCAAAGGGTGAGGCGCGACGCCTGATCCAGGGCGGCGGGGCGCGTATTAACGATATTGTCGTTTCGGACGATACGTTGGTGTGTACGGCTTCCATGCTGAGCGCGGACGGGGCCATCAAGGTGTCATCCGGCAAGAAAAAGCATGCTTTGGTTAAACCGGCTTAATATTTGACATAAACGCTGAGTTTTGGTTAGGGTGCAGGCATGTTGTACGAACCGCTCTATAGTCTGGATAACGAAAAAGCTGTTGTCGCCTCGGTTGAATTCGAGGCCGCACGGCAAAGCGCCGCACGTTTTGTCGAGAGCCTTGATAAAGGCGCGCGCGCATTTCCGAATTACGAAGACGGCCGCGTCGTCATGCCGGTTGAGAACGTCATGTCGAAAGACCGTATGCATGCGATCTTCGATGCCGTTTCAATGGAAACCTGGAAAGCATCCGCTACGATCAAGGACGATACTTTCCGCATTGAAATGTCGGTGCGTGATTTCATGCTCGGCTTTACGCCGGCGGCATTCCGTAATTTTAAAATCTGATTATTTCTTAGACGCCCATTCAAGAACGGCCATGCGCACGGGCACGCCCAGCGCCGTCTGTTTTAAAATCAGCGAGCGGCGCGGATCATCCGCCACTTCGTCGCTGATTTCCACGCCGCGGTTCATCGGGCCCGGATGCATCACATAGACATCAGGTTTTGCAAGCGCCAGACGTTCGGGCGTCAGGCCGTATGATTTGAAATAGGCCGTGTCTGAATCGATCAGCCCAGTCTGCATGCGTTCTTTCTGAAGGCGCAGCATCATGATGATGTCGGCACCTTCAATGCCTTTTTCGACGGTGTCGCAACGCGCAGCTTGCGAAAATTCCTTTTCCTGCGGCATCAGCATGGGCGGGGCGACGATGCGGACCTTTGCGCCAAGGCGCGTGAGCAGCATGTAATTGGAACGCGCCACGCGGCTATGGGCGATGTCGCCGCATATGGCGACGGTCAGGCCGGCGATCTTGCCCTTGATCCGGCGCATGGTCAGCGCGTCGAGCAATGCCTGCGTCGGGTGTGACCGCCATGAATCGCCGCCGTTGACGACAGGGCATTTGAAGATGCCGGCGGCAAAGCGCGGGGCGTTGTATTCGGAATGACGCAGGATGACACCATCCGGGCCCATGGCCGCGAGATTGGCGAGGGTGTCGTGATAGGTTTCGCTTTTTTTCAGGGATGATGCGGCGCTGCTGAAATTGACGACATCTGCGCCGAGGCGTTTGGCGGCGAGTTCAAAAGACATGCGCGTGCGCGTCGAGTCTTCGAAGAAAAGGGAGAAGAAAATTTTTCCTTCAAGAATGCGGTCGATTTTTTTGCCGCGTTCCAGGCGGTCGGCCCAGTGATCGGCGCGGTCCATCAGCATCTCAGGTACGCCGGGTGCGAGGGTTTCAATATCCAGGACGTGGTTGGTCATTATAGAACCTCATCATTATGCTGGCCGGCGGTGGGCGGCGCATGGCGGTATGTTACGGGGGTGCCCGAAAGCTTCAGGGGCGATCCGACAAGGCGGACCGGCACAGTGCTTAAGGGGTGCGTCATTTCGATGACCATATGCCGTGCTTTTACCTGATCCAGCGCCAGCGCGTCCAGCATGGAATTGACCGGGCCGCAGGGCACGCCGTGGGTGGGCAGGGCGGAAGTCCAGTGACTTACAGTTTTTTCAGAAACCAGCGCGGCGATCAGCGGGGTCAGGGCATCGCGGTGTCTGACACGGTCCATATTGGTTTTGAAACGTGTATCCGATGCGATGTCAGGATGTCCGGCAAAGTGGCAGAATTTTTCAAACTGGCCGTCATTGCCGATGGCAAGGATGATCCAGCCGTCCGATGCGGCAAACGCGTTATAGGGCACGATGGTTGTATGTGCGTTGCCGACGCGCGGCGGGTTGTTGCCGGATGTCAGCGCATATTGCGCAAGGTTGGTCATCATCGCGATGGATGTATCCAGAAGCGCGATGTCGACATGCTGGCCCCGGCCGGTTGTGTCGCGGGCGCGCAGGGCGGCCAGAATACCGACGGCAGCATTTTGTCCGGTCACGTAATCGACGATGGCGATGGCGGCCTTGGACGGATTGCCGTCGGCGGGGCCGGACAGGCTCATGAAACCGGACAGGCCCTGAATCATGAAGTCGTATCCCGGCTCATCGGCCATGGGGCCGTTCTGGCCGAAACCGGTGATGGAGCAGTAAATCAGGCGCGGGTATCTGTCTTTGATCTGCGCGTAAGACAGGCCGTATTTTTCGAGGCCACCAGCCTTGAAATTTTCGATCAGGACATCTGCGTTTGCCAGCAGCGCGTGGATTTTTTCGCTTTCGGTGGCGAGGTCGATGGTGACGGAGCGTTTGTTGCGATTGGCGGCGAGGTAATAGGCGCTTTCGCTTGTGTCTTTGCCGTCTGCATTTTTCAGGAAGGGCGGGCCCCAGTTGCGGGTTTCGTCACCCTTGCCCGGCTGTTCAATCTTGATGACATCGGCACCGAGGTCGCCCAGCGTCTGGGTGCAGACGGGACCCGCCAGTACGCGTGTCAGGTCAATGATACGAAGGCCGTCGAGCGCGCCCGGCATTACAGACCACCGAATAACGGCAACGCGCCGTTAAAATGTAAAAGCGCGACGATGGCCACGCCTGCGCAAAACCCGGGGCCTGCGGGAATGGTCATTTCGCGGAACGTGTCGTCGGACTTGTTTTTGATGCGGCGGTAAAACAGAACGATCAGGCCGTGCGCGACGCCGCACAGGGCACCCACGCACAGGGCGGTGATGGCACCCTCGATGCCAAGCCAGATACCGGCGGACGCCATGAGTTTTACATCGCCAAGGCCCATGGTTTCAAACCCGTATGCGCGGTTGGCGACGGCGCGCACCAGTGCCAGCGCACCGCCGCCTGCAATGCAGCCCAGCCCGGCGTCGATCCACGACCCGGCATGCGGATAGGCGGCAAACCGGAACAGGATGCCGGTGACCGCGAAGGCGAGGGTCAGCTCATCAGGGAGAAGGCGCATTTTCAGGTCGATGGCGGAAAGCCAGACCAGTAACAGCGCGCCGAAAATCAACAGAACGATACAGGCAATGGAGGGCCAGAGAAGCATGCTTCAAGGCTAGGTCTTCGGGCGGCACGCCACAAGACGTAAGTTTAGGCCGCGACGGTCTGGGCTTCGCGCTTGAACTTGGGCAGCAGGGGGTGCCAGTTGGCGGTCGTGGCGATCGTGTATTGCTGCATGATGCGTTCGGCGTCGCCCTGGTACATGATGATGCCTTCCGAGGCCAGTTCATCGATCAGCCAGGTGGTGTCAGCGGCCGCCATCACATCCTTGTGGGCGAGGAAGTGGGTGGCGGACCAGCCGGCGGCGTTGGTGTAGTAGATTTCGAAGCGGCCGCTGTTGCCTACGCGCCACTGGAGATCGGCGGTGAGGCCGGTGCGCTTGTACTCGGCGGTGACGGCGTGGAGGGCGGTTCTTTGTGCATTCAGTGCGGTGAGGTCCATGATTTAACTTTACATAAAATAACGCCCCGCAACAATCTGGCCACATGATATAGACCTTGGGATAGTACCGACGTGTCTGTTCGGGCGCTCGTTAACAAAAGGTTTACGGGCGGGTGCGCATAGTCAGATGACGACCCTGCGCTCACGCGATTTGACCTGTGCGCTTGGTTTGATAGGTTAAGACTTGATTCGACTGCACAATTTTTCCAAAAGACGATTACGATGGCCAAAAAAGACGAAGAAATCCTGAGATATGACCGCATGGTCGAACGCGCCCTGCGCGGTGTTGTCCGCGAAGCGGTTCGGGAAGTCATCAAGGACGGTCTTACCGGCGACCATCATTTCTACATCACATTCCTGACCGATCACGACGGCGTCAAAATTCCTGACTATTTGCGCGAACGCTATCCGGGAGAGATGACCATCGTCCTGCAATACCAGTTCTATGACCTGGAAGTGGATGATGTGCATATGGGCGTGACCCTGTCGTTCAATAACGTACCTGAGCGCCTGGAAATTCCGTTGAATGCGATCACGATCTTTGCCGACCCGTCGGTCAATTTCGCGCTGCAATTCCAGCCGCTGGAAGGCGCAGAAAAAGGCGACGACGGCGACAAGCCGAAGGGCAAGAAATCCAAGGCCAAGACCGAAAGCGCGGATAAAGACGCCGACGCGGCACCCGCCAAAACCGGCGAAGTGGTCAGCCTTGATCAATTCCGCAAAAAATAATGACGACGCCGTGGTCCGTTGATACCGCGCCGGGTCCGCATGCCGTGCGCATCGACCGGGGCGAGTGGTTTGACGCCGTGCGCGCGCGCAGCGTGCCGTATAAAATTTATCGCCCCGAAGTTTTAAGCGAAGACAAATATCCGGTGGTGGTGTGGTCGCATGGTCTGGGCGGCACGCGCGACGGCGCGGGGTTTCTTGGACGTTATCTTGCAAGCCACGGGTATCTGCATGTCCATATCCAGCATGACGGCACGGATGACAGTCTGTGGCGCGGCATGCCCGGTCATCCGTGGGACAATATCCGCAACCAGACCATCCCGTGGGAAACGGTGCGCAACCGTTACCTTGATGTCACATTCGTGGTCGACCAGCTTGCGCTGATGAATAATGCAGACGGGCTGTATGAAGGCAAAATGGATTTCACGCGGCTTGGCATGTCGGGACATTCATTCGGCGCGCTGACCACGCAGGTGATGCTGGGCCAGCTTGCAGGGCGCGAGACACCGGAGGATCTGCATGATGACCGTTTTCTTGCAGGCATTCTGTACAGCCCCGTTCCTGCCTTTCGTCACCAGATGGGCGGGCGCGATGTCTATGCCAGTATCAACAAACCGCTTCTTCATATGACGGGTACGGAAGACGCCAGCCCGATCGAGGGATTTGGGATTGAGCGCCGTTTAGAAGTGTTTGAATGCGCAGGCGGCGGCGACCAGCATGTCCTGATTTTAGAGGGCGGCGACCACATGGTGTTTAACGGCAGCCGCGGCCAGCTGGAATCATATGACGATATCGGCGTGCATCAGGACATCATCGCGCTGCTAGCGCGTGCGTGGTGGGAAACATGGCTGAACAATGACGCAGATGCGCGGGCTTTCCTGTGGGGCGATGGCGTTGCGCGGTATCTGGCCGCGAACGGTACGTATCGCCGCCGCTGATTAATCTTCCTCGCTGTCATCCGCCTTTTTTGCGGATGCGTCAGGGGCGGGAGAATGGGTTTGCGGGTTTGTAAATGTATGCAGAAAATCCCCTTTATCTTGCTTGAACACGGTCACTTGCGGATTTGCATTCCAGGTAACCTGCTGCGGAAAGGGAATCTCGATGTTGTTTTCAGCAAAAGCTTTTTTCATGCGCCGGTTATATTCACGACCGACCGTCCACTGATTGATCGGTGTTGTTTTCAAGCGTGCTTTAATAATAACAGAAGAGTCAGCAAAACGATCCACGCCGGCGATTTCAATCGGTGCGAGCATGAGGCTTTGGTATGAGGGATCATTGCGCATTTCTTCATCTACTTTGCGCATGACTTCAAAAACTTTATCGGGATCGTCTTTATAGGAAACGCCGATGTCGATCTGGTACATGCTGAAATCTTTGGTCAGGTTGGTGACTGTTTTGATTTCACTAAACGGTACGGTATAAACAGAGCCGTTGTAATCGCGCAATTGCACTTTCCGCAGTGTGATTTTTTCAACCAGTCCGCCGTATCCGCCGATGTTAACAACATCGCCTACGCGCATGACGTCTTCCAGGATCAGTGTAAAGCCTGAGAGGAAATCCTTAACCATCGTTTGCGCGCCAAAGCCCACGGCGACGCCGACGATACCGGCGCCAGCCAGAAGTGGCAGAATATTGATGCCGATTTCCGACAGCAGAACCAAAGTGAACATAATCGCAAAGACCATGAACAGAATGTTGCGGACAATTGGGATGATGGTTTTTGCACGGGTGGAATTGGCACCATCCGCACGACGAAAACCCATTTCGATGAGCGCGTTCAGAAATTCCCAGGCAACCACCGCAAGGGCGATGACGAATACAAGATTGATAATCGTGCCCATGCCCGCGCGGAACATGTGCGCAAGGCTTGCGTTGTGTTCCGCCCCGAAATCCCAGATCAGGGTCAGTGTATAGAGCAGCAAGCCCATGAGAAGCACCGTAACGATGCCGCGCACGACGCGCGCATATATGCGCATACGCGCCGCCGGCAGATCCATCCACGCGATTGCACGATCAAACCAGTACAGCATCTTAGTTGCGCCGCGGCGGCTGATGAAAATCAGGATACCGCCGGTTACCAGCAGGACGGTCGTAAGAATGAGTTTTCCGAAAGTGGATTCGTTCAGATCATTACGAACCAGAAAATGCTGATACCTGGAAATCACGCGGTTGGTGAATGATTCAACACCAAGAGTCTGAGTGATCGGGGCGATGGTTTCTTGAGCGGCGGCTGCATCTTCGGCTGCCTGTTCCGGCGTCTCGCCGCTTTCGGCAGTCGTGGCTTCAGGTTTGGCGGCGGCGCTTTCCAGAGTTTTGAGGTTATCGATCAGTTTTTTACGTTCCGCCTCTGATTCCAGCGTGGTGATCAGTTTTTTGAGGTCTGCGCTGTTGACGGTGACGCTTTGTGTTTCGGCTTTCTTGTCAGAGCCGCCGGTCAGGGCGCTTAGGCCCGGCACCTGCGCGTGCGATGCGGCGGCCCCCATGGTCAGGCTTAAGAAAACGATCAAAAAGGGCAGGATTTTCAGGAGCTTCGTCATGGCCCCATATTGGCAGCTGAGGCGAGAAATTCAACCCTATTATGTTTACATAACGCAAAAGTTTTGGTAATGTCCGGCCATGACAGCCCCTTTGACCCGTAAAAAGCTTAAGCCCCGCCGTATTTTTACACTGGCCGCGTATGCCATCGTGCCGGCCGCATTGGCGACCCTTGGGTTGAACAGCCTTGTGTCGCATGTTGAAAAAGGCCGCATTGAGAATGATGCCGGCGCTTTCATTCATGAACGTGCGCTGGTCCGTCCTTCGCAGATTTTTTCCTTTAACGCCGATAGCGATAAGGCCGGGCCTACGTCTTTTGCGACCATCGCACCACAAAGCAAAGTGGCAGAGCTTTTGTACGGGAAAAAATTTATACTCGCAGATGGCCAGCGCGCAGCAGAGATGCGGTGCGATTCCATATCTGAACATCTTGTGATCGCGGCCTTGTACGGTACGACGCCACTGGACCTGTCGGACAGGGCGCTTGCGCGCAAGGTCCTGCGTCAGACGATAGCCATCAATGCGGCTGCTACGGATATCTGCCAGATTAAAAATCATGAGCCGATCAGTGCGGCGCGCGTTTATCACATGATCGATAAACGCAATAAGACATATACGATTGTCTGATAAACAGCCGCGCGATTAATTCCGCAGCGGTTTGCCTTTTTCCAGCATATGTTCAATACGTGCGGCGGTGCCGTTGTTGCGGACCAGGCGCATGAAGCTTTCACGTTCCAGTTGCAGGATCGTGTCTTCGCCGACCGGTACGGTCGGGTCGGCATCAGGCCCACCCGTAAGCACATCAGCCAGCGCATCGCAGACGACGACGTCATACGGCGTCGCCTTGCCGGTTTTGCGCAGGTCCGATACGGCCAGTTCCAGCGCGTATTTGCCGGAGGGGCCGGGCAGCGGGACCGACTTGGGTTCCGGCGCTTTATAATCTTTCGAAAGTTCGATGGCTTTTTGTTTGGCATCGAAAAGAAGACGGTCACGGTTCATCGTGATGCCGTCGGATTCGCGTAAGTAACCGATGTCTTTCGCGTCAGCGGCGGATTTCGCAACCTTGGCGGTGCCGATGGATTCAAACGCCTGTTTGACATGCGGCACCGGGCCTTTGGCCGCGCCGGGTTTGAGGGATGCCTCGTAATAGCGCTGCAGCAATTCCTTGCAGCCGCCCCAGCCGGGGATAACGCCGACGCCGACTTCAACAAGCCCGCAATAGGTCTCAGCATGCGCCTGAACGTGGTCAGCCAGAAGCAGGGCTTCGCACCCGCCGCCGAGGGCAAGGCCACTGGGAGCAGATACAACGGGGAAGGGCGCGTATTTGAGACGCTTGTATGCTTCCTGACCGCCGCCGACCAGTTCCTCGATCTGCGGCCACAGGGCGATGTTGATCGCGAACAGCGCAAGGCCAAGATTGGCACCGGCGGAAAAGGCCGAGCCTTCGTTATAAATCACAAGACCCTTGTACTGGCCGTCCGACCCTTCGATCAGGTCGGCCGCGTGATGCATGACGGCCATGATCTGGTCGTCGATGGCATTCATCTTTGACGTAAATTCAAGGCACAGGATGCCGTCACCGATATCCCACAAAGCGGCAGAGCCGTTTTTGTGGACGGGTTTGGATGCACGTTTGATATCAGCCAGGAGGATGACGCCGGATTTGCGCGTGACCGGATGATATTTCCCGTCAACACCAAAGAAGTTCAATTTGCCGTCGATGACCTTGTAGAACGTGTCGTCGCCGACCTTTGTCAGCAGTTCCGGAACCGGTTTGCCTTCTGATTTCAGTTTTTCAGCAAACCATTTGGGGCCCATGTCGTCGATGAGTTCGAACGGGCCCTTTTTCCAGTTGGTGCCAAGGTGCATGGCCTCATCAACGGCGGCGATGTCGCCAGCAATCGCGGGGACCAGGGACGCGGCATAGGACAATGTTTGTGAAAGAACGGTCCATGCGTATTTGCCGCCCTGATCGGGGTGCTCGACTACCGCGCGCAGGCCCTTTTTACCGGCGTCCGCCGATTCCAGTTTGGGCTTGTCCGCCATGCGGTAGGATTTTTCGCCGTCGAAAGTCGTTGTGTTCAGATCAATCGCGAGCTTGTTGCGTTTGTCATCAAGACGATAGAAACCGCCTTTGCCTTTACGGCCCGTGTAACCGGCGGCGATCATCTGCGTGACCAGCGGAATATCGCGATAGATTTTGCGGTATTCGTCGTTGTCCGGCAGAAGCGAGAGCAGTGATTTGGAGAGATGCGGCATCAGGTCGATGCCGACAAGATCGATCAGGCCGAAGATACCGGTCTTGGGGATGCCAACAGGTTTGCCCATGATGGCGTCGACGACTTCGATCGGTGTTTTCTGGTCCAAAGCGGCGTTGACACCGGCCTGCATCCAGAAGGTCAGGATGCGGTTGACGATGAAGCCCGGCGTGTCGCGGCATTCGACCACGGATTTGCCCAAATGCTTGTCCGAAAATTCGCGTACGGTTTCAACAACGGCTGGGCTGGTTTTGGGGCCGATCACGATTTCAAGCAGGCGCATGTAACGCACCGGATTGAAAAAGTGCGTGATCAGGAAATCGGATACGAATTGCTTGCTCTGGCCTTCGACCAGTTTTTCAAGGGGGATGGTCGAGGTGTTGGAAGATACGATGGAACCCTTCTTGCGGTTCTTTTCGATTTTTTCGTATGTCGCGTGTTTGATCTTGAGATCTTCCAGCACGACTTCGATGATCCAGTCGCATTCACCGAGCAGCGCCAAATCATCTTCCATGTTGGCAGGGGTGATGAGTTTTGCGTTGCGCGGATGCATGAACGGCGCGGGGTCGGTCTTTAATGCCTTTTCAATCGCGCCCTTGGCGAGTTTCGATCGGTCGTCGCCTGCGTCTTTCGGGATGATGTCGAACAGGATCACGGGGATGCCCGCATTGGCGACCTGCGCCGCAATGCCTGAACCCATGACGCCGGAGCCAATGACGGCGACTTTTTTGATCGTGCTCATTCTTTCACCTTTCGGGTGTAAACCTGTTCAAGCCAGTATTTTTTCATGAAGGGCAGGCCGGCCATGGCCACGAGATAGGCCAGCACGGGTACCAGCGCATGCATAAGGTGATGTTCGACGCCGATCATGCCAAGCCATATGGCGACAATGACATAGGTAACGACGGCGATGATGCCGCGGCGGGTGGTTGACGTTTCCCACGCCTTGTCGGCCTCGATCTTTTTGTTTTTTTCCTTCAGCGCGATGATGTCATCGACGGGGGTGAGCATTTTCTGCATCTTGATGGACGGCATGAAGCTTCCATCGGCCAGTTTATGCGAACCGCGCAGGACGGTTTCATACCCCAGCGATGCGTAGAATTTTTCTGCCGTTGTCGAGGAGTCCAGCGTCAGAGACCCGAGGCCCATACCTGAAGCGATCTGTTCCAGTGCGTCGACAATGCGGCGGCCAACGCCCATGCGGCCGTAATCAGGATGCACGTAGCATGCACGCAGTTCACCGGATTGCGGGCTGACCACGCCCAGACCGGCCATGGTCGCGCCGTCAAATGCGCCGAT
Source organism: Micavibrio sp. UBA6145 (assembly GCA_002423205.1). Lineage (GTDB taxonomy): Bacteria > Pseudomonadota > Alphaproteobacteria > Micavibrionales > UBA1664 > UBA6145. The sequence goes on along the minus strand of DIUZ01000026.1, from coordinate 99,957 downwards.
GCGTACTTCGTCTTCCGGGTTTTCACGGAATTTTGCAATGCGTTCAGCGTTCACAGGGCCGGACCATGAATCCAGAATGTCCGGCGCATAGTCGGCGCTGGCCGTGTCGTGCACAGCCGCGTGATGCAGGCGCAGGAAGTTTTCGGCGTCCTGTGGGCCCAGCGGGCGGATGGTCAGGTTGTGAACGAACTTCATTGTCGGTCAGACGGCTTCGAGAATGATCGCAACGCCCTGTCCGCCGCCGATGCACATCGTGGCGAGGCCGAGCTTTTTCTTTTCACGTTTCATGAGTGAGGCGAGCTTGCCGGTGATGCGCGCGCCCGACGCACCCAGCGGGTGGCCGAGGGCGATAGCGCCGCCGTCGATGTTGAGTTTGTTCTGATCGACACCCAGATCGCGGATCACCGGGATGGACTGCGCGGCGAATGCCTCGTTCAGTTCGAACAGGTCGATGTCCTTGATGGTCAGGCCGGCACGTTTGAGGGCCTTCTGGCTTGAGGGGACGGGGCCGATGCCCATGATCTCCGCCGCGCAACCGGCGACGGCGAATGACTTGATGCGAGCCAGGATCGGCAGCTTGTTGGCCTTGGCGTATTCTTCCGATGCGACCAGCACGGCGGATGCGCCGTCGGTCAGCGGTGAAGCCGAACCGGCGGTGACAGAACCGTTGGCGTCGAATGCTGGTTTCAGCGTGCCCAGACCTTCAAGCGTGGAGTCGCCGCGGATACAGCCGTCTTCGGTGACGCCGCTGACGGCGACGATCTCATCCTTGAAATTGCCGGATGCGCGCGCGGCGGCGGCCTTTTTCTGGCTGTTCAGGGCGAAGGCATCCTGTTCAGCGCGGGTGACGCCGTATTTTTGCGAGAGGTTTTCGGCGGTTTCGCCCATACCCATGTAAATCTGCGGGTATGTATCCTTGATTTTCGGGTTGGGCAGCGGGTTGAAGCCGCCCATGGGGATGCGGCTCATGGATTCCACGCCGCCACAGACGAACACGTCGCCGGCACCGGCCATGATCTGGGCGGCCGCGAAATGGATGGATGACATGGACGACCCGCACCAGCGGTTGACGGTGATGCCGGGGACCGTGATCGGCAGGCCGGCATGAACGGCCACGATACGGGCCAGGTTAAAACCCTGTTCGCCTTCCGGGAAAGCGCAGCCGAGGATCAGGTCCTCGATCGCGGCGGGGTCGACCTTGGTTTCGGCCACAAGCGCGCTGATGACGGCGGCAGCCATGTCATCGGGCCGGGTTTTGGCCAGCGCGCCCTTGTTGGCGAAGGTAAAGGGGGAGCGTTTATAGGCGCAGATAACGGCGGAACGGGTCATGAAGTTTCCCTAAAGGTTGCCCTGTATACTAGGCCTACAAAGGTATCTTATTCGTTACCTTAGTCCAAGCCGCAGCGCAGTAGTGCGGCCCGGGCCCTAAGGCGCGGCAAAGCAAGCGTTGACAGGCTACGGTTTTCCGTGGCATTGAGCCTTCCAAGTAAGATTTAACGGAGGTCACATTGCCCGATAGAGGTTTGAAACGCGTCTGTGCGTCATGCGCCACACGCTTTTACGATTTTAGCAAATCACCGGTTATTTGCCCGAAGTGCAAAGCTGAATTCACCGGCATCGTGAAAATCCGCACCCGCCGTGGCCGTAACGCCATCGAGGAAGCCAAAGCGAAAGCGCAGCTGGACGACGAGACACCGGAGGTCGAAGAAGAAGACGACCGTACCACCGTGTCCCTTGAAGAAGTCGAAGCAGACGAGAACAAGGCTGTCGAAGAAGGTGACGACGCGGAAGCGGGCGATCTTGATCTCGATGATCTCGAAGATGCCGACGACGAAGACGAAGATCTGGAAGATCTCGACGAAGACATCGCCGTCGAAGAAAAAGAATAAACAAAAAGCCCGGACCTTAAGTAAAAAGCCTCGTGAAAACGAGGCTTTTTACGTTCAAACGCCACGAGAGGCTCCGCGCATGAATGCGCGGGGGCCGGGCTTTTCTCCGGTCTGTTATTGAAGGCGGTACATCTTCATGACCCGCCCGATGGACGGGGCGATGCCGCGGTCGATGCGGCTGATGATGAAGGTCATTGCCAGTATGACGCGCAAGACCGCACCCCGTTCCGGGATCAGGCGCTGGCCACAGACATGAATGTCCAGAACCGCCTTCTGCGGATTGTCATCGAACCAGTCTTCACGCGCCGCAAATCTAATCCCGATCACCGGCGACTGGCTTGTGCCGTCACGGCCGATGGTACCTGAGATAATCTGAAGTTCGTAAACGCCGTCAGATGCGGTTGAAACCTGGTATTGCAGGTAGTCGTCGGCGGTGCGGGTCTGGGATGTTTTAAAGGCCATACCGGATTCGCGCGTAACACATGCGAACATCGGCCATCCGGCCGGGGGCCATTTTAACGAGGCCTGTTTGCTGCCGGCCGACCCGGGGGCCGTCGGTGACAAAATGGCCAATGGTGGCGCTTTGCGCTCTCCCATGGTCGTATTCCCTGTGTTTTTGCTTATCTTGAGTTTTCCCCAAGTAGGCATGACATTGCAACAATAATGTTAGTAGGGATTTGGAATATTGTTGCGTGAAATCAGGGAAAACGGCTGTTTTCTGCGGCTTAGATGGTTGCGGTTATGGAATAAAAAAGTGCGACACTCTGTGACGCACCCTGTTGATATCTTTACTCAACCGTGACGGATTTTGCCAGGTTGCGGGGCTGGTCGACGTCGGTGCCCTTGGCAATGGCGACGTGATAGGCCAGCAGCTGGGCCGGGATCGCATACAGGATGGGGGCCACGAAGGGGTGCACTTCGTCCATCTGGACGGGCCAGCGCACGATGTCCTTCATTTTTTCCATACCGTTGGCATCCGTGATCATCAGGACCTGGCCGCCACGGGCGACCGATTCCTGAACGTTGCTTGCGGTTTTTTCGAATAGCGGGTCGTTGGACGGGGCCAGCACAACAATCGGTACGTCTTCGTCGATCAGGGCGATGGGGCCGTGCTTCATTTCACCGGCGGCATAGCCTTCGGCGTGGATGTAGGAGATCTCCTTCAGCTTGAGCGCACCTTCGAGTGCCAGCGGATAGAGCGTGCCGCGACCCAGATACAGGACGTCCTGTGCCTGTGCCACGTCGGCGGCGACCTTTTCAATCGCCTGGTCAGCGTTGAGCGTGCGCGCACATTGCGCCGGAAGGTGACGCAGGGCCGCAGTCAGGCCGCGTTCCTGTTCCGGGGTGATGTTGCCGCGTGCGACGCCAAGGGCGACGGCGATACAGGCCAGGGTCGTCAGCTGGGTCGTGAATGCCTTGGTCGATGCCACGCCAATTTCCGGGCCCGCCAGCGTGTGCAGCACCATGTCGGATTCACGTTCGATCGTGCTTTCGATGGTGTTGACGATGGACAGAACCTTTTGCCCCTGACGGCGGCAATAGCGCATGGCTTCCAGCGTATCGAGCGTTTCGCCGGATTGAGAGACGACGATGACGCCGCCGCCTTGTGGCATCGGTGCTTCGCGGTAACGGAATTCCGAGGCGATGTCGATTTCGACCGGGATGCGCGCAACCTGTTCGAACCAGTATTTGGCGACCATGCAGGCGTAAAACGCGGTACCGCAGGCGACCATGGTGATACGCGGGGCTTTTGCCAGTGCCAGAATGTCTTCGGGCATCGAGACTTTGCCGGTGCTGGGGCTGATGAAAGAATTGAGCGTGTCACCAATGACGGTGGGCTGCTCGTAAATTTCTTTCAGCATGAAATGTTTGTAATTGCCTTTGCCGGTGGTGGCACCCGATTGTGCCGTCACGCGGATCTGGCGGCGAACATCAGCGCCGGCCTTGTCGTATACGCGCGCGCCTGCACGGGTGACGACGACGCGGTCACCGTCTTCCATGAAGCAGATTTTATTGGTCAGCGGCGCAAGTGCATAAGAGTCAGACGCCAAAAACATTTCGCCGTCGCCAAAACCAATGGCCAGCGGCGTGCCCTGGCGTGCGCCGATCATCAGATCGTGCTCGCCCGCAAAAATCATGGCGAGCGCGTAGGCACCTTCCAGACGGTCGAGCGTCTTGTCGGTGGCTTCCTGGGGTTTCATGCCCTGATTCATGTAATGCGTGATCAGGTGTGCGACGATTTCCGTGTCGGTTTCGGTTTCAAAACGGACCTGGTGGCTTTCCAGTTCGGTTTTCAATTCGCGGTAGTTTTCAATGATGCCGTTGTGGACGACGGCAACCTTATCGGTCGCGTGCGGGTGGGCATTGCGGGTGGACGGCACGCCATGCGTGGCCCAGCGCGTGTGACCGATACCGACGGTGCCGGTGATCGGATCTTCCTTGAGCAGTGCATCGAGGTTGTTGAGCTTGCCTTCGGCGCGGCGGCGTTCGATGTGGCCATTGCTCAGCGTCGCGATACCGGCGGAATCGTAACCGCGGTATTCAAGACGGCGCAGACCTTCGACCAGAAGGGGAGAGACGGGTTTTTCACCCAGGATACCGACAATGCCGCACATAGTTACTGGCCCACTTTCAGGTGTTTGAGAACTGCCATGGTCGCGCATTGACCGGCAATGGAATAGCGGCCATCAGCGTCGTTATGAATGATCAGGGTCATTTGTTTCTGGCTGGGGACCACGCCGCAGGATGATTGCGAGTCGAATTTGGCGCGGATATCGCGGGCCATCAAATTGCCGTGACGGATGCTGTTGATCTGCAGCATGCTTTGGCCGTTATGGGTGTTGAAGCCACGTACGGTGACATCAGCGACCGAATAAGACGGGTTGGACAAGATTTGTTGTGCGGCGGCGCTGTCGTCAGGTGCGCAGGAGCAGGCGAAGGCAGCGGGGGCGGCGAACAGGATCGCGGCGAAGGTCAGGGCAAAGAGACGCATTATTTCTTTCCTTTTACTTTTACAGGTTTGGATTTTTTCGAAGATTCTTTTTTGGCGCGGTATTCATTGGCCCAGCCATCGCGCACGACTTCGCGCGCGCGGGCAACGGCCAGCGCGTTGTCCGGCACGGCGGTGGTGATGGCTGATCCGGCGGCAACATATGCGCCGTTGCCGATTTTGACCGGCGCAATAATGGTGGAATTGGAGCCGATGAAGACACGGTCGCCAATGACGGTGTCCTGTTTGTCGAAGCCATCATAATTGGCGATGACGGTGCCAGCGCCGATGTTTGACTTCGCGCCGATAACGGCGTCGCCCAGATAAGAGACGTGTTTGGATTTCGCGCCGGCCTTGACGGTGGAGCGGTTGACCTCGACGAAATTGCCGATGGTTGCATTTTCGCCGATTTTCGATTTCGGACGGATGCGGGCGAAGGGGCCGATGGATGCACCGGCAGCAATGGAAGCGCCTTCGATATGCGTAAACGCGTGAATGGTCACGTCGTCTTCAATCGTAACGCCGGGGCCGAAGAATACGCTGGGTTCAATCACGACGTCGCGGCCAATGACGGTATCAGCAGCAAGGTACACGGTTGCCGGGTCGATCATGGTTGCGCCGCCGCTCAACGCCGCGTCGCGCAGGCGGGACTGCATGGACCATTCCGCCTGTGCCAGCTGGGCGCGGGAATTGATGCCCAGCAGTTCGTGTTCCGGTGCTTCCACATAGGCGCATTTGACTTTGTCTTTTGCGGCGCTGGCGATGATGTCGGTCAAGTAGAATTCTTTTTGCTTATTCTTGTTGCCGATGGCACCCAGCCATTTTTCGATTTTGTCGGCAGCAACGCAGAAGCATCCGGCGTTGACCAGGTCGATATCGGTTTCGTCCTGCGTGCAGTCGGCTTGCTCAATAATCGCGGTGACGTAATCACCCTTGGTTACGATGCGGCCATAACCGTAGGGATTGTCGGCGCGGAATGTCAGAACGGCGAGACCGGTTTTTTTACCGGCGTCCCACAATTCTTTGAGTGTGTCTTTGGACACCATGGGTACGTCGCCCAACAAAATCAGAACATGGCCGCGATCATATTTGATGACGGGCAGTGCAGATTTTGCGGCGTCGGCGGTGCCGAGCTGTTTTTTCTGGATGGCGGTGTCATGCGGCGCGACGGCGGCGGCGACATCATCCATGCCGCTGGCGATGACGGTGACGATCTGTGATGCCTTTAAAGCTTCGCAGGTGTTGACCACGTGTTTGATCAGGGGCCAGCCCGCCAGGGTGTTCATGACCTTGGGGCGGTTGGACTTCATACGCGTGCCTTTGCCGGCAGCGAGAATAATGCAGGTAAGTTTGCTCATCGTGGACCCATCATAAAAAACGGCACCCTTGCGTAAAGTCACACAGGGTTACGAGGTATTACTGCACCGCCGTAAGATGGGCAATGACATCGCCGTATTTCGTGTGGATGTCAACACGAACAGGGATGGCGGGAAGGCCGGGGCGGGGGCTTGCGAGCCACAGGACGGGCAGCCTGCCGCCTTCCTTGGCCTGTTGCTGGATACGCAGCCAGCCGCGCGGCTTTTTGGGCCATTTACCCTTTTGGGGGATAATTTCGACCGTGCAGGCATGGGCGGGGCCGGTATAGGCGGACAGCTTGTCGTTGTTCAGCTCCGTTTCACCCGCATCGGCAAAACGGACAATGAAGGAGCGCGCATTATCAAAGGTCAGGATATCGCCTGCGCATGTGCCTTTGTCGTCAAACTGGCGGAAGGCCACCAGCACGGTGGAGAGAAGATCGCGCGTGCCGGCGGCAATGTCGGCCCCGGCAGGGTTTTCAACATTCACGCCTTTTTTGGTCTGGGTCATGCTTTTGAATTCGCCCGGTGGGTCATAGGCGAAGGTTGCCTTGTCGACATTGCCCATCCATGTGACGGCATAGTTATGGGCAGATGGTTTGTAACCGGGGTTAACGCCGGTCGTATCGAATTTGCCGGACCACGGCAGCAGTTTTGAAAACAGCCCGACGGTTTTTGCGTTGATGCTGGTGACGTAGCTGGCGGGCTGGAGATCGAATTTGGCGGTGACCTCGATCATGCGTACACCGCCCGTATACAGGCCGTATGTGGCTGTAAACGGGGCGGTTTCCGCGGCTTTAGCGGGAAGGGCGAACAGACAGAAAAGGGCCAGAAGCAGATAACGCATATGACCCCAACGCTTAAGCGGCGGCTTTGTTGCCTAGACGACGTTCTTTGTCGGCTTCGTAGGCTTCGAAGTTGCCTTCGAACCATTCGACATGGCCGTTGCCTTCGAAGGCAAGGATATGCGTGGCCAGACGGTCCAGGAACCAGCGGTCGTGCGAGATGATGACAGCGCAACCCGGGAAGTTCTCGAGTGCTTCCTCGAGCGCGGCCAGCGTTTCGGTATCAAGATCGTTGGTCGGTTCGTCGAGCAGCAGAAGATTTGCACCGGTCTGCAGCATCTTGGCCATGTGGACGCGGTTGCGTTCACCGCCTGAAAGCTTACCGACGTTTTTCTGCTGGTCGGGGCCGCGGAAGTTGAAGGAGGCGACGTAGGCGCGTGAATTGACCTCTTTATTGCCGAGTTTCAAGACTTCGTGCTTGCCGGAGATTTCATCCCAGACGTTGTTCTTGGGGTTGAGCGCGTCGCGCGACTGGTCGACATAGCCAAGCTTGACGGTTTCACCGATTTTGAATGTGCCGCTATCCGGCGTTTCCTGTCCCGTGATCATGCGGAACAGCGTGGTTTTACCCGCACCGTTGGGACCGATAACGCCGACAATACCGCCGGGCGGCAGGCTGAAGGAGAAGTCTTTGATCAGTGTGCGGCCATTGTAGGCCTTGCTGATATTGGATGCCTCAACCACCAGGTCGCCAAGACGCGGCGGGGTCGGGATCGGGATCTGCTGTTTGGAGACGGTTTCTTTCTGGCTCTCTTCCAGCATCTGGTCGTAGGCGTTGATACGCGCCTTGGATTTCGCCTGACGGGCTTTGGCACCCTGGCGGATCCATTCCAGTTCGCGGTTGAGGGTGCGCTGGCGGGCGGCGGCTTCGGCCGATTCCTGTTCCAGACGCTTGGCCTTTTTCTCGAGATAGGCTGAGTAATTGCCCTCGTAGGGGATGCCCGAGGAACGGTCGAGTTCCAGGATCCAGCCGGTGACGTTGTCGAGGAAGTAACGGTCGTGGGTGACCATCACCACCGTGCCCTTATAATCGAGCAGGTGTTTTTGCAGCCACTGGACGGATTCCGCGTCCAGGTGGTTGGTCGGTTCGTCGAGCAGGAGCATGTCCGGCGCTTCGAGCAGGAGGCGGGCGAGGGCCACGCGGCGTTTTTCACCGCCTGAGAGTTTGGTGATGTCGGCGTCGGCCGGGGGGCAGTTGAGGGCGCGCATCCAGGTTTCGGCGGTGCGTTCCAGATTCCAGCCATCCTTGGCGTCGATCTGTTCCTGCAATTTGCCCATTTCTTCGGTCAGGGCCTCCATTTCCTTGTCATCGGTGACATCACCGAATTTCATGGCTATGTCATTGTAATCCTGTAATAATTTGCGAATGTCAGCAGCGCCGTCCATGACGTTGTCGATGACGGAGCGGGTGGCGTCCAGTTCCGGCTCCTGCGCCAGATAGCCGACCTTGGCGCTTTCAGCGGACCAGGCTTCGCCGGCGATATCCTTATCAATGCCTGCCATAATCTTGAGCAGGGTCGATTTGCCCGAGCCGTTGGGGCCCAAAACGCCGATTTTCACGCCCGGCAGGAAGCTCAGGGTCATGTCCTTGATCACCGGCTTGTTGGCACCGGGGAAGGTTTTGGTCATGTGGCTCATGACGTAGACGTATTGATAGGCGGGCATAGGCGTGGTCCTTGGGCGTATTCTTAAGGTTTTGGTATGCGGGGGACCCTAACTGAAGTCGTTAACGGCTTCAAGATTCATCGTTTGGGCCGTTGTTCCCCCGTTTTTAGGGGGGACTCTTTCCCTATGGCCTTGAATCACATAATGTCCTGCGGTAGAACGCCCACGTAGCATTCTTCCTTAAGGACCATTCCATGCTGAAACGCCTTTCTGTTTTCCTGGCCACGCTTTTCGCTCCGGCTGCCGCTCTGGCAGACTTTCCCAAATCATGGGAATTGAATTTGCAGCCGCCGGCAGGTCCGCTGGCCGAGCAGATGGTCAACTTCCACACCATGCTTCTTTGGATCATCAGCGCGATCGTCGTTTTCGTGTTCGCCCTGCTGGTGTGGATCGTCATTCGCTACAACCACAAGCGCAACCCGGTGCCGTCGACCACAACGCACAACACGCTGATCGAAGTCATCTGGACGGTTATTCCCGTCATTATCCTGATCGTTGTCGCCGTTCCGTCCTTTAAAGTCCTGTTCAGCCAGGGCCGCATTCCTGAAGCGGATATGACGCTGAAAATCACCGGCTACCAATGGTACTGGGGTTATGAGTATCCGGACCAGGACGGCATTTCGTTCAATGCCTACATGATCCCGGAAAAAGATATCGACCCAAGCAAGGGTCAGAAGCGTCTGCTTGAGACGGATAACGAAGTCGTTCTGCCGGTTGGTAAGATCATCCGCGTTCAGATGACCGCCGCCGACGTGATCCATGCATGGACCATCCCGGCATTCGGCGTGAAGAAAGACGCAGTCCCGGGCCGCCTGAACGAAGCCTGGTTCAAGATCGACAAGCCGGGCGTGTATTACGGCCAGTGCTCGGAAATCTGCGGCAACGGTCACTCATACATGCCGATCAAGGTTCGCGCCGTGACCGAGGCTGAATTCACCGCATGGGTCGCGGAAGCCAAAACCAAATTCTCGCATAACACCAATTTCACTAACCCTGTTTCCGTTGCCGAGGCACAATAATGAACGCGCACGTCACTCATGCTGATCATCACGATGATCACGGCCATCACACCCCCGGGTTTTTCGCCCGCTGGTTCATGTCCACGAACCATAAAGACATCGGTACCCTGTACCTGATCTTCTCGGTGCTCGCCGGTGTTATCGGCGGTGCATTCTCGGTCATGATGCGTATGGAGCTTCAGGATCCGGGCGTCCAGTATCTCGTTGACGCCACCGGCGCACCGTCGGGCCAGATGTGGAACGTGTTCATCACGGCGCACGGCCTGATCATGGTGTTCTTCGTGGTTATGCCCGGCCTGATTGGCGGTTTCGGCAACTGGTTCATCCCGCTGATGATCGGCGCGCCTGACATGGCATTCCCGCGTCTGAATAACGTTTCGTTCTGGCTGCTGGTCCCGGCTTTCCTGCTGCTGCTGGGCTCAGCCTTCGTGGGATCGGGCGCTGGTACGGGCTGGACGGTTTATCCGCCGCTTTCAAGTATTACCGGACATCCCGGGGCGTCGGTGGATATGGCGATCTTTGCCCTGCACCTTGCGGGTGCATCGTCGATCCTTGGCGCACTGAACTTCATCACCACCATCTTCAACATGCGCGCACCGGGCATGACCATGCACAAAATGCCGCTGTTCATCTGGGGCATGCTGATCACCGCGTTCCTGCTGGTGCTTTCGGTTCCGGTCCTGGGCGGCGCGATTACCATGCTTCTGACGGATCGTAACTTCGGCACGGCGTTCTTCAATCCGGCCGGCGGCGGCGATCCGATCCTGTTCCAGCATTTGTTCTGGTTCTTCGGTCACCCGGAAGTGTACATCATGATTTTGCCGGCCTTCGGCATCGTTAGCCAGATCGTTGCGACCTTCTCCAAGAAGCCGATTTTCGGTTACCTGGGCATGGCATACGCCATGGTGGCTATCGGTTTCGTCGGTTTCATCGTGTGGGCACACCACATGTATACGACCGGCATCAGCCTTGATACGCGCGCTTACTTCACGGCGGCGACCCTGATCATCGCGGTGCCCACGGGCATCAAGATCTTCTCGTGGATCGCGACCATGTGGGGCGGCTCGATTGAATTCAAAACCCCGATGCTCTGGGCGATTGGTTTCATCTTCCTGTTCACAGTCGGCGGCGTCACGGGCGTCGTGCTGGCAAACGCAGGTATGGATACCGCGCTGCACGATACGTATTACGTCGTTGCGCACTTCCACTACGTGCTTTCGCTTGGCGCTGTGTTCGCGCTGTTCGCGGGTTTTTATTACTGGGTCGGCAAAATGTCGGGCCGTCAGTACCCGGAATGGGCTGGCAAAGTTCACTTCTGGCTGACATTCGTCGGCGTCAACGTGACGTTCTTCCCCCAGCACTTCGCGGGCCTCTCGGGCATGCCGCGCCGTTATGTTGACTACCCAGCGCCGCTTCCGACCATCGATGGCACGGCATGGGCCGACACCAGCTGGATGGAGCGCACCAATTTCATGTTCAATGAAATGTGGCAGCACTTCACCAACAGCGCCTATGTCTCGCAAATCGACTGGGGTCTGCATGGCTGGAACTTCATGTCTTCGATCGGTTCGTATATCTCGGGCGCGGCCACGATCTGGTTTGTGTTCCTGGCGATCTACACGCTGGCCTGGGGCCGCCGCGTCGGTGCCAATTACTGGAACGTCCAGCCGAACGTCATGACGCTGGAATGGACGTTGCCGTCGCCGGTACCGTTCCACCAGTTCGAAGAACAGCCGGAAGTGAAATAAGATTCATTTCAAAGGCTTAGTGATTAAAGAACCCGCCGGTCCACCGGCGGGTTCTTTCGTTTTTAGCGGGCTGCTTTCTTTTGGGCCGGATTCGGGTTAGAATCTTTTCGTGAATCGTATGTTCTTTACGAGGATTTAGATGAATAAACAGATGTTTTCGATGCGCGCCCTCGGCACGCTTATGCTCGCTATGACCCTTTTATGCGTGCCATCCATGGCGCGCGCAGACGTGTTCCAGGGCGACCCGGTTCCGATGGAGCCGCCGGCACCAAACACGGATTATTCAGAGGTGCCGCAAGTCCCCGCCGCACCGGGCGAAACTGTGGCCACGACCACAACCACGACAACGCCCCCCGCTTCCGCTTCGTCTTCGGGCGTTGAGAGCTACAAGCTGTATGTGAAGCTGGGCGGTGGTTATAATCACACGAACCGTTCCGATTATACGGTCCGTCAGGCTACATTTACGGACGGTGCCGGTGCCACGGGCGCCATTGGCGTGCATTTGAATGAGAATTTCCGCGTCGAAGGCGAGATGGCCTATCGCATCAACCAGGTCCATTATTTTAAAAATGCCAACGGTACCTATGCCAGTGCCCCAGGCGGTGATATTTCGTCCATGGCATTCATGGGCAACGGTTACTACGATTTTTCGACAGGTTCCGGGATCAAGCCGTATATCGGCGCGGGTATCGGTATGGCGCAGGTGGATGCGGAATTTGAAAACTTTGGAGCTGTGCTTGAATCCACATCCGAAGTGCTGTTCGCGTATCAGGGTATCGTGGGTTCGAATTTTGAAATCAGCGATAATTTCGGCCTGTTCCTCGAGTACAAGTATTTCGCGACATCCGACATGGCGATCGGGGCTGGCGGTCAGGAAGGCAATTACGACAACCACTCGGTCTTTGGCGGCATCAAAATCAATTTCGACTAACTGAAAACATTAACCTTTTAAGCGGCCGCCCCATTCGGGCGGCTTTCTTTTTTGGACCGTATCGTCTACACATGGCGCATGGCTGAAACCATGGCTTCTAGCCCCGCAGAGACCCGTATTACGGACCATATCGCGCTGTTGAAACCGCGCGTCATGTCGCTTGTGGTTTTTTCGGGCGCGTGCGGCATGCTGGCGGCGCCGGGCCACATCAACCCGATCCTGGGCGCGGTGGCGCTGTTCGCGCTCGCGCTGGGCGCGGGTGCGGCGGGCGCCATCAACATGTGGTACGACCGCGACATTGACGCGGTGATGACGCGGACGCAAAACCGTCCGATCCCGGCGGGCCTGGTTAAATCATCCGAGGCGCTGGCCTTTGGTATCGTGCTTTCCATCATTGCGGTGATGCTGATGGCACTGGCGGGCGGCGAAGTCGCCGCGGGCATTCTGGCATTCGCCAATATTTTTTATTCGCTTGTTTATACCGTGTGGCTCAAGCGCCGCACGCCGCAGAACATTGTCATCGGCGGTGCCGCCGGTGCGTTTCCGCCGATGATCGGGTGGGCTGCCGTGACCGGTGGCATCGATCTGTCGTCCATTACGCTGTTCGCACTGATCTTCTTCTGGACACCGCCGCATTTCTGGGCGCTCGCGCTGTTTTCATGCGCGGATTACAAAAAGGCGAATGTGCCGATGCTGCCCGTTGTCGTGGGGCATGAACGTACGAAGCGCCAGATGCTGATCTACACGATGATCCTGTTTCCGCTGGGGGTTGCGCCATATTATCTGGGCGTGGCCGGCGTGGGTTATCTGATCACGGCGGGTGTGCTTGGGTTTTTGTTTATCGTATCAGCGCTGCGCGTGATGCAGGAACGCGAAGGCACACGCGCCGCGCGCCAGATGTTTGGGTTTTCGGTTTTCTACCTGTTCGCCATTTTCGCGGCTCTGGTCGTGGATGGGAATTACGTCCACCTGTTCTAAAAAAGGATCTTACATGCCGCACAACGAACTGCATGACCGCCGTAAACGTAAAAACCTGGCTGTTGGCGGCGGCATTGTCGCTTTCATCGCTATCGTCTTCATCATCACCATCCTGCGTCTTAAAGCGGGGATGATGTGAGCGCTTACGGCGCATACATACCAAAATGCGTGATGATCACCGGCGCTACCGGTGATTTTGGACGCGCCTTTGCGCAGCGTTTTGCGGCGCTGGGGTGCAAGCTGATTATCCACGGCCGTAACCCCGAGAAAGTGCACGATCTGCTGGAGGGTATCGACGGCGACGTTTACGGCGCGGTGTTCGACATGACGGACCAGGATGCGATTGAAACCGGTATTGCCAATATCCCCGATCATTTTCGCGACATTGATGTGCTGGTCAATAATGCCGGTGGTGCGCTGGGCCTTGATAAGGCGCAGGACGCGGACCTCAATGACTGGGACAACATGATCGACATGAATGTGCGCAGTCTTGTGCGGGTGACGCGTCTTGTCCTGCCGCAAATGGTGGCACGCAAAACCGGTCATATCATCAATATCGGTTCGATCGCGGGCAACTACGCGTATCCGGGCGGTAATGTGTACGGCGCGTGCAAGGCGTTCGTGCGCCAGTTTTCATTGAATTTACGCGCCGACCTTCCGGGAACCGGTGTGCGTGTCACGAATATCGAACCGGGCATGGTGGAAACGCAATTTTCGCTGTCGCGTTTCAAGGGCGATCAGGATAAGGCTGATGCCGTTTATGCCAATACCGACCCACTGAAGGCGGAAGATATCGCGGAGGCAGTGCTGTGGGCGGCAACATTACCCAAGCATGTAAACATCAACACGATGGAATTAATGCCCACCACGCAGTCATTCGGACCTTTGGCGGTTGAGCGTTTCGCATGAACAAGAATAACCGCACCGCGCTAATCGTCACGCTTGTCGTGTTTTTGTTCATCGGCCTGTCGTTTGCGTCGGTGCCTTTGTACAGAATGTTCTGCGCGGCAACGGGGTTTGGCGGCACGCCGATGATTGACCCGAATGCGAAATCGGACCGGATTCTGGATGATACCGTGACGGTACGATTCAACGCCGATGTGATGCCGGGCATGCCGTGGAGTTTCCACGCCGAGAACAAGCCGGTGACGCTCAAGATCGGTGAAAAGGCGCTTGTGTCATTCCGTGCGAAAAACAATTCCAGCCAAGCAGTGACGGGTACGGCGATTTTCAATGTCCTGCCGGAATCGGTGGGGCAGTATTTTCACAAGACGCAGTGTTTCTGTTTCGGCCTCCAGACTCTGCAGCCGGGGGCGGAGGTGCATATGCCGGTCCAGTTCTTCGTCGATCCGAAGATCATGGACGACAAGGATGCCCGCATCATCAAGACGATTACCCTGTCCTATACGTTCTTCAAGGCGGACTCCCCCGAACTTGAAAAGGCGATGGACAAGTTCTACAAAAATTAGATTTTATGACAACTATCCGTCTGGCCAAAACGTGCCGTTCGGGTTAAAACTATGGAATTGAATTTTCAGGAGCGATTCGAATGTCCAGTAACATTGAATACACGACCACGGGCAAACCGCACCCGTTCCATATCATCCGCCCGAGCGTGTGGCCGTTGGTGGGCGCGTTTGCTGCCGGTTTTCTGGCCCTTTTCATGGTCATGTTCATGCACAATGCCGAGTGGCAGGGTCTGAAGGTCGGTGTATGGGCCCCGATTGGCGGCCTGATCGCCGTTGTCGGCGTCATGTACGCATGGTGGAAAGACATCATTCATGAAGCGATTGCCGAGCGCGCGCACAGCCCGATCGTCAAAATCGGTTTCCGTTTCGGCATGATGCTGTTCATCGCGTCGGAAGTGATGTTCTTTGTCGCATTCTTCTGGGCATTTTTCTCGGCGGCGTTTTATCCGCCGGCCGGCATGACGTGGCCGCCGGAAGGCATCCAAACCATCAACCCCTTCAACCTGCCATTCCTGATGACGCTGCTTCTGCTGCTCTCGGGTTGCACGGTGACGTGGGCGCACCATGAAATCCTGACGGGTAACCAGAAACAGGCCGTACGCGCCCTGGGCCTCACCGTCCTGATCGGTGTCGTGTTCCTTGGCTTCCAGGCGTTTGAATATGTTCACTCGCCGTTCGGTTTTAAAGACGGCATCTTTGCGTCGGCATTCTTCATGGCGACCGGTTTCCACGGTTTTCACGTTCTGGTCGGCGCACTATTCCTGGCGGTGTGTTATTTCCGCGCGCGCAAAGGTCATTTCAGCCCGGAATCGCATTTCGGTTTTGAAGCTGCCGCATGGTATTGGCACTTCGTGGACGTTGTGTGGCTGTTCCTGTTTGTCGCCATCTATTGCTGGGGCGGCGGGGACGCCAGCCTTTATGCCGTTGAAGGCCTGATCAACTAATCATTTTGCGGCGGCCCTTGAAAGCCGCCGTAAATTTTTCCAGGCTGTCTTTCTCATGTACATGACACCCACCCCGATCGAAGCGGCGCTTAAATGCCGCTGTCCCCGTTGCGGCAAAGGCGCGCTTTTCACCGGGCGCGGGACGCTGCATTGCGTTGAGCATTGCAGCGCGTGCGGCCTTGCGCTTGCCAGGAATGATTCCGGTGATGGGCCGGCTGTGTTCATGATTTTCATTCTTGGTTTTCTGCTGGTGCCGCTTGCGCTGGTGTTTGATGCGTTTGTGTCACCACCGTTATGGGTGCATGCGGTATTGTGGACGGTTGTGGCGCTGGGTTTATGTTTCTTTGTTCTGCAGCCGATCAAAGCGTATGTCGTGGCGCTGCAATTCAAGCACCGTGCCGACACGTGGGAAAATTAAGATGAAACGTATTCTGGCGACTGTTACCGTACTGGCCGCATGCGCCGTGCTTGTGTCGCTGGGCATGTGGCAATTGCAGCGTCTGGATTGGAAGCGCGGTTTACTGGCGCAGATTGAGACGCAGGCGCATATCGATGCCACCAAAGTGGATCTGGCATCACAGATCGGCGATACCGCAAACAACCTGAACCGCGGGTACCTGAGAGGCCGTTACGCGCGCGGCATGGATGTGCATATAGGGCCGCAACTGCGTGGTGGCGAGATCGGGTACTGGACCATCAGCCCGCTGATACTGGCGGGCGGCGATCAGGTCCTGGTCAACCGGGGATGGAGCACGGAAAAAAATGCACCGCCGCCGGCTGGCCCGGTCAGGGTGATAGGCACACTGCGTATGGCTGACGGCACCGGCAAACCGATCGCAGGCAATGTGCGTGCATGGCATAAGCTGAACGTTACGGGCATTGCAAAGGCGCTGGAATTACAGCGCGTGGCACCGCTGGCCCTGTTTGCCGAAGTATCGGAGCCGCCGGAAAATGCGTTGGCCCCCGTACCGGCGCTGAGCAACATGCGCAACGAGCACAGGCAATACGCCATCTTCTGGTTCACGATGGCGGGGGTATTGTTTGCAGGTTTTGTGGTGTTCAGCCTTCGAGGAAGGCGTTGAGTTTCATCGCCATGCCCATCGATCCCTTGATCTTGAGCTTGCCAGTCAGGTAAGCGACGTTCGGGTCTTTCGTGCCCGCCAGCAGACCGTTCAGAAGGTCTTTCGACAGTGTGAGCGTGAGCGCAGCTTCACCGCCGTCGCCTTGTTTTACGACGCCGGGTTTCTGCGTTGTGTCGACGAAAATGATGCCGTCGGCACCAAGATCAAATTTTACACTGCCGCGAAAATCATGCGGCGTTTTCATCTTGGACTGAAATTGTGCGATAATGGGATCCAGGCTCATGTCGGCTATTGTATCGGTCAATGGTAAACAAGGTATTGATGAATCACTCACTTTTCGCGGCTGCAAAAATCAATCTGTCCCTGCAGATCACGGGTAAACGGGATAACGGGTATCATATTCTTAACACGCTGATCGGGTTCACTAATCTGGGTGACCGTATCACGGTTGTTCCGGCGTCCAACTATAGCCTGACCATCGACGGTCCTTACAAAGGTCATGCACCGGCGGATGAGAGCAACCTAGTCACCCGTGCCGTACGCCTGATGGAGGCCGCATGCCAGCGTAAGGCGGATATAGCGGTGACGCTGACCAAGTCCATCCCTGCGGGCGCGGGCCTGGGCGGCGGGTCGGCCGATGCCGCGGTTGTGATGAGCGAGCTGAACAAAATCTGGGACAGCCCGCTGAACATCACGCAGTTACAGGATCTGGGACTGAAGCTTGGCGCGGAATTGCCGGTGTGCCTGCGCGCGCCCGGCGTGTTCCGCGTGCACGGTATTGGGGAGGGCGTGATGCGCGAAAGCATACCGCGGCAAACCGGTATCATCATCTGGCCGGGCGTGGCGCTTGCGACCGGTGATGTGTTCAAAGAATACAAAGGCGAAAAACACGACCAGAATGATCTTCTGGATGCCGCCATCCGCCTGGCACCGCCGATTGCGCAGGCGCTTGAAACGCTGAACACCATCGGGTGCACATCCACCGGCATGAGCGGTTCAGGATCATCGGTATTCGGCATGTGCGAAGGCGGATGGGAAAAGGCCGCCAAACTGGCGGCCCTTCACCCCACATGGTGGGTAAAAAGTTTTATTATCAATTCTTAGCGCTTGGGCGCTTCGCGTGTGCTGGCTCTCAGCATGGATACCAGAAGTTCGCTCGTCGGCTTGCCATCGACCTTCATGTCCTGTTGTTTCTGGTAGGTCTTGATCGCCTCAATCGTCTTGGGCGATGACGCGCCGTCTTCCGGACCATCATAGATATTGCGGCGGTTCAGTTGTTCCTGCACCTGCGCGGTGACAAGCTGGTCGCTATCCGGGATCAGCTGGGCCAGATCGGGCATGGCCTTGGCCAGTGCCTCGGTTGCATTGTTTCGGTCTTCGAGGGCGTCCGGATCGTTACGGTCGGATTTTACGACCAGTTTGGACAGAGACGTACCGTCAGACAGGAACCCGGCCTTGTCGACCGACAGGCCCAGACGCTGGGCGATTTGCTCAAGCGCGTTTTTGGCTTCGGTCGAACCGCCTTCAGCGCCGACGCGGTACCACATCATGGCCTGGTTGGGCTTGGGTTCAGCCAGCAGGCCGTTCTCAAGGATCAGGCCGAGATTGTAGGCGGCTTCGGTGATGCCGGCGAGGGCGGCTTTCTGGAAGTAACCGGCAGCAAGCTGCGGGTTGTACTTGGTGCCGATGCCTTCAATGTAGGCGATGCCCAGATTGTATTGTGCTTCCGGATGACCGGCGAGCGCGGCCAGACGGTACCAGTCGAGCGCGCGGTTAATGTCCTTGGTGACGCCCAGACCCTGGTGGTTGAGAACGCCCAAATTGTAGGCAGCGTTGGCAACGCCGGTGCTGGCGGCCTGTTCAAACCAGTAGGAGGCGCGCTTGTAGTCCTGTTTGACGCCTGAGCCGGCCGTGTACATGGCGGCGAGGTCGTGCTGTGCTTCCGGGTTACCGGCATAGGCCTTGTCTTCCAGCGATTTCATGTTGCCGGACAGGCTGGTGTCGCGTGCGGGGGCGGCAACCGGCGGGTTGGCAGCGCCGGCGGCGACATTGAGGGCCGGCTTGGTCTGGGGCAGCGGTTCGCCGTTGGCGGTCACTTTCGGGGCGTCAGCATCAGCCGGGGCTTCCAGTGTCTTGAGCTGGAGCTGCAGCGGTTGCAGCGTGCCGTTGCGCAGATCGATTTTCGCAATCGAACCATCCGCCATGAAGGCGACGGCGTTCTGCTGGTTGTTGGATGCCGATGACATGACCCAGCCGAGGGCCAGCGCCGCAACGATAGCGGCGGTCGCGACAGAGGTGCTGAGATTCAGCGAGCGTTTCCACCATTGTGTGTCCGGGTCGGTGACGTCCATGCTGACAACCCCGTGCGTGCCGATGAAGGATGACGGGACTTGTTTGACAGGTGCGGGCAGGGCCGGACCGGCCGCGTCCATCGTGGGCAGGCCGGATTTGGCGGCAAGGGTCTGGTCGGTCAACAGAACCATGGCGCGGGATTGCAGGGCGGATTGTGCCTCGCTCGCGACCAGTTCAAGACGTTCCATGCGGCGCTGGATGCGGGCGCGCTTCTGGTCGTCGGTTTCCATCTTGCGGGTGATTTTCAGGTTGTTGGCCTGAGCCTCGCGCAGTTTTTCTTCAAGGCGTTCCTGGCGGTTTTTGGACAGTTCGCCTTCCTGTTTCTGTTCGTCCAGCTTGCGGCGGGTTTCGATCAGTTCTTTTCTGTTTTCCTGAAGTTCGCGGTCGAGGCGGATCTGGGTGGCGCGGGTGTCTTCAACCAGTTTTTTAAGAACGTCGCGTTCAGCTTCGGATTTGATGAGCTTGATGCCGAGTGTGTCGAGGGCGGCCTTGATCTGGTCGCTGGCGCCGTTGGCGTTGCTGATCGGAAAGGGACGGGTGTTGGCGGGCGTTGTCGTCTTTACAGTCGCGGTCTCGGATTTCGCAGCCGGATTAGTCGCGGTTGCAGACGCAGTGGTATTCGGACGCATGCCGTTTCCCTCTTTAATGGTCATGTTCAACACATATATCTATGTCTCGGGTGTGAAACGGTTTTTGCATATTTTGTAAAATAGCGCCAGAAAAAAGCGTGGTTAATATCCACAGCCCCCCTTGAAGCCGCGGATTTGCTTGCTATGGCGCGACAAGGGGTCTTTTTTTGAACTTGCAACAAGCCCTTAACGCCGGTATTGTCTGCCCGCTTTAGGAAAATTCTTCACGTGTTGGGGCGTAGCCAAGCGGTAAGGCAGCGGTTTTTGGTACCGCCATTCCTAGGTTCGATCCCTAGCGCCCCAGCCATCTAGTCTGCCTCTTGGCACACTGAGGAGAAAAATTACGTTTGAGGCCCGCATATCGCGGGCTTTTTTCGTCTACGCGGATCTCGGCGCACGGAGAGAAAATTAATTTTCTGGGAAAGTATGTGCGTTTTCTCTAAGGCCCAAATTGCCGTGTGTCGGATTGATGAATTCAAAGATCTCTAGGTCACTGGATTCGAACCTGCGCACCGTGTGTAGGTATGCATTCAGTACGCCCAGCCATTTAGTCTGCCATCCGGCACACTACAGAGAAAAAGCGCGTCAGAAGCCCGCATATTGCGGGCTTTCTGCTGTCTGGGCTTCCCCGGCACGCGGGGAGCAAAGCGCATGTAGGGTCAAATAAGGGGCGTTTTCTCTAAGGCCCGAATTCACGTGTGTCGGATTTGCGAATTCAAAGACCTCTAGGTCGCTGGATTCGAACCTGCGCACCGTGGCTAGGTATGAATCCAGTAAGCCCCGCCATTTAGTCTGCCGGTTGGCACACTACAGAGAAAAAACGCATCAGGAGCCCGCATATTGCGGGCTTTTTGCTGTCTGGGATTCTCCGGTACGCGGGGAGCAAAGCGAATGTAGGGTCAAATAGAAGGCGTTTTCTCTTCCTGCTAAATTGCTGTGTGCCGGAATAGCCAATTCCCTGTTTATCAGGGAATTTACAGGGAATTTTATCGCTCTCTGAAACGAAAGCGCCTGAAAGACACTGAGAAGGTGGCTTAGTGTTTTTGAGTTTACGAAAACAGCGAATTTAAAATAGGATTTGTGGGTATTTTTCTGTAATCATGAGGCGGCTTTTCCGAATTCGAAAGATTCAAAAATTGCCGTTCCGACATAGCCTTCGGAGTACCTCTCTCGCCGTGCAATATCTTTGAGAGCCATTCCTGCAAAATGCTCCTCCCTCCATATGAACCCTTGGACGACCTTCTTGAGCTTGACGGAGGGGATATCGAAGATGTCCTGTCCTTCGGGTTTCAAGATAATGGCGCCGCGTTTCGCCCTCCCGACTTTAAGAGGAACAGCAATTTCAAATGTGTCGCTATAAGGGGACATTTTTAAATTCATGTGCGTTTCGACCAGTTTATAGAAGCCGGCCGTTTTTACTGTGATAGTGAGTTGATCCCTGGCGATGGTAATCTTCTCCACACATGATCTGACGAGGTGATGGGTCGGAATGATTTTATGGTTAGTCAGGATATGGGCGAGTGCTGCTTCGTCTTCTTCACCAGCCAATCGACGTATTTCGTTTCTGAGAGCTTTCTCGACGACCATCTCGAGTTCGTGTCCAGGCAATCGTTTCATGGTACCTTGCGGATGATTTCTATCGTGCAAGGTGTTCTGTGAAACATAGTAACAATACTGGCGATTATGCCTACTGGTATAAGCAGGACTATAAAGTGTTCCTTCCATGTCGTAAATGAGCCCTTGAAGCATGCAGCGCCGCTGGCTGTTTTCAGTACGCTCTATTGACTGGTCATTCAGATGTTGCTGTACGCGCTGCCATATGTCGGGTGGTATAATGTCTTCATGCAAACCTTCGTGGATTTTTCCTTTGTGAGAAATCTTTCCAATGTAAGCAGGGTTCTTCAAAATCCAGTAAAGCTTCCCGCGTGAGAAAGCGCATCCGCCGTATGGTTTACCCGCCAGTGATTTCCTTGCGGGGCCTTTGATACCTGCACGGTCCAGTTCCTCTTTTAGAGCGCGGACGCTTCCCAGCGCTAGATAGCGGTCGAAGATATGGCGCGTGAGTTTCATTTCGTCGGGATTGACGACCAGCTGACGATGCTCGATTTTATAGCCGACGGGGGCCACGCCTCCCATCCACATACCTTTGGCTTTACTTGCCGCAATCTTGTCGCGGATGCGTTCACCAGCGACCTCGCGTTCGAATTGTGCAAATGAGAGGAGCACGTTTAGCGTTAGCCGCCCCATTGATGTCGTGGTGTTGAATGACTGCGTAATACTGACAAAGGTAACGCCGTGCTCGTCGAACACCTGCACTAGTTTCGCAAAATCCATCAACGACCGTGTGAGACGGTCGATCTTGTACACGGCGACGATGTGCACCTTTTTATTGCCGATATCTTCCAGCAATTTTTTGAGGGCAGGGCGTTCCAACGAACCGCCGGAGAATCCTCCATCGTCATATCTTTCGGTCGAGGCTATCCAGCCTTCAGCTCTCTGGCTGGTGATATAGGCGGCGCAGGATTCTCGTTGGGCGTCTAGTGTGTTGAACTCCATATCTAGTCGCTCATCCGTACTTTTCCGAGTATAGATGGCGCATATCTTTTTCATCGGGCCCCTACTTTTTTCAGGCCGAAGAAGACCCATCCGTTCCAGCGCTTACCGGTTATCTCGTTAGCAATTCTGGAGAGGCTATTATAGAGGTGGCCCTGATATTCGAATCCCTCTGCCTTAACGAGGACGCTGTGCTTGATGCCATTGTGCGTACGCACCAAGCGAGTGCCAGGCTTAAGGGGGCGATCGCCGTCAAAACATGCCGAGTTAAGTTTGTATCTCTTGATTAGCTGTTTTAGTTGGTCATTTTGCTTTGGCGTCAGGCCGTAACCTTCGTGTTCGCGATTTTTGTAGACCAAACTTTTTTCCAACATTGTGCGCCCGATACGCGCGTGTGGCTCTTTGTTCCAAGCATGAGCCCAATGTTGCCGTAGCGTATCTAACCTTAACTTCTCAAACATATAGGCTCCTTAAAGCCCATACACGCTTCCTTTTCAGGTGAAGTCCACTGGCATTGATGAATTATGCGGCAAAACGTTGTTCCAGCCTTTGAAATTTCCGGATAGTTCGCTCTAAGTCAGGATCAAGAATCCTATTATAGGCGTTAGTTGCTGCTTTCATTGCTTGGTCATATATACTTCGATCAGGTTGGTAACGGAGGTAAGTGACCCCAGTTTCCAAATAAACTGCATATAGGTTTTTATCGTCTTGGAATTTTTGTATGCCTGTTTCTGCAAGCGTAGCTGCCTCTCGTATCATTGCGGCGCGGTCTTCATCAAGTATGCCGCGCGCATTTTGAGACCTTTCTAAAAGGAGTTTTATTTTGTATCTCTGCACAGGGCCGTCTATACGCAATTCGCCTTCGAACAAGCGAATTTCTGTCGTGGCATTCTCATAATCTTCCAGAGAGATTAAATTTGTAATGAGACGGTGCCTTGGTACTCGTAATCTCGGAGTAAGTGAGATCATCTTACGCAGCAAAATGTTTTGCCTATTTTTGTTATAGATTCGAGAAAGCGCTTTTCCTGGCGCGCACATGTCGTTCATAGATTCTAATTCTATATCATACGACGGATTGAGGTTTTCAATTGTATCATTTAGTAATTCGTACAGCTCGTCTTCACTGGAAAACTTATATTTGGCAATAATGTCTGAGATTACATTATGACGAGCTTTCCAAGAAAAGATCCCTTGCCTTATGCTAATAGTTTGCTCTTCGATGATACCATCTAGGTCTTCAAGTGTTCTATTCACTTGATCTGCAGCAATGCTAGTAGCTCTAAGAACTAGTTGACGATGCACGCGCACTCCCGCTGACTCCATGCCCGCAATTTTTTTATAGACTGCTTGATAATCCGAATGCAGATCAGCGAATTCTTGCAATATGATGTCATCAAAAGTATCTGAGCCGAATATATTTTTCATGCAGACAAACATGTCAGATTTGCATCGCTCAGCTAGACGTCGCCGACGTTCCGATCTGTTGAAGCCAGAAAAGCTCTTTTCTACTAGGTCAGAGACTTCTGTGCTTACTTCTAATATATCTAAAAGGGATTCTATTTCAGACGAGCTTAGGTTTTTTATCTCGTAGCGCTCGCCATGTTGAAATATAGCCGGTGATTTTAAACGTGGATTCCAACTGGGTTTACTGGATACCAAGATTAGTTTTAATGCGGCAACATCGTTCTTGCATATACTTTCAGTAAGCTTGTTTATCTCTAGTAAATTTTCATGGGCGTCGTCTACAAAAAGGATGCCTGTTTGTTTTCTTTTTCTAAGTTCGTCGTCAATCTCAATCCATGCTGATGATTGCAGTGGCAGTTCTGACATATGTTCCCAGCATAAAAATCCCTGCTCATTTAATGACAGTAAAGTTTTTCTTACACCTGTAGTCTTTCCCGACCCTGCCGAACCCAAAATGTAAGAAATTCGTTTTTTATCACTAGTAAGTTGCGTTTCCAGTTGGTCACAGAAATCTCTCTTAAATGTCCAGCCTTGAGCGATATCAGCATAATTCGCGGGTCTGCCTGCAAACATAGACCCCAGATTTGCTTTCTGGTTATTTTTAGCATCAGAAACCGCAAGAGTGCTTGGATAAACCCTTCGGGCTCGATCTAGAGGATCATCAATAATACCGGGAATGGTCGGAGCCTTGGCATATGAATTTCCTAGTTCAGCGAAGAAGTCATCAATCCCACCGAAACATACGTCCAATCCTAACGCTTCATAAACAACAGCCTTATTCTCGTCTGTTTCATAAACGAATAAAGTAATTTTACCCGGGGCGCCCTTGGTCTTTTTTACTCGCAATGCTTGTTCTACTACGGATCGTAGGTCGGGATCTGCTAAAGAGTACCCGATGATTAAGGCATTGTTAGTGAATAGCTGCTCTGTAAATTTCGCGTATAATGCTTCTCTATATTCATTAGTATTTGCATAGTCTGTGCTAGATATGATCATCTGTGATTTGTGGCCTAAACTCTCATCTTTATCTAAGGTGCCATGGAGTTTGTATAGGTATGCATCAGTTATTTGATTACCTTGGCCGAAATCGAAATTAGACGAAATTACTTTGAGCTCTTTTGACCGTAAGGCATATGCTTTCTCGATCAGGTTATCGTAATTAGTCGTATATAGGCCTGCCCAATCAAAATCCGGTAGGTTTAGAAGTCCTCTTACGGGTTTGAGAGCTCTTAATTTTTTTGTTACGGCTTCGATCAACGATCGGCGATCAATTTTCTGCTCTATAACTACAGCAAGATCGCTCAAGCCTAATTCAGCCCCTTTATCAATTTTAAAATCGCTGGCGAGCTCTTTTGCTAAATTAATAGCGGAAGGAGCCCCCGAAGGGATAGATGATCCAGCACCAAAGAGAAGTATAGTTTTTGTAGGGTCGAGTCGTTTAACTAAAACATTTAAAGCAATCGGCATGCATTCCTCTTCTTGTATTTTTCACAATCGACCTTATCACGCTAATGGAGAGATGCTTCACCTGATTGCTCATTTTCAATTTTAGAAATGGCATCTTTGATTTTAACCCATATAGCAACAGCGGTTTTATTGCGTATTGATTCAAAGCTCGCAATTCTCTGGTTAGCTATATTGACGGCTTCATCACCAAAATAATTGATCAATAAGTTAGCGCTTCTAAAAATATCAATGTCTGCCATTAGCAGCCACAACTTGGGCTAGTTGCTCCATCGCAGCATTGAAGATGACCGTTTGGTGCGCATCCGCAAACACCACTATGGTGCGAACAGCAACCTTGATTTCCTCGTCTAGACTCTTGCCACTGTGTTTGCTTTGTTTCTATTTTAGACTGAAGTTGAAAAATCTCTTTTGCTTTTTCAGCTGTCGAACATGCATAGATCTCTTTAGAAGCTTCAAATTTTTCTTTGCTTTCCGCACTAAAAACTTGTGACGAAAACAAAGTCAGAGCGATAAAAATGATCCATATGCGTGACATGGTAGCCCCACTGTTTTTGTGATATCCATAACCTATACAAGGATTTGTGTTCTAAGCAAGGTTGGGTTGTATGCATAATTTCCAGATTGGGCAGCTTTATAGCCGAAAACAGGACATCCATGATCGCTTTGGCGGAAGCCAGCGATCAGGCATCTCTCATTGCAAAGATGCACCTTTCATTTTTCTTTTTACTGGAAGCTTGGGCGAGCAATACGGGTATAAAGATCACTGGGATAGCGAGGGTTTATTCCGCTTCACTGGCGAGGGTCAGACCGGTGATATGCGTTTCTCTAATGGCAATAAAGCTATTCGAGACCATCAGCTTGAGGGTAGGGATCTTTTGCTATTTGAGCAGCTAGGTAAAAGCAAACCGTATAGATTTTTAGGCGAATTTGTTTGCACCTCTTATGAATACAAAGGTATGCCAGATAGAGAGGGGCATACACGTCAAGGAATTGTGTTTCATCTTTTGAACGTTGATGAAGAAATTGAGGGTAGCCAGGAAGTCACTGTTCAGATTACGAACGGTTTGCAGGCGCTCCGACAATTGGCTTATGCCTCTGCCAAAAGTGCGCCCCAGGTAAAATCTACAACTGGTAAGACTAACTATTACGAGAGAAATGCGAATATTAAACGGTATGTCTTAGCCCGAGCTAACGGTGTTTGTGAATGTTGCGGAAAGCCTGCTCCTTTTTTAAAAAGAACTGGCCAGCCATACTTGGAGCCTCATCACATTCTAAAGCTTTCAGATAAAGGATTAGATCATCCACGTATGGTGGCAGCGGTTACACCAAACTGCCATAGAGAAATCCATCATGGCGCAAAAGGTGAAACTATCGACCGTAAGCTCTTGGAGCTCATTGCCCAAAAGGAGTCGGCACAGATCGAGTTGTCTTGAACTGTTGGATAATTATAGGACAAAAGCCTGTAATAAGATGGCTTAAAAGGCGACTTTTTGATGTAAGCCTTTGAATATCAGGACAATACGGTTGCGTAAAGGCAAGCGCTTGGTAATGTAGTGTTGGATCTGCTCATGGTGGGTCCGGGGCTTTGTAACCCCTCTTTAACCGGTGACGTATCCGTCAATTGCGTCGCCCCTCGGCCTTATGGCCGGGAGGCGACGGCGTATGTCCAAAGCCTCGGCTTAAAGGTCGTCGCGGTCGTGTTAAAGCGGCTTACAAACTCCCGGCCACCAAGGAGAGATCCTTGGTGGCATTTTTTAAAAACAAAGGGAGTTTGAAATGAGAAAATTTTTACTGTTACTGCCGATAATGCTTACAGCTTGTGCAACCAATCCAGGCGCTACACAGGCGACACCGCCGGTTTCTGTAATTTCTGCAAAGAAACCTCAAACCGTCATTGATAAGGCGGCAGATATTTGCTTGCGTAACAATCTGATTATTGACCAAACAAGCGATACTACCGTTATCTGTAGCCGAGAAGCGCCAGCTATGGCACAGGCGTTGTTTGGCACGCGGTATGGGACCTCTGTACGAAACAAGATACAGGTCAACGCCTTTTCTTCTGAAGGACAAACAAAAGCCGTGCTTAGAGAATGGATGGAAAGCCAAAACGCATTCGGGCAAAATAGAACCTTAGAAATGAACTCTCCGGCAAATTTTTACTGGGGCCAGAGTTTCTTGGATGCGGTCAAAACAGAGGTTGAAGGAAAGTGATATCGAACCGGCGGAGTTATCTCCGCCGGTTTCTTGCGCTTAATTTGTCGAATCTTGCAATAAATTCGTCTTTTCTGTCAGGATCAATAATCAAAGGAAGCAATCGTTGTAGTTCCTTTAGATTATCTGTCTCTTTCTGCGCGTCTTTTTCTGAGTCAATTCGTTGTTCTTGCTCTTCAATCACAAAATATTCTTTAAAGAATTTGTAATCTCCCTTTATGAGAGCTTCCCAAAACTTTCGCACCGCCGCTTCCTTCAAAGGAACGGATTTTTCACCATCTTTTGTGGCTAGCGTTACAAATTCGTCTCCGAACTCGTAAATCAGCCGTTTTAATCTCGTGGCGCCTATAGGTCTGCCACGAGGATTGCCGCTGATCCCCTTGGTATATTGCGTATGCTTGGGTGGACAGCCATAGCCTACTTTATAGGCCTCGGAGTGGTCAGGTGTGGTTTTACCAAACCTGCGTTCCCGCCAGTCTTTAGGAGCCATGTTTGCGCTCCCTGATACGTTTTGGTGCCTTTAGGCCTTGTTCTTTGGCTGCAAAAGTAAGGCCTGAACCCACATGGATAGCATCTTTTTTTGTCAGCTCTTGCCATCTGCGGATCGATAAATCGACATAAAGTGGGTCGATTTCTATGCCCATGCAGTATCTGCGCGTCTTTTCTGCAGCGAGGAGGGTAGTGCCCGAGCCTAAAAATGGATCTAAAACACGCTCACCAATTTGCGTGCTGTCCTTAATGATGTCCATCACAAGAGGAACAGGTTTGGGGGTGGGGTGGTTTTGAAGAGCTTTACGACCTTGTCGCGTCATATTCGCCGAAGGATGATACCAAACATTTGTACGGTTTCTACCATACCGGCCGAGAAGGATGTTATTCGTGTGAGGCTTGTTGCCGTGCTTGTAGATGAAGACCAATTCATGTTGAGATCTATATAAACTCCCCATGCCGCCAATCCATAAAAAGATAAACCAGAGCAGCTTCGTTTAGAACGGATAAAGAATTCAAAATGAAGGTTTGAAGAAAGCTAATGAACTCCGCTTCAGACATTTCACCGGAGGCATTTTTAAATTCTCGATATTTGTCACTTTTTCCGCTTACAAAGCCCCCAATTGGCAGGTTGTAGGGAGCATCAGAACATAAAAGATTGCATTTTTCTTTGTGCATCAGCTGTGTATATGCAGCCTTATCTAAAGAATTTGCGCATATAACCCTATGATTTCCTAATTGCCAGATATCGCCTAGCGTAGAAACTGAGGTCTTGTCTGGCTGTTCCTCAGTTAGGCCTTCTTCGAAAGCTTGTTCCGATGCATCTGAATCCAAGAGGTTGTCGATTTCTGCGGTTTCGAAACCAGTTATGGTGGCTTCAAAATCAATTTCACAATTAAGCTCTGCTTTGACAAGGCATTGAAGTTCGCATTTGAGAATTTGCGTATCCCATTGCGCCATTTCTGTGAGTTTATTATCGGCAAGCGTGAAAGCATTTTTTTGATGCTCTGTCAGGTGTTCCACTCTGACAACAGGGATAGAATCGAGGCCAAGTTTTTTAGCCGCCTCAAATCTGCCGTGGCCCGCAAGAATGCGATTTTTAGAATCTATAACAGGAGGTACAATAAAGCCGTA
The DNA here is from genome assembly GCA_002423205.1 of Micavibrio sp. UBA6145. Taxonomy (GTDB): domain Bacteria; phylum Pseudomonadota; class Alphaproteobacteria; order Micavibrionales; family UBA1664; genus UBA6145. Next base: position 70,744 of record DIUZ01000026.1, on the reverse strand, counting down.
TAATAAAATATTGTCGGCAAGTTTTTCGATCTGTTTTGGTGGATGCTTACGCGCGTTATTCTTGTATGGCTTCAGTTGATCGAGAGGAACAATTTCTAAATTTTTTTGGGTTAGTGATGCGATTTGCGTCGTCATGGCAGCCTCGAGAGTCAGTTGAATACTGAAAAGGGCCTCTGTTCCGGTATGGGGCAGGGGAATATTCAGATTCAGCTGGCTGTCAGCTTCGAGTGCTGGGCGCCCACTTGAATAATAACAGCCTATTACAAAGGCCGTTATGTGTCAATAACCCATTGATATTGCTTGACAAAGAATTGGTGCACTGATGGTTAAGTAGTGGGTTTTATAGTGTTGTTTTTTCACGTAAATTTGACGCGGTAACCGCTATGCAACGCATATTAATTTTCCTCTTTTTGCTCTTTTTTCCGGTCACTTCGTGGGCGGCGGAGATCTCTGTTCATGATGGCGATACGTTTAAGATCGATGGTGTAAAAATTCGGCTTTGGGGCATCGACGCGCCGGAGATGAAACAAAGCTGTCAGAAAGACGAAAAACCTTATGCATGTGGCAAGGCTGCGAAACTCGCTCTAGAAAGCTTTATAAATGCGAGAGATGAAATGGGGGCTAGAGGGGAAGTGGCGTGTCAGGTTTTGGATATCGACCGCTATAAACGAAAGATTGCGCGCTGCACGCTGGAAGGTGCCGACCTTGGCCGTATGATGGTTAGGCTTGGTTATGCTGTCGAGTATGAGCAGTACAGCAAAGGCTTTTATATGGATGCTCAGGAAGAAGCTGTGGCTGCGAAGAGGGGGCTATGGGCGATGGAATTTCAAAATCCCTGGGATTGGCGCCGTGCGCATCGATAGCCTAGTCATAAAATCGAGTGATAATATGCCATACGGCAAAGCCCAGCAGATCAACTGTTTACCCTTGGGATTGGCATGCTAGTAAGAAGGGACATAAATTGAGAGGACAAAAATGGGCTGGAGAGGAGTAGTCAGGGCGATAGAGGCCGATGCTAGAAGAAATGCTCGCGCCAGAGAACGCAATAAAAAAATAGAAGCCAAGATGCGGCTATTAAATGATGCTGTTGATACAGTTAATGCGTTTGAAAGTTACGTAGAAGAGTTAAAGGCGATCCACACAACGAGAACCTCTTCTATTGTCCATTGGAATGATGTTGTGAATGAGCCTGCTCCAAACGAGCCAACTCGGCGTGCAGATAATGAGTTAAAGGCTAAAACTAAATTAGATAATTTTAAGCCAAGTTTTTTGGATAAGTTATTTGGGCTAACTGATAAAAAGTGTCAAAAAATAAAGGCTTCAGTAGGGGCAGCTATTGTGCAAGATGAAGCCATCTTTCAAGTTGAGAAAAAAAATTACCAAGAGATTCTTACTGCTTGGCATAAAAAACGGGGTTTAGCTCATAGAGTTCTCATCAAGGACGCAAAATCATATATCGATGCATTACAAGAGTTACATCCTTTTGAGAATATTCAAAGAATTGGGTCGGAAATAAAATTTTCAGTTGATGAAATGGCTAATCTAACAGCTACTCTAAAAGTATGCAGTGAAGATGTTGTGCCGAATGAGAAATATACCTTACGTCAAAGCGGGACTCTTTCGAGTAAAGAGATGCCGAAGGCTGAATTTTATTCATTATATCAGGATTACGTATGCAGTTGCATTCTTCGTATTGCAGCTGAAATCTTTGCCATTTTGCCGGTTGAAAAAGTATTGATTAATGCAAATGACGACTTGTTAAATTCTTCGAATGGACATGTAGAAGAACAGACCATTTGTTCTGTACTTGTAATGCGTAAAACTTTTGAAGGGTTAAATCTTTCTCAAATCGATACGTCCGATTCTTTGAAATTATTTCTGCATCGGATGCAATTTAAAAAGAGTTCCGGGTTTTTGCCCGTTAAAGCTGTCGATTTTGAAGAGCTGACGGTTGGTACAGCATAGAGCCTGCATCAATTTTTCATGCTCGCTTCTGCGGTTTTCTAAAGCGCAGCGAAATTGGAGCATATGGTTCAGAGTGATCACCATGCGGAAAGCATACTCACGCACTCATGCTCCTTGACTCCCCCTAAATATGAGCTTTAGCTCAACCTTACTTTACGGAGGGGCTATGAGACTTTTATACGCATTCCTAGGAATGCTGGTTTGCGCTGCGTTCTCCGCAGCACCGTATCCCGCTCAAGCGCAAAGCATTGAAGACGGTACTCACGATGCGACCGTCACGACGCGCAGCGGGTCTTATACCGTTCCTGTTGAAATAGAAGATGGGGAAGTCACGACCGTTCATTGGCCCAACGGCGGTAATATGCATGTCATGGGCGCAGATCTCGATGACACAGAAGCTTCAGGTACGAATTCACGAGGCGACTTAGTTGATGTTGAAATTGACGATGAATAGAAATCTAGTCGGAGAATACATATGAAAAAAATTATGCTTTTTGCTCTTTTGATAAGCGTGCTCGTTCCTTCTTTGGCTTTTGCACACGGCGGCGGTTGCCGGCGCGCTAGTCTCCCTGCGTGTTGCCATATGGACAACAGCACTGGCACAGTTCATTGCCATTAATAAGCAGGATGTGATTTGAATTTAACACGGCCGCTGTTGCGGCCGTGTTTTTATAAGCGCTGATTAGTAAGTGTCATCAGGATGGGCAGTTTTATCGTAACGCGCGACGAAACATCGAATTCGTCAATCAAGAGACAGTAAAAGTGGATAAAAAATCTGCCCTCTATTAGGGAGTTTCCAAAAACCAGAATAATTATAAGTATTTGTAGACTCTAGGGTATTTGGTCATATAAAGCTGAAGCATAAAGGGAGCGAAAACGTGTTTAAGCAGCTGTTATCTGGGCTGATGGAGGAGAAGGCCGGCATTTATAATGCTGGAACCCAAACCTTCAGGCAAATAGACCCGACGAAACTCAGTGCTCAACTCCAGCTTGAAGACGTTGGAAAGGAGCGGGGAAAGTCCAACATTCCCGACGCTTTGGCTGAAACGCCCGACAACATCGAACAGAAGATTGCCTCAAGGATCGATAACGAGAAGCAGGAAGCCGAAGCTGTAACGCGTGAGAATTTAAAAGTTCTTACATCGCGCTTGAGCAGCCTGGCCTCGCAGTCAAACATCGCATCGCTCGCTGCAATCGCTTCAAATAGCGAGGGCGACGTCCGGCAACATATCCAAAATACAGGCATGTTCCTGTATCTAAAAAAACAATCTGTAACCAAAACCGAAGCTGAACTGGCTGCATTCAAACAAGAGCATCGTCGCGTAACGGAAGCTACTTATCCGCCATCCCGATTTATGACGTTGGCGATCATCGTCTTGCTGGGGGCGCTTGAGGCTCTCATGAACGGCGCTTTTTTTGCAGGTGCTGACCGGATGGGCTTATTGGGTGGCATGGTCTTCGCTGGTGTCCTCGCGTTATTTAACGTTGGGCTGGGCATCGTTCTCGGTGATTTCGGATATAGGCTGGTTCGGCACGTTCGACCATTTTGGAAGGCAATTGGCACCGGTATCTGTGTCGCAAGCATTGCACTTATCGTATTTCTCAATCTGGGGATCGCGCATTACCGGACTCAATTGGTAAACGAGGCAGAGCGTTTGCAAAGTGCTGAAAGCGATGCTGTTCGCCTGACGTCTGGCACCATGGCAAAAAATGCATTCAAAGAATTTATGGCTGGCCCCGCAGACATCGAGGACATGCAGGCTTGGGTGCTGGTTTCTCTAGGCCTGATGGCGGCATTCTTCGTCTCATACAAAAAATTTCGCGGGGATGATCCATATTTTCGGTATGGAGAGACGGCGAGAAGGCGAGATTTTGCTGTCGAGGAGTACAGCGAGCAGGTGTCGTCGATGCTAGATCACCTCAAAAATATTCGAGATCACCGCATGGCCCAGCTTGAAGGTATGAAGGCCACCATTTCACACTCCGGGGGAGAGGCTGCCGCAATCAAGGCCTCGTTTATCCAATGGAAATCAATCTTCGAGGGGCATCAGAACCAGCTTGAGCAGTTGGGGAGAATCCTTGTTTCCGAATACCGTAGTAACAACCAAATGACACGAACCACAAAAGCGCCAAAATTCTTTAATGACCCATTTGCATTAAAGCGTGACGTGATCGACGCGTTCGACGAAGTCTTTGAACACGAAACGAAACTAATAGACCAGCATCTCCAGTCCGTCGAGCTCGCCTACAGCCAAGCGGTTGAAAGAATTGCCGTTGCGACGGAAAAAGCGAGAGCTGCGTATGCGAGCATTGATACGTTGCATCAAACTGACTTTAACCCTGAAGAAATCACGCAATGGCTAATTGGAACGGACCAAAATCTTGGCAAAACACCCCTAAAAATCGCGGCTTAGGAAAAGAATATAAAGCCTATGTGGTGATGGGAGTAGCGATATGCTTGATTGTCGCGACGGCGGCACTTTACGCTATCAAAAAGCATGAGCTTGATGGAATTGATTCTAGAACTTATTGCGCAAAACCATTGAAGCATTTGACGGTAGTGTTAGTCGACCAAACCGATGCACTAAACAAAATCCAGATGGCAGATCTCAAGGGCCAGTTAGGCAAGGTAGCCTCAAATATACCGCCGAATGGCATGCTCAAGATCGTATCCGTTACCTCTGATCCCGCGGCGTTGCTCGTGGCGAAAGAGGCGTTTTGCAACCCGGGCGACGAAAATACCGTGAACTCGATGACAGGCAACAAGGCCATGCAACAGCAAGATTATCTGCGCAATTACACCGCGCGAATATCAAAGGTGGTAGACAGCCTCGCGACACAAGCTCCAAGCAAAACCTCACCTATTATGGAAGCAGTGCAAGCGGTCAACATCGCAAACTTTAAAGGACGAGATATTGCCGATAAAAATCTAATCGTTGTTTCGGACTTTCTACAAAACTCGGCAGGAGTTTCTTTCTATCAAGGTGTTCCTGAGTTCGAAACCTTTGAGCGAGGGCCATTCTGGCCTTCGGTAAAATCAGACTTCGCGACGACGCATGTTGATCTAAGAATGGTTTATCGTTCTGACGCTTCCCAGCTACAAACCCTACGGCTAAAGAATTTCTGGCGAGTGTATTTTACCAACCAAAATTCTTCCGACCCAAGCATTGGAGATATTAATGGCTGACTTTGATATTTATTCGCCTGTTCGTTCCTCGCATGGCAAAGGAATGATTAACGTTCTGCCGAAATATCTCTTTCTGGGAATCGCGCTACTTGGAGCAATTTCCATTTGGACAATTAAGAGCTTGTTTCCTGGAACCGGACAGATGGTCGCCGTCTTCTTCGCTGTTTTCCTTATCCTGAGCTACTGTGTCATCTCCTATAAGGTGCAGAAATTCTCGCTTCGTGAAGATATGATCGGGGACAATGCCTATTACTTGGGTTTTCTGTTCACTCTCACGAGCTTGTCTTATGCGCTCAGCCGCCTGATAAGTGACCAAACTGGAGCAGACACAATTATCGAGAGCTTCGGCGTTGCGCTCTGGTCGACAATCGCCGGAATTGTAGCGAGGGTGTTTTTCTCACAGTTGCGTCAAGACCCGGACGACATTGAAAAAGACGCGAGAGCGAAAATTTCGCAGACCGCTCGGGAGCTGAGCGTTGAGCTTGGGTCTGCAACTGTTTCATTCAACGAATACCGCCGCGCAATGGAGCAGTCCATTGCGGAAGTGATGCGAGAAAACCAGACTGGGGCAATCGATTATACGAAGAAGATCGCCGAAGAATCGGAGCGTCTTGTTAAGACCATGGAGGGTTTGTCTACCAAGCTTTCGGAAATCGAAACGCCCGACTCTTTGATGGGCAAGAAGTTCGATAACTTGTTCAGCCACATTGACGCGGCAGGCGCAAAACTCTCGACGATGGTTGACGCGCAAGCGAATTCTGTTGCCAACATTTTAGCTACAACTCAAGCAATCCAAGACAAAGCAGCAGCTCTCGGAGGGGTAATCGACGGCATCGCCAAACAAAACAGTGGCGTGGACGAATTCTTGACCGGACTCAAGGGGCTAACTCCGACCTTGCAGCATATCTCTTCCGCACTTGAACAAGTTGCGGCGAATCAAAATGAAAATCTTGAAAAAATACGTACCCATTCCGACGAGCTCGCCAAGGAATTGACGAGATCGCGCGGCTATACTGAGGATACCCACTCAGCGCTCTCATCCATGGTCCAAACCCTCGCGGCGAAATTAACGTGAGCGGAAAAGACCATTCACCATCCTACAGACGTGGCGTGCTTCTCGGTCTAACTATGGCCGAGATTTTCATTCTGATTACCTTTCTTCTCCTGATGACTTTTGCGAGCATTTTGAACCGGAAGGATGTGAAGATCGCGGAGTTGACCAACCAAGTTCAGCTGATCGAAAAAGGGTCAGAAGCAACCAAGAAAATGCTTCAGATCGTTGCGGCCGCGCCGGACCTGGATAAGGAGCTAGTCGCTGCAGCCGAGAGCACGTCTGAGAATGTGGCGTACATTGACTCTAATCAGCTGCGCGAGAATGGAGAGACCACCCAAGCGGTCATCTCAAAAGCGTTAGCCGAATACAAGGCTGCGAAAGACCTGACTGCGTCAACGACAGATGGAAGCGTCGACAATGATCTCGCCAAGATGTCGCGAGAGGAGATCCAGCAAGAATTGGCCAATTTGCGGGGACAAAATAAAAATCTAGTTTCGCAAATGAAGTCGGAAGGCCGATCGGTTGACCTGCCCCCGTGCTGGCCAAGTGCAACAAATGGCTGGAAGGACGAAATCTTCCGCATTGAGCTCAATAATGGCGGCATGAGGATTTTCGATACGACCCCGGCTTCTCGCCTCGCCGAAAAGGCAAAGTTACCACTCGGCGACATAAAATATGGTGCTACCCTTTCGGAAGGTGCCTTTATCTCCGAAGTGAGTGCCCTTGGCGCATGGAGCCAACAGCATCAGTGTCGATTCTTAGTATCCATCGCAGATGCGGTGACCGGCGGCGAAGGCGCTAAAGACCTTTACAAGCATCGCCTTGGAACGGTTGAGAACTACTTTTACAAGCGCCTCATCCGCACCCCTTTCCTAGAAGCCACACCGACTGACACAGAAATGGCTCCCGCAGCGCCAGTTGCAGAACCGGTTGACGAACGAGCGCCCGCGGCCCCAAGCCTGATCGACAGGCTGTTCTCGGGCAAGCATGAGGCAAAGGAAGGGTTTAACTAATGACCGCTGATCATGAGCCGTTATCGGCGCATTTACTGCGACTCCGGGCGGCGTTCCATGAACGTCTTCTCGCGCGAAAGGGGATTGCCGCAAAGACCGAGGACATTGTGAAAGTCGTTCGGCGGTTCGGCGACAGAGACGTGCAGATATTCTTCGAAAGCCTGCCGTTTCTACGTCACATCACGGTGTTGTTTAAAAAGCGTGGCCCACTCTGAGCGAGCGGTCACTCGAAAAAAATTAAACCGGTTTCAAAAATCCTATTTGCCTTAAAAATGTCGAAATCTGATTATTATCCTGCTTTTTGCCTGAATTAACTTGACTTTCGACAAAAAAACGTCAAATATTGGATATGATCCATAAAATCGCTATAGAGAATTTCTTTTCCATTGCAGAAAAGCAGGAAATTTCATTTCGTGTACCGGGAAATGCTCCTCATTTACCGTGCTTCCAAAAATCACGCGTGAACCCTGAAGAGCGATTGCCCGTTGTAGTCGGCTTTTTTGGTCCTAATGCTTCAGGAAAATCTACGATTTTGCGCGCTGTAGCGTCAGGAGCTCTCTTCGTTAGAAATAGTTTTGCTCTTCCCCCCGAAGGGCACATTCCATTTTTCCAACCTTTTAAGAGAAAAGATTGGTGGGAGAAACCCTCCAAAATCATGGTTGAATTTGATGGTGCGTATCCTGACGAAGGAACGAACGTACTCTTCAAGTACGAGTTGCATATTTCGCATACGCGTAATCGAGTAGGAAATTCTGTTTTGTACGAAGCTCTTTTCTTTGCTCCTAAGGGTCGTTTTAAAAAAGTTTTTGAGCGTAAAGAACAAAGCTTCACTTTTGGCCCGGAGTTCGAGATTGCTGAAAGTGATACACGCGTTTTAAGTATCCGGCCAAACGCAAGCGTAGTTTCTACCTTGGCTCAATTGAACCATAAACTTTCATTAAACTTCATCTCGTTCATAAATACGCTGCAAACAAATATTTCTGGGCTGGATAAAACGCAATTCCACGCTAACCAGTTATTGCCTTTCTATGCCAATAGGCCGGAATATCTAGACAAGTTAAATCGGGAGTTACGGCGTCTAGATGTTGGATTAGAAGAAATGCTCATAGAGCAAGGCAGTCAGGGACTCGTCGCTAAATTTAAGCATATTGGTTTAGACGATTTCATATTTATGGACGAGGAATCTGTGGGCACTCGAAAATTTATCGAAGTTTTTCCAAAGCTTCAGTATGTCTTAGAGACTGGCAGCGTGGCCTTAATAGATGAGCTCGATACAGATTTACATCCTATGCTGATACCTGAACTTTTTAGATGGTTTTGCGATCCTGAGCGTAATAGAAGCGGAGCGCAATTGCTCTTTACTGCACATAATCCTGCCCTTTTGGATGAGATGGAGAAGGAGCAGGTGTTTCTTGTAGAAAAAGGCAGCGGTAAGCCAAGCGCTGTTTATGGAGCCAGAGATATTCAGGGCTTAAGACGTGAACCTAGTTTAATGAAAAAGTATCTTGCGGGTGAATTGGGTGCCGTCCCCCATATAGGATGACTATGGCGCCCATCAGAAAAAGAACTCGATATTTTGTTGGCGCGGAAGGTGAGAGCGAGCAGTCATTTATAAAATGGCTGCAAGATTTATCTGAGCAGCAAAATCTTCACATTCATTTAGACTGTTATCCTTTGGGAGGCGGTGGATATAGCGGCATGCTCAGAACCGCTCTTCTTTACAGGAGGCGAGGTTTGAGTAAGGGGGGATATCATAGGAGCTTTCTTATAGTTGATGGTGATCGGGCTGATACGGGTGATCTTCCCATCGGGCAATTAAAAGAAAACGCTGCAAATGAAGGTTTAACTTTGTGTTGTCAGTTGCCTAATATTGAAGGCTTGATGCTACGAATGTTAAAGCCTGGAAGCGAAAGAACTATTCCCGATCGCCTGACTGTAAGTAGAGAAATAATGCGCTTATGGCCAGAATATCGGAAGCCTGCTGACGCGAGAACTTTGGCAATGAAATTTTCTAAGGAAGATTTGGTCCGCGTAGCTGAATTTGACGACGACTTGAGGTACTTGCTAGTTACGATTGGTATTATCTAATTTTTGCTTTTTTCTGAAATCTAAATCAACCTTCCTTAGGATCGATACTTGCGAAATTATGTACGAAATTTAGTATCTCATTGAGTGCTTAGCCTAACAGGTCTTTCGGGTGTAGGTTCGATTCCTGTGGCAACCCTCTGTGTCGTTGGTCTCCTGATGTGTGCCATTACGTTAATGGCACAGTACTTACTGTTAAAGACTACTGATCAGAAGGAGCATCGAATGAAACATACAGAGAAAAAATCTACGCAGTCTAGCCGTCTTTGGAACGCAATTTTGCTTACTATTACGGCCGTCGGCACAGAGGTTGGGTCTGGTTTGGCCCTGTTAGGCTAAGCTCTCATTCAATTTCTTCATTTTCAATTATCAGAGCCTAGAGTGATAACATGTGATGTGGTAAACCATAACATTCTCATAGCCGGGTCCACTAATGCTTAAAGAGCGGATTCTAGGTAAAAGCGTTCGGCTATTGCTTCTTGGAACTTATATAGAGGCCCATCCGTTACTAATTGTCAGCAAGAAAAGAACACATGCGCTTATCGGATTTTATCCGTGCCAGTTCTGGAGCAATAATTGGTGAATGGGAAAGTTTTGCGAGGACTCTCGTCTCGACCGATGAGGATAGTAGCCCCTTAGCCCTGCGCGATCATATCGACAAAATACTCATATTTATTGCAGATGACTTAGAGTCCCCGCAGACAGATTCCGAACAAATAAAAAAATCTCATGGAGAGGGTCCGAAAGACACTCGAGAACAAGGGTATAGTGCCGCAGAAATCCATGCGTCCTTACGGCTGGACGGTGGTTTTAACATGGATCAGATGGTTTCGGAATATCGCGCTCTACGTGCAAGTGTGATTAAGCTATGGAGCGCGCAGTCTTCGGAAATGAATGGCACAGACATGCTTGATGTAACTAGGTTTAATGAAGCCGTCGATCAGGCCATGAGTGAATCCATCAGCCATTACACAAAAAGGCTCGATCATTCGAAAGATCTGTTTTTGGCTATTTTGGGGCACGATATTCGCAATCCTCTCGGTGCCGTATTGGGCTCAGCAGAGCTCATGTTAAAAATTGGCACACTCAATGAGCGGCAGAGAATGCTTATTACTCAAATCACCGAAAGCGGATGGCGCATAAATGAAATTGTTGCCAATCTTCTTGATCTGACACGCGCGCGGTTTGGCGCAGGGCTTCCTGTTATTGCCGTTCCTATGGATTTCAAATTTGTCAGCCAGCAGATGGTTGAAGAAATGCGCGCGGCTTACCCTAAACGCGAAATTGAACTTGAGATTATGGGAGATACAGAGGGTAATTGGGATAAAGCGCGTATTGCGCAAGTATTTTCAAACTTGATTGGCAACGCAATTCAATATTCATTTCAAAACACGACTATTAAGGTCAGTGTCAAAGGTGATGCACAAGACGTAACTTTATCCGTGCATAATCAAGGTATTCCAATTCCTGCAGAAAAGGTCAGAAGGATATTCGACTCCCTGACGCGCGGTACTATAGAAGATGGACAAGAAGAAACTGAATCAACAAATCTTGGTCTGGGACTTTTTATTACCAAAGAGATTGTAACTGCACATGGTGGTAAAATTGGCGTGACCTCTTCAGAAAAAGACGGCACCACTTTTTCTGCGTCCTTCCCCAAAGCGGCATAAATCCAGCTCGCACCATCATCCATAGACATAAAATTGAGTGATATGTGCAATACGGCCTGCTTAAGTCGTGTGCGCGTCTAACTTCTCGCAATGCTCTTACAAACAGTAGACACGCAACACTCACCAAGAGCACGCTGCCGTAACGGTCATAGATTTTTACCCTTAAGATTCCACTTAACACTGGTTTATTATATACAACACTGCATATTGTTTTATGTAATTCCTGTGGGGTTAGAATGAAATCAAGTGCGCTCTCACATAAAAAAGGGTTAGTCGTTGGCATTGCCAACGATAAGTCGATTGCGTGGGGTTGTGCCCATGCTTTCCATGAAGCCGGTGCAGAACTGGCCATTACCTATCTGAACGACAAGGCGGAGCCTCATGTACGTCCCTTGGCGGAGTCGATCGTTTCGCCTCTTATCCTGCCGCTGGATGTACAGAATGAGGAGCAAATGAAAGCAGTTTTTCAGGCGGTTGAAGATAAGTGGGGTAAGCTGGATTTTCTGCTTCATGCCGTTGCTTTCGCGCCGAAAAGTGATTTAAATGGTCGTGTTACAGACTCTTCGCGCGAAGGGTTCCTAGCGGCAATGGATATATCTTGTCACTCGTTCATAAGAATGGCGCGTTTGGCTGAGCCGTTGATGAAGGATGGCGGATGTCTCTTAACTTTAAGCTATCACGGCGCTCAAAAGGTCGTTGAGCATTATAATATGATGGGGCCAGTTAAATCTGCACTGGAAGCATCTGTTCGGGCCCTTGCAGCAGAGCTAGGTCAAAAGAATATCCGTGTGAATGCTCTTTCTCCGGGGCCAATTGCGACGCGGGCTGCAAGTGGCATAGATCATTTTGACGAACTACTGACTTTGGCCAAGGATAAATCTCCGCAGCATGAGCTTGTCTGCATCGATTGTGTGGGCGCCTATGCCCGATTTTTGGTAAGTGATGAAGCACGCCTTGTCACCGGAAGCGTCTCTTATATTGATGCCGGATTCAGCATCATGGCCGCTTAGATGGACATATATATCGAAAACAAAACTTTTAATGAAATACGAGTGGGTGACACCGCGCATATTACGCATACCCTAACGCAGCGAGATATTCAGCTATTCGCCGTGATGTCAGGCGATGTGAATCCAGCGCATGTCGATGAAGAGTATGCGCGCAATGATATGTTTCACAAGATTATCGCTCATGGGATGTGGGGTGGATCACTAGTGTCCACAGTTTTAGGGACTTTATTGCCAGGTCCGGGTACAATTTATTTGGGGCAAACATTTCGGTTTCTGGCGCCTATCGCTATCGGCGATACAATTACGGTTCAAGTCACCGTCAAAGAAAAATATGCTGAGAAACATCATTTGAAGCTTGATTGCGTCTGCTCTAATCAGGAGGGTACGCACGTGATCACTGGTGAAGCGGAAGTGATCGCACCTATAGAAAAAGTACGGCGCAAACGTGTAAACTTACCAGACATAGAACTTAAAGAACGATCAAAAAATGAATGAAATTCTTGGCCAATGCATCGTGAGAAGCGATATGGAGTAATTATGCACATTGCCGAAAATCGTGCTTCATTATTTGGAAGGCACTGAGTATGAAATCAGGCGGCCGCTGCCGTGGTTAGGATGCCTTCAATATCTGCTACCGATGAATTCGTAAGCGTTTTATGCAGTTCGCCCGTTATGCGGGATTGTACTTCTTTATGAAGACTTGGGCGTAACTGGCCCAAAGTTTGTGGATCAGCAATAATTACCAAGGCATCAATTCCACCCTTATGTATACGTTCGTAGAGGTCATTAGCGATATGCTTAGCGAAGCTCGCTTCATTGAATTCATTCGGCGTGGTATCTGTAGGCACCGGGGCTGCACCCTTGCCGTCATGCCCGGCAGCTGAAATCTCTCCAGCTTTTTCAATTTTAATACCAGTGACGGCAGTGTTCCGATAAAGGGTCGCATGCTGTCCATCGGCAATTACGATCAGTGCATTCCGGGGGACGGAGAAGGTCATTTTAGATCCTTAAGGTGTTATTCAGTTTTAACTACAATAAACAAACACCATTTTATGGTTAAAGTTCCTCCCCCTCCTGTCTTTGTAGACTACGCGCGACGATGATGATGGGCTTAGGAGAAATAGTCCGATAGTTTCTCTGGAAACCCAACCAATTCGCCATTTTGCGCGATTGTTGAATAGACATAAGTTTCCTGATAAACCTTGTGCAGCGCGGGTGTAGCTTAGTGGTAAAGCATCAGCCTTCCAAGCTGACTATGAGGGTTCGATTCCCTTCACCCGCTCCAGCTCTCCTCTTTCGTCATCCTTTGGCTATTGCCTATTTAATGGTGACCACAGTTAGGAGGAGACATGCAGCAATATCTTTTAAGAAATTTTAGCGAGCTCGCCCAAAAGCGCGCGGTTCTCATGCGTGAGGAAGCCCAGCTTTGGGACATTCTTGCACGCGATCTAAAGCGTGAGGCGGGGAGACGAGAAGAAGCGCCGGTTAGACGTGTTCTGCGTGTGCCTGTACCCCAGGGGATACAGCAGGATCAAGTCAAACCTGAAAAGCTTTTTGTACGCGTCTCCGAGGCGATGCGCATGATGGGGTTGGGGCGTAGCACCCTTTACGCCGAGATTGCTTGCGGACGTTTGAAGGTTCGCAAGTCCGGTCGAAAGACCATTATCGCTGTTGCTGATATTCAGGACTGGTTTCAAAGATTGCCGGAGAGGCAAGTATAGAGTGACGTGGAACGCATACCATAATGTGTGCTGCTACCGGCTGGAATCATTATTCATAATATAATACTTTGAAGAACGGTTGGATTTTTACCAATTTCGCCAACTTTCAGTAAGAACCGGCCACCATTAACAGTTTAGGGCCTGCTTGGTTGAGAGAAAGGTTAGTGGTGGACTGGCACCACAGCCATTTAGTCTGCCTGTTGCCTAACTGGGGAGAAGAAGTGCATCAGAGGCCCGCTAATAGCGGGCTTTTTGCTTTCTGTGGTTTTCCAAACGGAGAGAAATGTCGATCATCGACGGTATTAGGGGCGTTTTCTTTCAGGCCTGTTTTGCCGTTTGGCAAATATAGGTTCGACCCGGACACTTCCCCTTATGAAACCAAGTGTCCTGTGAGAAACCGGTCACATGAATTTCAGCGAGCAACCTCGATCATAATCTCGTTGCGGCGCATAAACGGGAGCGTCCATGGTGGATTATAAAAAGCATATGCGGGAGTAGATATCGCCTTAAGTTTTCTTGCGCCGATGAATGTGACCAAGTGGTCTGTATGGCTCTTTAAACTGTCTTCGTCAGCTAGCCCCGAAAATCGGACTACCGCGACTTGCTTTGCTTCTATCTCGATCAACCTCACAGCGGGATTTTTTGGTTTGGGAAGCGTATCCATAGTGTAGCTGGATGGCATAATGAATCGTACCTGCCATGAATTACCCATAGCCTGTTGGATTACAGGTGCAGTCATCGCAATTTTTTCGCTTTCTTGCTGTATTACGGGGGCGGTCATAGCGACTTTTTGAGAGGAAAGGTTATTGCCGAAGATATAATCAGCAATGATGCTGAAACCTTCGTTTATCGCTTGTTTACGTTCACCGGAGGCGTCGGCCTCGGCAACGATCATAGGTGGGTAGCCACGAATTTCGAAACTCTGATGGCTTTCGATGACTTTGTATGAAGGCTGTTCAACGTTGCTCACAATTGGACCCCATAAAGCTCCACCGATCACCACAACGCCAGCCAGTGCAACCCACAACATATATTTCCTTCTCATGCGCCTATGTTTACTGCTTTCTCTCGAGTATATGCTTCAGCGATAAATCCAAGGTAGGGTATTTAAATATGAAACCACTTTCCAAGGCTTTTCCTGGAATGACTTTTTGTCCTTGAAGCATAAGTTCATCGGCCATTTCACCGAATATAAGACGCAGTATAAACCCGGGTGTTCGTATAAAAGCAGGCCTGTCTAATATTGATGCCAAAGTCTTTGCAAATCGTTCATTTCTCACTGGATTGGGGGTGGTAGCATTGATGGCGCCGCTGAGGGATGGGTTGCCGATAGCGAATAAAATCAGATCGATCAAATCTTCACGGTCTATCCAGGAGAGCCATTGTCGCCCATCTCCTATTGGACCTCCTAATCCTAAACGAAATGCCGGTAAAAGTTTGGCAAGCATGCCGCCGTCTTTTTCCAGTACGGCGCCGATGCGCATGAATACGGTTCGCACGCCATAAAGCTCGGCCTTGCTTGCCTCCATCTCCCATGCACTGCACAGGGCGCGTGAAAAAACACCGCCTGGGGCATGAGGCGTATTCTCATAAAACTCTAGCTCTCTATCGGTTCCATAGAATCCGATTGCCGATGCATTAAGAAGCAAAGATGGCTTTGAGGGCGATCTTTTGATATAGGAAATAATAGAGGATGTAAGATCGATTCTGCTATTCCAGATTTTTTCCTTCGCCTTTTTTGTCCATCTTTGCGCGACTGGCTCGCCTGCCAGATTTATAACGATATCGACATTATCATCGCTTATATCCTCAAGGGACTTAATATACCTCACACCCTGTGTATCAGGATCGCATGTATTGCTCTGTCTGCGTGTCAGGACATATACGCGTGCTTCCAGATGGATAAGTTTTTTACACAGGGCCTTACCAATAAAGCCCGTTCCTCCTGTTACCAGAACTGTCTTTTTGTGCAGGTCTTTCATTTCACTCTCCATGAAGGTCTCTTTGTCTATGACTTACATCGTATCGTTCAGAAATCTGTAATATAATCCTGCACCGGTGCGCGACTGCGACCAAGCCATGATAGAGCCCCGATAATCCAGACATTGTCAACGTGCGCGCATACGTGGCTTTGAACACGCCGCCTTTATCTTGCACGGCTTTTTCATGCGCCCGGAGGTTAAATAGGCCCACGTTAAGCAGTGGCAATGGCGGCTGGTGGCCATCCACATATCTGGTACCTGCATAAGGCCCGGCGAGCCCGACCAGCGCTTTTGTAACAGGGTGATAATGTGCAGTGTGAGAAATCTGTCTATACTTAGGGCGAGCCCAGAATTGGCGCTTATAGTCGTTACGCCTCAAATAAGATAACAAAAGGGGCTCTTCAGGGTTGATCGATAAACAAGGTGGTTATGATAGAGATTCCGCAGTTTTGGCCTTTCGCACTGACTTGCCTTCTTATCGAGCTCACGCCGGGGCCTAATATGGCCTATTTGGCTATCCTGACTACTTCAGAGGGTCGCCGAGCTGGGTTTTCCGCCGTGGCAGGTGTAGCGCTGGGACTTTTGCTGGTTGGGCTTTCAGCTGCGGTTGGGCTGGCTACGCTCATTTCAGAATCTCCACTGTGGTATGAGGTGCTCCGATGGGCAGGGGTGTTTTACCTGTTATGGCTGTCATGGGAAGGCTGGCGGGTAAACGCGGAGACTTCTCCCGGTAAGGCGGGCGCAACAGTACGGGCGCGATATTTTTATCGCGGACTGATCACAAATCTACTCAATCCCAAGGCGGCTATATTTTACATTGCGATATTGCCTGGTTTTTTGAATACCTCGGCAGCACTTGCGCCGCAGGGCATTCTTCTGACCTGTATCTATGTATCCATAGCCACAGCCATTCACAGCCTGATCGTATTTCTTGCCCACGCCAGCCGGCGCTTTTTTGAAAGCCGTAATCAATTATATGTGCGGCGCGCACTTTCTTTGTTACTGGCCCTGGTGGCATTGTGGTTCGGCTGGAAGACAGCTCGATAAGGCGGACTCAAGGCGCAGGCCCGGGGCCTCATAACAAAAATGGGTCACGACTGGATGACTGCCAAAACAACAGCTGGAAGGCGTGTGAAGAGTTCAGGAGTTCTTTAAATATCGCTCGATCTGCGTTTTCAGCATGTTAAAGGCTTCATCAAAAGCGGCTTCGATCTCGGTGTCTGTGCCCTTGGCTTTTGCCGGATCCGGCGTGCTCCAGTGCAGCTTCTTGGCCGGTCCGAGGAAGGCTGGGCATGTTTCAGCTGCAGCCGCATCGCAGACAGTCACAACCAGATCGAAATTCCGGCCCGCGAATTCATCCCACGACTTGCTGCGCGGGTTGCCGGGATCGACTCCATGACGTTTCAGGGTTTCGATGGATTTGGGGTGAACATAGCCAGCCGGATGACTGCCTGCGCTGACGGCCTCAATGCTTCCTTTGCCCAGTTGATTGAACAAAGCCTCCGCCATCACGGAACGGCAGGAATTACCCGTGCAGAGAACAAGAACGCGGCCTGCCATTAGCAACAGCCACTTTTGGGAGGGCAGCAAGATCCTGTTTTGGCAGGCAGCTTTTCCGGAGGTATGCCACAGGCATCCTGTGCCAGGCAGGCCGTTTGTTTGTTTGTCAGGATGAAATCCTTGTCATCAAATTCAAGGCTAAACTTGCCAATCGTATTTTGCTGGTATTCGACTTCGATATTCAGATCTTCAGCGTCACCCAGGATTTTTTTGGAAATATCCAGTATTTTTAGAAATTTCTGCGGTGCCAGGCGATGATCGTAATCACCGGCTTCCCAGAGCTGAAAATTCACGACCGTCTCTTTGCGCTCGACGCCGCCGCAATCAATAAAATGCTTGGTGACCAGCCCTACTTCCGTGACATGGAAATGCTGGGGAATATATGATCCGTCCGGCAGTCTGAAATTTACGGCGGATACGCGTCCAAGCGCGTGTTTGACATCTGAAAGCTTCATGGTCTTTTCTCCTTTTTGGGCTGGCAACAATTCATAAGTTCGATAACGGACGATCCCCTTTTCCTGTCTTCGCGGATACTGGCGAATTCAACACGACAACAATCTTCGATCATGTAGCGGATGAGCCCGGTAAAAAGTTCAAAGTTGGCGCTATAGATAATCGACCGCCCTTCGCGCCGGGACAGGACAAGCCCTGCGTTGCTCATATGTTTGAGGTGGAAGGACAGGCTGTTGTGCGGGATATCCAGCCTGTCGCTCAAAGCCCCGGCAGGCGCACCCTGTGTTCCGTATTCAATCAGCATTCTGAACACAAGCAGGCGGGTTTCCTGGGAGAGCGCGTCAAAGACGATCAGGGCTTTTTGTATGTCCATATGTCTATACATATAGAAATATAATACAAACTCCAGCAGAATTTCAGAAATTATGACCAATGATTGGTGGTCAAGGCAACTCGCTCCGTCATCCCAGGTATGCTTCTGGAATATCCAGCCATGTCTTTCATAATTAGTTCTGCTTTTGTATCGATAGGCAAAGAGCGCTTCTTGTGCTGACAAAACGAGTCTCTATCATGGTAAGGACATTCCTTTTTGCCTTGAGAGGCTGCCATTTCGAATCAATTTTGCCTTTTAAAGACCATGACGTATGCGCGGCGCTCTCTGTGGCTGACGAGTGCAGCTTTCGCTGTGCTGGCACCCGCTGCGTTGGCGGCTGATTTGCCCACAGGGGGGCAAATTACAGCGGGTTCGGGTAGTATTTCGACATCCGGCACCACGATGACGGTGACCCAGGATACGGCTGCCATGGCAGCCGACTGGCAGAGCTTTTCTATTGGTTCCGGTCATGCCGTGAATTTTGTGCAGCCTTCAGCGGATGCTGTGGCGCTCAATCGCGTACTGGGCAGTGATGTATCGGTTATTCAGGGTGCGTTGACTGCAAACGGAAAGGTATTCCTGATCAACCCCAATGGGGTTTTGTTTACGCCGGATGCACAAGTCAATGTTGGCGGGCTCGTCGCTTCGACCCAAAACATCACGACTGCGGATTTTATGGCAGGGCGTTATACGTTTGAGGGGGTAAGCTCCAATGCTGTTGTCAACCAAGGCAATATCCACGCGGCGAATGGCGGCACGGTCGCTCTGATCGCCGCGCATATCATCAATACAGGCACAATCACGGCCGATGAAGGCAATGTGCTGGTTGGTGCGGGTAATAAGGTTACGCTCGATATGGGTGGGCCGGTCAAGCTCGAGATTGAGCAGGGCGCAATCGATACTTTGATCGAACAAGGCGGTGCCGTACGCGCCGATGGCGGCACTATATATATGACTGCCAAGGCTGCGGGCGATCTTGCGACATCGGTCATTAATCATACTGGAATTACGGAAGCCAAAACACTTTCGACTGGCAAAAATGGCAAGATCGTCCTGATGGGCGATATGCAAAAAGGTACTGCGAAGATCAGCGGTAAACTGGATGCCAGCGCGCCCACGGGCGGCGATGGCGGTTTTATCGAAACGTCAGCGGCTATAGTCGAGCAGCAGGCAGGGCTTAAAGTTACAGCGTCATCCGTCTACGGGCAGGGCGGCGAATGGTTGATCGATCCGTATAACTACACAATTGATGCTACCGCAGCCGGGAATATTTCCGACACGCTTGATGATGGCACGAGTGTTACGATTACGACAGCTGCCAATGACGCCTCGCAAGGAAGCCTTGGTAACGGTGCGGTGATTGGAGATATCGTCGTCGACTCCTCAATTTCCAAAACGGATGGCGGCGACGCCACGCTGACCCTGCGTGCAGCGAACTCCATCGTGGTCAATCAAGCGATTAGCAGTTCCAATAACAAACTGCATGTTGTGCTTGATGCGGATAATAACAGTGGCGCGCGCGACGGCGGCGGAATCGTCATTTTGAATAACGATATCACCACCAATGGCGGCGATCTAAGTTTTGGCACAGGTGCGACCGCGACGGTTAACGGCGTGCAGACTCTGGTGGGTGGTGATGTGTATGTCGGCGGATCTGGCGCTGTGAATCTGACAACAGCAGGCGGCAATGTTACCGTGAACGGTGAAATGCTGATCGCCAACCCTAGCGGACTTAACATCACCACGTCAGGCGGTGATGTCGATTTCAAGAGCATTTTGAATTCTGGTAACGAATATACGAAGCTTGTCACGACCAATATCGATTGGGACGGTGCCAATACATTGGCTAAAAACGGCACGGCGGGTTTGGGCGCTGTGGGCGATCAATACCTGGCCACGGTGACATCACGGCTTGAGAACGCTGTTGTGGTCTATACAGGCGGATTTGTTGCGGGTGCCGGTTTGTCTGATGGTGCGTGGCTTGGCGGCCGCCGTGTGAAGGGGATTGGCACCGATGGGGTTTGGCGTTGGATTTTCGGACCTGAAGCGGCGATGGATGGTGGTAGCGGGTTAGCGTTCTATAATCAGGCTACCGGTCTTGCCATGAATGGCGGTTTCATCAACTGGTTGAGCGGTGAGCCGAATGGCGGTACTGGCCCTACAGGGGAAGACCGCTTGCAGATCGGCAGCGATCTGGGCCGTTGGAATGATCTTGATAACAACAACGTCCCGCTGGATATCGTCATCCGGGAAACCAATCTCGATAATTCTCCACTGGCCATCAACTCGGGCGCGGGCAGTGTTACATTCCGTGGTGAAGTCGGCACGCGCAAGGAGCTTAAATCCCTGAGCGTAACCAGCGATGATATCAACGTGAATGGCGGCTATATTAAAACTGAGCTGGGCCAGACATATAGCAATGATGTTAAATTGGGTTCAACCAGCACAACTTTGGAAACCACGGGTGCTACGACAGATCTGACGCTGGCGTCTAACCGCGCCATTAATTACACGGGCGGAAGCGCAGCCAGTCTGACGCTGAAAAGCGCGCGCAGCATCCTCATGGAAGCGGGCAGCCAGATCAATTCAACAACGGCCGCGCTGAATACCACGCTGTGGGCTGATAGTGACGCTACGAATGGCGGTTACATCTGGATGAAACAAAGCGCCGGGACGGGTGCGGCCATTCATACGCATGGCGGGTCGATCACATTGTCCGGGGGTGCGAATACCACGACCGGCTTTGCAACGGGTGTTGCGGGTGTTCACGGTAACGGCATTACCATGGATACGGCGACGCTGAATTCCGGTGGCGGCAACATCGTCCTTCGTGGCAGGAGCGCCACAAGTCACACGTCATATGCCAGTACGGATAGCGGTAGTACATCAAATGCCAACGGCATTCGTCTGCATGGCAGCAACTTGATCGACGCAGGTACGGGGACCGTTTCGCTGACAGGTGAAGCGCGCAGCACCAGCGGATCCAGTAATGCGATTGAAACCAATTTTACAGGCTACACGCGCATTCTTTCGTCGGCCACCAATACCACGGCCATTGCCTTGAACGGCGATGCGAACGCAGGCAGCAGCACGAATGGCTGGGGCGTGTTCTTATGGGGCACTAATACGTCGGGTATCGTTCTGGCTGCAACGGGTACGAATGGCGGTGTCTCACTGATCGGTACGGGCCGCGGCGGCATCAATAATGGTGGCGGCGTGCATCTGGAGCCAAGTTCTTATGTGCTTGCAGCCAGCGGTCCGATTTCCATTACGGGTACAAAGGGCGGCGCGTCGACGTATGAAGACGTGGTGGTAAACAGCACCATCGGCTATACCGCAAGCCTGCCTGCTGGGTTTGGCATTGCTTCGCCGGTCACGGCATCGTCCAGTAATATCACGATCAGTGCCGATACGCTGAGCGCTAACCGTGTGTTCGGCGGCGGTACATTTACAGGCAGTGCGGTGCAAAGCACAGGTACGCTTACATTGAAGCAACGCACCAACGGCAAAGCCATTAAAGTGCAAACAACCAATCCGTCAGACGGCTCGTTATGGATCAGTCCGGCCAGTCTGTTTGGCAGCAGCGGTTTGTTTAAAACTGGTTTTTCAAAGTTCGTCTTTGGCGATTCCAATACAGGTAACGTCATCCTGGACAATTATACCTTCAATAACGACACGGAAATCAATTCCGCCGGGTCTGTAACGCTGGGCGCGGTTGCGATCTCTGATCATAATCTTACCATCAATGTGACAGGCAGCGGCACGATCACGGATTCCGGCAATATAGCGGTCAGCGGCTTGAAGCTTAATGCCACGGATGCTGCTGTCACATTAGACGGTACCAATAACATGATTGGCACGGTTGCTGGGGATGTTGCCTCCATCTCGCTGCTGAATAATGGTGCTTTGGCTATAGGCACAGTGGGTGGCATGAACGGGATTGTGTCCGATGGTGCGGTGGACATTGCAACGAAAACAGGCAATCTGACCGTTTCACGAAATGTGAGCACGTCATCGACGTCGGCCAGCGCGATTGTTTTGAACGCAGGCAAAGATGCGGCGGCCGGTACCTCGACGGGTGGCAATATCATTCTAAGCGGCGGCCCGACATTTACAACGGGTGCCGGAGGGCGCAGTACGCTCTATACGGGTAGCGCCACTGGCAGCACCGGGTTTAATGCCCTGGTCAGTGCAGGACATTCGCGTTTCAATAGCGATGAAACCACAACTAATTTCACGACGGCTCTTGGCTCAGGGGTGTACGCGATTTATCGTGATGCGCGCGTCATTACTGTAACGGCAAATAATGCCACCAAGGTTTTTGACGGGCAGCCATATGTCGGCAATGCGGGCGTAACATATGGCGGCTTTTTAAACGGTGATACTGCGACCAATCTTACCGGAACGCTTTCTATAGGTGGTAATGCAGATGGTGCGTCTAACCTTGGTAGCTACACGTTTTTGCCGAGCGGCTTGAGCAACGGATTTGGTTATACGATTTCTTATTCAAACGGCACGTTGTCGATTGTTGAGCCGACACGTGACCCTGTCAAAGATGCTGCCGTGACCGTGCCTAAGAGCGCGCCTGTCGTTACTGCTACGCCAGCCTTTATTGCTACACCGAGCATCAATGCGGGTGGGCTTGATATTGTTCAAGTCAGCTCGATCGGTGAGACTGGATCGCAAGGCAGCGTGAATCTGGCGCAGATCGGGCCGCATAATAATGCGCCTGGTATTTTGCAGGTTTTTGTCGTCGATGGTGGGGTGAACATGCCTTATGGTCTGCAATCAAACGGTGATACAGAGTGATGACTATGCGAAACCGGTCTTGCCAGTGTTTTATAGCTGTTCTGATGCTGGGCGCGGCTTGTGCCGTGCTATCGCCCGCTGCTTTTGCGCAGCAGCAGCCGGATGCCGGCCGCACAATACAGGAAATACAGAGAAATGCGCCGGCAATCCCGGCACGCTCATCGCTTTCGATTGCGATACCGGCGGCAGAGAAAACAGCGCCGGGCGGACCAAAGGTCGTCGCGCAGTCTGTTGATTTTCATGGCAATACGATCTTTGGCATTGCGGAATTGCAGACGGCCTTGGGGCGTTACCAGGGTCAGTCTTATGATTTGTCAGGCGTAAAGGATTTAGCGGACCGTATTACGGCCTACTATCACGCGAAGGGCTATCCTTTTGCACGCGCGCTTATTCCTGCACAGGAAATTGATAAGGGCACGCTGCGCATTGAGATTGTGGAAGGACGTTTTGGCGAAACAAAAGTGCTCAGCGATGACGCGCGTTCTAAGAATGCACAATCTTACTTAAATCCATTGACCAAGGGGTCGGTGATTGAAAACAGGTCTTTGGAACGTGCCACGCTTTTGATCGATGATCTGCCGGGATATAAAGCGACGCCGATCATTCGTCCTGGACAGGATGTGGGGACTGGTGATTTGGATGTGAAGCTTGATCGTGATTCATATTATAGCGGTCAGGTCGGTATCGATAATTACGGCAACCGTTATACCGGGCGTCACCGCGCCTATGCGGATTTTCAAGCCGATAGCCCGTTTATGCTGGGTGATCAGGTGCGGCTGAACACGCTCTATACACAGGAAGATATGTGGTATGGCACGGCATCTTACAGCCTGCCGGTGGGCATATCAGGTTTACGCGCCCAAACGGTCTATTCACATACCTATTATGAATTAGGAAGTGAATTCAAAAACCTGGATGCGCATGGCACAGCCAAGACAGCCAGTGCCGGTTTAAGCTATCCGTTCATCCGGTCGCAAAAAACCAATATCGTTTTGAACGGCACATACCAGCGTAAATGGCTGAAGGATGAACAAGATTCCACAAATACCAAAGATGGTAAATCCAGCCACGGTCTTGTGGCCGGTATGAATTTTGATCGGCGTGATGGCTTTGCAGGCGGCGGTGTTACGTATGGTGCGGTTTCATGGACGCATGGTGTTCTGAATCTTGGACAAAGTCTGAAGCTATTGGATATCGCGACAGCCAAGACAGATGGCGGCTTTGATAAATTCAATCTTGATATTGCACGCTTGCAGGCACTGCCTTCTGATTTCTCTATGTTTGGCCGTTTCTCGGGCCAATGGGCAACGGATAATCTGGATTCTTCCGAAAGCTTTGGCCTTGGCGGGTCAAGCGGTGTGCGCGCATTTCCATCGGGTGAGGGGTATGGCGATGAGGGATGGTTCAGCCAGATTGAGCTTCGCTATCAAGTGAAATCATTCGCACCCTATGTGTTCTACGACCATGGTCGCGTGACGATCAATCAAGATCCGTGGGCGGCCGGCGATAACACACGGAGCATCGCGGGCGCAGGTTTAGGTGTACGATTTGAACAGAGCGGATGGAAAGCCGATGTGAATGCGGCATGGCGTACGCTTGGCGGCGCACCAGAGTCTGACAGCAAGAAGTCCACGCCGATGATTGGTTTTAATATGGGGTATAGATTCTAATTAAGCGCCAAAATAAAAGGCGATTACCGAAGCTGCCCATGCGATTGTTCTTATGTCAACCATTGGCAAGAGCCGAAGTTTCTATGGTTGCAGGACGTGTGGTGCTAATGTTTTTTCATGGATTCACGCAAGGTCTACAAGCATAGCGAACGTCACTATGTCAGCCGTACAGGCTGGCTGCGTGCGGCTGTATTGGGGGCGAATGACGGGATCATTTCCGTTTCCAGTCTCGTTATCGGCGTTGCGGCGGCATCCACGACCCAGCATGAAATTCTTGTGGCCGGGGTTGCCGGGCTTGTTGCGGGCGCGATGTCGATGGCGGCAGGCGAATATGTTTCCGTGAGTTCGCAGACAGATCTTGAAAAGGCGGATTTATCGCGGGAACGAAAAGAGCTGGTTGATGACCATGAAAATGAAGTTCAGGAATTGGCCGATATCTATATTGATCGGGGCGTTGAGCCGGATCTTGCGCGCACCGTAAGTATGCAAATGATGAAAAAGGACGCGCTGGGCGTTCATGCCCGTGAAGAACTGGGCATCAGCGATTTGACGAGTGCCCGGCCATTGCAGGCCGCGGGTGCATCAGCCATTGCCTTTTCTTTGGGGGCTGTCTTGCCGGTTCTGGCGACGTTTTTATTGCCGACTGCATTGGTATTGCCGGTTGTATCTGTTCTGAGTGTTTTGCTGCTGGGGGTGCTTGGCGCAATCGCGGCCCATGCCGGTGGTGCCGGTATGGTCAGGCCGGCTTTGCGCGTGATGTTCTGGGGTGTCGTAGCGATGGGTGCAACCGCGCTGATAGGCCGGATGCTCGGCACGGTGATCGTCTGAGTTTTCCGATTTTTCTGAAAATCTATTGGGTTTTGAAAAACTCATCCATGTCGTCTGCGACGTGGGCTTTGTTTTTACCCATCCATGACAATGCGCCGACAATCCATGCGTGGTTGATACCGGGATAGATTTTTGTTTCATATCTGCCGCCCTTTTCACGAATGCGCGCGGCCAGGTTATCCATGTTGAATTGCCCGACCGCCGTATCTTCGGCACCCCAGAGCAAAAGCATCGGCGGCTGGCGGCCATCCACAAAGGTGATGGCCTGTACTTCCGGATAATTTTCCGGAGGGCCGAATATGTCCTTGAGATCAGGTTCTTCCGGGATGAATGCGTAGGGGCCCGCCAGACCGGCAAAGCCGCGGATGATATCGCGGCTCATATCGTGGGCGGTCAGATAGCGTGGATCGGTTGCGACCAGTGATCCCAAATGCGCGCCGGATGAATGGCCCGTGACATAGAGGCGGGAGGCATCGCCGCCATACATGGCAATGTTGTCGTGGGTCCAGGCAACCGCGCTTGCAGCGTCCTGTACGAAGGCCGGGAATTTTACATCGGGGTATTTGCGGTAGTCGGGGATGACGACCACGTAACCGCGCTGGGCCAGCGCATGGCCTGCGAAGGCGTATTGCGCCCTTTCCCCGATGGTCCAGCGCCCGCCATAGAAGAAGACAATGACAGGCAGTGGCTGCGTAGCGTTTGCGGGGCTATAGATATCAAGTGCCAGCGCGGGGGTGGCACTGAAGGCAATGTCGGGCGTTTTTTTGATGTTGCCATCGAAATGCGTAGGCAAATTTGCCGCAGTGATGCCTATCTGGGTGCAGGCGGTGGTGAGCAGGAGCGCAGCGCAGGCAAATAAAGCGCGTAAAGTTTTCACAAGCGCCCTGCGATTTTAAAGTAGAGCCAATAGGGCAGAATTTTCAGAATTTTCATCGCGATGGTCATGCGCCTTGGGAAATGGATTTCAAAATTGGGCCCTTTCAGGCCGGTGGCAATGGCGTCGGCGGCCTGGTCGGCAGAAATCATCATGGGCATCGGGAAGGTGTTTTTGTCGGTCATCGGGGTTTTGACGAAACCGGGGCTGATGAGGCGTATGTCGATATTGTGTTTTGATTCTTCGGTGCGCAGGGATTCCGCAAGGTTGATGATCGCGGCCTTGGTCGCACTGTAGGGTTGGCCGCCCGGCAGGCCGCGATATCCGGCGACGCTGCCGCACAGGGCTATTTGCCCCCCTCGCTGGCGGCGCAGGACGGGAAGAACCGCATGCACTGTATGCAGCGCGCCCATCAGATTGGTGTCGACGATAAGGCGGGTTTTATGCGGGTCGGCATCCGCCAGAGCGCCGGGTTCATATTGCCCGGCCAGAAAAACGACGCGGTCTATGCGCGGTTGCGCAGCCGCGGCAGCGACCAGTTGATCAGCGCGGGTGACATCCAGCGGGTAAATGGCATGGGGGCCATTGAGTTCGCGGCGCAGGTCTTCAAGCATTTCGGCGTTGCGGGCAGAGAGCGAAAGAACCGCCCCCTCGCGGGCCAGATGGATGGCCAGAGCGCGGCCAATACCGGTGCTGGCACCAATGATCCAGACATGTGAGCCCGCGAAGGATGTCATTTTTTCTGCATGACGACGTTGACCTCGCCAACTTTGATGCCAAATTTTTTCATATCGACCCGGTTCATGATGGTTGTTTCATCCATCATGTACATCCAGTCATCCATGGCAAGGTTGATGGTGCGGCCGCTGACTTCCAGGGCCAGTACATAATTCCATTGTACGGCGCTGCCCATGGTTTTGCCGGTGGCTGTGCCGATTATGTCGGCGGCGGTGCCGGTGAAGGTGTTTTCACCGGTTTTGACCAGATTCCAGGTACGGTGCTGTTTTTTGCCGCTGTAATAGACGAAATCTTCTTCCAGCTTGCCGGTATTACCCTGCCAGCTGCCGACCATATCCACGGTGAAACGTTCCTTCACCTCGCCGCTGCGGCCATAGACGACGCCATAGCCTTTGACCGGCCCGTTGAAGAAGGAATCGAATTGCACGACCGGTTTAGTGTCGCGGTATTTCTCAAGTTTATGATCACTGCAACCGCTCAACATCACCATGACTCCCACCGTTAAAATGATTTTCAAAATATTCATCGCTTTATTCCTTGTTCTAATAGTGCCTCGCGTAATGCCGGGGCGCTGGATTTCTGGTTCAGCCAGATATTAAAAAACTGCGTTCCGAATTCCTTGTCGGCGATCTGGCCGATGAGTTCACCGTTCTTGAAAAACCGGGTTTCACCCGTGTTTGTATAAACACCTGTCAAGCTGGTGCCGTTAGCGACGTCGGGAAAAATTTCTTTCATTTGTGCATCCCATGTGGAAAGGCGCGTTTCATCGGTGAAGCCCAGTTGGCGTATCTCCGCTACAGAACGTTGTGCAATTTTATGGCCTTTCAGGTTTGTAAGATATGTGAGGCTCAGGGCCATTGGCTGCCCGTCCTGCCACTGGCCGTCCGGTGCGTATAAAACAGCATCATAAATCTCCTTCGTCATATAGGTGTAGCGGCCCGTTCCGACAGTGGCGGCGTTCGGAATATGACGGGCGACGAAATCCGGGACCATGGACGTGGCTCCGGCAGGGCTGGATGCCATGAGCAATACCATGGCAAGGGCCCAGAGTTTACGCATGTTGTAATTCTACCTGCATGACATCGGTGCGCTTCGTGCGGAAGCCGGCGATGCATGCGGCCAGGTAAAAGCGCCATAGGCGCGTGAATTCCTCGTTGAAGCCTTGCGCTTTCACGGCCTGGATATTGGTATCAAAATTCGCAAGCCAGCGTTCAAGTGTAGTGGCGTAATGTTGGCCGAAATCGAAACGATCCGTGATGCGCAGGCCGGCCTTTTCCGCTTCCTGTTTAAACCGTGTTGGGCTTGGCAACATGCCGCCCGGGAAAATGAAGCTGCGGATCATGTCGCCGCCCTTGCTGTATCGGTCGAAATGCGCGTCATCGATGGTGATGGTCTGGACGACAGCTTTGCCGCCATGTTTTAACAGTGCCGCCATCTTCTCAAAGTACACAGGCCAGTACCGCTCGCCCACGGCTTCGAACATTTCGATAGAAACGATGTTATCGAATGTGCCGCGCTGGTCGCGGTAATCTTCCAGCGCGATCTGCGCAGAACCCTGCAGGCGGCTATCGGCAAAGCGCCGCTGTTCTTCGGATAAGGTGATGCCTTTGACAGCGTAATCGCCGCGGTGAAGGGCGCGTTCGCCAAACCCACCCCAGCCGCAGCCGATTTCAAGGATAGAACCTGATTTGGTATTCAGTCGATCAAGGATGCGGTCGTATTTATGTTGCTGTGCCTGTTCCAGTGTTTCAGTGCCGGTGGGAAAGAGCGCCGCGGAATAGGTCATAGTACGATCAAGCCAGAGCGCATAGAAACTATTTCCCAGATCGTAATGAGCCTGAATGTTGCGCTTGCTGCCAGTGCGGTTGTTCCGGCGCAGGAAATACATGATGCGCGCACCGATTTGCAGCATCCGGTTGCCGTGCAGGTATTTTTCCATCACGTCGCCATTGGCCAGCGCGAAGGACATTACGGATTGCAGGTCGTTGGTTTCCCAATTGCCTGCCTGGTAATCCTGCGCGAAACCCAGATCGCCTTTTGCGGCAAGATTGGGAAGAACGTCCCAGTTTTTCAGATGAATCTGGGCGGCTGGTCCGGGTTTTGAGCCTTCGAAGGTGCGGGTGCGGCCATCGGGTGTCATGAGCTCCACGCGGCCATACTGGACGTTATCGAGTTTCTTGAAAAATCTGTCAGCAGCGGCGGGCATTTTGTTTCCTTGTTTTGTAGTACCTAATACTAGGGCATATGGGTCGCGGGTGTATTACCCCAAAATTAAACTTTTGTAATGTTGCCGGTGCGGCTGTGACGGAGCGCGTGTTGCAGGGGTTTTGGAATGTATCGAATGCCCCGCAAGATAAGCCGCAATGCCTGCCAATGTATGCGCATCACGGCGACCATACAGACAGCGGGGTAGCGCCAGAATGCGCGGTGCAGCGCCCTGATGCTCAACGGTTCAAGGTGGCCGCTTAAGACGGTGATGAGTTGTTTGGTGCCGTTGGCATCGTGATAATCGATCCAGATACCGAGTTTTTCCGGATGGATGGCAAAGCGGAAACGATAATGGCCTTCGCGCGCAAGGAAGGGGGAGACGTGAAATAGCTTGGTCGCGGTCATCCAGTCATTGTCTGTGATCGGGCCGCCGTGTTCGGGTACGCATAGGTAGGAATGGCGTTCGCCGAAGGTGTTATTGACTTCGCACAACACTGCGCGCAGGGCACCCGCCGGGTCACGGCATAGCCAGAAACTGACGGGATTGAAGACGTAGCCGAAGACACGGGGCATAGATACCAGTGTCACGTCATGGGCGGCGTCCGGCAGTCCGGCATCCTGAAGAATGGCTTCGATCCATGTCTGCAGATCGGTGCCGTCGCGCGCGCCATGATCGCGGTTTTGAAAACTGATGATGGCCGGGCGGTTAATACCGAAGAAAAAGCCTTTTGGGTCGGGGAGGTTCTTGAGCGGCAGGGACAAATAGTAGATGCCGTACTGAAAGCCATTTTCTTTGGGGAAAAGGCGCTTGTGCATGACCTGGCCGGTCAGGATCATGCCCATGGAATATCCACGCCCAGGGATGTGGAAATTTTCACTGCGCTCAGAAGTCCATCCTCGTGGAAACCGTAACGTAAATGCGCCCCGCAAAAGGAAACGCGGTTTACGTTCTGGATCGTGTCAATCTGTTGCTGGGCGTGGGCTGTCTCGCGGGTGAATACCGGGTGGTCAAAATCATGCTGATCGTAAATGAGATCATCTGCCGGCATACGGCCCGGGTTTAATGTGACGAAGACGTGCCGATCCGTCGGCAGGTTTTGTAAATTGTTCATCCAGTAGGTGAGTGACACGGATGGATTTTGATCACGCTGCTGTTCGGACAGGTAAACCCAGCTGGCCCAGGCACCGCGTTTTTGCGGCATAAGACTGGCGTCGCCATGCAAGACAGCGCGGTTTTTCTGATAGGTGAATGCCTTAAGGATTTTCTGTTCATCGGCACTGGCGTCAGCCAGAAGGGCGAGTGCCTGATCGCCGTGACAGGCGAAAATGACGTGATCATAGGTGTCTGTAGCGCCTTGCATGTCGCTTACGATGACGCCGTCGCCTGTCCGCGTGACTGATTTTATGCCACAACCGAGGCGGATACGGTCGCGGAAGCCAGCCACCAGTTTTTCGACGTAGACGCGGCTGCCGCCGGTCACGGTGTACCATTGGGGGTGACCGTTGACGGTCAGCAGACCGTGGTTGTGAAAGAACTGAATAAAATTGCGTGCCGAGAATTTCAGGATGGTTTCGATCGAACAGCTCCAGATCGCGGCACCCATGGCCTGGAGATAATAGCGGCGGAACCAGTCCCCCATGCGCAGTTCGTCGAGGCATTGGGCGAGGGTGATATCGTCTGGTCGCTGTAAATATGCCGCGGCCTGGCGGTTAAAGCGCAGGATATCCCAAAGCATCCGCCAATAGGCTGGGCGCAGCAGGTTACGCCTTTGTGCAAACATATCTTTGCTGCCGTATTCCAGATATGCGTTACCGATGCTGGCACCAAAAGACATATCGCTTTTCTGTATGGACACACCCAGGTGGCGGAACAATCCGTTTAAAAGCGGGTAATTGCGATCATTGAAAACGATGAAGCCCGTGTCGACTGGAATGGTTCTTCCGTCGATGCTTATATCAACCGTACGGCTATGGCCGCCCAGGCGTGTGTCCTTTTCATAGACGGTAATATCATGTTGGGGATGCAGCAGATACGCTGCGCCCAGTCCTGAGATGCCGGTGCCTATGATTGCGATTTTCATACCCTGATACTAGGTCATTGCCGCACGGGCGCAATAAGGGGAAGTATTACCATTGTTTAATGTTGGGCGTTATCTGAACGCGATACTGATCCGCAGGCCCGGATTGGCGTCCGAAAGCCCAATGGAAGCACCGTGGAGCTTGACGACGGCGGCAACCAAAGCAAGGCCAAGGCCATTGCCGGGGGTGTTGCGGCTGGCCTCGGTCCGGTAGAAACGCTCAAAGATCTTTTCACGGTCGGGGGCGGTCACGCCGGGGCCGGAATCGGCAATGGAAAAAGTTTTATTATCCAAAGTGATCAGTATTGTGCCGCCATCCGGCGTGAACTTTATAGCGTTATCCAGTAAGTTAACGAAGGCCTGAAATAACAGGTCGCGGTCACCGTGATAGGATGCGGGTTCCAGTTGTGCCGTGATCCTGATGTTTTTTTCGTCGGCAACGGGTTCGTACATTTCGAGGACGTCGCGGATGACCGCGTCTATCTGGAGCGGGACAAACTGGTTGCGCTGGCGGCCGGTTTCGATACGGGCGATACGCAAAAGGGCTGCAAATGTTGCAAGCAGGCGATCGGCTTCTGCCACCATGTTTTCGCAAAGATCGGCGGTTTCAGGTCCGGCGCTTTTTTGCAGCGTTTCAAGATTGTTGCGCAGGCGCGTCAGCGGCGTGCGTAAATCATGCGCGATGTTGTCGGAGACATTCTTAACGCCGTGCATCAATTCCTCAATCCGGGCGAGAAGCTGGTTCAGGATTTCGGCCATATAGCCCAGATCGTCCCAGCGGGAGTCGATGCTGATGCGTTGCGAGAGATCGCCTGTGTCCATGATGGATTTTGCAGTGGCGGCGATGTGGCCGGTACGGCCCACCACAAAGGTGCTGATCGCGAAGCTGGTGAGGATGACCAGAAGCATGAAAACAATGCCAAGACCCGTGAGCCATAACATCACTTCCTGGTTGGGCAGGCCCTGGCCATTTTGTGCGAAATAATAGCCAAAATAACCCAGGATTCCCACGCTTAAACCCAGAAGCGTCGTGAATAACAACGCCATCTGAAAGCTGGAGCTGCGGAAATAACTCCTAATCCTCGATGATGTAGCCAGCGCCACGGATGGTCCTTATCAGTTGGGTTTTATGACCGGCGTTGATTTTGCCGCGCAGGCGGCTGATATGGACGTCGATCACGTTGGTCTGGGGGTCAAAATGATAATCCCAGACATTTTCTAAAAGCATGGTGCGGGTGACGACCTGGCCTTTGTGTTTGACCAGGTATTCCAGCAGTCGAAATTCGCGGGTTTGCAAATCGACTGGCGTGCCGTTGCGCACAACCTTGCGTGCCAGCATGTCCATTTCAAGGTCAGCGATTTTCAAGATTGTCTGGGCAGCAAACGTGTTCGATTTCCGGCGCGCCAAAACTTCAACACGCGCCAGAAGTTCGGCAAAGGCAAAGGGCTTGACGAGATAGTCGTCTCCGCCCGAGCGCAGACCGGTGACGCGGTCATCGATTTCGCCCAAAGCGCTCAGGATCAGCACGGGCACCGCATTGCCTGAACCACGCAAGGTTTTGACAAGTGTGATGCCATCAATACCGGGCAACATGCGGTCGACAATCAGGACATCATAATTTTCGGTTGTAGCCAGATGCAGGCCATCCTTACCGTTGACGGCGGCATCGGCTACTATCCCGGCCTCCTTAAACCCGTTGCTGATGTAATCCGCAACGGCCTTATCGTCTTCGATGATCAGTATGCGCAACGCTTTGTTTCCTCAATGTCTGTTTATTTAATGGTCTCCAGTATCGCGGCGTGGTGATGGAGGTGATCGTTGATGAATGTCTGGATGAAGAAATAGCCGTGATCGTAACCGGGATGGAAGCGCAGGTTTACCGGCTGGCCCACAGATTTGCAGGCGGCGGCGAATGCTTCGGGGTTGAGGCGGCCTTCCTTATATGCGCCGTCGTCCAATCCCTGGTCGATCAAAATTTGGGGGAGTGTTGCGGGGCCGGTATGCCTCGACATCAGGGCGGTGGCGTCGTAATCGTTCCATGTCGTTGTGTCGCTGCCCAGATAGGCGGTGAAAGCGGCGGGGCCCCAGCCATCCTGTGATGGGCGCGAGACCGGCGCGAAGGCGGATACGGACTGGAACAGGTCCGGATGTTTCTGCGCGATGGTCAGTGCGCCGTGTCCGCCCATGGAATGGCCAAACAGGCCGAAGCAACGGATGGGGAAGTTCTCTCTCAGCAGTTTGGGCAATTCGGCGGATATGTAGGTGTACATATTATAATGCGTATTCCACGGGGCCTGTGTGGCGTCGAGATAGAACCCGGCACCTTTGCCCAGTGAGATGCTCGCGTCGTCAGGCACGTTATCGCCGCGCGGTGATGTGTCGGGGGCGATAATGATCAGCCCCAGTTCTGATGCCCTGGCATAGGCACCGGCCTTGGTGGTGAAGTTTTCTTCCGTGCAGGTCAGGCCGGAGAGGAAGATGAGAGCCGCGCCCGTGGGTTTGGGGGGCATGTACACGGTAAAGCGCATGTCACATTTGGTTGATGTGGATGCGTGGCTGTAATAGCTGAGCGTGCCGCCATGGCAGCCATGTGAGGCAAGTTTTTTCATCAGTAGACGACCACGCTGCGGATGGATTTGCCTTCATGCATCAGGTCGAACCCCTTGTTGATGTCGCTAAGCGGCATGGTGTGGGTGATGAGCGAGTCGATATCGATCTTGCCGTTCATGTACCAGTCGACGATTTTGGGCACATCGGTGCGGCCGCGTGCGCCGCCAAAGGCGCTGCCGCGCCAGACGCGGCCCGTGACCAGTTGGAACGGGCGGGTGCTGATTTCCTGACCCGCGCCGGCGACGCCGATGATGATGCTTTCGCCCCAGCCCTTATGCGCGCATTCCAGCGCCTGACGCATGGTTTTGACGTTACCGATGCATTCGAAACTGTAATCGGCACCGCCCTTGGTGATGTCGACAATGGCTTCAACAATGTTGTCGGCTTCCAGCGGGTTGATGAAATGTGTCATGCCGAACTGCTTGGCAATAGCAACGCGGTCGGGGTTGAGGTCGATGCCCACGATCATGTCAGCGCCAACCATGCGCGCACCCTGAATGACATTAAGGCCGATACCGCCGAGGCCGAACACGACGACTTTCGAGCCCGGTTCAACCTTGGCGTCGAATACAACCGCGCCAACGCCGGTGGTGACGCCGCAGCCGATATAGCAGATTTTATCGAAAGGAGCGTCAGGGCGCACCTTGGCCACCGCGATTTCCGGCAGGACGGTGAAGTTTGAGAATGTGGAGCAGCCCATGTAATGCAGGATCGGCGTACCATCGAGCGAGAAGCGCGACGTGCCGTCAGGCATTAAACCCTTGCCCTGCGTCGGGCGGATTTTCTGGCACAGATTGGTTTTGGGATGCAGGCAGTATTCGCATTCGCGGCATTCGGGCGTGTAGAGCGGGATGACGTGATCGCCCTTTTTTACGCTGGTGACGCCCGGTCCGACATCGACAACAATGCCCGCGCCCTCATGGCCCAGAATGGCGGGGAAGGTACCTTCCGGGTCATCACCGCTCAGGGTGAAGGCGTCGGTGTGGCAAATACCGGTGGCTTTGATTTCAATCAGGACTTCGCCGGCGCGGGGACCTTCCAGATCGACGGTTTCGATGCTGAGGGGTTTTCCGGCACCAAAGGCCACGGCGGCTTTCGTTTTCATTCCTGATTCCTTTGTTGATGCGCCAGATTAGAATGTATGTTTTATGATGGCAACCATGTGAGGCATCTTAGAATTATGCGTATTGCGATTATCGGTGGCGGGCCTGCGGGGCTGATGGCGGCGGAAGTGCTTTCGGCGCGGGGGCTGGGCGTTGATATCTATGACCGCAAACCGTCTGTGGGCCGCAAATTCCTGATGGCCGGGCGCGGCGGGCTTAATCTGACGCATTCTGAAGATATGGATGCCTTTGTTGCACGTTATGGCGCGAAGGCCCCGGTGCTGGCACCGCTGGTTCATGCGTTTTCGCCGCAGGCGCTACGCCAGTGGTGTGAGGGGCTGGGCGAAAAGACCTTTGTGGGTTCAAGCGGCCGGGTTTTCCCTGAAAGTTTCAAAGCGTCACCCTTGCTGCGGGCGTGGCTTGCGCGGCTGGAAAAGCAGGGCGTGATTTTTCACCTGAACCATGACTGGCAGGGATGGGACGGCGATGCGCTGGTGTTTGGTACGGTGGACGGCACCGTTCGCGTTGTTGCGGATGCGGCATTGCTGGCGCTTGGCGGCGCATCATGGCCGCGGCTGGGCAGTGACGGCAGTTGGGTTCATATCTTGTACGATGCTGGCGTGGTTATTACGCCGTTGCAACCGGCGAATTGCGGGTTCGGTGTTGCGTGGTCGGATGTATCCAAAAACAAATTTGCTGGGCAACCGCTGAAAAGCATTGTCGCGTCCACGGACGGTGTCAGTGTTGCCGGTGAGATGGTTGTAAGTGCGCAGGGGCTTGAAGGCGGAGCGATTTACGCGTTGTCGCAATATCTGCGCGATGGCTCGCGTGTTCTGACGATTGATCTCAAGCCCGATCTTGACCTGGCGGCGGTTACGGCGCGTCTGAGCAAGAGCCGCGGCGGTGATTCTTTGACCAATCATTTGCGCAAGACGCTGGGTTTGCCGCCGGTGGCCATCGGGCTTTTGATGGAACGGCCGGACCGGGCGCAGATGGGTACATATGCGCCGGAGACGCTGGCGGGGTTGATTAAATATTATCAGATCACTGTTTCTGGCCCCTTGAGTATGGACCGCGCCATCTCCACCGCTGGCGGCATTGCGTTTGATGCGCTGGATGCGAATGCGATGCTGCGGGTGAAGCCGGGTGTGTTTGCGGCGGGCGAGATGCTGGACTGGGAAGCGCCGACAGGCGGATATCTGTTACAGGCCAGTTTTGCGACCGGTGTTTATGCCGCGCGCGGCATCATGGCATGGCTTAAAATAGACGTTTAATTGTTCAGTGCTTTGCGCACGGTGGGCAGGATGCGTTTGACCATGATTTTTACGCCTTCCAGATTGGGGTGCAGGCCGTCGCTCTGGTTCAGATTGGCGTCAAGGGCGACACCATCCAGGAAGAATGGATAGAGCGGTATGTCGAATTCATCGGCCAGATCTTCGTAAATGGCCTCGTATTTATCACTGTAGAGCGGCCCCATATTAAGCGGTGTGCGCATGCCGACCAGCAGGGTCGGAATATCCTGATCCTTCAGAGTCCGAAGGATGGATTTGAGGTTGTCCCGCGTCAACTTGAGGTCGAGGCCGCGGAGCATGTCGTTGGCGCCGAGAGCCACGATGACCAGGGAGGGCTTGGTGTCGCCCGCTATGGCCCATTCAAGGCGGGACAGCCCGCCGGCCGTGGTATCGCCGGAGACGCCCGCGTTATCGATTACGACATTTTCATCCTTTTCGTTGAGGGCCTCCGCCAGCAGGGTGGTGAAGCTGGTGCCGCTTTCAAGGCCATAACCAGCGGTCAGGCTGTCGCCCAGCGCGACAATACGGCGCGGCTCCGCCGCCTGCGCCAGTGAAGCATAGGTCATAACCATCAGGGCCAGAATAAAAGATGTAAGATGTCGCATTGTTTTTCCGGTAATAAGAGTATCTCAGTTCAAAACAGTTTCAATGGGCAGACAAAAGGATTGGGTTAAACGTGGCTTTGTCTTTATCGGGTATTCATCTGGATCTGCCGGGGTCGGCGGGGCCTGTTTCCATCCTTCACGGCGTGTCGGCATCCTTTGCGCAGGGGCAGTCCGTGGCCATTGTCGGGCCTTCGGGATCGGGGAAGACCTCGCTTCTGATGATCTGTGCGGGTCTTCTGAAGCCCACGGGCGGGCGCGTGTCGTTCATGGGGCAGGACATCACGGATTACAGCGAGGATGCGCTTTCCGCCCTTCGCCGCGATCAGATCGGCATTGTATTTCAGAATTTTCACCTGATCCCGACCATGACGGCGCTTGAGAACGTTGCTGTGCCGCTGGAGCTTTCCGGTATTGACGACGCGAGCGAGAAAGCCGCGCAGGCACTAGCAGATGTGGGGCTTGGTCACCGGCTGACACATTATCCGTCGCAGTTATCGGGCGGCGAACAACAGCGCGTGGCAATTGCCCGTGCCATGTCGGTTAAACCGCGCCTGTTACTGGCGGATGAACCCACGGGCAATCTGGATCAGGAAACGGGCAAGGCGATCATGGATCTGCTGTTCGACCGTGTGAAGGCACAAGGGGCGACGCTGGCATTGATTACGCATGATCCGGCACTGGCGCAGGCATGTGATGCCCAGATCCATATTCGTGACGGGCGTGTGGTTGCGGCATGAGCAAGCGCACGGGCCTGTCATTGCAATTGCAATACGCGCTGCGTGATCTGCGCGGTTCGCTCAAATCATTCCGTATTATCCTGATGTGCCTGATTTTAGGTGTCGGTGCTATTGCGTCGGTGCAGTTCATCAGCCGCAGCGTGCTGGACGCCATTGCTCGTGACGGCCGGATCATTCTGGGTGCGGATATGATCGTGCGGACCACCAATGTGCCGGCACCGGACAATCTAAAAATCTGGTTTGAAAAACAAGGTGGGCAAATGACGCAAAGCGTCGAGATGCGCGCGATGCTGGCCAATGCGGTGACACAGGATAATGTTCTGGTGGAGCTTAAAGCCGTCGATGCGGGTTATCCGCAATATGGTGTGTTTGAAACCGATGCGGGCAATGATCTGCATGCGCTTTTGAAAGACGGTGGGGCGGTGCTGGACCCGGCGTTGCGTGCGCGACTGGGTCTGAAGACTGGCGACCAGATACGCATGGGTCAGGGTGTCTTTACCGTTCGTGCCTTTATCGTAACGGAGCCGGACCGGGCGGGTGGATCCCGTTTTGGCATTGCGCCGCGTGCCATCATTAACATGGCATCGATGCAGCAAACCGGTTTTACCCAGACCGGCAGTATGAGCGCGTATGACTTACGCGTAAAATTACCCGCAGGCACATCACCCGCGCCGGTGCGCGAGGCACTTAAAAAAGAATTTCCAGGCGATGCGTGGCGGGTAACGGACGCGGATAATGCCGCGCCGCGCATTACATCGTTTATTGAAAAACTGATGCTGTTCCTCACGCTGGTTGGTTTGTCGGCGCTTTTGATCGGCGGTATCGGCATCGGCAACGGCACGCGCGCGCATCTTGAATCGCGCATGAAAACGATTGCGATTTTTAAATCCCTGGGCGCGACGCAAAATTTTGTATCGCGTATCTATTTTGTGCAGATCGCATTGGTGGCGTTGCTTGGTACCGGGCTTGGTGTGTTGCTGGGTGTGGGTGTGCCATATGCGTTTGCACCGGCATTGTCAGATTTATTGCCCTTTACCATTATTCCCAGTGTAGCGCCGGAAGGGGTTTTCGTGCCGGTGCTGTTTGGCCTGCTGGTCA
Organism: Micavibrio sp. UBA6145; assembly: GCA_002423205.1. Taxonomy (GTDB): domain Bacteria; phylum Pseudomonadota; class Alphaproteobacteria; order Micavibrionales; family UBA1664; genus UBA6145. The sequence goes on along the minus strand of DIUZ01000026.1, from coordinate 32,020 downwards.
GTGCGGTATTCGTACTGTGGCCGCTGGGGCAGGCGGCGCAGACATCACCGCTGGCGTTGTTCCGTGCGGGGCCGGGAACGATTTCAGGTCAGCCATCGCGCAATTACCGTATCGTCACGTTTTTGCTGGCGTTTATTCTGGCGGCGCTGGCTGTGGCATCGGCACGTGACGGGCGGTTCGCATTGTGGTTTGTGGTTGGGGCGGGTGTGTGTCTGGCCGCGTTCTGGTTTCTGGGCAAGGGCGTATCGCAACTGGCGCGGCGGGTGCCTGCGCCGCGCAATCCCGCGTTTCGTATTGCGCTTCGCAATTTGTACCGTCCGGGGAATGCCACGGCGGGGACGCTTGTGTCCCTCGGTCTTGGCCTTACCGTTTTGATGAGCATTACGCTGATTGAATTGAATTTGCGGCAGGGTATCGTCCGTAATCTGCCTGATGACGCACCGGCGTTTTTCTTCATTGATATCCAGCGTGATCAAAAAGACGCATTTGAAAAACTTCTATCTGAGCAGCCAAGCGCCCAGAATATTAAATTTTCAGCCAATTTGCGCGGGCGCATCGTTTCGGTAAACGGCAAGCCTGCGGCCGAGGCATTGGTCGACGAGGAAGAACGCTGGTTATTACAAAACGACCGCGGATTTACGTATACGAATTCATTGCCCGCGCATTCCGAAGTCACGGCGGGCGAATGGTGGCCGGCTGATTATAAGGGGCCGCCGCTGGTGTCGGTGGTTGAGGATGTGGAGCGTGGTTTTGGCGTGAAGCCCGGTGATAAAATCACGGTCAATATTCTGGGCAGGGACATCACAGCCACGATTGCGAATGTGCGCAGCGTCAACTGGATGAATTTTACCATCAACTTTGCGATTACGTTTGCGCCCGGTACGCTGGAGGCCGCGCCGCATAGCTGGCTGGCGACGGTTGTTGCCGATCCTGCGCAAGAGGCGGTGATCCAGCGAAATCTTAGTGCGGCGTTTCCGAACATCACCATGATCCGCCTGTCAGACGCGGTGGAAGCGGCGGGCGGCATTCTTGGCAATATGGCGACAGCCGTGCGTATCACTGCGCTGGTGGCGGTGATCACCGGTATTCTGGTGCTGGCGGGCAGTCTTGCGGCGACACGCACCCAGCGGCTTTATGACACGGTTGTGCTGAAAGTGCTGGGCGTTCGCAACCGTACATTGCTGGCCGGATTTTTGGCCGAGTTTGGCGCGCTGGGTGTTCTGGCGGGTTTATTGTCGCTGGCGCTGGGGTGTGTCGTGTCGTGGGCGGTGATGGTGCCGCTGATGGATCTGGGTTGGCATTTCTATGTTGTGCCGGCGCTGCTGACCGGTGGCGCGGGGCTTGTGCTGACGCTTGTTATCGGATGGGTTGTAACGGGGCGTGTGTTGTCCGCGCCCGCAGCCCCGCATCTGCGTAACGAGTGACTACTCGGTTACCTTACGGACGAATTCAGATTTCAAGCCCATGGCGCCAATGCCTGGGATTTTGCAATCAATATCGTGATCGCCGCCGACAAGGCGAATGCCTTTAACCTTGGTGCCGACCTTCACAACGGATGACGATCCCTTGACTTTCAGGTCCTTGATGACGGTGACTGTGTCGCCGTCTTTCAGTTCGGTACCACTGGCGTCGCGGATGACCAGCGCCTTTTCAGCTTCCGGCGCGGCCGCAGTCGTCGGCCATTCATGCGCACATTCGGGGCAGATATAAAGCCCGCCGTCTTCATAGGTGAAGGCTGACTGGCATTTGGGGCAATTGGGCATATCGCTCATGGGTAATCCTTTGATGTAAGGACATAAACCATTCCAGCGTCTATCCCGTCAATTCTTACTTCTTGAGATGCTGATTAAGCATGGCTTGCAGTTCATCCATGCGGAAGGGCTTGGAGAGATAGTCATCCATACCGGCGGCGATGCATTTTTCGCGGTCGCCGACCAGCGCGTGGGCGGTAACACCAATGATGGGCGTGCGTTTGAGGTTCAGTTTCTTTTCCTGCGCGCGGATGTTCTGCGCGGTGGCGTAGCCATCCATGATCGGCATCTGGATATCGAGGAGGACAAGGTCAAAGCTGTGGCCGTCTGTTTTCATGCGTTCGAGTGCTTCCTGTCCGTTGGATACGGCAGCGCAATCATAACCAAGATTCTGAATGATAGAGCGTGCGACCAGAATATTGGCGGGATTGTCTTCAACCAGAAGAATATTGCCACTAGCGGCACGCGGTGTTGCACCGGTGTTGTTTGTCGGTTTCGTGCTGTTTGATTTTGCCAAGGGCAGGGTCATCATGATTGTGAACACTGAACCCTGACCCGGCACGCTGGTCACAGTGATGTCGCCGCCCATGAGGTCGAGGAGCGTCTTGGTGATGCTCAGGCCCAGGCCGGTGCCGCCGTATTTACGGGTGATGCTGGCGTCGACCTGATAAAATTCGTTGAAGATGGAATCGAGTTTGTCCTGTGGAATGCCGATACCCGTATCCACGATTTCAATGACAAGATCGGCGTTGTTGTCACGCAGATGACAGCGCGTGCGCAAAGTGACGGAGCCTTTCTCCGTGAATTTGACGGCATTGCCAACGACGTTGGTCAGCACCTGTTTCAGGCGCAGCGGGTCGCCGTATACGTCCAGCGGTTTTGCGCAGTCGTAATCATTGACCAGCTCGATGCCGCGATTACCCGCCTGCACCGCGTTGATGCTGACGACTTCGGCGACCAATTTTTCCAGCGAAAAGGTGACTTCGTCCAGTGCGATATTGTGGTTTTCAATTTTGGAGATATCAAGCAGGTCGTTGATCAGGCCCAATAACTGGGTCGCGCTGCTCTCCATTGTTTTGAAAAACAGGCGTTGCTGTTCGATCGGTACGCCGCGCTGTAGCAAATCCGTCAGGCCGACAATGGCATTCATGGGGGTGCGGATTTCATGGCTCATATTCGCCAGGAAATTAGACTTTGCCTGGCTGGCGGCCTCAGCACGTTCGGCGGACTGGATCAGGGCGCGGTTGGTTTCCATCAGTTCTGACGTGCGCTGTTCCACAAGCGTCTCCAGTTCGTCTTTGCGTTTTTTGATTTCGCTTAGAGACGGCAGGGCCAGCGCCATGGGTATCAGGCGCCATAAAACAATGGCTGTGCCAATGGAGGCAATGGCAGTTGCGAGCTTGACCAGTCCATCAAGCCGGTAATAGGCGTGCCAGATCGCCAGAATGCCGAAGATGTGCGTGGTGCCGCACAATACGATAAACAGGGCGAACAACAGGAATATCCAGTGAAAGGCCAGATCCTTGCGGCGGCGGGCGAAATACACAAGGGCGACCGGGATAGAGAAATACGCCAGTGCGATGAGAAAATCGGAGATGGCATGCAGCGCGATGACTTCGCGCTGTTCGAACATGCACATCTTGCGCGGCACATAATCAGCCAGGAGGTTGGAGAAGAAGCTCTCCTTCGCCATTGGCGTGGCCGCGTGATCCATGTGCGTATGATCCATACATTCACCTGTATCCCAACCACAGGTTTTTTTGAATATGTTTGCAATTACAACACCAAAAAAATTTTGTCGCAGTTCAGGAACTTTTTCAAAGATGGCTGATTTTCAATGATTGGGAGGCAAATAGGCGCTCTATGGTGCCGGGTATCAACACAAGCGGCGAAAAAAGTTTCTTTCTTTTCAGATGATTAAGTAATAAAAATCATGGACTTAAGCGCATTCATATCAAACGCGGGGAAACCAGTATGCCTAACCGTACAAATACGACCAACATGGGCACCAAGCATGCGGTCGTCGACGGGGTGATGACCTTTGGTCTTGGCGTTGTCATCATGTTCTTCGCCGTTACCGGATTCGTCGCGTATACGAACAACAATGTCCTGAAGTTTGCGACGGCACAGGTTACGAGTTCGCATGATTCCATTACCGCGCTGAATGATGTTCTGTCGTCGATCAAAGATGCTGAAACAGGCCAGCGTGGTTACGTCATCACGGGTGAAGACCGGTATCTGGAGCCATATACTATAGCACGGGCTGAAATTGACAGCCGCATCGCGCGCCTTGACGGAGAACTGGCCGCAAAGCCTGAGCAGATGGCGCGCCTTTCAATATTGAAAAAACATATTACCAACAAACTGCGCGAGCTTGAGCAAACCATTGCGACGCGCCGCACCCAGGGGTTTGATGCGGCACGTGATGTTGTGATGCGTGACAGCGGCAAGGTCGATATGGACACCATTCGCTCAACGGTCCGGGACATTCGTCAAGCGGAAAGCACACAGCGTGATCTGCGCATCGGTGAAATGCGTCAGGCATTTATGCGTACGCTTGTCAGTTCGATTTTGACAGCCGTGATAGGCCTGTTCCTTGCGACATCGATTGCTTATCTTATCCGCCGCACCGTTGTTTCACGGCGCAGAGAAGCATGGCTGCAAACAGGGCAGGCAGGTCTTTCGTCCGCCATGCTGGGTGATCAGGATGTAAAACAATTGGGCGATTCCATTCTGAAGTTTTTGTCTGAATATTTTGGCGCGCATGTTGGTGCGTTTTATGCCAAGAGCGGTAATCGGTTCTTACGCATGGCAACTTATGGCGTGCCGGCGGACAGCCCGACACCGGAAGATTTTGTGCTGGGTGAAACCCTGCTTGGGCAGGCCGCAAAGGACAAGCGTGCGTTTTATCTCAGCGACGTTCCGGATGGTTATTTAAGCTTTGGTTCCGCGCTCGGCCAGAGCAAGCCGCGTTACCTTGCCATTGCGCCTGCGCTGAGCGACGGCGAAGTGAATGCCGTATTTGAACTTGGTTTTGTGCATAAGGCGAATGCTGAAACCATCAAGATGCTGGAGATTGCCTCTGAATCCATCGGCGTTGCTGTGCGCTCGGCCAATTACCGCGGGCATTTGCAGGATCTTCTTGAAGAAACCCAACGCCAGTCAGAAGAATTGCAAACGCAGTCGGAAGAGCTGCGTGTATCCAATGAAGAGCTGGAAGAGCAAAGCACGGCGCTGAAATCATCGCAGCAATCTCTGCAACAGCAGCAGGCAGAGCTTGAGCAGGCAAACAGCCAGTTGGAAGAGCAGACCCAAATATTGGAAGCACAGCGTGACGATCTGCAACGCGCGAAGGCGATCGTACAGGTCAAGGCGCAGGAACTGGAACAGGCGAGCCAGTATAAATCCGACTTTCTTGCCAATATGTCGCATGAGCTGCGCACGCCGCTGAATTCATCGCTGATCCTGGCCAAGCTTCTGGCTGATAATAAGGAAGGCAATCTGACGGACGAACAGATTAAGTTTGCACAGACGATTCAGGCCGCGGGCAACGATCTGCTGACGCTGATTAATGATATCCTTGATCTGTCGAAGATCGAGGCCGGGCATATGGATGTAAATCCGGCACCTGTCGAGCTGGCATTGCTGGCATCGGATTCATCGCGTATTTTCGAACCCCTGGCTCAACAAAAAGGCCTGAAATTTGAAACCCGGATTGCGCCCAACGCGCCGGAGTATATCGAGACTGATCGCCAACGTCTGGAACAGGTTTTGAAAAACCTGTTGTCCAACGCGATCAAGTTTACCGACAAGGGATCGGTCATCCTGAATATCGGCAAGACGGCAGACGGAAAAGTGTCTTTCGCGGTAACGGATACGGGTATTGGTATTTCGCCCGACCAGCAGCGTCTGGTGTTCGATGCCTTCCGCCAGGCGGATTCGACGATCAGCCGCAAATACGGCGGTACGGGGCTTGGTCTTTCGATCAGCCGCGAACTTACACGGCTACTGGGCGGTACAATTGACCTGACCAGCGAAGCAGGCAAGGGCAGTACGTTCAGCATCACGCTGCCTGTGACGTATGATGCCGATCTGGTTCGACCGCAGGGCGAGGTCATGCGTCCGTCGTCACCGCCGCAAATGATAAGCGCGCCTGCTCTGGCTGAAACAGCGATACCTGCAGCGCCGCCTGTGCCGGACGACCGCAGTAAGCTTACGGCTGGTAAGCGTACCATTCTGGTGATCGAGGACGACGCGTCGTTTGCCAAGATCCTGTACGATCTTGCGCATGAACAGGGGTTCCAGTGCATCCTCTGCAATACGGCGGAAGACGGCTGGCTGGCCGTGCGTCAATATATGCCATCGGCGGTTTTGCTCGATGTGGGTTTGCCTGACCACTCAGGCCTGTCGGTTCTGGACCGTCTAAAACACGATGCACGCACGCGGCATATCCCGGTGCATGTGCTTTCCGCGAATGATTATTCACAGACCGCGCTGTCACTCGGGGCCGTTGGGTACATGCTCAAACCCGTCAAGCGTGAAGACCTGATGGGTGCGTTTGAAAAATTGGAAACGCGCATGAATCATCATATGCGCCGTGTTCTGGTGGTCGAAGATGATCAGGTGCAGCGCGAAAGCGTGACCAAGCTTCTGGCGTCGCATGAGGTGGAAGTTGTTGCCGTGGGAACGGCGGCAGAATGTCTTGAACGCCTGAAAGCCACAACATTTGATTGCATGGTTCTGGATTTGTCGCTGCCGGATGCGTCTGGCTACTCGCTGCTTGAAACGCTGGCGCAGACGGATGCTTATTCTTTCCCGCCGGTCATTGTTTATACCGGCCGCGACCTTTCCGAGAGCGATGAGCAGAAACTGCGCCGTTATTCCAAGTCGATCATTATCAAGGGCGCGAAATCGCCCGAGCGTCTTCTGGATGAGGTCACGTTGTTCCTGCACCAGGTCGAATCCGAATTGCCGGCGGAACAGCAGCGTATGCTGGAACGCGCGCGTCACCGGGATTCCATTCTGGAAGGGCGGCGCATTCTTCTGGTCGAAGACGACATTCGCAATGTCTATGCCGTCACCAATATCTTCGAACCACACGGCGCCGTCGTTCAGATTGCCCGCAATGGACGCGAAGCGCTTGAAGTTCTGGCGAAATCCAAAAACAGCAAGGACGCGGCCATCGACATCGTGCTGATGGATGTGATGATGCCGGAAATGGACGGAATTACCGCGACACGCGAAATCCGTAAGGATAATGCATGGCGAAAATTGCCGGTCATCATGCTGACGGCGAAGGCCATGAAAGACGACCAGGAGAAATGCCTGGCCGCAGGTGCCAATGACTACATGGCCAAACCCCTTGATGTCGAAAAACTCCTGAGCCTGGTGCGCGTGTGGATGCCGAGATGACCACGCCCATGGAAGATCTGGAGCTTGGTCTTTTGCTGGAGGCCATTCACCAGAAATATCATTACGATTTTCGTGGCTACGCCATGGCGTCGGTGCGTCGTCGGCTGAAGCTGGCGCGCGATAAGCTGGGATATCGCAGTTTTTCGCAGTTGCAGGATTATGTGCTGCATGATCCGGCGGGTCTGAACGATGTTTTGTCTTATCTGACGGTGCAGGTCAGTGAGATGTTCCGCGATCCGGCGTATTTCAAATCCATTCGTGAAAAAGTCATTCCGCATTTGCGCACCTATCCGTCCCTTAAAGTGTGGGTCGCGGGGTGCAGCAGCGGAGAGGAGCTTTATTCTCTGGTTATCCTGTTCCGCGAGGAAGGTCTGGAAGACAAGACACTTTTCTATGCCACGGATATCAGCGCGGAAGCGCTCAAGAAAGCGGAGATCGGCGTGTATGATCTTTCGCGTGTGCAGCTTTTTACAGAAAATTATCAGAAGGCGGGTGGAAAATACCCCTTCTCTGATTATTATACGGCGGCCTATGGCGCGGTGACGCTGGATAAATCCCTGCGCAAACGCGTGGTTTTTTCCGACCACAGTCTTGCGACGGACGCGGTGTTCGGCGAAATGCAGTTGATTTCATGCCGCAATGTTTTGATCTATTTCGATCGTGATCTGCAGAACCGCGCATTTGGTCTTTTTGCTGATTCCTTGAGCCGGAAAGGTTTTCTTGGTCTGGGGGCGAAGGAGTCACTGCGTTTCTCCAACCGCACAGGTGACTTTTCTGATTTCGCAAAGGAAGAGCGTATCTACCAGAAGCGGGGCGAGTCATGAGCCAGATCAGCGCCAGGGCAATTGTGATTGGCGGGTCGGCGGGGTCGGTCGATGCGCTGACTACAATTTTGTCCGCCTTGCCGGCAGAATTTTCTGTGCCAATCATTGCTGTCGTGCATATACCGCCGGATTCAAAAAGCCTGCTGCCTGAAATTCTGCAGCCGAAATGCCTGCTTGCCATTGAAGAGATTGAAGACAAGACACCGGCTTTGCCCGGTCATGTCTATATCGCGCCGCCGAATTACCATGTGCTGCCTGAAAAGGATGGCCTGTTGTCTTTGTCGGCAGAAGAAGAGGTGCTTTTTTCCCGTCCCAGCATCGATGTGCTGTTTGAAACGGCGGTGGATGCCTATAATAGTGAGCTGATCGGCATCCTGATCACTGGTGCGAACGAGGACGGGGCCAGGGGGCTTCGTTGTATCGTGGATGCGGGTGGTATGGCCATTATCCAGGACCCGGCAACGGCGCATGCACCCATGATGCCCCGCGCGGCCCAAAAAACATGTCCCCAAGCCCCGCTTATGACTTTAAAACAAATTGGTGAATTTTTAGCCCGGAACGTTACGTCATGTCGATGATACAGAATAAACCTGTCCATATTCTGCTGGTTGACGACCTTGAAGAAAATCTGGTCGCGCTCGAGGCGTTACTGCGCCGGGAGGATATCATTATCCTTACGGCGAAAACCGGCGCAGATGCGCTTGAAATACTACTCAAGCATGACGTGGCGCTGGCGCTTCTGGATGTGCAGATGCCGGGTATGGATGGTTATGAACTGGCCGGGCTTATGCGCGGCATTGAGCGCACGCGCAGCGTGCCGATCATTTTTCTGACGGCGGGTGCCATAGACAACAAGCGCCGTTTTCGTGGGTACGAAGCGGGGGCGGTTGATTTTCTGTTCAAGCCGATCGAGACGGACATCCTGCGCAGCAAGGTCGATGTCTTCATTGAGCTGTACCGGCAGCGTAACCGCGTGGCGTCGCAGCGCGATGCGCTGGAGGAAATGAATATGAAGGCCGCGCAATATGCGCAGGCACTGGAAGACGAGGACCGGCGCAAGGATGATTTCCTGGCAACGCTGGCGCATGAACTGCGTAATCCGCTGGCGCCTATCCGCAACGGTCTGCAGATCATGCGTATGTCGAAGGACGGAAAAGTATCGGAAGAACTGCGCGGTATGATGGATCGCCAGATGACACATCTTGTGCGGCTGATTGACGATCTTCTGGATGTATCGCGGATCAGCAAGGGGAAAATTGCGCTGGAGCGCAAGCCCATCAAGGCGCAGACCGCCATCAAGGCGGCGCTGGAGGCGAGTTTACCGCTTGTTGAAAGCGGCAATCATCGCCTGAATCTCGAGATTTCGGATACGGATTTGTGGATCAACGCGGATATTACGCGCGTGGCACAGATTGTTACCAACCTCATAAACAACGCAGCCAAATACACGCCGGACGGCGGCGTCATCGACGTGAAAGCCTATAGAGAGAACGCATTTGCAAAAATAACCGTTGCCGATAACGGTATTGGTATTCCGGCAGATATGCTGCCGCGCGTGTTCGACTTGTTTACACAAGTGCGCCGCGATGGCACGCAGTCACAGGGCGGGCTTGGTATCGGTCTTGCGCTGGTCAAGCAATTGCTGGAATTGCAGGACGGCAGCATATCGGTGAAAAGCGATGGCCTGGGGCAGGGGAGCGCGTTTACTGTGTGCCTTCCGCTGGTGGAAACACCAGCTGTTGAAGACCAGGAGGTTGCGGCATCAACGGTTGGCGATCCGCTGCGTGTGCTGGTGGTGGATGACAATATTGATTCCGCCCGCACCACCAGCTGGATGCTGGAGATGATGGATCATATGCCTGTTGTTGCCCATGACGGGCCGGAGGCGATCCGCATGGCGCAGGATCAAGTACCGGATGTTATTTTGCTGGATATCGGCATGCCCGGTATGAATGGATATGAAGTCTGCCGCGTTCTTCGCGCCGATCCGCAATTCAAAAATACCGTGATGATCGCGCAGACCGGGTGGGGGCAGGAAAAAGACCGCCAGGCGGCGCGTGATGCCGGGTTTGACCATCATCTTGTGAAACCGGTTGGGTTTGACGCGTTTTCAGAACTGCTGGCCAGTATCAAGCCACGCCATAACGCCTGATCAGGCGATCAGTTTTTCGACGCTGGTCAGTGTGTCGGCTTCTTGTGGGGTTTGTGCGCTGGGTCCAGGCCGCCGCCGGCGGATTTGACAAAATACAGGCCGGGTAATTTGCAGAATACGATTTTAAATAATTTTCATTTTTCATACGATTTCCGCTTGCGCGGAAGGGATTCCTTATTCGTTCTTATGAGCAGAATAAGGGGTATTTTGGGTCTTTATTCTTATTTATCAAGGGCTTGGACCCTGATATATGGAATCTGGGGATAATGACTCCTACCCCATTGAAGGTACATGCTAAAAACCGTTCTAGCGTGTTGTAATAAACGAATGAATCGGTAGGATTAAGTGGATTTTCTCGTAAGGAATCCCTCCTTAATGCGTACTCTCCTCTTCCGCACTCTGCTCCTGGTTATGGCATTTGGTTTTGAAGCGTCTGCGCAGGCAGAATCGCCAAAACCGATGCAATTCTCCCTTTCGAGCGCCAAAACGGCCAGCGCACCCAATTCCGGCAATGGCTGGGAAATGGCGGCTGCGGATTGCCGTGCCAGCAAATATATCGGCAGCGGCGCTTTCCTGACCCTGTCGTCCCAGGACGGCGATTATAACCTGACGGTTGCCAGCTCCCGCGATCAGTTCGATGTCTGGAAAGACTACCCGGTGACCATAAGCGCCGGTGACCAGTCTGATTCCATGACCATCCGCCCGGCCAAGTTCGATACGTTCGTGGTGCCGGTCAGTGATATTGTTGCTTTCAGAAAAGCCAAGAATTTCGACATCGTTATTGGTGAGCGTCACTATAACTTCTCCGACGCCAAGATTTCGAAAGTCGTCAGCAAGCTTGATAAATGCGCTGGTACGGTTGCTTCATCTGACGGCAATTACGCGCAGATGGCACCTTCTGCCGGCACGCCCGCGACGTCCACGACCAAGGATGCGAAAGCCACGACGACCACGTCAACGTCGGTTACCGCCACGGATGGCGCAACCACGGATACGACAACGACCACCACCACGACAGAAACGGTTGTGCCTGCTGCTGCGGCTCCGGCGACGCTTGTTGCTGATCCGGCTGCTGATCTGGCACCTGCCAGTGTTGATGCTGCCGTTCAGGCCGCCAAGGATGCTGTTGTTAATGGCGCGCAGCCTGCGCTTGACGCCAAACCGGCTGCTCTTTCCGCACCTGCTGTGAGCGCACCGGTTCCGGCTGATGCTGCGGCACTGGGTGTAACGCCCGCACCGTCGCCTGAAACGCCGGCTGATGTTCTGCCGCCTGTCAGCGCGCCTGCCGATGCTGTGCCGATGCCGACGCCGCTTGATGCAGCGGCGACGACGGCACCCACACCGGTCGCCCCGGCTGCTGAAGCTGTAAAAGTGGAAGAACCCGCAAAAGCCGAAGAAAAGCTGCCTGCGCCCAAGAAGAAAAAGAAAGCTGTTGCGCCCAAGCCGCCGGTTTCGGAATCCGAAGCCATGGCGGACAGCAAGGCCAATCTTACCTATGAGCCGCGTTCCAACCAGCCGTCGTGCCCCAAGGGCCAGACATGCCCCGTTGTACCGCCGTCAGACCTTGAAGCGGCTGAAAAGGCCAGGCTGGCCCCGGTTGAAGAACAGGTCGTGTCGGAGGTCAAGCAGCCAGCTGCATCCTTTGTTCCGGCACCTGTGTGCGCAGCCCCGGTTGCGGCCACGCCGACGCCTGAGCAGTGCGCAGCAACTGATGAATACAAGAACCTGGTGCGCAAGATCGGCCTTCTTGAGGCTGAAAAAGAGAAGCTGCGCCTCAATGGCGGGAAGGCCCCGCTTGGTGCCACCATGCACAAAGTCGCGCAGTGCGCTTCCGAGTCCTACCAGATCAAGGAACTTCGTACCGAGCTCGAGCTCATCAAGAAAGAAAACGCAGATCTGCGCCGTCAGGCAGAAGCCGTGAGGGGCGCGGACAATCTTAACGATGCGTTAAGCGAACTGGATGAGACCGTAAAAAATGGGAAGCAATAAGCCCCTTTTCTGCGCCGTTTTCCTCAATCGCCTCTCTTCAGAGTCGCGGTGCGTCAAAAAGGATTCAAGAGCATCCGGAAATCAGTGGACTAGTACTTTGTTACTAAGACCTCAGATAACCCTCCAGACTGCAAAAACTAATAACTCATTAATACGTTCCGCGGTACTTTTAATAGTCAGCCGGGTTTTCGGGCGTGCCGTTATGGCGCTTCCGGCAGCTGATTGAAAAACAAGGAAAAGATAACCTAGATGGCCGCTCCCGCAGCCCCTGACAAAGACTTGAAAGTGGCGTTCCCTGAGAGCGGCACCACCAAGCTGTTGGTTCAGCCGGGTGGCAAGATCGATCTGGGTAATATTGATCTGTCCAAAGTTAAAATAGATATCCTTGGCTCCGACCTGATCCTGACGGACCCGGTTACGGGTGCCAAAGTGGTGCTGGTCGGTATCGTCGCATTCATGTTCGACAAAGAAGACGCACCGATCTTCCTGCTCGACGGCAATGAAATCAGCCCGCAGATGATTTTGGCCAATATCGGCGAAGTCGGTAACCTTTCGGTTAAAGATTTCATCGCTATCTCGACAATCCTGCCGACCGATAGCACTGCGGCCTCTGAAGCCACCAAAGAAAATTCCAAAGAAGACGCCCGCCGCCCGCCTACGCCTTCGGAGATTGAAGCCAAGGCGATGCAGATGCTCAAGTCCATGGGGCAGAGCGATACGAGCGACCAGTCACAACAATCCGCATCCAACGTGGCCTCGGCCGAGCAGGTACAAAAAGCAGTATCACCGCGCGCCGTTGACGAAGAGGGTGAAGCCCCACCGGTTCCGAAATTCACGTCTAACAGCACGAATTCCGGTTCGGGCAGCAGTAACAACCCGGGCCTGGCACCGCCGGAACCGGCGGACGTCAAGTCACTTGAAACCCAGCTGCTTCAGGTTGCGCGTACGTCTGAAGTCCAGACCATCATGGGTGTCGATACCGTTATCGTGCGTGGTGGTGGCGGCTCCGATATCTCGTTCTTTGATCCGAATCCCGCGGCCCAGTATTCGACTGAACTGATCTCGCTTGCGACGGAAACGCGCAATATCATCATGAATAACGATGAGACGGTGTATTTCGACGGCACTACCATGTCGCGCGTCATCGAAGTTGTTCCGACGATTCCGGATGGTTTCAAAATTGTCGAGCTTTCGCTTGAAGGGTTTCCTTCGAATTTCACCGTTGTCGGCGCAACATTCGCTAATGGCGTCTATACATTCCTGAATCCGCCCCGTTCCGATACGGGTACCGTGCGTATCATCGTGACCTATACGGTTCCGGTAGATCAGGAGTTTGAAAGCAAGATTGTAATGAAGGCCGAGTTCGACGCGGCCCTTTACCAGCAGCAGAATCCCGGCGCGCCGCTGATCGTTCCGACCACATCCTCCTTTGAAGTTACTGTTGATCAACCCGCCATCCAGCAGAATGTCGGCAGCGCGGTCGATTACAACAAGGTTGATTCCACGACAGGTGTGCCGGTGTGGGTGTTCTCCAACCAGCCCAACGAAAACCGCGTCTTTACCGGTTCCGGCAATGACATCATCAACGGCGGCGTCGGTATCGATACTGCGTTTGGCGGTGAAGGCAACGACACCCTTTATGGCAATCAGGGCAATGACACGCTGAACGGCGAAGGCGGTAACGACACACTGGTCGGCGGTCTTGGCAATGATACCATGATCGGTGGTTCCGGCGTTGACTTTGTCGATTATTCGACCCTGACACAAAACGTTGTCGTCAATCTTGGTACACTGGTTGGCGGCTATGCCGTTGCGTCTATCGGCACATCAGGCCAGCCTGATTACCAGCAGGATTATATCAACACCGTTGAAAATATCACGACGGGCTCCGGTGCCGACCGTATTGGCGGTAACGAGTCCAACAACGTCATCTTCACCCAAGGTGGAAACGATACGATTTACGGCAGCGCCGGCGCGGATACGCTGGACGGCGGCACCGGTAACGACACGGTCGATTACAGCCCGTTGAATGGCACCGTCAATTTCATCGAAGTGACACTGAATACGACGAACAACGTTACGGTCCAGATCGACGGTGGCACCAACAACATTATCCGCAACATTGAAAACGTTGTCGGTACGTCAGGCAATGACCGCATCACGGGCGACAGTCTTGCCAACATCCTGTCGGGTGCCGGCGGTAACGATATACTGGCCGGTCGCGGCGGTGTCGATACGCTGGACGGCGGCGCGGGTTCGGACACTGTCAGCTATTCCAACGCAGCAAACGGCGTTGTCGCCAGCCTTGCCGGTAACGGCGCGACCGATGACGGCGACGGTGCCACGGACGTATACATCAGTATTGAAAACCTGACCGGTTCGGCCTTTGTCGACCAGTTGACGGGCGATTCCGCCGATAACATCCTGAACGGTCTTGCCGGTAACGATACGCTTAATGCGGGCGGCGGTAACGATACGTTTATCGACGACGTCGGTTCGGACGTCATGGACGGCGGTGCCGGTATTGACACGCTCGACTATTCGCAGCTTGCCGGCGCTACGGCTATCAGTGTCACGCTGAACGGCAGCACCAACGCAACGGTCACTGTCACCGGCGGCCAGAATGATACGGTCCGCAACGTCGAGAACGTTATCGGTACGGCCGGTAACGATACAATTTTGGGCGATACGGCCAGCAACCACCTGCAGGGCCGCGATGGTGACGACTATCTGTACGGCGGCGTCGGCAACGATACGCTGGACGGCGGCGTGGGCATCGATACGGCTGATTATTCCACGGCTGCTTCATTTGTGGACATCGACATGTCCACCGGTACGGTCGCCAATGACGGGGACGGCGGCCAGGACGTCATTCTGAACATTGAAAACATCACCGGTTCAGCCTTTGCTGACCGGATCATCGGTAACAGCTCGGCCAACACGCTGACGGGTGGTACCGGTAACGATACGCTGTCCGGTCGCGGCGGCGCAGATACCCTGGACGGCGGCGCGAACAACGACACCGTTGATTATTCGGGTGCGGTGGCCGGCGTTATCGCCAGCCTTGCGGCCAACGGCGCTTCGGATGATGGCGACGGTTCAACTGATACATATGTATCCATCGAAAACATCACCGGTTCGGCTTTCGCAGATACGCTGACGGGCGATAACGCCGCCAACACGCTTTCGGGCGCAGGTGGTAACGATACGATCAGCGACGGCGGTGGTAACGATACGGTCCTGGGCGGTGCGGGCAATGATCTTTTCCTGGCCGGTGCGGGTTCTGACGATTATGACGGCGGCGCAGATGTTGACACGCTGGATTACACCGGCCTTGCCGGCACCACCGGCATCAGCGTTGTGCTTAACGGCGGTACGGTCGCGAGTGTCACGGTTTCCGGGGGCCAGGACGATACGGTCCGCAATATTGAGAACGTCACCGGCACGACTGCCAACGACACGATTTACGGCGATGCCAATAACAACATTCTGCGCGGCGGCGATGGCGACGACGTCATTCGCGGCGGTCTTGGCAGTGACATTCTGCAAGGCGGCAACGGCACCGACACAGTTCGCTTTGACGACCTGACGGGCAGTATCATCCTGAATATCGGCGCAGGTCTTGCGTCGTTTAGCGGTGATTCATCCACCGACACATTTAGCGGTTTCGAAGTTTTCTATACCACCAATTTCAACGACGAAGTTTCGGGAACAGCCATTGCCGAGACTATTTTCACGCTGAACGGTGATGACACGATTTTTGCCAGCGGGGGCGCCGATACGGTTGATGGCGGCGGCGGTACTGATATCATTGATTATTCTCTGCTGAGCGGTGTTACGGCGCTGGATGTGACGCTGGCGGGCAACACCGATGCGCTTGTCACCATTACCGGCGGCACCAATCAAATTCTGCGCAACGTTGAGAACGTGATCGGTTCTACAGGCGCTGACACCATCACGGGCGACTCCGGCGTCAACTACCTGCAGGGTAACGTCGGGAACGATATTCTGTCCGGCATGAACGGCGATGACACGCTGGACGGTGGCCAGGGCAACGACACCCTGATCGGCGGCGCAGGCAACGACACCCTGATCGGCGGCGTTGGCACGGATACAATCGATTACTCGGCCGTGGTGGGCAGCGGCGTGCTGATCGACCTGTCTGCCGATATTGTCATTAATGACGGTCAGGGCGGTACGGACACCCTCTCTTCGATTGAAAACGTCATCGGTACCGGTCTTGCGGATAACATCACCGGCACCGGTACGGGCAACGTTATTTACGGCGGCGGCGGCGATGACACCATTCGCGGCGGCGGCGGTGCGGACACGCTGTTCGGCGAAGGCGGTACCGACCAGTTGCGCTTTGACGATTTGACCGCCTTTGGCGTGTCGCTGAACCTGACGGCCAGCACAGCATATTACGCCGGCGACGGCTCCACCGATACGTTCAGCGGCTTTGAGCTGTATTTCACCACCGCGCAGGACGATACCGTTACCGGTTCCAGCGGTGCAGACACGGTCTCGACCCTTGGCGGCAACGATACGATCATCGCCAGCCAGGGTGCCGATATTTTCGATGGCGGTACCGGTTCTGACACGATCGATTATTCTGCGTTTGCGGCCGGCAACTTCATCACGGTTAACCTGAACGGTGCAACGCCGGCAACGATCACTGTCGCGGGCAATGCCAGTGTTACGGTCTCCAATATTGAGAACGTCATCGGTACGCAGGGTAACGACATCATCACCGGCGACGCTGCATCCAACACTATTTCAGGTGGGCTTGGTAACGACATCATCCGGGGCGGCGGCGGTTCGGACGTTCTTGCGGGCGGCGGCGGGACCGACGAACTGCATTTCGATGACCTGACCGGTACGGGTATCAACATCAATCTTGCCACGCTGACCGCATTCTTCCCGGGCGATACGTCGACCGATACGTTCAGTGGTTTTGAATCTTATTACCTGACCAACCAGGATGACTCGGTTACCGGGTCCACGCTTGCCGACACCGTATTTGCATTGGGCGGCAACGATACATTCCTGGGCAGCCAGGGCTCGGACACGCTCGATGGCGGTAGCGGTTCCGATACCATCAATTATGCGGCGGCCACTGGCCCGATTAACGTCAACCTGTCCGCCAACACGGCGTCCAATGACGGCTTTGGCAGCAATGACGTTCTGATTGGTATTGAAAACGTTATTGGTTCTGACTTTGCCGACCAGATCGTTGGTGACTCTAACGACAACACGCTTAACGGCGGTATCGGCAACGATACTATCGCAGCCGGTATCGGTAACGACACGATTATCGGTGGTCAGGGCACTGACACTGTTACGTATGCTGCGGCAGCCGGCGGCATTGTTGTAAACCTTTTCACGGGTATCGCCGCAAACGACGGTGACGGCGGCTCAGATAACATTTTGACAGTTGAAAACGTCATCGGTTCGGCCGGCGATGACTTCATCACCGGTAGCTCCATCGCCAACGTCCTTGATGGCGGTGATGGCAATGACACCATCGCAGGCGGCGGCGGCGTTGATACGCTGATCGGCGGCCTTGGCATTGATACCGTCAGCTATGCGGATGCAAGCTCGGGTACTGGCGTAACTGTTTCGTTGACCAACAATACCGCAACAAATGATGGTGACAGTGCATCTGATGTCCTGTCCGGCTTTGAAAATATCATCGGCTCGGGCGATGGCGACAATCTGGAAGGCAGCGCGGGCGCAAACCTGATCCGTGGCGGCCTTGGCAATGACACGATCAGTGGTCGCGGCGGTATCGACAACCTGCAGGGCGGGGGTGGTACGGATACCGTTACCTACGCCAGCGCAACTTCGGGTGTTACTGTTGACCTGAACGCAGGTACGGCAGCGAGCGACGGCGAAGGCGGTAGCGACACGCTTGCTGAATTTGAAAATATCATTGGTTCTGCTTTTGCGGATACCATCACCGGCGACGGCAGCGCCAACGTCATTGACGCCGGCGCGGGTAACGACCTTATTTTTGCCACGCTGGGCAACGACACCACGGATGGCGGCGCGGGTACTGATACACTCAACTTCTCGGACGGCGCATTTACCAGTGTTGCACTGACCCTGAACGGCGCGACGAATGCTGCGGCAACGGTTAATACCAACCTGTCTCAATCCTTCCGTAACATTGAAAACGTCATCGGTACGGTGGGTAATGACCAGATCACGGGCGACGTTAACGCGAACGTCCTGATCGGCGGCGATGGCGACGATACGATTGCCGGCCGCGGCGGTGTTGATACGCTGCAGGGCGGTCTTGGCATCGATACGGTTTCTTATGCTAGTGCTGTGAACGCAGTCACGGTCAACCTGACCACCGGCACCACGACGAACGACGGCGACGGATCAAACGACGTCATAAGTGAATTTGAAAATATCACGGGTTCAAATGCGGCGGCGGGCGACCGTCTTACCGGCAACGCTGGTGACAACATTATCAATGCCGGCGGCGGCAACGACACGATTTACGGTACGGCTGGCACTGACACGCTGGACGGTGGTAATGATAACGATACGGCTGATTTCTCTGATGCGGCGTTTACCAGCCTGAACGTCACGCTGAGCGGTTCCACCCTGGCTAACGTGCTTATTAACGGCGCGATCAGCCAGCAGATGCGCAACATTGAAAACCTTGTCGGTACCGGCGGTGATGACGTCCTGGGCGGCGACAACGTTACGAACATCATCAATGCCGGCGGCGGCAATGATACGGTCATTGGTTCGAACGGCGCAGATACGCTTGACGGCGGCACCGGCAATGACACCCTTGATTACAGCGCGTATGCCACGGCCATCACAGCCACGCTGAACAGCGCGGGCGCTTCGACCGCGATTGTCAACGCGGCGACACAATCGATTTCCAATTTTGAAAACATCACGACCGGTTCCGGCAACGATACCGTAACCGGTGACGCCGCGGCCAACACGATCATAACCAATGGCGGCGCTGACATTATTATCGGTTCGCTGGGTGCCGATTATGTCGACGGCGGCACGGGTTCGGATACGATCAACTATTCCAACGCCGCATTCACCGGTCTTAATCTTACACTGGATACAGTCAATGATGCGACCGCCACGCTGACGACATCCGGTGGCCCGGTTGTGCAGACGCTCGTGAATGTTGAAAACGTCATCGGTACCGGCGGCGTTGATATCATCGTCACTGACGGCGCGAACAACAGCATCAGCACAGGCGCGGGCAGCGATACCATTACGGCATCTTCGGGGACCGACACGTATGCCGGCGGTACCAATTCCACGGGTAACGGCGACACGGTCATCTATTCTGCTTCCACTTTCAACGGCGGTATCACCGCCACGCTCTCGGCTGGCGCTGCCACGATCAGCGGTGCGGGTTATTCCCATAGCCTGACCGGGATTGAGAACATCACCGGTTCTGCCGGCGCTGACAGCATCCAGGGCGATGCCAACGTCAACACCATCATGGGTGCTGGTGGTGCCGATACCATCATTGGATCGGACGGTGCGGATAATCTTGACGGCGGATCCAATATCGATCTTCTGGATTACAGCGCGTATACCAGCGCCATCACGGTTACGCTGAACGCGACCGCGATTGTCAACGGTGCGACCCAGACACTGGCCAACTTTGAAAACCTGACCACGGGTTCTGGTGCGGACACCATAACAGGTGACGCAGGTAATAACAGCATCGACGCCGGCCTTGGTAACGATACCATCCGTGCTTCGGGTGGTTCTGATACGATTGACGGTAATACGGGTGCCGACTGGATGGATTACAGCGTCGGCGGTTATACCAGCCTGAGCGTTGTCCTGAATACCAACAACCTGACCACGGCCACGCTGTCGACCGGATCGCAGCAGCTCGTAAACATTGAAAACATTATTGGTACCAGCGGCGATGACACCATTACCGGTGACGCCGCCGTCAACACCATTGTTGGTGGTACCGGCGCAGATACGATCGCGGGACGCGGCGGCGCGGACAACCTGCAGGGCGGTATCGGTGCCGATACACTCAGCTACGCCAACGCCAACGGTGCGGTTACGGTTAACCTGGCGCTGGGTACGGCAACCAATGACGGTGACGGATCCAACGACGTTGTTTCCGGATTTGAAAATATCCTGGGCTCGCTGAATGCTGACAACATTACGGGCGATGCCACAGCGAACGTTCTTGACGGTTCGGACGGCAATGACACGATCGCGGGTCTGGCTGGTAACGACACCATTATCGGCGGTGCTGGCAATAACGATACGCTCAATTATGCTGCATCGACGGCTGGTGTAACAGTCAACATGCTGCTCGGTACGACCACGAATGACGGTTATGGTGATAACGATACCTTTAGCGGTATGGAAAACATCACCGGTTCGAACAACGCGGATAACCTCACCGGTGATAACAGTGCCAACACCATTTTGGGCGGCGGCGGCAATGACCTGATCGCAGGCCGTGGTGGCGCTGACTATCTGGACGGTGGTGCGGGCACGGGCGACACGGCCACGTATGCAGCGGCGTCGTCGGGCATTATTGTTGACCTGAGCCTGAACGCCGCGTCCAATGACGGCGAAGGCAATACGGATAGTATTTACAACATTGAAAACGTTATCGGTTCTGTTAACGCAGACATTATCCGCGGTGATGCCGTTGCCAACACGCTGACTGGCGGTGTCGGTAATGATACGCTGATGGGCCGTGGCGGTGCGGACGTCCTTGACGGCGGCGCAGATATCGACGTTGCCGATTATTCACAGGCAGCCAGCGGCATTGTTGTCACGATGCTGAACAATACCGTCAGCAATGACGGCGACGGCGGCACGGATTCGCTTGTCGGTATTGAAAATATTCTGGGTTCGAACCAGGCTGACATCATCACGGGTGATGCCAATTCCAACGTCCTGATGGGCGGTAATGGCGATGATACCCTGGCTGGTCGCGGCGGCAACGATACGCTGGACGGCGGCGCGGGTAATAATGACCTTGCTGATTATTCCGGTGCTGCGGCTGCGGTTAACGTTGACCTGTTCGCCGGTGTTGCATCCAATGATGGTGATGGCTCAAACGACGTTCTGACCGGCATGGAACATTTGCTGGGTACGACCGGTAACGACGTGCTGGGCGGCGATAATAACGCCAACTATATCCGCGGCGGTGCAGGCAACGACACGATCCAGGGTCGCGGCGGTAACGACACACTCGACGGCGGCACGGGTACGGCTGACGTTCTCACTTACGCCAACGCAGCAGCCGGCGTCACCGTTGTGCTGAATTCAACATCCACCAATGACGGCGACGGCGGTACGGATATTCTTTCGGGCTTTGAAAACCTGACGGGTTCGGCCTATGACGATACGCTGACCGGTGATGCGACGGCCAACACCATTCTGGGCCTGACCGGCAATGACACCTTTGTTTACTCGGCTGGCGCGGACGTTATGGACGGCGGCGCGGAT
Organism: Micavibrio sp. UBA6145; assembly: GCA_002423205.1. Classification (GTDB taxonomy): domain Bacteria; phylum Pseudomonadota; class Alphaproteobacteria; order Micavibrionales; family UBA1664; genus UBA6145. The sequence continues at coordinate 10,409 of DIUZ01000026.1, read as the reverse complement.
TCCGACACCGTCAACTACGGCGCACTGACGTCCACCAACTTCATCAACGTCACGCTGAGCGGCGCGACGGATGCGACCGTCAGTATCAACGGTTCGACCGCACAGACCATCCGCAACATTGAAAACGTCACGGGTACGGCCGGTGCGGATACGATCCGAGGCGATGGCAATACCAACACGATCATCGGCGGTGCCGGTAACGACACGATTTACGGCGGTGCGGGTTCGGATAACCTGCAGGGCGGCGCGGGCACGGCGGACCAGTTGCGCTTTGATGACCTGGTCGGCACCGGCGTCACGCTGAACCTGATCAGCAGCCAGGCGTTTTATTCAGCCGATTCCTCGACCGATACGTTCAACACGTTTGAGCTGTATTACACCACCACACTGGCCGACACGATTGTTGGTTCGGCTGCTGCTGATACGGTCTTCTCGCTCGGCGGTGATGACACATTCACCGCAAGCGCAGGTGCTGACACGTTCGACGGTGGTACCGGCACGGACACCATCGATTACTCGGCATTTGGCGCGGGTAACTTCCTGACGGTCAACATGACGGCCGGCACTATCGTTTCGGCAGGCGTTGCCACGACCACCGTTACAGGGATTGAGCGCGTTATCGGCTCGGCCGGCGACGATATTATGGTCGGCGGCACGTTCGGTGTTATTTTCGAAGGCTTTGACGGTAACGACACACTGACCGGCGGCACGGGTAATGACACCATCAACGGCGGTCAGGGCGATGATCTTCTGCGCGGCAGCCTTGGTCAGGATATTTTTGACGGCGGTAACGGTATTGATACGCTGGATTATTCAGGGCAGGCGTCGGCCACTTCAGTTTCCGTTACTCTGAACGGTTCGGGTACGGCCATTGTTACGGTTGCGGGCGACGTGAACGACCAGGTCGTGAACGTCGAGAACGTCATCGGCACCAGCGGTAACGACACGCTGCGCGGCGACTCGCTGACCAACATCCTGACCGGCGGTCAGGGTAACGATACATTGTCTGGCGGCGGCGGCACGGACACCCTGCTGGGCGGCGACGGCGTCGACACGGTCGACTACTCGCTCGAAACCGGTTTCAACTATATCACTGTCACGCTGGACGGCCTGAACAACAGCACCGTCATTGTCAACGGCGGCAGCAACGACATCATCAACGCGATTGAAAACGTTATCGGTTCGACCGGTAACGACACCATCACCGGCGATTCCGGTGCGAACAACCTTGCCGGTTTTGACGGCGACGACGTGCTGGTCGGTATGGGCGGCATTGATACGCTGGACGGCGGCGCGGGCGTCGATACCGTCGATTACACCAATAACGAAGGCATCACCAATATTATTGTCTCGCTGCAGGGCGGCGTGGATTCGACCGTGACGGTCGTCGGCGGCACCGGTAACGACATCCTGCGCAATATTGAGAACATCACCGGTTCGGGCGGTAACGACATCATCAACGGCAGTGCCGGTGCAAACATCCTTCTGGGTGGCGCGGGGAACGACACGATCAGCGGTGGTGATGGCAATGACACCATGGACGGCGGCATCGGCGTCAACACTCTGACCTATAGCTACAGCGCGGTCGCCATCAACGTTGATATGAGCGCCGTTTCCGGCGGGTTCTATAACGTCACTCTGGGTGCAGAGATCGACAGCGCGGCCAATTTCGCCACCATCATCGGCTGTATCAACGCCGATACGATGACAGGGGACAACAATGATAATACCCTGATCGGTAATGATGGCGACGACGTCATCAATGGCGGCGGCGGTGCAGATAACCTGCAGGGCGGAGCAGGTAATGATACTATTAACGATGGCGCGGGCGACGACGCTGTAAATGGTGGTTCCGGCGATGACATGTTCATTGGATCGCTGGGTATCGATACCTATGACGGCGGTACGCAGAGCTTCCTGGGTGACACGATTGATTATTCCTCACTAGCAGGTGCAACCGGTATCAGCTTTACCCTGAATGGTGGAACTCCAGCCACTGTTACCGTTACGGGCGGACAAAACGATACGCTGGCCAATATCCAGAACGTTATCGGTACGACCGGTGATGACGTTATGGGTGATGATACTCAGAATAACTATTTCCGTGGCGGTGACGGTAACGACACCTTCATGATGATCGGTCGTGGTAGTGATACAATTGAAGGTCAGGCAGGTGCCGACGTTGTTGATCTGACGAACGCGTTGAGTGCGTTGACGACGGATCTGCGCACGACGGTTGGTGGATACTTCCAGGCATCGTTCACTGGCGGACACTCCCTGCAGTTGGTTGGTGTTGAGACGCTTTTTGGTACAGGTTTTGGTGACTCCATCAGCATTGGCGCAACGTCAGAAACATCCACCATCCACGGCGGTGCTGGCGGTGATACGATCTATGTCTCGCTGAATAACGCTGTCGTATACGGCGATGATGGTAACGACAACATCATCCTCGGCGAAAATAGTGCTACACAGAATGTGGTGGCCTATGGCGGTCTCGGTAATGACAGCTTTAACTCCCGCGCCGGTGGTAACTGGTTTGACGGTGAAGCTGGTACAAACTCCGTTACCTATGGCAACACAAGCACAACGATCAGTTTTGTTATGCAGGATAGCGGTGCGACCACCGTTACGCTCAGCAATGGTCGATTTGATACGATTACGAACATCCAGAACGTCTCAGGATCCAACGGCAGTGACACCATTACTGGCAGTTCCGGCGCAAACAGCCTGAACGGTAATGACGGTAACGACACTATGTTCGCATCGCTGGGCGCAGACGTCATTAATGGCGGCATCGGCATCGATGTATTTAACCTTTCCACGCTCAATGGTCTGACCACGGGCGTTACGCTGATATTGAATGGCAACACGAACGCGACAGCGACGTTTGGCGGTCTTGCTATGACGCAGACCATCGTAAATATAGAGAATCTGATAGGTACTTCAGGTAATGACACTTTCACAGGCGATGCGCTTAATAACAGCATCGTGGGCGGTGCCGGTGACGACGTTATCCGCGCTTCATTGGGTAACGACATTCTGGATGGCGGTGCTGATAATGATACGATTCGTTACGATAGTCTGGGCGCGGGCATCGGCGTTACGATCGATGTTGCTTCACAGACGGCTATTCTGTCTGGCGGCAACGGCTACCAGTTTATCCTGAACTTTGAAAACTATGTTCTGTCGAACAGCAACGACACGTTCACTGGCGGTACAGGCAACGATAGTATCGGTGGTCTTGACGGCAATGACGTATTCAACGGCACGACAGGTAACGATACATATGACGGCGGCGCAGGCATTGATACTGTCAACTACCTGTCCCTGAACAACGTTGCCGTGATCGCCACGATCGCGGACGCAGGTTCGTTCATCGCCAATGTCAACGGCGTTGACAAGGATACACTGACCAGCATCGAGAATATCGGCGGCGGTCTGCTCAATGACGTGCTGACGGGTAATAACGTCGCCAACATCCTGACGGGTAATGACGGTAACGACACCCTCTCGGGCCTGGCCGGCAACGATACCCTGCTGGGTGGCGCGGGCGCGGACGTTCTGGACGGCGGTGCCGATGATGACAGCATCAATGGCGGTCTGGGCAATGATACGATTCTCGGATCGTTTGGCAACGACGTGGTTGACGGCGACGCCGGCACGGATGTCATCGACTTCTCCAACGGCATGTTCACCAGCATCAGCGGCGCATTGACCAGCCTGACGGTGAACGGCACCTATACACAAAACATCACCAACGTTGAAAACATCATCGGCTCGGGTGGTAATGACACCATCATCGGCACCAGTGCCGTCAATACAATCAACGGCGGCGCAGGCAACGATACGATCGAAGGCCGCGGCGGCGCGGACGTTCTTGACGGCGGTGCCGACAGCGACACATTGTCTTATGCGAACGCGGCAATAGCGGGTGTTGTCGTCAACATGACGACCGGTACCGTCACCAATGATGGTGATGGCGCTACAGACGCGATTTCCAACTTTGAACACCTGACGGGTTCGACGTTCGGCGATATGTTGACGGGTTCGGCCGGCGATAACACCATCCGTGGTGGCGGCGGCAGCGATACGATCGAAGGCCGCGGCGGCAACGACGTGCTTGACGGCGAGGGCGGCACCAACACGGTTTCCTATGCCAACGCCGGTTCGGGTGCAACGGTCAGCCTGGCGGGCAGCACGGCTTCGGACGGCGAAGGCGGCACGGATACACTGACCAATTTTGCCAATATCATCGGTTCCGGCTTTGCCGATAACCTGACGGGCGATGCCAATGCCAACGTCATTACGGCGGGCGTCGGTAATGACAGCATTCAAGCCACCGCTGGCGCTGACTTCTATGACGGCGGCACGGGTACGGGCGATACGGTCGACTACTCGACCTCCGGTTTCACCAGCTTGTCGGTCACGCTGAATACGACCACCAATGCCACGGCCACGCTGAACGGCGGCGGCACTACGCAGACCCTCGTCAATATCGAGCATGTCATCGGTACCACCGGTAATGACACGATCATCGGTGATACGGCAGTCAACACGATCACCGGCGGCGACGGCGATGACACCATCGCGGGTCGCGGCGGTGCTGACGTCCTGGACGGCGGTAACAATACCAACACGGTTTCGTACTCCGCTGCTGCAACCGGTGTGACGGTCAGCCTGGCGGCTGGTACGGCGACCAATGACGGCGACGGCGCAAACGACACGCTTTCCAACTTCCAGAATGTCATCGGTTCCGGTTCTGCCGATACGATTACCGGTAATGCCGGCAACAACGCCATCGATTCGGGCAACGGCGACGACGTTATCATCGCGACGCTGGGTACGGACACGTATGCGGCTGGCGCGCAGGGCGCGGCAGGCGACACGGTCAGCTATAACGGCTTCGGCAACGGCGTTACGGTTGTCCTGTCCGGCGGCGGCGCGACGGTCACCGACGGCAGCACATACACCCACACATTGACGGGTGTCGAGAACATCACGGGTTCGGGCAACGCCGATACCATCACGGGCGATAACGCCGTCAACATCATCAATGCCGGGGCCGGCGCTGATATGGTCTTTGCCTCACTTGGCAACGACACGATTGATGGCGGTGCAAACTCGGATACGCTTGATTATTCGACCGGCGGCTTCACCGGCCTGTCGGTCACGCTGAACGGCGGTACGGTTGCCAACGCGACGGTCACCAACGGCGGCGCGATCACGCACCGTATTTCGAATGTCGAGAATATCATCGGTACCGCAACGGCCGACACGATTGTCACGGACGCTGAGAACAACAGCATCAGCACCGGCGCAGGCAACGACACCATTACGGCGTCGCTTGGTACCGATACCTATGCCGGCGGGGCGGATAACGACACAGTCATCTACACAGGTTTCAGCGGCGTCACGGTTACCCTGTCGGGCGGTGCCGCGACTGTTACGGACGGTAGCACCTATACCCATAGCCTGACGGGCATTGAGAACGTCACGGGTTCGGGCAGTGCCGATACCATTACGGGCGACGCATCGGTCAACATCATCAACGCCGCTGGCGGCGCTGACATGATTTTTGCCTCGCTTGGCAATGACACGATTGATGGCGGCACAGGTTCGGATACGCTTGATTATTCAGCGGGCGGCTTCACCGGCCTGAACGTTACACTGAACGGCGCAACGGGCGTCGATGCCACGAGCACGAACGGCGGCGCAGTCACGCACCGTATTTCGAATATCGAGAACATTATCGGTACCGGTACGGCCGATACCATTGTCACGGATGTTGAGAACAACAGCATTTCTGCCGGCGCAGGCAACGATACCATTACGGCGTCTCTGGGTACGGATACCTATGCGGCCGGCGCGGACAGCGACACCGTCAGCTACGCCGGTTTCGGCAGCGGCGTCACGGTCACCCTGTCTGGCGGCGGCGCGACGGTCACCAACGGCAGCACCTATACGCACACCCTGACGGGCGTTGAAAACATCACGGGTTCGAGCAATGCCGATACCATTACCAGCGACGTTAATGACAACGTCATCCTGGCCGGTGCTGGTAACGACACCATCATCGCCTCTGCCGGTACCGACACATATGCAGGCGGCACAGATAACGATACTCTCAGCTATGCCGGTTTCGGCAGCGGCGTGACTGTTGCTCTGTCCGGCGGCAACGCCACGGTTTCGGGTGGCGGCTATTCCCATACCGTTACAGGCATTGAAAATATCACGGGTTCGGGCAACGACGACACCATTACGGGTGACACGGTTGCCAACATCATCAATGCCGGTAACGGCGCTGACATGATTATCGGTTCGCTGGGTGCAGATACGATCGATGGCGGCGCAGGCGCGGATACGGTTGATTACTCGAACGGTGCCTTCACCAGCCTGTCCATTGTCCTGAACACATCGACCAATGCGACGGCAACCCTGGGTGGTTCTGCGGCGCAGGTTCTGGTCAACGTTGAAAACGTCATTGGTACCGGTGGTGCTGATACCATCACCACGGACAGCGCAGCCAACACCATCGTCGGCGGCGCGGGCAATGATGTGATCCGCGGTTCGACCGGCCTTGACTCCATCGATGGTGGCGGCGATACGGACACCCTTGATTACACCACGCTTTCTGCTGGTACGGTCAGCCTGACTCTGACCGGCTCATCGACCGCAACAGCCACAGTCAACGGCCAAAGCCAGTCGATTGTTAATATCGAGCACCTGACCGGTTCCGACCGTGACGACACACTGGGCGGCGACACGGGCGTGAACACCATCCGCGGCGGCCAGGGCAACGACATCATCATCGGTTCCATCGGTTCCGACGTCCTGGACGGCGGCACGGGTTCGGATACCGTCAACTATTCCAACGGCGCGTTTACGGGCCTTGTGCTTGACCTGTCTGCAGGCGCAACGGTAACAGCAACGCTGAACGGCGTGCTGACCCAGTCGCTGACAAGCATCGAGAACATTATCGGTACCGACCAGGTCGATACCATCACGACCAGCACCGCCGACAACAGCATCAATGGCGGCGCAGGCAACGATACGATTATTGCAAGCACGGGCAATGACACGATTGATGGCGGTGGCGATACCGACACCGTCAGCTTCAACGGCCTTGCCAGCGTTTCGGTCACGCTCAGCGCAGGCGCAGGCACGGCAAACGTCAACAGCGGCGCGGGCACTACGGCGCTGGTCGGTATTGAGAACCTGATCGGTACGGCCGGTGCAGATACGCTGGGCGGCGACGTCAACGTCAACGTCATTGATGGCGGCCTTGGCAACGACACGATCCTCGCTTCGGACGGCAACGACACTTTGAACGGCAATGGCGGCACCGATACCCTGTCTTATGCTTCCTTCAGTGCAAACGTGGTTGCGACGCTGAACAGCGCCGGCAGCTCCTCTGCCACGGCTAATGGATTTACGCACACGCTCTCGAACTTCGAGAATATCACCACCGGTTCTGGCGCTGATACGCTCACGGGTGACGGCACGGCCAACATCATTACCGCCGGTTCCGGTAACGACACCATCATTGCCACGCTCGGTACGGATACATATGCCGGCGGCGCGGATAACGATACGGTCAGCTATAACGGTTTTGGCAGCGGCGTAAGCGTTACCCTTTCGAGCGGCGGTGCCACGGTTACGAACGGCAGCACCTACACCCATACCTTAAGCGGTATTGAGAACATCGTCGGCAGCGGCAACGCCGATACGATCACGGGCGACACATCGGCCAACATTATCAATGCCGGCGGCGACAACGATATTATCTTTGCATCTATGGGTGCCGATACGATCGACGGCGGCGCGGCTACGGATACGCTCAACTTCTCCGGTATCGGGGCTGGTACGGTCAGCCTGACGCTGACCGGCGCTTCCAACGCAACCGCCACGGTTAACGGCGTGTCACAAATAGTCGTCAATATCGAGAACCTGGTCGGTTCCGGCCAGGCGGACACGCTGGGCGGCGACGCGAATGTCAATACCATCGATGGCGGTCTGGGTAACGATACGATCCTGGCTTCGGATGGTGCGGATGTTCTGAACGGCGGCGGTGGTTCGGATACCCTGTCTTATGCTTCTTACGGCACCGCTGTGGTAGCGACGCTGAACAGCGCCGGCAGCTCCAGCGCAACGGCTGGCGGCTTTACGCACAGCCTGTCGAATTTTGAGAACATCACGACCGGATCGGGTAACGATACGATCACGGGCGACGGTACTGTCAACATCATCAATGCCGGCACAGGCAGTGACCTTATTCATGCCACGCTTGGCAACGACACGATTGATGGCGGCGGCAATACCGATACCGTCAGCTTCGCAACCCTGAGCAGCGTTTCAATTACGCTCAGCGCAGGTGCAGGTACGGCGAACGTCAATGGCGGCGCAGCGACCACCACGCTCAGCAACATTGAAAACCTGATCGGTACCGGCGGTAATGACACGCTGGGCGGCGATGCCAACGCAAACACCATCCAGGCTGGCGGCGGCGACGATACTGTCATCGGTTCGGCCGGTGCAGATAATCTGGACGGCCAGGGCGGCACCAACACCATTGACTATTCCGGCCAGACTTCGGTCAGCGTTGTCCTGAACGGTGCTACGGGCGTTACTGCCACGGTCAACGGTACGGATAGCCAGACCATTGCGAACTTCCTGCATATCCGCGGCGGTTCGGGTTCTGACACCATTACCGGTGACGGCAGTGCCAACACCATCCAGACCAATGCTGGCGGTGACACCATCTTCGGTTCTCTGGGTTCTGACTTCATTGATGGCGGCGCGGACAGCGATACCGTGAATTACAGCGCCTTCACCAGCGTTGTCGTTACACTGAACCAGAGCACTAATGCCACGGCCACGATCAACGGCGCGCTTACGCAGACGCTTGTCAACATCGAGAATGTTGTGGGTGGTACTGGTAACGATACGATTGTTGCCGATGCATCCAACAACATCATCACCACCAATGCCGGCGATGACACAATCGTCGCATCGCTTGGTACGGATACATACGCCCTTGGTGGTGACACCAACGATGCGGTCGGCTACGGCGCGACGGCCTTCAATGCGGGTGTTACGGTTACCTTGTCCGGCGGCGGCGCGACTGTCACGAATGGCAGCACCTATACCCACACCCTGACGGGCGTACGCCATATCGGCGGTTCGGCTGGTGCAGACGTCATTACCGGCGACGCCAACAACAATACCATCGACGCTGGTGCCGGTAACGATACGATGGTTGCTTCGCTGGGTACCGACGCGTATCTCGGCGGTGCTGATACCGATACCGTCAGCTATAACGGCTTTGGCAGTGGTGTAAGCATTACACTGTCCGGCGGTGGCGCGACTGTCACAAATGGCAGCACCTATACCCATACCCTGACCGGTATCGAGAACCTCACAGGTTCGGGTAATGCCGATACGCTTACGGGTGATACCGGTATCAACGTCATCCTGGCCGGCGGCGGCGATGACACGATCTTCGCTTCACTGGGCGCTGACACCTATAACGGTGAAGGCGGTACCGGTGACGTCGTTAATTACACGGATCTGTCTTCTGTCAGTGTGACCTTGAACGGCGTAACCAACGCAACAGCTACGGTGAACGGCAGCATTTCGCAGACGATTTCCAATATTGAACATGTCATCGGTTCGGCCGGTAACGATACGTTGTATGGTGATACGGGTGCGAACAGCCTGAGCGGCGGCGCGGGCAACGACACCATCCGCGGTGGTTCGGGCGCGGACGTTCTTGACGGCGGCAGTGACACAACCGGCGACTGGTTGTCTTATTCCACCTCTTCCGGTGCTGTTACGGCTGACATGACCTCAGGCACAGTTGCGGATGATGGTTTCGGCAATGCCGAGACGGCCAACAACTTCGAACACTTTATCGGTTCGGGCCAGAACGACACCATTACCGGCACGACGGGTGATAACACCATTCTTGCTGGCGGCGGCGACGATACGATTTTTGCAACGCTGGGTGCAGATTTCTACAATGGTGAAGGCGGCGTCAACGACCGCGTCAATTATTCCGGCCTGTCTTCGGTCAGTGTGACCCTGAACGGTGCAACCAATGCGACGGCCACTGTCAACGGCAGCATTTCGCAGACGCTGGTCAATATCGAACACGTTGTCGGCTCGGCTGGTAACGACACCCTGTATGGGGATACAGGTGCCAACACCCTGATCGGCGGCGACGGTAATGATACGATCCGCGGCGGTGCTGGTGCGGACGCCCTTGACGGCGGTAACGATACAACGGGTGACTGGCTGTCTTATTCCACTTCCACGGGCAGCGTGAACGCCAACCTCGGTACCGGCACCGTGCTTGACGACGGTTTCGGCAATGCCGAGACGGCCAACAACTTCGAACACTTCATCGGTTC
>DIUZ01000030.1 GCA_002423205.1 Micavibrio sp. UBA6145 | reverse complement strand
ACGCGGACCGAAGCCGGTTTCGCAGCGGCTTTCATCATTTCGCCGGTGGCCGGGTTGCGGATCAGGGTGCCAGCTTTACGGGCCGGAACTTTACGCAGGGTGATTTTCATCAGGCCGGGCAGAACGAACTGACCAACGCCGTTCGGCATGATGGAACCGAGGATAACGTTCTCGAGCGATGCGAAAACGCCAGCAGCTTGTTTGCGGCTGATTTCATTTTCCTCAGCGAGGCGGCCAATGAGGGCCGATTTCGTCAAGGCAGTTTTCAGAGCCTTCGGAGCAGCTGCTTTAGCAGCGGCTTTCGGAGAGGCTTTCTTTTTAGCTTTAGCTTTAGCCATGGTGATCTCTTCTAAAATTAGAGTGAGTTAGCGGGCGAAAAACACCCGAACAACGCGAGAATTACAGGTTTTTATGGGGTTTGCAAAGGTTTTGCGATTTTTTCACATGAAAACGGTGCATATTTTTACAGGGCTCAATATGCGATTTCGTGCAACACCCCCTTGAGAATCGTGATATCGCGCCGTCATTACACGCAACATGATCGACATTACCGACACATAGCGTGTGTTGTTCAGGCATCGTAAAACACGAGTCCAACGGGGTGTGCAGATGTGGCAAAACGCACAAAAGCAAAGATGTGCACAGGGGTGTTTTGCCCGCAAACCCCATAAAACGCGCCGCTTTCAGGCAAAATGCGCATAACGGGGCCGTCCTGCGGTGATTCGGCCTACTTGACGGGGAATGCATTAACGGCTTACGTTAAGACATTCATAAATAAACGTTTTCGTTTGCCGGCAAGTCCGGCGGAGGTTTCAAGCAAATGAGCAATCGTACGATTACGCGCGCCGATCTTGCTGAATCAGTTTACGCCACCGTGGGTTTGTCCCGCGCAGAGTCCGGCGATCTGGTCGAAGCGGTGCTGGACGAAATGTCCGAAGCTATCCTGCGTGAAGGTGGCCTGAAAATTTCTTCTTTCGGTTCCTTCTCGGTTCGCGGCAAGAAAGAACGCGTCGGGCGCAATCCGAAGACCGGTGTTGAAGTGCCGATCACGCCCCGCAAGGTGCTGGTGTTCCGCGCCTCGCATATCCTCAAAAAACGCATGAACGAAGGTAACTAAGATGCAAAATTCCGCTGTCGCCGTTGAAACGGACACCGCCGAAGCTGCCCCGACGCAAAAAGCGGGTGGCGCATTCCGTACGATTTCGGAAGTTGCCGAAGAGCTGAACGTGCAACAGCACGTCCTGCGCTTCTGGGAAACCAAGTTCAGCCAGATCCGCCCGATGAAACGTGGCGGCGGCCGCCGTTATTACCGCCCGGAAGATGTGCAACTGCTCAAGCACATCCACACGCTGCTTTACAGCGAAGGCTACACCATCAAGGGTGCGCAGAAGCTTCTGAAAGGTCAGTCGAAAGGCTCGATCGCTGCGGAAGCTGCTGAAAAGGCCCAGACGACCGCGGGCAATATCGCCCCGATCAAGGCCGCATCCATCGCCCCGGCCAACCAGCCGGCACAGGAAGAGGTTGCAGCACCGGCTGTGGCCGCTGACGCCAACGCCCTGCCGCAGATCATGGTTGAAGCCCTGCAAGGCATGCTGGGTGACCTTAAAGAACTGCGCGCGCTGGTCGGTAAATAACTTTTACTTGCCCCTCAGACGCCGGGCGTCGGACTTCGTCCTCCTTGGCTTCGCTCGCATAAGCTCGCGGGCCACTTGTGGCCAGTCGCCACTTTGTGGCTTCCCGGTAAACGTAAACAGGGCCCGCGAAATGCGGGCCTTTTGTTTTGTGGAGCCAAGCGCACAACAAATTGCTTTCCCTTGCGGCGGTGTTCTAGACTTTTTCGATGAATTCGAGGGGCATGCGCAATATCGGCGTTTTGTTTGCGGCAGTGGTGACATCGCTGGGCGCAACGTCGGATGCGAACCAGAGTGATCCAGCCGCACCGCCGGCACCCACACCCGTTGTTGTGCCTGGGGTTACGCCGGCCTTTTTGCGTGAGGCGTTGTTGCGCGACATGCCCGCCCATCCGTGGAACCGGGTCGCCACGCCCGCCGATGCGCGGATCCTTTCATTGATTGCGCCGCCGCCGGCCAAGCCGAAAATTGTTGAGCCCATGCGTATGGTCATGCCCGGGCGGGTTGAAGATGCGTGCCAGCCCGGTCTGGTCGACAGCAAGAAATTCGCCGCGATCGCTGTGCGTTCGGATGTTTTCGGCTTTCAGACCGTTGAAATGGATGTGGCGGCGGATGAACTGCGCCATCCCGCATCTATGACCAAGCTCATGACCCTGATGCTGACGTTCCGCGCGATTGAGCGGGGAGAATTGAAACTGGACGAGATATTGACGCTCAGGCCCCGCCATTTGTGGATGGAGCGCAGTCTTAAGAAATATGTCGAAGAAGCCGGTACCACGCAGCTGACAGTGGAGCAGCTGATCCGTGCCATGGCCACGCATTCTGCCAATGACGCGGCCACGGTGATGGCCGAGCGGCTGGCGGGCAGTGAGGGGCGTTTTGTGGGCATGATGAATGATGCAGGCGCGGAAATCGGCATGCGCAATACGCGGTTTAAAAACGCATCAGGCCTGCCGGACCCGGATCAGGTGGCGACGGCGTATGATTTCGCGTTGCTGATGCATCATATGAACAAGAACTATCCCCGGTATGTAAGGTATCTGGGCGAGCATGAGTTTCTGATCCCAAAAAGCGCGGAAGTGCTGGCCGCTGCGGGGGGCAGAAAACGGAACTTATCCCTGAGTGAGCGGTTTGTACGGATTAAGGGGCATCTGGCTCTCCTTGGGGAGCGTTTCAACGGCTATGCCATGGAATGGGGGAAGACCGGATATATCGATGCCAGCGGATCAAACGTGGCCGTTCAGGGCCGCCGCCCGGATGGCTCGACCCTGACCGTCGTGGTCATGGGCGGCAAAAGTGGCACGGACCGCAACAAATGCGTACAAACGCTGGTCTCACGGCTTTAGGCCGTTATATAAAGGCCATAATTCAGGATTAAAGGAGTAAGTCATGCGTGGATTTTTGTTTGTTCTTGCACTGATGATGGCAGCGCCGCTTCCGGCCGCAGCCCAGGTGGCTAACGGCGAAGCCATGGCCGCGCGCATGAACCGCGATTATGATTATCCGTGGGATCCGTCGGACCGGCAGTTTCTGAAAATGCCGCCGCGTGACCGCATCCAGCGTTACGAGCGGGAGTTGATTCAATATGAAACCAACAAGCGCATTCAGACCAAGGCACAGGCCAAGGCCCAGTGGCTGGCGATGACGCCGGATGAGAAACGCCGTTTCATTCAACGCAACCCGCGGGCATTCCAGCCCGGCGGTCTTTATGGGGATTTCTAAGATGAAAAAATTCGTACTGGCTGCCGTGCTTGTAACTATTATGGCTGCGCCCGCGCTTGCGCAAAATGCCACCGTGCAACGTATGGAGCAAACCGGCAGCGTCACCGCCGTTGCGCCCGCACCCAACGGTAAAAGCGTGCGCGACATGACCCCGGCCGAACGCCAGGCGTTTTGGGATAACCTTCCGGAAGAAGACAAGCAGCGTATTCTGGCCCGCCGTATGCAGGCACAGCCGGGCAGCGTGCCGGGTTCAGGCCCTGCGGCTGCGGCACCTCTGGCAGATACCGGGAATCCTGAACTTAACGGCCAGCTGGCCCGTGGCAAGGCTGCGTGGGATTCCATGAGCGATGAGCAGAAACGCGCCTTTGTCGACCAGCACAAGGACCAGATCCGCGCGGCTATCCAGGGCCAGGGCGGCCAGTAAGCTTAAGGCGTAAGCTTAAAGCTTGAGTTTAAGGGGTGGCACCGGTATATAAAGCCGCATCGGAACGTGGCGCAGCCTGGTAGCGCACTTGCATGGGGTGCAAGGGGTCGGAGGTTCGAATCCTCTCGTTCCGACCATTTACCCCCGCTTAGCTTTTTCAGCTTTTATGTTTTTTCAAACAACGGGGTTTTCATGAAAATCGTATTTCTCGCTCTCTGTGCGTTTCTGATCTTCGGGTCATCCGCACGCGCTGATGATGGCCGCCATGTGGGGCAGGTCAGCACTGTGTTCAAATTCGTGACGCCGAATGACAAGATCAAGGTCGCGGCGTTCGAAGATCCAAAAGTGCAGGGCGTGACGTGCTTTATCAGCCGTGCCGTAACCGGCGGACTGCGGGGCGCGTTTGGTATTGCCGAAGATACATCGGATGCCAGTATTGCTTGCCGCCAGACCGCACCGATCCGTTTTATAAAGCCCATTGAAAAAGACGATGAGGGCGAAGAGGTGTTTGACGAGCGCCGGTCGCTGATTTTCAAACAACTGCATGTCACGCGTTTTTACGACCAGGTCAGCAACAGTCTTGTCTACCTGACATGGAGCGATTTCATCATTGAAGGGTCGCCGAAAAATTCCGTTTCCGCCGTGCCGCTGGAATCATGGAACGGCATTGCCGCAGAGGCTGTAAGTCTGAAACAAGTATCCAGCTTTAGAAAAAGGCAAGAAGGCGTAGAAAAACTGTGCCTTTGCATGATATTTTCTGCATATTTTCTTGAAAAAACCATAATCGGACACCATGTTAGGGGCGTCCGAAAGGGC
>DIUZ01000028.1 GCA_002423205.1 Micavibrio sp. UBA6145 | reverse complement strand
TTAAGACCAATGCCCTGCAGGGACGTGAAGTCCTATTAGAACTGATCCCGATAGGGGATTATGTCCGGGCAACCGCCGTGGACGTAGAGTCCGGGACCGAAGTGTCCATCCAGGGCCCGCGTAGTGCGATGCTGCAATTGCTGAAAAACAACGCCATGCGCCGTCTGGAATACGTGTTGCGCAAAAAGGGCGTCATTGCGTGACGCCCACGGTTTTTGATTGCCACGTCATGCAGAAAACCTTTAAATCAGCATCATGACCGAGATTATTGCCATTGCCTGTGACCACGGCGGACTTGCCCTTAAAGAACAGCTTTTGAAAAGCTTTCCCCATGTTCAGTGGCTGGACCTTGGGACCAGCAGCGCGGGCAGCGTCGATTACCCGGATTATGCGGGCAAGCTTGCGGCTGCGCTGAAGGACGGCAAGGCATCCAAGGGTGTTTTGATCTGTGGTTCCGGTATCGGTATCTCCATCGCCGCCAACCGGTATGCACATGTGCGCTGTGCGCTGGTACATGACGTGACCGGCGCGCGCCTGTGCCGTCAGCACAACGACGCGAATGTGATTGCGCTGGGCGGCCGTGTCACCGGCGTTGAAGTGGCCAGGGATTGCGTTGATGTTTTCCTGTCCGCTGAATTCGAAGGCGGACGCCATCAGGGACGCGTGGACAAGCTGTCGGCCTGCTAGGCCTCTATATCCCAATATTTAACATAATATTGACAAAAGGACGACGTTTCCCTTAGGGTTTCGCATGTCTTTTAAATTGCCTGATCCGCGCCTTGCCGACCCCGTCTTTCTGGCCGGGAATATGACGGATGCGCAGTATCTGAGCAGCGGGACGAACAGCGATGTGTGGCGCATCGCGCTTGGTCGTGGGCAGTCTTACGTTTTACGGGTACGAAGACTTCACCGCGATCTGTTTACCGACATCAATAATCCGCCGCGTATCGAAACATGGAAAGGTGCCCCGATGGAGGCGCGCGCCGCGCAGCCGCTGGCCCTGTTTCATGCCACGGATGCAGATGGCAAGGTGCGTGAGGTCGCTGATGTGCAGCCTGAACTGATGGGCAATCTTCTGGGGCTTATGCATGACGAGCAGGATGCGCGCACGAACAAAATCCATGAATTCCTGACCGAGACGGATGGCTGGGGCCGCCCTGCGGGATCGCCCAGCGTGCGCTATGAGTTCAATCATGACGCCGTACAGAAGGTCAATCAGCGTCTTTGGGGTGTCGCGGACCGCATTGCTTCCATGCCGCTGTCGTTTTTTGTGCAGATGATCAAAGACGCCAAAGAGATTGAGGAAAACGGTTACGGCATAGACCCGTCCAAGGGTGCGAATTTCATGCTGCTGGAAGGTGAAAACCGCATCGGTTTTATCGATCTTATGCCGAAAGACGATTTCAATTACCGCCTGACACCGCATGCACTGGCAACCGTGTTGTGGCAGCCCGCCAACCAGACATGGGCCGGCAAGGAAAGCGAAGCGCAGACTGCCAAGCGTGCGGCGATGAATGATATCCTGCACGCGAAGATGATTGCGGCATGCGATCATGCGCGTATTGCGTATACGCATACTCAATCAGCACAGGACAAGGAGCATGATCTGCGCGTCAGGTTCGGGTTAGAGAAACCGAGAAATATCAGGGCTATCCGTCTGCATGACAATCACTCACCCTTCGGCCATTACGGCGTGACATCCAAGGATATCGTCGTGCCGCAGCGTGACGATGCGGTCACATTCCCGGCGCCTTTGGCGCGGTTTTCATTGTAATCAGCGTATGGTGTGGCGGCTGGCCGTCACTACGATTTCATTTGCAAACATGACGGGGCGCCATGCGGGGCGTGTACCGGCATGGGTTTTGGGTTCGTTCGGTTCGCCGACATCAAGCCCGCCTTTCGGGACCAGGAAATAAGCAACGAGTTGGGCGCGGTGTGCGTTGAAACCGAATTTTGCTGTCGCCGGGTCTTTGAACGGTTTGCCTTCGTCATCAAGATTGGTCGCCGGAGTGTTCCCGTTTTTGCCGGACCAGTAACCATCCGGTCCCTGACGCAGCCAGTGCCAGTACGGGAAACCGTAACCGTCATAATCGGCGTGCATCATTAATGCGACGCGGTAATAACCGGCTTTGGTCGCGGGCGTGGTGCCGGTGTGGATCATGCCGTCGGCAACCGCGCCCTGAACAATCTGGCGATACCAGCCGATATAGGATGTGAAGTAATAGGGTGCATCCGTATTGAGTGTGCGCTTGCCCGGCATGGCGCCGAATTTTTCCGTGTCGATGTCGTTCGCGGCGTAGGCGTAACAATTGTTGGTCATCTGCACTTTTTCGACGTTCCAGCGGGCGGGTTCGTAGACCGGCGCGGCGAGCAGGGAGGCGTCAACCGGGGGCGGCGCAGGCAGGATTTTTGCCGATGCCACGCACAGGAAATTCAGGGACAGGGGGAGGATTGATTTAACCCGCATAATACGGTGTCCCATATTTTCGTGGATATCGTCAATTTCATTTTCATAACCGTTGACAGTATGTCGCAGCACCCTTAAAAAGACGGGCATGAAAGCCGTTTATTCCTGGATGCAAGACCCCGAATTCCTGCGCGCCTTAATGCATGGCAGCACCTATATGAACGGTGGGTCCAACCACGATGTATGGCGCATTGCCGGGTTGGACCCCAAACAGGACTACGTCCTGCGCGTCAATAAATCCAAGCAAAGCGTTTTTATCGACATGCTCAAGCCGCCGGTATCGCGCATATGCGACATACCGGATACTGATGCGCGCGCGGCATTCCCTATGGTCGAATTTTACAGCGCGGAAAACGTGCAGATTGCCGATATCCAGCCGGAAATGCGCGGCACATCGCTGGCTTTGACCGAACATGGGCTGAAACAACTGGATGCAACGCAATCAACCAGCGCGTTGCTGAAGACAAGCCAATGTATTTCCGCCATGCCGCACTCTTTTTTCACGCAGGTCATCAGGGATGCGATCGAGATTGAGGACCACGGTTTTGCGATTGATACCAAACCCACGAATTTCATGCTGCTGGATAATGGCCGTATCGGTTTCGTGGACCTGACCCCGGGGCGCAAGGATTACCGCGTATCGCCGTGCATGCTGGCCAGTGCGCTTGCGGGCAGCGCCACGCAGCTGCGGTCCCGCCTTACGACACGCGCGGAGCGCGGTCTGGCTGAACGCCAGGAAGAGGTTATCCGCGCCAAAATCATCCATGCCTGCGACCAGTTGGGCCTTGCCTACACGTTTTATGACCATGAACGTGAAAAAGAAGACTATCTGCGGGCCAAATTCGGCATCGCCAAGCCCGCAAGCGGCATAAGGCCGATCACCGTGGTGGGCCAGGTATGCACGGGCCACGGCATTTCAGCAGCTGATATCCACCTGGAAGCCCCGAATTCCATACCTGTGCGCAGATATGGCCAGCGCCCATCCTTTTCTTGACTTGGAATGGCGGATTTCCTAAGTATTGCGGCAGGGAAGCGGGGGTATGACTGACGCTTTTCTAAGGCGGAAACGACCGCCAAGAAACACCCCCGTTTTATCGCCGCGCGTCTGGGCATCTTTCCCGCTGTTGAACCTTAACGCGGAGCCATGAACATGAACGCATCTTCCAACACAGCCACCAATCTGAGCACCATGACCGACACCGACGATTTTTTCACCGCCGACGTGGCGCAAACCGATCCTGAAATTTTTGGCTACATGCAAAGCGAGCATGACCGCCAGCAGAACCAGATCGAACTGATCGCATCTGAAAACATTGTCAGCCGCGCCGTCATGCAGATACAGGGGTCGGTTGCGACCAACAAATACGCCGAAGGCCTGCCGGGCAAACGCTATTACGAAGGTTGCGAGTTTGTCGACAAAATGGAACAGGCCGCGATTGACCGCGTCAACAAACTGTTCGGTTCGAAATTCGCCAATGTGCAGCCCCACTCCGGCGCTTCGGCGAACATCGCCGTTTATTACGCGCTGTGCGAAAACGACGATCTGGTCATGGGCCTGTCCCTTGATCAGGGCGGTCACCTGACGCATGGTTCACTCGTCAACTTCTCCGGCCGTCAAAGCTGGGTCAGCAAAGACGGAAAGACCGAGAACAAGGGTTATAAAACCCTGTCCTACGGCATCAACGAAGACGGCCTGATCGATTACGACCTGCTGGAAAAACAGGCGATCGAAGCCGCGCCGCGTATGATTATCGCCGGCGCATCGGCATATCCGCGTGCGTTTGATTTTAAACGTTTCCGTGAGATCTGCGACAAGGTTGCCGCCAAGTCGGGCAAGCCTTGCTACCTGTTTGCGGACGTGGCGCATTACGCCGGTCTGATTGTTGCGGGCCTGTACCCGAACCCGTTCCCGCATGCGCATGTCGTGACCACGACCACGCATAAAACCCTGCGTGGTCCGCGCGGCGGCGTAATCATGACCAATGACGAAGTGCTGGCCAAGAAATTCGACATGGCCGTGTTCCCCGGCCTGCAGGGTGGCCCGCTTGAACATGTGATTGCCGCCAAGGCCGTCGCGTTCGGCGAATGCCTGAAACCGGAATGGAAAATCTACGCCAAGAACGTGCTGGATAACGCGCGCATCCTGGCTGAGACGCTCAAAGCCAACGGCTACGACATCGTGTCCGGCGGTACGGATTCCCACATGGTGCTGGTCGACCTGCGCTCGAACAATCTGTTCGGCAAGGAAGCCACGCACGCGCTGGAAATGGCGGGCCTGACCACCAACAAAAATTCGGTCCCCGGTGACAAGTCGCCGTTGAACCCGTCGGGTCTGCGTCTTGGCACCCCGGCTGGCACAACCCGCGGTTTCGGCCCGGCTGAGTGGAAACAAATCGGCGGTTTCATCATCGAAGTGCTGAACGGCCTGAAAGCCAATGGTCCGGAGAATAACGGTGCCGTTGAACAAGCCGTGAAGACCAAGGTGAAAGCACTCTGCGCCAAGTTCCCGATCTACCAGAACTGCATGGGCTAACCGTTCATGCGTTGCCCGTTCTGCAGCCACGAAGATAGCCAGGTAAAGGACAGCCGTGCTGCGGATGACAGCACGGCGATCCGCCGCCGCCGTGAATGCCCGTCATGCGGCGGGCGTTTCACGACGTTTGAGCGCGTGCAGCTGCGTGAACTGATGGTACAGAAAAACAACGGCACCAAGGAACCGTTTGAACGCGAGAAACTGATCCGTTCGCTTCGCACGCCTTTGCGCAAGCGCCCCGTTACGGGGGAGCAAATTGAACGCGCGGTCAACGGTATCGTCCGCCAGCTTGAAACATCGGCTGACGGAGAAGTAACATCCAAGCAGATTGGTGAGCTGGTCATGCAGGCGCTGGGCAATCTGGACCAGGTGGCTTACGTGCGATATGCGTCCGTGTACCGCGATTTCAGCGAACCGTCGGATTTCCGCGACTTCCTGGGCGCGATGCAAAAAGAAAAGGCCGCTGAATAATGTTTACCGGCATCATCACCGATGTCGGCACGGTCCTGCGCGTCGAACCAAAAGACGGGGCGGCGCTTTACGAAATTTCCACATCCTTTGACCTGAATAAGACCGCGATTGGTGCGTCCATTGCGTGCAACGGCGTGTGCCTGACCGTCATCGAAAAAACGGCAAAGACATTTCTGGTTCAGGTGTCGAACGAGACGCTGGATAAAACCACGCTGGGTGCGTGGCGGGTGGGGGCGAAGATCAATCTTGAGGGCGCGCTCAAAGTCGGTGACGAACTGGGCGGGCATATCGTGACGGGGCATGTCGACGGCGTTGCCGTGCTGGAAAGTGTGACGTCCGACGGCGGTTCAACCCGCATGACATTGCGTGCGCCGGATCATCTGGCACCGCTGATCGCGGCCAAGGGCAGCGTTACGCTGGACGGCGTGTCGCTGACCGTCAATGACGTGCAGGGCGTGCGATTTGGCGTGAACATCATTCCGCACACGCAGGCTGCGACCACGCTGGGTCAGATGCAGGCCGGGCAGGGGATGAATATCGAAGCCGATATGATGGCGCGTTATATTGCGCGCCAGATGGAATTTAAATCGTAGCGGCCGCCGCGGGGCCTTTGCGGCTCTGCGCATGGGCGTTCACGTTTTTCAATCCCTGCAAATTCTGTTTTACGCCGCTGGCGCTGAGGGTGAACAAGGATTTCAGCACACCTTTTTGCAGGCTTGATTTGATGTGTCCCAGATCGCTGGTTTTTACACCATCAAGATGCGCGTCGGCGTAGTTGGCTTTCTTTGCGTCGGCAGCCACGCGCTCAATGCGTTTTTCTTCCATGACCTGCTGAACAAAGCCGAACGACTTCGTGCGCTGTTTTTCATTGAGGAGAACGGGTGCCTTGACTGTCATGATGCGTCCTTGAACGCCGGTTTTGTCTATTCGTATTCTAGAATAACCATATGTAAAAACCGTTAATCGAAATAAGGCAAAAAAGTGGCAGTATTTGCAATGGGTTAGCTAAAGTGTTGAAAAGTCTAAGCTAAAATTTGCATTTTTCCAGATGGCCGGGCTATGACAATGCCCATGGTAGCTTTTCATCTTCCCAAAAACGACCTTGTTTCAGGTTCGATTGAAACGATCTTTGCAGCAGCGCACCGCAAGGTCACTGTCATAGACAATGTTGCTCATGCGGGTGCACCGCTTAGCAGCGATCAAATTGCTGATATTGAAAATCTGGGTTTCGAACGTGCCGATACGCATTGGTACGCCATCGAGCCGTTGCCGGCATTTGCCGCACGTGGCGCGTTCCTGAAGGCTCTGGGTCAAAACCCGAGCACGACGGTGCACACCAATAAGCCTGGCCAGTTCCTGATGTCTTTTGTGGAGCCGCTTTCGGACGCTGCAATCGCTCAGGTCGCCAAGCTGGGTTCCACCATGTTTGCGGTGGAAACGCCGGACACCCGGGGCCTGCGCCTGTTTAAAAAGCCGGTCCTGCCGCAACTGGCAGCCTGATTTATCTGGCAATTAAGAATAAAAGCCGCCTTTAAAGGGCGGCTTTTGTTTTGATATTCCGTTGCTTATGCCCGGTTTGCCTTGCATTTTAGGGCATAAAGCCGCATATAAAGCGCCATGAAAGTCGTTTCCTTTAATGATGTGCGGGATGCAAGGCTGGTCGAGGAAGACCAGGCGGCATTGTCGTCGGCGGCAGATATTATCGCCGAGGCGCGCGATGGCCGCATGTTCATCCTGGTCGATGATGAAGACCGTGAGAACGAGGGTGACCTGATCATCCCGGCGCAGATGGCGACACCGGCCATGGTCAATTTCATGGCCACGCATGGCCGCGGGCTGATCTGCCTTGCGATGGAACGCAGTATGATCGACCGCCTTGGCATCGGCATGATGACCAGCCGCAACCGCGATACGCGCGCGACCGCCTTTACCGTTTCCATTGAAGCCGCACGCGGCGTGACCACCGGCATTTCCGCGCCCGACCGTGCGCGCACCATTCAGGTGGCGATCGACCCCGAAAGCTCGGCACAGGACATCGTTACGCCGGGACATGTATTTCCGTTGCAGGCGATGGATGGCGGCACGCTGGTCCGCGCGGGCCATACAGAGGCCGCCGTTGATATTGCAAAACTGGCCGGGCTTCGCCCCGCAGGTGTGATCTGCGAGATCATGAACGATGACGGCAGCATGTCGCGCCTGCCGGATCTGATTGCCTTTGGCCAAAAGCACAATATCAAGGTCGGCACGATTGCGGATCTGATCGCGTTTCGTTTGCAGAATGAAAAACTGGTCGAGCGTGTGCAGGAACAGAGCATTGATTCCATCCACGGCGGCGCGTTTCGCCTGATCACCTATAAAAACCGCCTGAACGGCACGGATGTCTACGCGCTGGTCAAAGGCGAGGTCAGTGCCGACAAACCGACCCTTACGCGCGTGCATGCGATGAATGTGGCATCCGACGTACTGGGCGCGGGCGACAGTAGTCTGCATGAGGCCATGAAGGTCATCGGCCGTGAGGGGGCGGGGGTTATCGTCCTGTTCCGCGCCATGACCGCGCCGGATGACAAGCAGATTTTGCGCAGCTACGGCATCGGCGCGCAGGTGCTGCGCGATCTGGGCATCACCGACATGATTTTGCTGACACATGCGGCCAAGCAGGTTATTGGTCTGGGCGGTTTTGGTCTGAACATCGTGGAGCAGCGTTCGCTATGAAAACGGAAAAGAATGTATCGACCGTCGAAAAGGTCGGCGGCCGCGCACTGGTTTTAGAAGCGCGTTTTTATGCCGAGATTGCCGACAATTTGTATGAAGGCGCGCGCCGTATATTCGAAGCCGCCGGCATGGAGGTCGAGCGCGTCGACGTGCCGGGTTCGCTGGAGCTTCCGGCGGCCCTTAAAATGGCCGCGCTGTCGGGCCGGTATGATGCGTATGTGCTGAACGGTTGCGTCATCCGCGGCGAAACCTATCATTTCGAAATCGTATGCAACGAGTCTGCGCGCGGGATCAGCGATGTCGTGCTGGACCTTAATCTTGCCGCGGGCAATTGCGTGCTGACGGTCGATACGATTGAGCAGGCGATTGAACGCGCCGACCCTGAACAAATGGATAAGGGCGGCGGTGCTGCGCGCGCGGCTGTCAGGATGCTGGCGTTGAAAAAGAAGTGGCTGCCCAAATAATGTCGAGTTCGAAAAAAGCCCGTAACACCGCCGCGCGTCTTGTTGCCGTGCAATGCGTTTACGACATGGTGATCACCGGGCATACGGCCAGCGAGGCGTTAGAGGCGTATCGCGACCACCGTCACGAAGTGACATTCGAAGAGATTGATTTCGTGCCTGCGGACATGCCCCTGCTGGGCGATATCGTCCGCGGGGTGGCTGACCGCCGCCCGGAGCTGGTCGATATGATCCAGGGTGCCCTCGATTCGCGCAAAGGGATGACCCAGCCGGAGGCTTTGCTCCGTTCGGTCCTGCTGTGCGGGGCGTATGAGATGCTGGCCCATAACAACCTTGATGCAGCCCTGATCATCACGGAGTATCTTGCTGTTACAGAAGGGTTTTTTGACGAATCTGAGCGCAAGCTGGTGCATGCCGTTCTGGACCGCCTGAACAAGGCTTTGCGGTCATAAGCGCCAAATACTTTATTTCCATCACA
>DIUZ01000001.1 GCA_002423205.1 Micavibrio sp. UBA6145 | reverse complement strand
CCCAGCAGCACCATTTTCTAAACAAGGCCCCAT
This sequence comes from Micavibrio sp. UBA6145, assembly GCA_002423205.1. Taxonomy (GTDB): domain Bacteria; phylum Pseudomonadota; class Alphaproteobacteria; order Micavibrionales; family UBA1664; genus UBA6145. Next base: position 34,195 of record DIUZ01000001.1, on the reverse strand, counting down.
ATGGGGCCCTTTTGATTTGAGGTGTTTCGTGGACGCGTTGATGCAGGAAATCTGGACTGAAGTGAAAGCCCTGAATTTGGCGGCGGGTCAGGAATTACCCTTAATTGCGATCATTGAGAAATTCATGAACGACACGGATGCCGAACCAGATGAAATCGCCGAGGCGTTTGAGGCACTGGTCGATAAAGGCTGGCTGGAAGAGCGGGGCGATACCGCGTATCTGACCCAGGCGGGTTTTGACGCGGCTTAAGCGTTTAGAGTGCGGCGGCTGGTGTTGTGGTTTTTGCAGCGGGCTGAGGTTGTGCCGCTTTGAGGCGCAGTTCCATCGGGTTTTCCGCCGTAACGGCCAGTACTTTGCCGTTGGTGGATGACTGGCGTACTTCGAACGGAATATTGTAGCTGGTGAGCCTGAACTGCGTCTGCATGCGATCACCAATGGACATGGAATCCCAGTCTGCATAGAGTGCCGGTCTGCCGCTGCGATCTATCACGCGTTTCCAATCGGCGGTGCCGATGGGGCCCATGCTCTCAAGATTCTTTGCGGTTTTTTCCTGAAGGGTCTGGAAAGTAAAAACATCTTCGCCTTTGAGGCGCAGGACAGCACCCAGCGATTTGCTGGTGTGACCTTCGGCTTTGACACCGTTTGTGGTCAGAAAATCATTCAGGCGTAAGACCTGTTCAGCGGTCATGTTGGAAATCTGAATGCGCAGGACGGGAAGAATCCCATTGGTCACATCAGGGTACCATTTCGACTTGTCAGCGACGATTTTCTGGATGTCCCAATCAGGCAGGGCGGCTGCGGCCTGCGCAAAGCTTTGGTCTGATGGGAAGGGTGATGTGTCGCCTGTCTGTCTCATGAGGCCGATTTTATCATGGAAATACCAATAATATTTTAATGGATTATCGAATTGATATAATTGAGTTTTTGGATGTTCCAAGCGTCAGGAAACCGGGTCGCCGGGATGCCAGCGATTCTTCCAGCGCCTTAAGGGCACGATTTCGGCGGGTTTGCCGTTGTTGTGAAACCATGAATCCACGGCGTAAGATATGCCGGTTTGCGTGTCGGTCATAACGGCCGTCCGGTGGGATACGAATACACCGATGCCAAAGGGCACGCGGGTATCCGGCGCACCGACGGTGTGGTGTCTGAGCAGGCCGCGCTGTTCCAGCATGGTCAGGAAGATCGTGGTGTTCGTGCTTTCGTCGATGCAATCAAGTTGATATTGACCCGGTTGCACATATGTACCGGCAACATCGCCGCCGGTATCCGTGATATCACCGACGATGGTTTCGAATGTGCCGACATTTTTTGCAATTGCGGCGCGTTCTTTGTCTGCTGATCTGGCGGGAAGTCCTTTGGTCATAGATTTCCATTCGCCCGCGTTCAGCGAAACCATATCAACACTGGCACAGCCATAGCCACGACAATGCGCGAAGCCCCGATCATCAGGGTATGGGATGTTATTGCGTGAAAGATAATCAGCCGGTGATGAGGTCAGGGCGCAGCCAGCGAGAAACAGCGCGGCCAGACAATGGATTACGGGCCAGCGGATCACAGGCCGGAAGATCACAGGATCGACTGGCCGGTTTTCTTCCAGTCGTCGACGAAGCCGGACAGGCCTTTGTCCGTCAGCGGGTGCTTGTACAGCGCCTTGATGGTGGCGGCCGGGATGGTGGCGACATCAGCGCCCATCATGGCGGACATCAGCACATGTTGCGGATGGCGGATGGACGCGGCCAGAATTTCAGTCTTCAGGTCCGGGTAGTTGTCGTAGATCTGGCGGATGTCGGCGATCAATTCCATGCCGTCCTGGCCAATGTCATCAAGGCGGCCGATGAAGGGCGATACGAATGTCGCGCCGGCCTTGGCGGCCAGCAATGCCTGCACGGCGGAGAAGCACAGGGTCACGTTGACCATGGTGCCGTTGCCGGAGAGGTTTTTGCAAACGCGCAGGCCAGCCTCGGTCAATGGGACTTTGACGGCAATGTTGTCGGCGATTTTGGCGATTTTTTCGCCCTCTTTCATCATCGTTTCATAATCAACCGATGCGACTTCTGCGGACACGGGGCCGTCGACGATTTTGCAAATCTGCGCAATGCGCTCAAGGAAGTTTGCGCCGGACTTGGCGATGATGGACGGATTGGTGGTGACGCCGTCCAGCATGCCGAGGTCGTTCAGTTCCTGAATGTCTTTCAGGTCGGCGGTATCAACGAAGAATTTCATATTGGTATTCCTTAGCGGTTGTAGTTGGCGTCGCCGGAGTTGAATCTACGGCCCGTGTTGCCGGACGTGGTGCCGGTGCTGTTGCTCCAGCCATAGGGGTGACCCAGGATGGTGCTGACGTAATTGCGTGATGCCGATTGCGCAGCGACGGGTTTCACGAAATTCACGCGTTCCCAGCCCTGCTGGCGCATGCAGCCGTCAAAATCCTGAAAGTTGGTGTATTCGATGAACAGCGGGCCGTCGCGGGTGGGCGAATTCCAGCCTTCGCGCAGGTCAGGCGACATGGCAATGCCGGAGGGCGGTGTTGCGCGGCTGATGGAACCCAGGCGCACGAGTTCCTTCACCTGAGCGACGCAGGACGCGATGTCGATATGCAACTGGTGCTGGGCCTTGGGGCCGGTCATGTAGAGGGCGGAGACAGAGTCCGTACGCTGCCAGTAATCGGCGGCGTTGCGCACGGCGCGTTCTTCCGCAGTCTGGGCGGGAATGCCGGGGGTGTTTCTGTTGTTGCTGGCGCTATAGGTGCCGGTCGTGCTCATGCCGCCCGGATGGCTGGCCGGGGCGCAGGCCACGAGGGCGAGGGTGGCGGAAAGGGCGAGGAGCAGACGCTTCATGTCAGGGCTTTCTTAAGAGTTGCGACGACTCTATCAACGTTGCCACCAGGACTCAAGGACGCTTCCATAAAGCGGCGCTTTTTCAGGGTGTTGCAGGGTATCCCAGTAGGCCCAGTAGTCGACCCCGATGGTGAACAGGGGAATAAAGAGATTCGCGGCCATGACACGGCGGTCGAGATCTTTGGCGGCGGCAACCAGGTCGGTTCGTGATTTTGCGGCGGCAATCGCGGCGGCGTCCCGGTCGATGGCGGGATCGCAGACGCCCGCAAAGTTTTTGGAGCCGGGGTTTTTGGCGGCGGCGCAGGACCAGTAAATCATCTGTTCCGAACCCGGCGACAGGGTGTTGATCCAGTAGTGATGGACAACATCGTAATCGAAGGACGCGAGCGCGCCGGCGAATTGCGCGGCGTCAACCGTGCGTACGCCGACATGGATGCCGAGTTTTTTTAAGCCTTCGGTGAATGCCAGTGCGGTTTTTTCATCGGCGGATGCGGCCAGCAATATCTGGAAGGTCAGCGGTCGTCCGTCTTTCATGCGGCGTCCGTTTTTCACGGTCCAGCCAGCCTGTGTCAGAAGCGCGTCCGCCTGTTTCATGGCGGCGCGCTTGTCGAGCGTGGGGGGGATGGGCGCACCGGCAAGTTCGGTATTGGGAAATATGCTGGTGATGCGCTTGCCCGCACCGCGATACAGGGTGCGATTGACGAAGTCGGCATCAAAGGCCAAGGAAAGCGCCTGGCGCACATGTATGTCGTCGAATGGCGCGCGGCGTGTGTTGAAAATAAAACCACGCACCCATTCCGGGCGGCCATGCGGCATGGCTTCAAGTTTTACGTTTTTGGAAACGTCCTTGTATGCGCTTTGCCATTTGCCGGTGTCGAATTCGCGGCGGACATCGACGTCATGTGCCTTGAACGCTTCGAGCGCGACGGAGTCATCGCGGAAATAATCGTACACAAGACGGTCGAAATTGAGCAGGCCGACACGGTTGAGGTTGTTCCATGCCCAATAGTCGGGATTGCGCACATATTCAATTTTACGCCCCACAGCGACGGATTTGATTTTATACGGGCCGGAGCCGACGGGGACTTTCAGTGTCGTGGCGTTGAAGTTGCGATCCTCCCAGTCATGCGCGGGCAGGACCGGCATCATCGCCAAAATCATCACGGTTTCGCGGTCATGGCCGGGGCCAAGGTCGAAGCGGATATTGCGTGCACCCTTGATCGTCACTTTTGAAACCAGGCTGTAGACGCGGCGCATGTTGGGCAGGCCGTGGGCCTTGAGCATCTCGTATGAGAACCGGACGTCTTCGGCGGTGATGGGTGTGCCGTCTTGAAATATGGCGCGTTCGTCGAGGATGAATTCGATCGAGGACCGGTCGGCAGGGATGACCATTTCCTTGGCGATCAGACCGTAAAGCGAAAACGGTTCGTCCCAGTTGCGCACCGTCAGGCGGTCATACACGTATTCCAGCCCCTGCGCGGCTTTGCCCTGAATGGTGAAGGGGTTGAGCGTATCGAACGTACCGGCAACGGATTGCGTGAGTGTTCCGCGCTTCGGTGCGTCCGGGTTCACGTAGTCGAGATGTTTTGCATCGCGCGCGTATTTGGGTGCACCGTGCATGGCAATGCCATTCACGGTGTCGGCCGCAAAAGATATTTGCGGAATAAGAAGTAGGAGAAGGATCAGCGCGCGTATCATGCGCGGCTGATGCCCAATTCCTGTTGTGCGAGATCGGCGAGTGAGGTTTCCGGGCGCGGGCCGATATGGCTGATGACTTCAGCGGCAGCGAGCGAACCGAGACGGCCGCAATCTTCCATGCTCAGGTTACGGGACAGGCCGTACAGGAAACCGGCCGCGTATTGGTCGCCGGCACCGGTCGTATCGACAAGATGTGCAACCGGGTGTGCGGGGACCGTGATCATCTTATCGGGGGTCAGGATGAGTGAGCCCTTTTCGCCGCGGGTCACGACAACGATGTCGCAATGGCCACGGATGGCGCCGACGGCCTCTTCAACACGCTGGTGCTGGTAAAGGGCGAGGATTTCAGCTTCGTTCGCGAAAAGGATGTCGACTTTGTCCTTAACCAGGCGCTGAAACGGAACGCGGTGGCGTTCAACGCAGAACGAGTCGGACAGGGTTAAGGCGACTTTGGTTTCGTTTTTCTGCGCGATGTGCGTTGCCTTCAGGTAGGCGTCTTTGGCCGCGTCCTTATCGAACAGGTAACCTTCCAGATAAATCATTTCTGAATCCGCAATGAGCGCGTCATCGACATCGTCTTCGCCGAATTCGACGCATGCACCCAGATAGGTGGACATGGAGCGTTGCGCGTCAGGCGTTACCAAGATCAGGCAGCGCGCGGTTTCCGGTCCGCCTTTCAGCGGCGGGGTTGAGAAATGGATGCCGCCCGCATTCATGTCATGGGCGAAAATGCCACCGAGCTGGTCGTCGGCGACCTTGCCGAGATAGGCGCCCTTGCCGCCGAAGGATGCAAAGCCGGCCATGGTATTGGCAGCGGAGCCGCCGGAGACTTCGGTCGCTTTGCCCATGGCATTATACAGGGTGCGGGTGCGTTCCTCGTCGATCAGGGTCATACCGCCCTTGGTGATGCCGTGGGCTTCAAGGAAGGCATCTGTGCCGGGGGCAATAACGTCAACAATGGCGTTGCCAATCCCGGTCAGGTGGTATTTCTTAGTCATGTAACATGTCTCCGCAGGTTTATTTAGATTTAGCAATATGTTATAGGTCCAAGATGTCCACGAAAAGGCAAAAAACGATACCTTCTGATAAACGTATGGCAGCCGTGGACGCGGCCCTGCGCCTCGCGTCTGGGCGTGACTTCGTGAATGTGACCCTTACCGATATTGCGGACGAGGCCGGGATTACCCTTGGCGACATGTCCGAGATGTTCGAGTGCCGCGAAGACATTATCTGTGCTTATGAGCGCCGGGTGGATAAGGATGTGCTGGAATCCTTTTCTTCGTCAGGGTCTGAACGCGACCAAATTTTCGACATTCTGATGGAGCGGTTCGACCGTCTGAACCAGGACCGCGCGGCGGTCGTATCCATTCTGGGCAGTGTACGCGCCGACCCCAAGCAAATGGTCATATCGCTGCCGCATGTCGGCCGTTCGATGGCGTGGATGCTGGAGGCGTGCGGTATTGAAACGATTGGTATCAAGGGCGCACTGCGCGTGGCGGGGCTTTCGGGTATTTACCTGTGGACCCTTCGTACGTGGTGCGAAGATGACAGCGAGGATATGGCCAAGACGATGGCCACGCTGGATAAACTGCTGGGCCGTGCAGAAAGCATTGCCGGAACGCTTTCGCTGTAAACGGGCGGTCCATGGATCTTTCAGGTTTCAAACGCATTGTTATCAAGGTTGGTTCGGCGCTTTTAGTCGACCAGCGGCAGGGCCGCATTTTCAATGAATGGCTGACGGCGCTGGCCATGGATATCGGCCGCCTGTCGAAAAGCGCGCAAGTTCTGGTCGTGTCATCCGGGTCCATTGCATTGGGACGCAGTGTTCTGAAATTACCGCGCGGGGCGTTAAGCCTTGACCAAAGCCAGGCATCCGCCGCCGTGGGGCAAATTGCACTGGCCAAGGGATGGAGCGAGGCGCTGGCCGCGCAGAATCTGACGGCGGCGCAGGTATTGCTGACATTCGGCGATACGGAAGTGCGACGCCGGTATCTGAATGCGCGGGCGACTTTGTTCACGTTGCTGGATATGAAGGCCGTGCCGGTTATCAACGAAAACGATACGGTGGCGACATCGGAAATCCGTTACGGCGATAATGACCGCCTGGCCGCGCGCGTGGCGAGTATGATCGAGGCGGATTGCCTGATTTTACTGTCTGACATTGACGGGCTTTATACTGCCAATCCGCAGACCGATAAAAATGCATTGCATATCGCGACTGTTGAGCGTGTCACGCCGGAGATTGAAGCGATGGCGAGCGGGCCGGCATCCGAATTGTCTCGCGGCGGCATGAAAACCAAAATCGATGCGGCCAAAATCGCGACATCGGCGGGCGCAACCATGATTATTGCATCGGGCAAGGTGATGCACCCGATCAACGCGATTGAGCACGATAAATGCACGGTATTCAAGCCGGCAACCACGCCGCTGGCGGCGCGTAAAAAATGGATTGCCGGCGCGATGGCGCCGACGGGCGGCGTTGTGATTGATGACGGCGCGGTGGCGGCGCTGGCTAATGGTAAGAGTTTACTGCCCGCCGGTGTGATTGCGATTGAAGGTAATTTTGCCAAGGGCGATGTTGTGGCCGTGCGCAGTGCCAAGGGTGAAGATATCGCGCGCGGGCTTGTTGCGTATGACGTTGCCGATGCCAAAAAGATTGCAGGTATGAAAAGCGCCGATATCGAAGGCATTATTGTCGGTCCGTTCAGAGAGGAGATCATTCACCGCGATGATCTGGTGCTGAGCCATGACGCTTGAGATGAGCATGAATGATATGGGTGCGGCGGCACGCGCGGCGGCGCGTGAACTGGCGCTTGTGACGCCTGATCGTAAGAACGGCGCGCTGTGGGCTATGGCGGAGGCGATCAGCAATGACGCCGATATCATCCTGAACGCCAATACAAAAGACTGCGATGCGGTGGAGGGGCAGACGGCTGCGTTCATGGATCGCCTGCGTCTTGATGCCAGACGTTTGCAGGGCATTGCCGAAAGCATTGTTGCGGTCACGAATATTCCTGACCCCATTGGTTCAGTGGTTGCGTCGTGGGACCGGCCCAATGGTCTTCGCATTGAACAGGTGCGCGTGCCAATCGGCGTGGTCGGCATGATTTACGAAAGCCGCCCCAACGTAACGGCGGATGCGGCGGCGCTGTGCATCAAGTCAGGCAATGCGGTCATACTGCGTCCCGGTTCGGACAGTCTGCGCACCGCGCGTGCTATGCATGCCGCAATTGTGAAGGGTTTGAAAAAGGCGCAACTGCCCGAGGCGTGCGTATCGCTGGTCCCGGTACCGGAACGCGAGGCGGTGGGGCTTATGCTTGGCGGTCTGGACGGTAATATTGATGTGATTATCCCGCGCGGCGGCAAGTCACTGGTCGCACGCGTGCAGAAAGATGCCCGGGTGCCGGTCTTTGCGCATCTGGATGGTATCTGCCATGTCTATGTGCATGAAAAGGCCGATCCCGCCATGGCGCGTGAGGTGGTGATCAATGCCAAGATGCGCCGCACCGGTGTTTGCGGCGCGGCTGAGACATTGCTGATCGACCGCCGTTTTGTGGACGGCGCGATGCTGGTCAAGGCATTGATTGAAGCTGGTTGCGCCGTGCGCGGTGATGCCAGCGTGATGGCGATGGACAGTCGGGTTACGAAAGCCAGTGAAGATGATTGGAGCACGGAATATCTGGACGCCATTATCTCCGCCCGGGTTGTTGATGATGTTGCCGGCGCGATTGCGCATATCAACGGGTACGGGTCGCACCATACGGATGCGATTATCACAGGTGATGACGCAGCCGCACAAAAATTCATGCGGGAGGTTGATTCAGCCATTGTGGTGCACAATGCGTCGACGCAGTTCGCAGATGGCGGTGAATTTGGATATGGCGCTGAAATCGGTATTGCCACGGGCCGCCTGCATGCGCGTGGCCCTGTTGGTGCGCAGCAGCTGACGACCATCCAGAACCGTGTTCACGGCAGTGGACAAGTCCGTCCTTCTTGACAAAAACCAGTGGTGTTATGGTTAAATGGGCGGATGAAATATTCGCCCTGGCTCCGTCGTGTTTTTGCTGCTGCCGCTTTTTTAGGCGTTGCGCATATGCCGGAAAACCTGAATGGTCGGCCAGAGGCCAAGACATTTGTCCCGCATGAAGTGATTGTCCCGCGTATACAGTTAACAGCATCGTTGCCTGATAACATCACATGCAATGTATTGCCGCAGCACACGCGTCTTGGTTACACCTTGCCGCGGCTTGCGCGTAAACTGGATGCGGGGCTGCCGGTGGTTATTGTGGCTGTCGGTTCGTCGTCGACTGAAGGGGTTGGGGCATCATCCGTCTTCTCAAGTTATCCAGCGCGGCTTCAGGGTGAATTGCGGCGGATGTTTCAGAGCGATGCGATCACCGTGATCAATCACGGTGTGGGCGGTGAGAAGGCGAGCGATATGCTGGCGCGCCTGTCGCGCGTGACTGATGAAAATCCAGATCTTGTGATTTTTCAGGGTGATGTGAATTCAGTGCTGGCCAACGCACCGCTTGAACCCGCACGCGATGCGATGGATCGTGTCATCACAACGTTGCGGGCACAGAATATTGATGTCGTGCTGATGGATGCGCAATTTGCCCCGCGCGTGAATGATATGCCCGACGCTGCACGCATGCAGGGTGTGATGGCGCAGCTGGGGCAGGCGCATCGTATCGGTTTGTTTCAGCGCCATGATCTGATGCGCCACTGGCATGAGAAGGAGGGTCTGCGATACGAGCAATTCCTGTCGCCCGATAACCTGCATATGAAAGACTGGAGCTATGCCTGCACGGCGCGGGTTTTGGCCCATGCGATCGGGAATGCGGTTTACCCCCGTATTATGTACTCCAAGCCCGTGTTTCCGCCATTTGCATGACAGCCATGCGTTTCCTGCGCAGCGGGTTTTGTATGCAGGTGCAGTTATGAACAAAACCCATGGTTTTCCACAGTTTTTGGGGATATGCCTGTGAATAACCCTGTGGAAATCGCTTCCGATCGGGGCTTTCTTTTTTCCCATATTTAAAAATACGATAATTCTTTGTTTGCCCGGGATTCCGGCGAGGCGTATGGTCCGTGCAGCTTGATTTCAGCCAAGGCGCTCTAGGTCAAACCTATGACTACTGCTTCTCCTGCGAGGGCTTCGGCCTCCGCCATCTTCGATGCTTCCGCACGCTGGCGTTTTCCATTCTTCGGCTTTGGCGGAGCCGTCAAAGAATTCAATCTTCTGAACGAAGCAAAGCTCCTTGCGGGTGAGGCTTATCAAAAAAGTTTTGATAATGGCACCAAGCGTTCGCTGTGGACGCATATCCATGAAGTTGAGAATGAGACGGCTGTTTTTTCGGAAGCGCCGATCAGCGAGCGCCGCCACGCGATGGCGACATTGCACGAACTTTTTGAAATTCTGGACAAGAACGGCAAGGTTCTGTTTACGCCGGTCAAAGTTCTGGCGCGCGGATTTGATTTGAGCTTTACCGCCGGTCTGGAAGCGTTGCGCCGTCATCCTTCTGAGCCCTATCTGGCTTATATTCATCGTACCGCCTGCAGTGGTGATATGGATGCCATTGTGGTCAAGATTGCCGATTTGCGCGTGAACAAGCGTCCGCGCCCTTATGACGGCGAGCTTCCTGCCAAATTGCAGGAGAAAAAATCATTCCTGTACCCGGTGTCTGAGGCATATCTGGTCGCGGTGTATAGCGGCGAAATCAACCCGCGCCTTGTATCGCCGGTGGATTATCTTAAACATCATCCGTTGTATGCCCAGATGATGACGCATAACCGTGTTGCACGTCACTACGGTGCGAACAACGTCATCCGGTTTGCGCCTTTTACGGCCTGATTATTTCAAAGATAAAATGGATTGTACGATCTGCGCGGCATTAAGCCCGGCTTCGTCGTATTGTTTTTCCGGCTTGTCCTGATCCTGGAAAATATCAGGAAGGTGCAGCGTGCGGATCTGGCATTTGCCGTCCAGTTTGCCGGCATTGGCCAGGTGCTGAAGCACGATCGCGCCAAAGCCCAGTGCCGAGCCTTCTTCGATCGTGATCAATGCACGGTGGTTTTTGACAAGGTCGTTCACCAGTTGCGTATCAAGCGGTTTGGCAAAACGTGCATCCGCCACCGTGACAGAAATGTTTTTGCCAGCGAGTGTTTCGGCGGCAGCCAGGCATTCGTGGAGGCGTGTGCCGTAGGACAGGATGGCAATGTCCGTGCCTTCGCGCACGATGCGGCCCTTGCCGATGGCAAGCGGCGTTGCAAGGTCGGGAATAATGGTGCCAAAACCGTTGCCGCGCGGGTAACGGAAGGCGCAGGGGCCTTCGTTATACGCAACAGCCGTCGCAATCATATGGGCGAGTTCGGTTTCATCGCTGGATGCCATCAGCATCATGTTTGGCAGGCAGCCGAGATAGGCGATGTCAAAAGCGCCCGCATGCGTGCAGCCGTCAGCACCGACAAGCCCGGCACGGTCCATGGCAAAACGGACAGGCAGGTTTTGAATGGCGACGTCGTGGACCAGCTGGTCATAGGCGCGTTGCAGGAAGGTCGAATAGATCGCGCAGAATGGTTTCATGCCTTCCGCCGCGAGACCGGCGGCAAAGGTGACACCGTGCTGTTCTGCAATGCCGACATCGAACATGCGGTCAGGAAATGCCGCGTCGAACGCATCCATCCCTGTACCGCCGGGCATGGCGGCGGTTATGCCGATGATGCGGTCATCGATTTTTGCGTGCTTGATCAGTTCTTTTGCGAATACGGAGGTGTAAGACGGGGCAGAGAGTTTCGCCTTTTCCTGTGTGCCGGATACGACATCGAATTTTGTAACGCCGTGCATTTTGTCGGCGGCGGATTCGGCCGGGGCGTAACCCTTGCCCTTTTTGGTGATGGCATGGAGCAGGATCGGGCCGTCATGTTTGGTGTCACGCAGGTTGCGCAGTATCGGCAGCAACGCGTCGAGGTCGTGGCCATCAACGGGGCCGATATAATAAAAGCCCATTTCCTCGAACAATGTGCCGTGGCCCAAAGCTGATCGTGCGGTTTCTTCGGCGCGTTTTGCGGCCTTCTGGAATGGTTCGGGCAGAATTTTGGTAATGCGCTTAGCGGTCTCACGCGCACCGATATACGGCTTGGACGATACCAGCTTGGTCAGGTACTTGCTCATCGCGCCGACGGGCGGGGCGATGGACATGTCGTTGTCGTTCAGGATGACGATCAGGTTGGAATTCAGTGCGCCGGCGTTGTTCATCGCCTCATACGCCATACCGGCGGAGATAGATCCGTCACCGATGACGCAGATGACGTTGTTCGCTTCGCCCTTGAGATCACGCGCCACCGCCATGCCAAGGCCGGCAGAGATGGACGTGGATGAGTGCGCAGCGCCGAAGGGGTCGAATTCGCTTTCAGCGCGCTTGGTGAAACCGGACAGGCCGCCGCCCATGCGCAGGGTGCGGATGCGGTCACGGCGACCAGTCAGAATTTTATGCGGGTATGCCTGGTGGCCGACATCCCAGATCAGTTTGTCGTCAGGCGTGTTGAAGACCGCGTGAATGGCGACGGTCAGTTCAACCACGCCAAGTCCCGCACCCAGATGCCCGCCGGTGACGGAGACAGCCGAAATGGTTTCTGCGCGCAGTTCGTCCGCCAGTTGGCGCAGCTGTTCTTCGTCAAATGCGCGCATGTCGGCGGGCGTGTGAACGCGGTCGAGCAGGGTGGCGGTGGACGAGGTATTGTCCTTGAGGGCGGCTTTGGGTGTCATGAGCGACCAGATATAGCGGGGGGCTTAGCGTCCGCCAAGTAAAAACAGGGGCTTAAGCGGGGGTTTTGCGGCTGGATTTTTGGGGTTCCCGCGCATTTCGTGGCGGGCGTCACGGGCTATCTGCTCGTATTCATTGCGGATACTGGTCAATTCGCGTTCGGACATCCCTTCCGGGTCGCGTGTGGCCGTGCTTGCTCCTGCCAAAAGTGAGCAAGAGAATACCGCCGGGTGCCCCGTGTAACAGGCGGTTTTCTCGGCAAAGCGGGTAAAAACGCCTTTTTTGCCATGGGGCTGGATATGGGGGCCTGTGGGGATGCTCATGGAGATACGGACAGTTGCGAAGGGTTCGTGGTTTCAGTGCTTTAAAATCACTTGATTTTTGGGGACGGGGCCGGTAAACATCGCCCGTCTTCAGTGACGCCTCGCTTGTACGTTCCCTTCGTCTAGAGGCCTAGGACACGTCCCTTTCACGGATGTAACACGGGTTCGAATCCCGTAGGGAACGCCATTTTCTCCAAATGATTACAGTTTAGCCAGATCCGCCCTTACGGCGGCCAATGGCGTGGCCCAGTCACCCAGGCTGGGTTGGCGGTACAGGCGCATCGTTGGGTACCAGGGCGTGTCCGCGCGATCCAGCAGCCAGCGCCAGTCCGGCACGGCGGGGATGAGTACCCAGACGGGTTTGCCCAGTGCGCCGGCAAGATGGGCCACAGATGTATCGACGGTAATCACAAGATCGAGCGCCATAATGATTTCGGCGGTGTCGACGAAGTCATTGATCTGGATTTGCGCGGTTTTCGGTAGTGGCTGATCTTTTTGCAGGCTGGTGAATTCATAATCGTCTGAAAAAATCGATGTGAATGTTTCCAGTGGGATCGAACGATTGATGTCGTTGCGATGCGTGGGGCGGCCCGACCATGCGACGCCAATACGCGGTTTTTTTGATGTGAAGGGCAGGGTGCGGGCTGCGGCTTTCAGATACGGTTCGTTGGCGATATCTGCACCCATGGCCAGCATCAGCGACATTAGCGGGCAGTGGTAATCGAACGTGGGAATGGTTTGGCCCTGCGCGATCACGGTGATGTCCGGGAAATTTTTCTGCGTCAGGCGCAGGAGCGGTTCCTGCACTTCGAGGATGATCCGACCCGCAGAAATATGCGGGATGTAGCGCAGGAACTGGATGGTGTCGCCGTATCCCTGTTCGGCGTGAAGCAGGATGGTTTTGCCGCGCAGATCCTGCGTGCCGTCCCAGAGCGGTTGGTCAAATTTGCGCGGCGCAGATGTGAAATTTTTCTTTTTCCAGCGGTATTCATATCCCGGAAGGCCGCGGGCGAAATCGCCCTTGCGTAACAGGCAAAGCGAACGGTTGAATTGCGCATCCGGGTTTTCAGGCCATGATGCAAGCGCGCGGTTGTAATGGGCAATGGCCTGGTCGTAATCGCCGAATTCAGCCAGCAGCGTGCCAAGGCCAAACCATGCGCGGGAATTGTCCGGGTCGATCTTTAAAACCTGTTCGTTCGCGGCGCGCGCATCGTCATAGCGCCGTAGTTTGAAAAGGATGTTGGCCTTGCTTGCCATGGCATTGGCCAGGGCTGGGTGCGCGGCAATTGCGGCATCAAGGCATGCCAGTGCGTCGTCTGGGCGACCCATGTCAAACAGGACATTGGCGCGGTTGGATAATACATCGGCATTTTTTGGGTCAAGTGTGAGGGCGCGGTCATAGGTGGCCAGCGCATCATCATGACGGCCAAGCGCGCGCAGGATGGCGCCGCGGTTGTTCAGTGCGCCCGGTGTAGGGTTTGTTCGGGCGATGGCGTCATCAATATATTGCAATGCGAGCGTGTAATTTTCCGCCTGTGTTTCGATGATGCTGAGGAGAAACAGCACGTTTGTCCGGATGTTGTTGTCCGTCAGCAGCTCAAGGCATAGCGTTCTTGCACGGCCCAGATCGCCCTGCGTTTGCAGGGCGGCGGCATCTGAAAGGCGGGCATGCGCGTTGCTCATGCCCGCGATTTTACCAGTCGATTACAAACCCAGGAAGTCTTTCTTGCCCAGTGGCACGCCGTTATGACGCAGGATGGCGTAGACCGTGGTGATGTGGAAATAAAAATTTGGCAGGACGAACTGGGTCACGTAGTCAGTGCCGCTGAATTCCCAGTCCGGGCCGGTACGGCGGCCGAATTTGATTGTTTTATCCTGTGTGCCTTCCAACTGGTCGGCGGAAAAACTTTTCAGGAAGGTGATGGTTTTGGCAATGCGCGTCTGCAATTCATCAAACGTAGTTTCGGTATCCGGAAATGACGGCACTTCAGTGCCGGACAGGCGCGCGGGGCATGCCTTGACGATGTCGGTTGCGATCTGGAGCTGGCGGTTCAGTGGGAACATATCAGGCGCAAGGCGCGCGTTTATAAACACAGACGGGTCGATATTGCGGGCGGAGGCATCGTCCTGCGCTTTTTTAAGAATGGCAGAGAGATTGTCGAGGCCGTGAAGAAAGGCCGGAATGGTGGCCTGATACATGCTGATGGTCATTGGTATTCCTTTCGAGAGAACTTGTGTCGCTCAAGCTAGTACGGCCATCGGTCTTGGCAAGCGGTTATAATGTCCCTTGAGCCAGCTTATGTTCTGTTTTTGTCTTTGCGTGCGCGCATCAAGGAATTTCTATATGAAACAAATGCATAGACTGAGTAGTTGAAGGGATTTCCTTTTGGTGTTGCACAAGGAATCTTGCGGCGCTGTGGCAGAGTAATTGGTGCAGTACAAGACTGGTTTTTGCGGGAGGGGCGTTCTATGTTTTGCGCAAGGCTTTAAATTTCGAATTTTCTTCAACGATAATCATCATTTACGGGCAGTTGCGAGCGCATGATCAAGACTGATGCAGAACAGGTCAAATCATGGCTGAAGCGCAATGCGCGTTTACCGCTTCTGGCGCTGGGCGGGTTTGCTCTGGGGCTGGTTGTCGTGGCAGGCATCCTGACGGTGATGCCGGATGGTTCGCCCAATGACCTCAACAAGATTGAAACGGCGTCGGGGGCGTCTGCGCCGGTTACAACGGCAGAACCGAAAAAGGACGATGCCAAAGCAGGTGGATTTAAAAAGCTTCTCAGTGGCAAAAAAGATAGCGGTCCCAAGACTCCGCCGCCGTCCGTGCGGGTTGCGCCGGTCGCGCAAAAGAGTGTTGCGCCTGAGCTGACATCTGTCGGCAATGTCATTCCGAACCAGAGCGTGGCCGTCAGCGCACGGATCAATTCGCAGATCACCGAAGTCAAATTCAATGCCGGCGACGATGTGAAGGCGGGGCAGGTATTGTTCGTGCTGGACGCGCGCGAAGTGGCGGCGGCATTGTCGCAGGCGCGCGCCAAGCTTGCGGGCGATCAGGCACAGCTTGTGGCGCTGAAAAAAGAACTGGACCGCCAGCAACTGGGTGTGAGCAAGGGGTTTTCATCCAAATCGGGTCTGGATGTGGCGCAGGCACAATATGCCAGCGGTCAGGCGCTTGTTGAAAGCGATCAGGCGCTGGTCGAAAGCCTTGAGGCGCAGGAAAGCTACACCGTCATTACTGCGCCTATCGACGGGCGCACGGGCACCATCAATTACACGCTTGGCAATATCGTGCGGTCCAACGACACCGTCCCGCTTGTGACGATTAATCAGATTATGCCCATCGCGGTGCAGGCGTCATTGCCACAAAATTCTGTCGACGCGGTACGTGCGGCCATGCGCGGCGGTACGGTTCGCGCCACGGCCACGACCAATAGCGGCAAGACGGTTCAGGGCACATTGCAGTACATTGATAATGCCATCGATATCGCCAGCGGCACTTATGTGGCGCGGGCGATTTTTGAGAATACGGATGAAACACTTTATCCCGGTACGCTTGTGAACCTGAGCATCGCGCTGGGACAGGATAAGCCGCAACTGACCATTCCCGAAGTCGCAGTCCAGCATGACCAGAAGGGTGACACGTTTGTTTACGTTATCGACACCCAGAATGTGGCGCGTCTGACCATGGTCAAGGTCATCCGCATTCAGGACGGTCAGGCGCTGATCGGTGAAGGTCTGTCGGGCGGTGAAAACGTGGCCATTGACGGCATGATGAGCATCAAGGACAACGGACCCGTGATTATCAATGCCGGTCCCGAGACACGCGCCGACGAAGATCCGTCCGAACAGCCGGAAATGCCATGAACCTGTCAGAATTCTGCATCCGCAGGCCCGTCTTCACAACGCTGCTGATGGCGGCGCTTCTGGTGGCGGGGTTTGCGGGGTATAAGGCGTTGCCGGTGGCGGCGTTGCCCAGTGTCGACTTCCCGACCATTTCAGTCAGTGCAAGCCTGCCGGGTGCAAGCCCCGAGACGATGGCATCCAGCGTGGCCACGCCGCTGGAGCGGCAGTTTTCGACGATTGCCGGCGTGACGTCGATGACCTCGACCAGCCGCCTTGGCAACGTGAATATCATTTTGCAGTTTGACCTGGACCGCGAGATTGACGGCGCGGCACTGGATGTTCAGACGGCGATCTCAGCCACACTGCGCCGCCTGCCACAGGAAATGACCACGCCGCCCAGTTTCCGCAAAGTGAACCCGGCAGATGCGCCGGTGTTATTCATTGCGGTGTCGTCGGAAACCCTGCCGCTGGCGCAGGTGAATGATTTTGCCGACAACGTGATGTTGCAACGTATATCGACCGTGCCTGGCGTTGCGCAGGCGCAGATTTACGGCGAGAAGAAATACGCGGTGCGCATTCAGGTGGACCCGAACCGTCTGGCCGCGCAGCAGCTTGGTTTTAATGAGTTGCAGGAATCTATCGCGTCGGCGGCGACAAATTCGCCCATGGGATCGATTTACGGGCCGCAGCAGCTGTTCAATATCCAGATGGCGGGGCAGCCCAAGGACGCCAAAGATTTCAGCGAGCTGATCGCCGTGTGGCGCAACGGGGCGCCGGTCAAACTGGGCGATCTGGGCCGGGTGATCGACGATGTGGAAGATACGCGCCAGGCGGCCTTCCTGAACGGCAAGCCCGCGATTGTCATCGCGGTGCAGCGCCAGCCGGATGCGAACACCATCGATGTTGTTAAAAAGGTCCGGGCGCTGCTGCCGGAATTCGAGGCGGAATTGCCCGCCAGTATCAAGCTGACACCGATGATGGACCGCTCGGTCGCGGTCAGCCATTCGCTCTGGGATGTGCAGTTTACGCTGTTCATCACCTTCGCGCTGGTCGTCGCGGTTATTTACTGTTTCCTGCATTCGGGCCGCGCGACCATCATCCCCGCGCTGGCAGTGCCATTGTCCATTGCGGCCACGTATGGCGGCATGGCTTTGTTCGGTTTTTCGCTGAACAATATCTCGCTGCTGGCGATTACGTTGTGTGTGGGCTTCGTTGTTGATGATGCCATTGTCATGCTTGAGAACATCGTCCGGCATATCGAGAACGGTGAAAAGCCGTTTGACGCGGCCATCAAGGGTGCGCGGGAAATCAGCTTTACGATTATATCCATCACCCTGTCGCTGGTGGCGGTGTTTATTCCGGTGCTGTTCATGGGTGGCGTGGTCGGTCGTCTGTTCCAGGAGTTTGCGGTTACGATTTCGATCGCGATTCTGGCATCTGGTCTTGTGGCGCTGACGCTGACGCCGATGATGTGCGCGCGTATCCTTAAACCCCATACCGCCGGGCAAATGGGACGTTTTTCGCAGACCATGGAACGATGGTTCAATGCCTGGACGCGCCAATATGACCGCAGCCTGAAGATTGTGCTGGCGCACCGCTTTGTTGTTCTGATGGTGACGCTGGGGTTTCTGGTGGCAACGATTGTTGCATTTGCTGTGGCACCCAAAGGTTTCTTCCCGACGGAAGATACCGGGTTTATCAGCGGTTCGACCGAAGGCGCACAGGATATATCGTATGAGGCGATGCTGGCCAAGCAGCAGGAAGTTGCGCGTATCGTATCGCAGAACCCGCATGTGCAGAATGTATTCTCCGCCCTTGGCGGTGGGGGTGGTGGGTCGCTGAATGCGGGACGTCTGAATATCGGCCTGAAAGAAGGTGATCGCCCGAATGTGAGCGAGATTATCCAGCAATTGCGTAAGGACACTGCGCATATCACCGGTGTGAAGGCGTATTTCCAGCCGGTGCAGAATATCCAGATCGGCGGACGTCCGGCCAAGAGCCAATATCAGTACACGTTACAATCCAGCAATCTGGAGGATCTATATGAATGGTCGCGCAAGCTGAATACTGAACTGATTAAGGAAGCCGGGTTCCAGGATGTTGTGTCCGATCTCCAGCTCAACAGCCCGCAGGCGATTGTGACGATGGATCAGGCGGCGGCGGCACGCGCGGGTATCACGTATAACGATGTGCGTCAGGTGTTGTTCGGGGCTTACGGCACGCAACAGGTGGCAAGTCTTTACACGGCGGCCAATGATTATCCGGTCATTTTTGAAGTCGCGCCGGATTTCCGCCGCTCCGTCGATGATATCGGCAAATTATATGTGTCGGGATCAAACGGCACGGCCGTGCCGATTAATTCCATCGCAACGATATCACGCGGCATGGCGGCGCTGACCATCAGTCACCAGGGTCAATTACCGGCGGTGACGCTATCATTCAATCTTGCGCCGGGAGTCAGTCTGGGCGATGCGGTGAACCGTATCCAGAGCGTACAGAAATCCATGAATATGCCGGCCAATGTGACCGGGTCGTTCCAGGGCACGGCGCAGGCGTTCCAGGACTCGCTGGCAGGGCAGGGGTTGTTGCTGCTGTTCGCGGTGCTGGTCATCTACATCATCATGGGGATGTTGTATGAAAGTTTCATCCACCCGATCACCATTCTGTCCGGTCTGCCATCGGCAGGGCTGGGTGCGATTTTAACGCTTATGCTGTTCGGGATGGAGATCAGCGTCATTTCCATCATCGGCATTGTGTTGCTGATCGGCATCGTGAAAAAGAACGCGATCATGATGGTGGACTTCGCCATTCACGCGCGGGCGGAAGGAAAATCACCTGAGGACGCCATTTACGAGGCGTGCCTGATGCGCTTCCGTCCAATCATGATGACGACCATGGCGGCCATTTTTGGCACGCTGCCGATTGCTATCGGCATCGGTGCCGGGGCGGAGCTGCGTCAGCCGCTGGGTATCGCGGTGGTCGGCGGGTTGCTGGTGTCCCAGCTTCTGACCCTGTTCATTACACCGGTTGTGTATCTTTATCTTGAGCGGCTGAATACTACCGCAAGGTCCTGACAACGACGGCCAGGCATTCGTCCTGAACGGTCAATAAACCCGCATCCCCCGCGATTTTCATGGCTTCGTCATTGACCACGCCGAGTTGCAGCCACAGGCATTTGGCCCTGCGGTCCACGGCTTCCTGCGCGATGGCGGGCGTGAATTCAGCGCGGCGGAAAACATCGACAATATCGATATCAATATCGGCGGGGATGCTGGCCAGATCGGGATAGCAGGTTTCGCCGAGTATCTCGCTCTCATTCGGGTTCACGGGAATGCAGCGATAGCCGGAACGTTGCAATGCGCCCATGACGCCGTTGCTGGAACGGGACGGATCGGCGGATGCGCCGATTACGGCAATGGTCTTTGCCGTTTTGAGGAAGGCATCGATGATGGTGTCGTCAGTCATATATATAATGTAGCAATGAAAGCCATTTATTCCATAGGGCATTCCCGCCATTAACTGGATGATTGATGCATGGTTTTTAACCTGGCTTAATTTCAGACGCATTTCATGTAAGCCGTTGTCGTGCGTATAAAAAATGCGTCGGCTCATGCGTGGCGCTTTAGCGCACAAAGAAAGTGGTTTTTTGGGGTGGAACGGGACTCAGGTTTTGCCCGTTGACTTGATGCATCCGAAATCACTCGGGTGGTAACTTTAGGAGGGCTATATGCCGAATAATCAGCAAACAAATCCCCAAGAGAAACGCCAGGACCAAGCTGGTCAGTCTCAGGACCGCAACCAGGCAGACCGCGACCCGTCGCGCAAGTCTGAAAGCGACCGTTCGTCGTCGCCTTCACGCGGCGAGTAATCTGAAGGATTGCGTGTTAAAACGCGTAATCCCTTAGATTACAAGGCAAGCAGGGTGGGCTTCAGCCCGCCCTTTTTGTCTTTAAAACGCCCCTCTTTAGAAAAGTTGCACTTTGCGGGGAAACCGTTATGATCCCGGCAAATGAGTGACTATACCTTTGAAAATCTCGGCCTGTCCGAGAACCTCCTTCGCGCTGTTTCCGAAGCCGGCTACACGATCCCGACCGAAATTCAGCAGAAAGCCATCCCGTGGATCCTTCAGGCCCGCGACGTGATTGGCATTGCCCGTACCGGCACCGGTAAGACGGCAAGCTTTACCTTGCCCATGATTGAAATTCTGGCCGGCGGCGTCTCCAAGGCCCGCATGCCCCGCGCATTGATTTTGACACCGACGCGCGAACTGGCTGCACAGATTGCAGAAAACTTCGACAAATACGGCAAATACGCATCGCTCTCCAAATGCCTGATCGTCGGTGGTGTCGGCATGGACCAGCAGACCAGCCTTCTGGCGCGTGGTGTTGATGTTCTGATCGCAACGCCGGGTCGTCTGCTTGACCTGTTTGAACGCGGTAACGTGTTGCTGAACGACATCAAGGTTCTGGTGATCGACGAAGCGGACCGTATGCTGGACATGGGCTTCATTCCGGATATTGAGCGCATCATGAAAATGGTGCCGCCGATCCGTCAAACGCTGCTTTTCTCGGCCACGATGCCGGGGCCGATTGAGAAACTGGCCAAAAACCTGATGAGCAATGCGCGTACCGTTTCGGTGACGCCGCAATCATCGCCGGCAGAAAACGTTTCGCAAAATCTTGTGATGGTTAAGTCTAATCGCGATAAAGAACGCCTGCTGTTAAAACTGATCCGCGACGAAGCCGTCGGTGTGGTCAATGCGTTCGTGTTCTGCAATCGCAAAAAAGATGTCAGCACGCTGGCACGCTTTCTGTCGCAACAGGGTGTTTCGGCTGCGCCGCTGCACGGCGACATGCCGCAATCGGCACGCACGCAGACGCTTCAGGATTTTAAAGACGGTAAAGTGTCCATCATGATCTGTTCCGATGTCGCCGCGCGCGGCCTGGACATTTCAGGCGTGAGCCACGTGTTCAATTACGATGTGCCGTTCAACGCAGAAGATTATATCCACCGCATCGGCCGTACAGGCCGCGCGGGTAAAACCGGCCAGTCGTTTACGCTGGCCACGAGTGATGACGACAAGCTGGTTTCGGCCATTGAAAAAATGATCGGCAAGGCATTGCCGCGCATGGAGGGTCAGGCTGTTGAGCAGGCTGACCGTTCTGAGCGCAGCGAGCGTCCGGCCCGTGCCGAACGCGCACCGCGTGCAGAGCGTGCGCCGCGTACCGAACGCCCGAAAGCGCAGCCGCGTGAACGTCAGCCTGAACAGCCCCGCCAGCAGCAGGGCCGTCCGCAGCCGCGTATCAACAATGATGCAGAAGCCACTGATTCCGCACCGGGATTTGGCGATCATCTGCCGTCCTTTATGCGCGGCGGCAAGGGTTAATATCCCCTTATAAACCTATCCTGATGGATTGACGGGTGAGTCGCCCGCTGTAAGACTTGTTGCTGGGTCAATTCCTGATTCGCCGATGGGTTCTGTGCGCATTTCACGTTTGTTTTTCATGATGTTACTGGCTTCGGGCAGCGCGATGGCACTGAACGCCGGCGCGCGCGCGGGTAATTACGATCCGGAATCGGTGCTGATGGCCAACCCGACAGACGAAGATATCGTCGTCGCGCAGGCGCAGAGCGCCGCACAAAACGCACCTGCTGCCATACCGACGCAGCCGCCCTATACCAAAACCAATAAGCCACCGGTGCAGGCCGTCATGCCCGCAGAAAAACCGTCGGTTCCGACGACTGCGCCCGCTGCGCCCGCCGCATCTCAGAAACAACAGCCATCGCCGGTTGATTACGCGGCTGACGCGGTTGATTACGACCAGGTCAGCCGTATCGTGACCCTGAAGGGAAATGTCGAGCTGGTTCAGGAAGGACGCACGCTTCGGGCGGACAAGGTTGTCTATAATCTGAAAGACGATTTCGCATCTGCCGAAGGCAATGTTGTCATTCGCGATGTATCCGGCGATGTGCACAATGCGCAGTCGGTCGAATTGTCTGACAAAATGCGCCGCGGGCTGGTCAACAGTCTGTTTACGACGCTGGCTGACGGGTCCCGCATCTGGGCCAGGCAGGGCGAAAAAGAATCTGAAATGCGCTACCGCATGAAGGACGCGACTTATACCGCGTGCGTCGCGTGCGCAGAAGATCCGACCAAGCGCCCCCCGTGGCAGTTGCATGCCAAGGAAGTCGAATTACGCAAGGATGAGCACCGCGTCGTGTACCGCCATGCATGGTTGCAGGCAGGGCCGGTGCCGGTGTTTTACACGCCGTATTTTTCACACCCGGACGGCTCGATTGAGCAGAAGTCGGGTCTTCTGACACCATCTTTCGGTTACAACAGCGAACTGGGCGGTTTCCTTGCGCAGCCGTATTACTGGGCGATTTCACCGTCCACGGACACGACGTTCACCGTCATGCCGACGACCAAACAAAATGCGCTTCTGCGCAATGAATTCCGCAAACGCTGGGAAAACGCTTATTTCGAAAGTGATGCGTCGATCACAAGCTCGGGTCGTACGGATTCCGTTGCCGGTGCCGCTGTCAGTAAAGATGACGAAGTGCGCGGCCACATCTTCGGTAAAGGTGGCTGGGACATCAATCGTAACTGGCGTGCACGTGCTGATATCAATCTGACGACGGATGAGCAATATCTGCGTCAGTATGCGTTCTCGGATGACTACATCCTTGATAACGACATCTATGCCGAGCGTTTTGAAGACCGCGATTACGCTATTATAAAGGCCGAGGCTTTCCAGGATCTGCGTACCACCAAGGTGGACCAGCCGAATATTCTTCCCTATGCGGAAGGCGAATGGCTGGGTAATCCGAACGGTCTTCTGGGCGGACGCTGGGATGTTGATGCGTCGATCCTGTCCCTTGCGCGTGATGGCAACGGCCAGGATATGTGGCGCGCCAGCAGCCGTGCGTCATGGGGCCGCCGCGATATTGCGCCGCTAGGGCTGGTGCTGGATTCCGAAGTCGGCGCGCGCGTGGACGGTTATGTCGTGACCAATTCGGTCGCGCATTCGATGAATGCGGCTTACGATGAAAATCAGCAGTTGGGGCGTTTCATTCCCAATGTGCAGCTGACGGCCTCGTACCCGATGAAGTCCAGCTTTGACAAGTACCAGATCAAGCTTGAGCCGGTCGCCACTGTGTATGCCGCGCCTGATGTCAGCAATTCCATCAAGATACCCAACGAAGATTCACAAGACGTGCAACTGGATGCCACCAACATTCTGGATGGCAACCGCTTTACTGGTCTGGACCGCGTCGAAGACCAGTCGCACGTGGCATATGGCCTGAAGGCCGGCCTTTATAATTACTCGGGCGGACGTCTGACATCGTTCCTGGGGCAGAGCTATAATTTCTTTGATAATAACGAAAACGATTTTCCGAACGGTTCAGGTCTTGAGGAGCGTTCCAGCGATTATGTCGGTGCCGTGGGCGCGTCGTTTGACAACGGCAAGCACGACCTGTCGTATCGTTTCCAGGTGGATTCAGACACGCTGGCGTCGGAGCGTCATGAATTGTATGCGCAGACCCAATGGGGCGATGTTGCGCTTGATGGTTATTATCTTTATGCCGCCGGCGCGCGAGGGACGGAATACCCGAACAGCCGCGAACAGGTGCGCCTTGGTTCAACGGTATTGCTGAGCGATGCGTGGTCGCTGCGCGGTGATGCGATTTACGATCTGTCGAATGTTGAGACGGAACGCGGCCTGCGCCGTTCGATCTTCACGGTCAATTACACGCATGAATGCTATGACGTTTCGCTGACGGCGGATCGTTACCTGGCGGATGAAACGTCGGGTGTGCAGGATACGACCGTCATGATGCGTGTTGGTCTGAAAAACCTTGGGGAGTATGCAACCAAGGCTTACAAGTCCAAAGGCGATGCCCCCGAAGACGACGATATCTGATTTCTTTTAAACCAGTGTGATTTAGCGCGGCGCGAAATCGCGTGATGCGCCGATATAGCTGCCGGTCTGCGGATTGTAGATCGGTGGGCCGTAGGGTGAGAACGAATTCTGGGCATAGCTGTATGGATCGCCACCGGTGCAATAGGCCGGGCGCGTCGTGACGCCTACGAGAAGATTTACGCCGTCATGATTGCCCGTTGCCGCATTATAGCCGGGGCGGGTGATCGGGATTTCATTAAAGCAGAAACCCAGCGGGCGCGGTCTTTCATTGGACGGGCGGATTGCTGGAATGATGGTGTGCACGTAATCAGAGACAACCACGCCAGCGGTGTTTTTAATGCGGTAGCGCACTTCCTGGCCCTTGGTCACCAGACCAGTGCTGCGTGACGTGGGCAGTGGCGCGCCGACCGTGGCGTTGACGCCGGGGTGCGCGGCATAGATATCGCCGTTCGCATTGGCGTAACGGGCATCGGGATTATTGGCGCAGCCGGCAAGGACGGCAGAAGCGAAGCTGAGAGCGATGACTGCTTTGGTGTTGTGGCGCATGGGGTGGATCCTTAGTAACCGTAACGGCGTTGCGGTGTGGCGGGCGGCAATTCGCCGATAACGCCGGACAGCGGGTTGGTCAGTTTACACATGGTTTCGTTTTTGCCGGCGGCCAGGCTCAGGAAGCGGTCACGGATTTTTACGGTGCCGTCAGCGTCGATGTAATTTTCGCGGATGATGTTGTAGCAGCCGGGGAAGCTCATCGTGTTGCCGGTGCGCGGATCAACGACCGTATAGTTGGTCCATTGCTGGCGATAGGTGCCACGGCCATAAGGCTGCGGTTGGGCCGGGCCGGGAAAGCGCTGGTTTTCGATGCTGCTGTAAGCGGGTGAGGCTGCGTTGTAATCAATACTACCGGCACCGGGGCCTTGCGTCGTCGCGCAGCCGGTTACGGCGGCAGCAATAGCGAGTGTGCCAAACAGGCGGGACGCTTGAATTACATTGTTTTTCAAATTGTTAGCCATGTTGTTCCCTGTGTGTGTACGGGGTCATATTAATGTTTATTTAACATAATGTCAAATATTTCGGTGCCGCTGGTCTTTGGCGGTCAGTTATTGAAGCCCGGTCCGCGGCGCTCGTTGCGGCCGTTATCGCGGCGGTAATAGTCGTCTCGCGTATCATCACGGCGCGGGTTGTAGCCGTTGCGGGTAGCGCCGGGATATTGCTGGCAGGCGTATTGCACGAAAAAGTCGCGGGCGCGCGAGCCACGTGTGATCTGGCAAACGGGGCCGCTGGTATCGGCGGGGGGCAGTTGCATGGCGGCACCCACCGAACATTCGTAGTTCACAATGCTGCCATTGTTGTAAATGACACCGCAATTACCCAGAAGGGCGTCTTCATTGGTGGCGTAGACGGGGCCTTGCGGCACGCCGTAACCAGGCTGTTGCGGATAATAGCCGGGGTAGCCGGGTTGTTGCTGCTGCGGGTACCGACGCTGCAGCTGGTCATAGGGGATGTATACAGGCGGCTGTTGCGGCTGGACCTGTACATGAGGGCCATAGGACGGGGTCTGCTGTGCCTGCGCCGCGCCCGGGGCGAGGGACAGCACGGTCAGCGCGAGGGCTGCGGCCTTGAATTTCATCTGGTTTGTCGCCTTGGTCATATCATCCCCAATATATGTTTTGGGTTATATTAGTAAAGCTTACTAATTATGTCAAATATCCAGCTCGGTAACGTTCAGGGCATTGGCCTGAATGAAATTAAAGCGGGCATCGGCATTTTTACCCATCAGGCTTTCGATCAGGTCGTCAACCGCACGGCGCGGATCGATACTGGTGGTCAGTGTCGGGGCACTGGTACCGGTGTAGCCTGCGGTGGTGATGGATTCCGCGACAGCGGCGGCGATCGGCAGCGTGACGCGCAGAAGTGTGCGTGTCTTCGGGTTCATGGTGGTTTCTTTCAACTGGGCCGCCGGCATTTCGCCAAGACCCTTGAAGCGCGAGACGTCGACTTTCGTACGCCCCTTGAAGGTCGTCTTCATCAATTCTTCTTTGTGCGCATCGTCGCGTGCATACTCGGTGACGCCGCCGGCGGACAGGCGGTAGAGCGGCGGCAACGCGATGTAGAGAGCGCCTGAATCAATCAGGCCAGGCATCTGCGTGTAAAAGAACGAGATGAGCAGGGACGAGATATGCGCGCCGTCCACGTCGGCATCGGTCATGATGATGACGCGTTCGTAGCGCAGATCTGAAATTTTGAAGCCGTTGCCGGTGGCAACGCCCATCGCCTGCATCAGGTCCTGGATTTCCTGGTTGTCGCGGATCTTGTCGCGGCTGGCCGAGACAACATTGAGGATCTTGCCACGCAGCGGCAGGATCGCCTGCGTCTCGCGGTTGCGGCCCTGNNTGGCGGAGCCGCCGGCCGAGTCACCTTCGACGATGAAAATTTCAGTGCCTGCGGCGGCCTGGCGTGAACAGTCAGCAAGCTTGCCGGGGAGGCGCAGTTTGCGCGTGGCGGATTTGCGCAGAAGGTCCTTGTCTTCCCTGCGGCGCAGGCGGTGTTCGGCGCGTTCGACAACGGCGCTGAGCAGGCCTTTGGCGGATGCCGGGTCACCGGTCAGGAAGTGATCAAAGCGGTCTTTGACGATCGACTGGACCATGCGCTCGGCGGACGGCGTTGCGAGCTTGTCCTTGGTCTGGCCCTGAAATTGCGGATCGGTGATGAAAACGGACAGAAGCACGCATGCGCCTTCCATCACGTCTTCGGTCGTGATCATTGCCAGTTGTTTGGCGTTGAAATTGATCAGGGTTGCGTAGTCCTTCAGCGAGCGGACTAGCGCGGTGCGAAGACCTGCCTCGTGCGTGCCGCCCTGCGGGGTCGGAATGGTGTTGCAATACGAATGTACGAAACCGTCGCCGTAATCGGACGGCCAGGCGACGGCGAATTCGACGCGGGATCCTTTTTGTTCGACCAGATCGGCAAAGATGTGCGGCGTCACCAGCGGGCGGCTGGAGAGTTCGGATTTCAGGTAATCGCCAAGACCGCCAGGGAATTTAAAACTGTCATTGGCAGGAATGCCTTCGGCGTCTATTTCCGTGTGCCATTTGATTTCAACGCCGCGGAACAGATACGCCTTGGACCGGCACATGCGGTACAGGGTGGCGGGTTTCAGTTCGGCGTCGCCAAAGATATCGGCGTCGGGATGAAAAATGATTTTCGTGCCGCGATGCGATGCGGGCCCGACTGTGACCAGTTTTGTCTGGGGCAGGCCGCGTGAATATTCCTGTCGGTAGAGTTTTTTGTCGCGTGCAACCTCGACAATCATTTTGTCGGACAGGGCGTTGACGACGGATGAACCGACACCGTGCAGACCGCCGGAGGTCTGGTAGGCACCGGCGTTGAATTTACCGCCGGAGTGCAGGGTGGTCAGGATGACTTCCAGCGCGGACTTGCCCGGGTATTTCGGGTGATTGTCGACGGGGATGCCGCGGCCGTTATCGGCGATGGTAACCGAGCCGTCCTTGTTGAGGGCAACTTCGATGCGGGTGGCGTGGCCGGCGACGGCTTCGTCCATGGAGTTGTCGAGAATCTCCGCCACAAGNNACGGGTTCAAGGCCTTCCAGAACCTCAATACTGTCAGCCGTATAGGCATCGTGATTGGGCTTTTCAGCTTTTTTCTTCTGGGCGGTGGAAAAGAGGTCTTTGCTCATACAACCTTGGTCTTGCCATAGTTCTATAGCATCCTCATACTCAGGTTCGCATTGTAAACGCAAGGGAAACCTTTGTTTTTAGTTGTACGTATCCTGTTGATTTTATTTCTGCTCGCGGCACCTGTCCGGGCGGAAGAGCTGCATCCTTTGCCGGATCTCAGCAAGGATTTCGACCTGACCGCCTATGCCAAGGCCACGGATAGCGTGACCAAGGATTTCCCGAATATCCCCAACGGCTCGTTCAAGCTGTCCCTGCCCAAAAGCTGGATGGAGCGGGTGGCCATTGGCCAGGATTACGGTGAAATTGCCCGTTTTGACGGTCCGGCTATTGGCGATGTGCGCCCCTATTTCTCTTACAAGCGTATGCAATTGCCGCGGGAAAACACGGCCAAGCTTGAGCTGATCTCGCATCTCCTGCGCTCAAATTACACGTTGCGGTCCATGCGCGAGATTGATGACCGCAATGTCGAGGCCATGTATGTGCTGATCGACGAACACAACGATTCCTTTGTTGTCCGCTCGATGATGCGAATCATCGGTCCCGACGCCTATCTGGCGGAATACGCAGTGCCGGTGTCGGCATGGGACACGATGCGCGATGCCCAGACTTTTGCGGTCAGATCATTCAAGTTTTTGAAGGATTCCACCGAAGCGATCGAAAAGCGTACCGAGCGCACATATTTTAAATCAGTCCGTTTCTATTACCCGGCGTCATGGGTGTTTGAGGGCGAAGAGATTCCGTCGGACAACATGGTTGTCCAGAAACTGGCATCCAAGGACCGTGGCAACCAGTTGAGCGGCAATGTGCGCCTGACCGTGATCAGCACGCGTTCACTGAAGGACACGGCCGTCATGCAGACATTCAACGTGAGCATCCCGCCGGTTTTAAGGGGCATCCGCAAGATGTATGAGACCAAGGGATTTATCATTGATGAATCGCTTGAAAGCCGTAAGCCGGCGCTTAACGTGCCGGTCACGTTTTCGACCATGAATGTCTATAATCTGCGCGAACGCCTGACCCAGTACGATACGGACCAGAAGGCACCCGTGACCAAGGAATTGTGGATTGCGGTATTCACCAGTACCGGGCCGGACGCCAAGACTTATGTCGCGGAATTGTTCACGCCGTCACGCAATACGGACATGTATTCGTGGTCAACCAATACCCGTGCGTTTGAAATCATCCTCAAATCGATCCAGTAACAGCGGATCAAACTGCCCGGTTTCCTCATTCAGAACCGAGAGCATACCGGTGCCAATGTTGAAATGTGCGCCGTGCAGTTGCAGGTCGCCGTCATCTTCGCGCTTTTTGACATCCGGGAATGACCGCAGATTGGCGAGTGATGTCTTGATGCCTGCCCGTTCCAGCATGGCAGGGGCCAGTTCAGGACGCGGGTTTTTGGCCAGCAATTCAGCGCGAGTTTCATCCAGCAGGGACATCCAGTTTGATACGAAATCGCTGGATGGCATGTGAGCGCCGTGCAGGCAGGATTTGATGCCGCCGCATTGCGAGTGGCCCATGACGATGATGTGCTGGACCTTCAGTGACGTCACCGCGAATTGCAGCGCGGCGGACACGCCGTGGTATTTGCCTGTGGTCTCATAGGGCGGCACCAGGTTGGCGACGTTGCGCACGGTAAAAATTTCACCAATCTTGGCTTTGAAGATCGACCCCGGCGATACGCGAGAATCCGCGCATGCGATGAGCATGACGCGCGGTGCCTGACCCTGTTCGGCCAGCTGGCGGTAATGGTTCAGATTGCGGGCATAGTCGGTTGCATGAAACAGACGAAACCCGTCGGCAAGGTCTTCAGGAAACATGGTCATGACTATCTTTTAGCACAGACAATTTGTTAAGCCAAAACCATAGGGCGGTAGGCGGGCGCGAAGGTGGGGCGGGGCTTGGCCAGCTTGGGTTCGTTATGCAGGGCTGTGTTCAGTTTATCCACGCTCCAATGCGCGGCGCCTGCGGCAAGCTTGCTGGCGGCTTTGCTCAGTTCCGCACCGGCGGCAAGGCCGGGGTTACCCATGAGGGTGCTGGCGGCAAAAGACACGGCGGTTGACGTAAGATTGATGGCGCTTTCGACAAACAGGCCGGCGCGGTTAAAGGACGAGGTGGCATTCGGCGTATGCGCCAGCCATTGAACAGCGTTTTTGAAAGCAAGCGTGGCGGTGTTCATTGTCGTTCCTTTGCTATTGGAAGACGGACAACTTACCACAATTTTTTATTTATGTAAAATTATACAGCAGGCTGCCTGTTTTCAAAGCCGAGCATGCGGGATGGGGCGCCCTTAAATGCGCCGGGCTGCATGGCTTCAAACAGTTGCAAAACCTTGTCGTCTTTGTTTACGACCATCTGGGCATAGGCGCGGGCGGCCATATACCCGCCGACAATGCCGCGGCCACCCCAGCCGCCCATGACGTCGTAGCCCTGCATCCGGCCGACAACGGGCATTTGGTTTGCCGTGCAGAGCATCGGCTTGAGAATTACTTCGGGTTTATATTTGGCGGCAAGACCGGGAAAATAGTCTTCGACCTGGCGTCGAATGTCAGCTTCCAGTGCAGCGGCACCGTTTGGGCTTTCAAGGTCGCCGCGTCCCAAAGTCAGGCGGCCCTTGTCATCAATGCCGCCCCACAGGACATCACCGGAAAGATTGGAGTCGCAGAATGCGATGGCTTTCTCGGTGTTGAAATATTTTTTGCGGTCTTCAGGTTTTATCGGGCCGAACACCATGGCCATAGTGAAGATGACATCGGTTTTCACGGTAAAGCCCGGCATTGTCTGCAAATGCGTGGGACCGGTTGCAATCAGCGGTGCATTGCGGGATTCAATCACGCCCTTGTCGGTGTTGATCTGAACGGTGCCGTTGTTGCGTGCATGATTTTCGTACGCGGTTTCCAGCATGACATGGCCACCCATATTGCGGATGGATTCGACAAGCCCATTTAAAAGCGCGGGCATATTCACCTGGCCGATGGCGTTGGTGATCAGGCTGTGCGGATGACGGGGCAGGCGGAGAATCTGTTGTGCATAGTTAGCGGTTACTTCGCGGGGGTCGTAAATATTGGTACCCATCAACGACTGGAACATGGCGGAGACTTCGCTCATTTTCTGCGCCTTGTATTCGTAAACCATGCTCAGGCTGCAATCGATGCTCTCGGCAAGAATGGTGTCTTCCAGCGCGTGGATGCTTTCGCGCATCATCTCGTTGATTTTTTTGTGATTGGGTACTTTGGTTTCGAACATGCCGTCGAGACCGTAGACAATATGCGAACCGGCGGGGGTGGGCGCGTTGATTTTTTCAGCGACCAGCGCAACGCTGACAGATTTGTTGGCTTCGCGTGCAGTGCGCAGGATTTCGTAAGCGGTAAAAATCCCTGAGAGGCCGGCGCCGATGATGACGCGGTCGTAAACATTTTCAAATGCAGCGGCGGACAAATCGCGGAGTGCCATGGGACGCGGACCATAACAGCGTCTGGCAGCGGTTTGCAATTTTTAACAAAAACGGCCCCAAAAGGGGCCGTTTCGCTGGATTTTCTAAAGTCCCTGAGACTTACGAGGAGTAATACATCTCGAATTCGATCGGGTGCGGGGTCGTTTCGAAGCGCAGGACTTCTTCCATCTTCAGTTCGATATAGCCCTGGATCATGTCTTCGGAGAAGACGCCGCCCTGGAGCAGGAACTGGTGGTCCTTCTCGAGCGATTGCAGCGCTTCACGAAGCGAGCCGCAGACGGTCGGGATTTTTGCCAGTTCTTTTTCGGGCAGGGTGTAGAGGTTTTTATCCATCGGTTCGCCCGGGTGGATTTTGTTTTTGATACCGTCGATACCAGCCATCAGCATCGCGGCGAAGCCGAGATACGGGTTAGCGGTCGGGTCCGGGAAACGGACTTCAACGCGCTTGGCTTTCGGCGATGTCGCATGCGGGATGCGGCACGATGCCGAGCGGTTACGGCCGGAATATGCCAGCAGCACCGGTGCTTCGTAACCCGGGACCAGACGCTTGTACGAGTTGGTGGTCGGGTTGGTGAAGGCGTTGATGGCTTTGGCGTGCTTGATGATACCGCCGATGTAGTACAGGGCGAGATCAGACAGGCCAGCGTATTTGTTGCCGGCAAACAGCGGGGTTTTGCCCGAGAACATCGACTGGTGGCAGTGCATGCCCGAACCGTTGTCACCGAAGACCGGTTTCGGCATGAAGGTTGCCGTCTGGCCGTAAGCATGCGCGGTGTTCAGAACGCCGAATTTGTAGAGCTGCATGTTGTCGGCGCAATCGACGAGGGTCGAGAACTTGATGCCGAGTTCATGCTGGGCCGAGGCCACTTCATGGTGGTGTTTTTCGACCGGCACGCCCATGGCTTTCAGCGCGGTGAGCATATCCGAACGCAGATCCTGGCATGAATCGACCGGTGCAGTCGGGAAGTAGCCGCCCTTGACGCGCGGACGGTGACCGAGGTTGCCATCCGGGTAGGACGCGTTCGAGTTGGTCGGCAGCTCGCTGTGGTTCAGGGAATAGGATTGTTCGAACATGGAGGATTTGAATTTCACATCTTCGAAGACGAAGAATTCAGCTTCGGGACCGAAGTAAACGGCGTCAGCCTTGGTGGCTTTTTTCGCGTATGCTTCAGCAGCCTTGGCGATGGAGCGCGGGTCGCGGTTGTACGGTTTTTTCGTGTCCGGTTCCAGAACGTCACAGAAGATGATGGCCGTCGGCTGCGCCGTGAACGGGTTCATCGTGACTTTGTTCATGTCGGGTTTGAGCAGCATGTCGGACTGGTGGATTTCTTTCCAGCCGGCGATGCTTGATCCGTCCATGTACAGACCTTCGGCCAGGAATTCAGCGGTGATCGTCGTGATGTCGTGGGTCAGGTAATGCGATTTGCCGCGCGGATCGACCAGCCAGAAATCGACGAACTGCACGTCATTGTCCATCAGGACCTTGACGACGGCAGCAGGTGTTTTGGCTTTGGCGAAAATATCAGACATGAAAACTATTCCCTTCAGTGGTGGCCGGCATTGGGTCCAATGCGCAGCCGTTTTGGTTTTCTTAAATTCGTCCGGGCGGACAGGCAGTACATTGCAGAAAAAGGCAGTGTGTCGCACCGCGGCGCAATGTCGCAAGCGCCTTTTGTGCATTGCGAGATATGCGCGAAGCGCATGGGCTGCNNGAAGATGGGGCGACCGACGGGGCTTGAACCCGCGACAACCGGTACCACAAACCGGTGCTCTACCAACTGAGCTACGATCGCCACATTTAGACTATTACGCAGGTCGGTTTTGCTTACCAAAACCTCTGCTGGCGATGTTCTACGCGCTTCGTGCTAAACAGGTCAAGAGATTGAGGAGCTTTCTTGCAAACGAATTTACCTGACCTTTGGAAAAGCACTCTGCCGCGGCCTTCCGCCGGTGGGCACAAATATGACCGCGGGTGGTGCATTGTCATTGGCGGCACGCGCCTGACAGGGGCGGCACGCCTTGTCGCTGAGGCGGCCGCACGTATAGGCGCGGGCCTGACCACGGTGATCGCACCCGCCGATATCACGCCGATTTACCGCGCGGCCATGCCTGCACATATCATGGTCGAGGACGAAAGCACCGACCGCGCGCGCCAATTACAGGACCCGCGGCGCAATGTGCTTGTGCTGGGGCCGGGTTTTGGACCTGATGCGGCGGGCGTAAAGGCGTGGCTGGCGGCAAGGGGGCCGCAGGCCATGGTGCTGGATGCGGACGGGCTGAACCATTTGCCGGATATGTCTTATCTGCGCGCGGGTGATGTCCTGACGCCCCATACGGGAGAATTCAAAAAACTGTTCGGGGATATCAGTCCGCAGGACGCGGCCCTCAGGGCCGGATGCATCGTGGTGCTGAAGGGCGAGCGGACGATCATCACAGACGGCACGCGCAGCGTGGAAAATACGGTGGCCAGCCCATACCTGGCCAGTGCGGGTACGGGCGATGTACTGGCCGGTATTATCGGCGGTTTGCTGGCGCAAAAGATGCCCGCGTTTGACGCCGCGTGCGCGGGTGTATGGATCCATGGCAGTGCGGGGAAGGCGCTGGGGGCGGGGCTTGTCGCCAGCGATTTGCCTGATGCCATTCCAAATG